>JADJUV010000050.1 GCA_016716885.1 Candidatus Trichofilum aggregatum | reverse complement strand
AAAGGTTTGGGTTTGTCGTGACCGCTTTTCAAGATTTCCGAAAGAACAGGGGTATAGAGAGGAGTGAGCACACCCATGTGCGAACGAGTGTCAACCAAACGGCACGTAGGCGTGCCTTACTCCTCAATACCACGATTAATTTGTTAAACCTCATTAGCGGGCCAGCGCTCAACGACGAAAGCCGCGCCTACCAATTAAAAACACCCCGACTATTTATCCCCCCTAAAAGGACAAGCAACAACGCATGATGGTTCGTTATACATTTCCCGGAACCACATTCCAGTTTAGCTACCCGGAAACGACCCCCAGAAGGTTCCCGGTAGCTCTCAAAGAAACACATAGGGATAATGTGAGCCGGGTTCATCTGACATCGCTGGATAGTCGAGAACTCTATTTTGAAGTCACCTGTTACTATGCGCTGACGGCACGGGAAGGGTATGACCAACTCAAAGAGGGAATGCAAGAACGATTTGGAGAGTGTACGGTAACGGAACTCCAGAAGACACGGCTGAATGGTTCACCCGCTTTTGTCTTTTCGTTTCAATGCCCGTTCATCCACCGAAAAGTGTATTTTCTTGAGAAGGCCAGTGCGACCTATCGTGTCCTTTATGACCCCACCCTGCCCCTGAATGAGCAGGTTCTGGCCACAGTAACAGTCACAGATTAACGGTTCTGCCTCATTTTGGGCGCCGGTTTGTCTCCTGCTTCAACCAATAACGAATCCCCTTACCTGCCAGTGGTTCATCTTTATAACGGGGAATAACATGCAAGTGGGCGTGGAAAATTTCTTGACCGGCGACGCGGCCGCAATTCCAGCCTACGTTATACCCATCCGGGGCCAACCGCTCATCCAAATACGCCTTCACCTCGTTTAACATCACCCCCGTCGCTTCCCACTCCTCAACCGTCAAATCAAACACCGTCACCCGGTGTTGCCGGGGCACAATCAAACCAGAACCCAGCAGAACCGGTTCTTCCTGTTGCAAAAACAGGCAATATTCATTAGCCAGGATTATGCCTTCCTGAGTCACATAGGGTTCACAAAAAGGGCATTCTTGATCGTGGTGCATAGTACCTTCCGAGCCAACTTCTTGACCAGTTAGCAAGAAGATCAGCCACGAATTTCACGAATTGAGACGAATTTTTATTCTCCCATTCGTGCTAATTCGTTTAATTGGTGGCAAAAACCTCTTTGGTTCTGGCTGGTCCAGGTTAGGAAGTTACAAACGGCGATGCTGGTCTTCGGTGTGGGGAGCCTGGGTAAGTAAATCAAGCGCGTGGGGCAAAACGGGGAGCAGGATGTCCAGGCTTTCTTTAACGGCTTTGGGGTTGCCGGGCAGGTTGATGATGAGGGTGCGGCCGCGGATTCCCGCCACTCCTCGTGATAACATGGCATGGCGGGTAATCTTCAGGCTTTCGGCGCGTAGGGCCTCGGCAATGCCCGGGGTTTCTCGTTCAATGACCGCTTTGGTAGCTTCGGGGGTAACATCACGGGGGGCAAAGCCGGTTCCGCCAGTGGTCAGGATGAGGTGAAGGCCCTCGTCACACCAGGCTCGCAGCGCGGCCGCGATCTCTTCCACCTCATCCGCTACGATACTTTGCCGGGCCACCTGCCAATCCGTGCGCCCGGTCAAAATTTCCGCCATCAGTGGGCCAGCCTTATCCTCATACTCCCCCCGGCTGGCCCTATCACTGACAGTCAAAAGTCCAACTTGCATACTCATTACTCAACTTTGGCAACAATTAACGAAACCGACCTCTGAAAATCTCTCAGTCTCTAAGTCTCTCAGTCTCCAGAGATGCTCCTAAAAAACGCCCAACGCCACTTCACTACTCACCCGGCTCAATCAGGCGTAACCAGGCATCATCCATACCACTATCCGTTACCCCGTAGTAAATATGAACCGTGCCTTCACCGTCACGCAAAGCCAGGTCAAACCAGGTGTTGCCGTCCTTGACCCGTTTGTTTAACAGGGCACGGTTGCCCTGCCAGCGAATGCTGTCCAATTTAGGCCCACCGGCTTCGGCTTGTTGGATGGCATAATGCCACAGCTTACGCGCCGAGGATTGGGTGACATTTTTGATGAGATTACCATTCCGCAGATCGCGCAAGGTGTGATAAACCGTGCCCCCCCGCTTCTGGCTCTCCACTACTTCCACGCCAGTGCGGGGTGGAGCTACCTCAATAGGGGGTGGTTCGGGGATGGGGGTAACAATGGCTAAGGGGCGCGGGATCGCGGCCGCAACCGTTTCATTGTCGTCCGTTACCACCCCACCCCGCCGCAAACGCCGCTCTACCAGCCGCACAATCTCATCCCGCACCGCCAACTGACTTTCACCCTCATCCCGAATAAAAAAGCGGTTGCTATCCAGGGCGTAAGGCAAATCCTGATCCGCCGGAATAATAATGCGGACAATACGCTCCCCTTGTGAGGGCAAACTATCAATCACCACCGGCGGCTCCGGGCTGATGTGGCGGGCAATCTCCTCACTCAACCGCTGAATGGCCTTCTCATGATCCTTAACACCGACTGCTTTTTCCTTCGGGTCAGGCGAAAGCCCCAGGTAGATGGTACCGCCGTTGGTGTTAGCCATCGCACACACATCTTGCAGGATGGCGGGCAGATAACCGCCTCGTTGGGTCATCTGAGGATGGAACGATTGCACAATGGATGGCCCTTCTTCACGGGCGGCCTGGACAAAATCCACAGGCGCGGCTTTGCCCCGGAAAGGACGGGTAAGGGAAAGATCATTACCTTTAAGCACGGTGGCTAAGGCCGCGAAACTCACTTCCTCTAAAAATGCCTCGGTTACTCTATCACCCACACCCAAATATTTGATGTTGTTGGGGTCACGGGCCAGGCGATGGGCATCGGAACCCTGGATACAGCGCATGGCGCGGGGGTATTCTGGTTTGGAGCCATTAAAGAAGTTGGCGGTGGTAATGCGGCCGCGTTTCTCCAAATCCGTCACTTCCAACACATGTAAATGGGGGTCCTGGGTGTAGGCAATCTTCGTTTGGCCGCCAAACGGGAATCCCCGCATGGCCACACCGTTACCGGAATTGGCATGGGCGGCAATAGCAATCCCCCCGGCATCATCAATCACCTTGTACGCCGTCAACACATCGGCGGTAGCGCCCACCGTGGTGCTCCCTTCGGCCAGCTTTTCCTGAGGCACTTGTAAGGTCAGGAGCAAATGCTCCAGATAGCTGATAGGCGTCTCAGGGGGGAAAATGCCAATGATGTGGAAACCAAATGTCGCCGTAAATTCAAAGCCGGGCAGAACCAGAATTTTGCCCAATAAACGGCGAAATTCGTCCAGGCGGCGTTTTTCTTCCACTTCGAGGCGGTTAAGTTGTTCTAAAAACAGCAATTGTTCAAATTCGCGTTTGAGGGCGGCGCACCCCATGACGGTGTTGTGGTCTGTCAGGCCAATGATGTCCAGGCCACGTCGTTCTGCCTGGCGCAAAATGTCGAGGTAGGTAACATAGGGTTCCTGGTAGTCGTTGGAGGCCGGGGTGTGGAGGTGCAAATCCATGCGCCGCCATTGTCGTGAAGGTTTGCTTTTACGACGGCTGGATGATTGGGTCAAGCCAAAATCTCCTCTAAATACAGCTCACCGCCAGGAAGCAAAGAAAAAATTCTGCCTCAACGGATGAAATCTGCGGATAATTTGTTGGGCATTGTTCAAAAATGGAAAATCAGCTCGCGTTTTGGGCAGTGCTTTGATAAAGCTCATCAAGCTGACTTGAACTATGCCAGTTTTTTCATTGTTTTTTTAGGGCTAATAAATCTTTGATGATTTTGGACAAGGCGCTGGGAGGATATGGTTTGAGCATAAACTTATCCACACTGGCCTCTTGCGCTTCTTGCTCTTTGCGTTGATCACCGGTGGTCAAAATAGTGAGGGTATGGCTCGCGGCCGCGGTCTCACCCGCCCGAATCGCTCGCACCAATTCCAGCCCATTATCCCCGGAACGCAAATGGTAATCTACAATAACGGCATCCGTATCAGGTTTCACCGCTACTTTGGCCGAGGTAATGTCATAACAGACCGTTACCTGATACCCATCTAGCTCCAAAAGCATCTTCACCAGATTGACGCTTGTTCGATCATCATCTACAAGTATGACGTTGGTCATGATTTTGTTGTGGGTCACGGTAAATAGTTTACAAGCCAGTTACCCATAACCATTACCCATTTTAGTCGCCAAGTGAGGCAATACCCCGCATTAAACCGATAATGCCGATGGCTGTTTTGACGGCATCACCGGTACCGATTTTGGGTGGGCCACCATGTTTCTCGGCGGCCGTGCGAATGAGCAAATAAGCGGTTCCGGCACCAATAAGCGCACCCAGAACTGAACCAGCAATCAGAATGCGTGTTTGCCAACCTTCGCTGGCGGTCAAGAGTTCATTTTGTTGAGACATAGGTTACTCCATCATGCATCGTGTGGCTGAATGAGAGATGAGCATCGTCTACCTCTCACCGGGAATTTTGTTGCTCAGAGCAAGGGAGCTTCTAAACTACCAGGCATTTGCCCAGTCACCCGGCGCTAACGATCACACGTTGCACCTAAAAATCATTTTCCTTCTTTCTAAAATAATGCCGCATTTGGTCAACCCAGGCCAGGGCAAAAGTGATACCGGCGTTGGCTTTGATGACCGGCGCGGCCGCTTTGGGGGCCAGTTCGTTCGTTTTCTGCTGTAATTGTCCCACTTTGCTCTCAATACGCCATAGCAATGTTTGCAGGCCGCGAAAGGGCGAAACATCGCGTTGCCGCATCTGTACCAATAGCACAATTACACCTATGGGAATGACCGTAGCGACCAGCCATAGGGGGATGATGGCGGCGATGAGGGTAATGTCAGCAATACCGGAGAGGAATTCGCGGGTATTACGGCTGCCTTCATTGGGCAAGGCGTTGATCAGCATCAAAACAAATAGAACCAACCCCACGAGGGCAAACAAGACAAGCGGCAGATAGACGGCCAGACGATTAAACCGCTGTAACGCGGCCGCGCGCTCCAGTTGCGCCACCGTGGGCTGAAACGTCGGTTCGGGAACAAGGGGTGCGGGTGTTTCTATTTCCATTACTCAACTTCCTGGCACACTGTGCCATCCGTACAAGAACAGGAGCGGCTGTTCTGGCCTTCACCGACCCACATAAAATAGCGGACGGTCGTAACCACACAAACCGATGAGCCAGATTGCGGCCGATGTCTGTAGTCCCACTCCTTCTGCTTCGGCATCCTGAAGCAAAAAACAACCGCCCCTGCCTATCTGTTTCCTGGCCCCAAGTAATTTCGCCATTTGTCGCCAGACGAAAAGCCACAATGGGAAAGACCATGATCAGCAGCCAGACCAAAACGATAAGCAGATAAAGTAGACGGCGCAGCCAGGTTTTCGTCACGTGTTCCGTGTTGGGTATTGCGTAAGATAATCTATAGGCGAGCGGTTTTTAGATTGCGGCACTCTTGGAGACTGCCGCAATCTGGCGACCTTATGCAGAACGGATTACTTACCCACCGTTTCGCCGCGCAGCGCGGGTATGTACAGCGACGTGGTGTACTCTTTCACCATGCGCATCATACTATAACGCGGTGCGTTGGAGCGAATAGCTTCACGCATGATTTCCACCCACCCTCGTGGCACGTCGTCTCGGTCACGGTTATAGAAGAGGGGCACAATTTCATCTTCTAACAACTGGTACAGGGAGTTGGCATCGGCGCGGTCCTGCTCATCCTGATTGCCAAAATCCTCATCACTGCCGATGGCCCAACCGTTAGCTCCGTTGTACCCTTCGGCCCACCAACCATCAAGCACGCTCAGGTTGGGAATGCCATTCAGTGAAGCTTTTTGCCCACTGGTACCACTGGCTTCACGCGGCCGCCGAGGGGTATTCAACCAGACATCCACCCCCTGAACCAGATAACGAGCCATGTGCATATCGTAATCTTCCACAAAAGCGACGCGGCCGCCTAAACCGTGATGACGGGCCAGGTTGTATATGCTCTGAATCAGCATTTTGCCCGGATCATCCGCCGGGTGGGATTTGCCGGCAAAGATAATTTGCACGGGTCGGTGCGTGTCCACCAGAATCTGGCGCAAGCGATCAAGGTCAGAAAAGATAAGATTGGCCCGTTTGTAGGTAGCAAAACGGCGGGCAAAACCAATCGTCAGGGCGTCCGGGTCCAGCAGGGTGCCCCCGGTTAAGACCTGGGTGGCATCATTTTTGCCGACTGTCCAGCGACGGCGCACGTGCTCGCGCAAGTAACTAAGCAGTTTATGTTTAAGTTGTACATGGACTTGCCACAATTCTTCTGCCGGAATGTCCCCGACACGCGCCCAGAAGGTGGGATCATCCTGATGGGCGATCCATTCTGGTCCCAAATATTTACGGAATAGTTCGTTAAGCTGAAAGGCAATCCAGGTGGGTACGTGAATGCCATTGGTAATGGAACTGATGGGCACATCATCCACCGGTTTATCAGGCCAGACTTCGTTCCACATGCGGCGGGAGACTTCGCCATGCAGTTGGCTAACCGCGTTGGCCTGACCAGAACGGCGCAGGGCCAGAACGGTCATATTGAAGCCCATGCCCCAATTTTCTTGATGGCCGCCCAGGGCCAGAAATTGTTCCCGGCTTAGGCCTAGTTCGTCCCAATAACCGGCAAAATATTGTTCCATCATATGGAAGGGGAAAACATCGTGCCCGGCGGGGACGGGTGTGTGGGTGGTGAAGACGGTTTGGGCCTGGACAGCCGCGGCCGCGGCCGCGTATGTCATCCCTTCGGCCACCTTCTCGCGAATCAGTTCCAGCACCAGGAAGGAAGAGTGTCCTTCATTCATGTGCCAGACTTGCGGCTCAATGCCCATCTGACGCAGGAAACGCACACCGCCCAAACCCAACAAAATCTCCTGGCGAATACGCAAATCACCATCCCCAGAATAGAGCCGGGCCGACAACTCTCGATCCCACGGATCATTTTCGTCTACGTCGGTATCCATTAAATAGAGCCGGGTACGCCCCGCCTGAATTAACCAGACACGGGCGAAAACCATCCGCCCACCCATCCGCACACTGACCTTGATATCCTGACCGCTGGCATCTTGCACCGGCAGAATGGGCGCTTTGCTCATGTCTAGCTGTTCGTAAACCGCTTCTTGCCAGCCGTGCGCCGGAATACGCTGACGGAAATACCCTTGGGGGTACATGTAACCGACGCCTACAAAGGGCAACCCCAGGTCACTGGCTTCTTTGGTGTGATCACCGGAGAGAATGCCCAGGCCACCGGAGTAGATGGGTAAACTATTATGCAAACCGAATTCAAAAGAGAAGTAGGCGATAGTTTTTTGGGCTAGTTCGGGGTATTGCTGGGAGAACCAGGAGTGACCATTTTTCATTTCCTGGTCAAACTGCATCAGGACTTTGTTGTAATGGCGATAAAACGAGGGGTCGCTCGCGGCCGCGTTCAGTTTCGCCTGGTCTATCTCGTGCAAAATATGTACCGGGTTATGCTGATAGGCGTGCCACAGAGGATAATCCAACCGGCGGAACAAGTTTCTCGCTTCCAGATTCCAACTCCACCACAGGTTATAGGCCAATTCGGGAAGCCGTTTCAGCTTCTCTGGCATTTTTTCAACTAAAGGTATCATGAACCAATTCCTTCCAAAATGTGAGATTGGCGACCAGCGAATGAAGAAGATTTTATTCGCTTGAGCCGCCGAACAATGAGCGTTGCAGACTGGCTCAAAGGCACATGGCTTCTCAAATGGGATTAATCAGAGATAAGGTTTGTCTTGCTAGACTGTTTGATTTCTCGGCCAGGCCACACAAAACAATAAAACCGGATTTGATTATAACATGTTAAACGAGTGGGAAAAATCAACTAGGGCAAGAAATCGTAGCGCGAAGTCCCGGCAGGTTGGGCAAACTTGTCCGCTCTCTCCCAAAACATGGCGGTACGGAGAAAATCAGCTTTCCTCACAGGGGATAGAACGCTATCATTAACGCGTGAAGTCTGGAGCGTGCGCCAGGGCAGAAAGGAATGATGGTCGCTCGCGTTCGCTCTTTCTCGTTTTCCCTCTAGCTCTAGCTCTCGGCTCTAGCTTTTACGCACAACAGGAGCACTCTTGCCTGCTTTATCTGCTCGTTTTGCCCATATCTTTTTTATGGATGGTGTTGGTTTGGGTGATGATGACCCGGCGACGAATCCATTCGTCACGGCCCACCTGCCAGTATTGACTGGATTGTTGGGCGAGAAGTGGTATGTGAAGGATCGCGGCCGCATCACTACCCCCCGCGCTTCCTTCATCCCCACCGATGCTAACCTGGGAATTCCGGGGCGGCCGCAAAGTGCCACCGGGCAAGCCACCATTCTCAGCGGCCGCAACATCCCCCAGCTCATCGGTGAACATTATGGCCCCAAACCCAACCCGGCGGTGGCCGAACTGGTACATCAGGGAACCCTGTTCCATGACATCATCAAGGCGGGGGGCGCGGCCGCGTTGCTTACTCCCTATCCACAGGGGTACTTTGATGGCATCAACAGCGGCAAACGGCTCTATTCCAGCGTGCCCCTGGCGGCCACTTCGGCGGGTTTACGCCTGATGACCGTAGATGATTTACGCCAGGGCGAGGCCATTAGCCCAGATTTTACGGCCCAGGCCTGGCGCTCCTTTCTGGGCTACGAAAACATACCCGTACTGAGCCTGTTTGCCGCCGGTGAACGGCTGGCTCACCTCGCCAGCCAATATGATTTCAGCTTCTTTGAGCATTGGCCCAGCGACCGAACGGGTCATAAAGGTACGTTGGCGGACGCGGCCGCGCACCTGGAAATGTTAGATGAAGCCATTGGTGGCCTGCTGGCGGCCTGGGATGATGAGCAGGGCTTGTTGGTAATTACCAGCGATCACGGCAACATCGAAGCCAAAAACCACCGCCAACACACCGAAAATCCCGTGCCCACCCTGCTCATCGGTCCGAACCATACCATCCTGGCCCAACAGATCCATTCCCTGGCCGACATCGCCCCAGCCATCAAACACCATTTATCCCTCAAAACTCCAAACTCCGAACTCGAAACTCGAAACTAAAACCCTATGCCCATCACATCTGAAGCCTTCCGCGATGCCCTTCGTCATTTCCCCTCTGGGGTTACGATTGTTACGATTCAATCAGGCGATGAAATTCATGGCCTGACCGTTTCCGCTTTTGCGTCTATTTCGCCCGAGCCACCGATGATCATGGTGATTATTGATCATCGGCATAAGGCATACGAGTTACTAGAGCAGGCCGGAGCCACGTTTGCCGTCAACATTTTGCGCCACGAACAGGCCGAATTATCGAATCGGTTTGCCTGGGTAAAGGATGAGGATCGGTTTGCCGAGGGAGATTGGACGACGGCGCTGACGGGTGCGCCCATATTGCGGGATGCCCTGGCCTGGCTGGATTGCACCATTCATGCCCGTATGGTGGCGGGAACGCATACGATTTATATCGGTGAGGTGCAGGCGAGTGCCGTACCGGTGCCGGATGCCGGGCCATTGGTTTACTGGAATCGGAATTACCAGTTGTTGCAACAGTTGCCCCAGCCTGAGCAAGCGTGATTGTTTGTAACGACACGTCCTCGGGGAGTAAGCCGACCATAAAGTTAAACGCTTGCCGGTTTGTATCTATACAGGTGCTCATTCCACGCTCCGCGTGGAATGCTCCCTGCGACGCTCTGCGTCCTACGCGACCAGAGCGTCCGGAATTCCCCGCAGGTGGAATAGTTCTAACACCGTATAGATACGCCGGTTTCAGGGTTTTCGTTGGTAGTGACCGCTTTAGCGGGCTAGCGTCAGCGTGCTAAAGCGGTCACTACCAACGAAAGTATTCTCTTGACAACCCTATTAAACGACGCCGGATTGAGCCGGGCTGAAAACGGGTTTCAATTGGTGTTGTTTTGCCGCCCGTCCCATTTACGGGTGGTTGGTCTCCTCCACCCCCCCACCATCCCCACCAAAGCGACTAACCCTACCACCCCATCCACCAGCATATCCAGTCGCATTGTGTTCCAGGTGGGCATGGCATCGCCGCGCAGGGTGCTGAGAACGACGCGCCCGGCGCTCAGCAACAACACAGTAAGCCAGAACCGGGTAATTGGGGACACGCGGCCGCGAATGCCCACCACCACCATCAAGGCAATGACGCTCCACAATACCCCCAACAGTTGCGTTTGATAACGCACTTGAAAAACCCCGTAACTATCGGGCAGGTTGCCCGCCCACAACCCCAGCACCGTCTCGCGGCCATAGGCACAACCTTCCAGATAACAGGCCAGCCAACCAAACCCGGTCAGGATAATCAGGGGCACAACCAAAGCCTCTAGTTGCGGCCGCAACGCCACCCCTCGCCCCCATTGCCATAAAACAAACAGTAACAAACCAGCCCCCACCGCTCCATGATAGTTCAGCCCGCCCTGCCAAAGCTGGATCATTTCCTCGGGGTGATCATAAAAATAAGCCGCATTCCCGGCCACGTAAACCAGCCGCCCTACCATGATGCCCACCATCAGCCCCGCCAACAGGCCATCAAACCAGGCCAGCCAGCGGCGGCGGTCTTGCTTGAGTTGAAGGTAAGTGAATAGGATTGCGGCCGCGAACCCCAGCGCCCACACCACCGTGTAACTATAAAGAAAAAAGGAACCATACCGCCCTAAAATCGGCCACATAACCGCCAATCGTAAAACAAACAGGCTTAATTGCCAATGATGAGAAAATGGAAAGCAAATCATCGCCAAACCAACCATCCTCAGCTATAAAAATCAACGACCCACAAAAACAGGTATAATCCGCCTCCATTCTCAGCAAGGAGCTTGCTATGCATCGTCTGGTTGTCCTATTTGTCCTCAGTTGCGTCATTATCACGGGAGCTATCGCGGCCGCGCAGCCCGAAATCCCATCCTTCATACCCATCGAGCCAGCCCCCCCGGAACCCTTCACCTACACCGTCCCCCTCGAACCAGCTACCTGGGAAGAAGTCGTGGCGCAACTACCCCTGTCCCCCTCCGCCCCCCGCCCCAGCGACAGTTGCGACGCCGCTCCCTCCCTAAACCTCAGCCAAACTGCCGATGGCGGTCAAGCCATCGTCAACAATTACACCGAATCCGCCAGCGACCCCATCCTGGGCTGCTCCTGGGGTACCCTTCCCGGCCCGCAGGCTACCGCACCGCCTGGTATAAAGTCACGGCCCCCACCGGCGGCACCCTCATCGTCGAAGCCCTGCCCAACGCCGACTATCGCGAAAACTACGACACCATCATCGCCATCCACACCGGAACCTGCGCCAACCTTACCAACCTTACCTGCAACGACGACACCAACGGCTTTCTCTCCTATGCCAGCACCCTCGTCCAACAAGGCCGCACCTACTACATCGAAGTAGCCGACTGGCAATTTGGTGTCAACGGCACCGCCCGCCTCAGCCTCATCGCCTACATCACCGATAGCGCCAACTATTGGCAACTAGCCGGTGAAACCCCTTCAACCCTGAGCCGCCATACCGCCGTCCGTGTAGGCAGCGACTTCTACGTCATCGGCGGCCTTACCGAAGCCGGTACAACCCCTTTGCGCACCCCAGCCGCCCGTAAATACAACACCGTCACCAGACAATGGCCTTCCTTAGCCCCCATGCCCCCCATAACCAGCAGTTGCCTGGATGCCTTTGGTTACGCCGCTACCGATGGCGCTCACGTCAATGGCAAAATCTACCTGCCATCCGGTTACGCGGGCAACCCTAACGCCTACTGTGGCGTCCACATGGTGTACGATATCGCCAGCAATAGCTGGTCTACCGCCAACCCCAATACCTACTGGCCCGCCCCCCTGGGCTGGTCCCAACTCATCGAATACCCGGCCGTTAATGGTTACTTCATGGTAGGGGGCCTCACCGGTACTCCCTTCACCGCCAATGCCAACCCCACCAACGAACTCTACCTGTTTACTCCCGATAGCGGTGGCGGCACCTGGCAACCCGTCGATCAAATGGGCGTGGCCCGCTATGGTCATGTTGCTGCCCTACTTGGGGATCGCATCTGCGTAGTCGGTGGCATTAACAGCAACAATCAGGTGCTGGCCGATGGTGAATGTTATGACCTGAGTCAAAGCAACTGGGATGCCCTACCCCCCCTTAACTTCCCCCGCTTCAACGCTGGTAGCGCCGTCGGTCCAGATGGCCGCTGGTATGTGTTTGGCGGAACCAATGCCTCAGTCAATTCCATTTCTCCCACCGAAGTCTATGATCCGGTCAGCAATAGCTGGCAGGTACTCGATGTGCGCTATAACCTGGGCACCATCAACGGCCCAGATCGCCCCGCCCGTTCCTGGGTCCAGGGTGACTTTGTGGGTACAACATTATGGGTATTTGGTGGCGAACAAGTGTATGGTCTTAATACCGGCTTTACCCTAAACCTGATAGAGTACCTCACCCTGGCTTCTAGTTGGCCGGAACAAATCCTGTTGCCCATTATTCGCAATTCCCCGGCTGGTGGTGAACCCAACGATACCCTCGCTCAAGCCCAAATCCACCCCCTCAATCACACAGTTTTCTATAACTTTGCCAACGATTCGGATTACTACGATGTCTATCGTTTCGATCTGTTCACTCCGGGGACAGTCCGTATCTATCTACGCGATATTCCGGCCAATGCCAATTACGATTTACTTCTCTATGATGCTAATAAGACCTTTATTGCCAGCAGTCGTAACATCGGCACGCTAGATGAATATGTGGAACGTGCGTTAGGTACCGGAATCTATTACGGGGTTGTTGTACGCGCTTATCCCTTAACTAATACACCCACGGATTACTATAGCTTCCACGTTGAGCACTAAGTTCCAGCGTGGCAGGCAATCGCGGTTTATAGAGCTAACGCCTGTATTTTCTTTCAATCTGGTGTAACGGTAACAGATTAAAAAAAAAAAAGGTTTTTCCCGGGGCCCCCCCTTAATCCCTTTCTTCCCAATTTCTTGGGGTAAAAAAAAATGGCACAATACTCTCTGGCTGGGTCATCGACATTTTATCCAGGAGTTCAACCTGATGGCACAATCATCAAAACCCCTTCGTCTGCTGCATTTTGCCGATGCTCATATTGATATGAGTAATTACGGTCGCCATGATGCCCAAAGCTCCTTGCCGGTACGGGTAATGGATTTTCTCCACTCGCTGGATCAGATTGTAGACCGGGCCATCAACGAAAAAGTTGATCTGGTTCTGTTTGCTGGCGACGCCTATAAGGATCGCAATCCACAACCTACGTTTCAGCGAGAATGGGGTAAACGCATTATGCGGCTTTCGCAAGCGGGCATCCCCACCGTGTTGTTGGTAGGCAACCATGATGTCTCGCCCGCCAGCGGCCGCGCCCACACCCTGCATGAGTTTGACACCTTGGCCGTGCCGCACGTCCACGTAGCCGACCGCATTCACCTGTTGGGGCCAGAACAGTTGGGCATCGCGGCGCAAATCATCACCATTCCCTGGGTGTCACGCAATGCCCTCATGACCCGCGAAGAGATGCTGAATAAAGAGGTAAATGAGGTGTTGGAGGCGTTGGAAGGCCGGGTGGGTGAATTGATTCAACGCAAGCTAGAGGAAGCCAACCCTGATTTGCCGCTCATCCTGATGGCCCATGCCAGTGTGCAGGGAGCCAAGTATGGCAGTGAACGGGCCGTTATGTTGGGCCAGGAGCTTGTTCTTTCACCGGGGCTTTTGCGTGACAAACGGCTGGATTATGTGGCTTTAGGCCATATTCATCAGCACCAAAACCTGAATGAAAGTAATGATCCACCTATTATTTACCCCGGCTCCATTGAGCGCATTGATTTTGGTGAGGCGCATGAGGCCAAGGGGTTTGTTCTGGCCGAGGTAGAGCGGGGTAAAACAACCTGGTCGTTTGAGAAGTTGGCTATTCGCCGGTTTATTGACTTGAAGGTAGAGCCTGCGGCCGCGGAGACATTCATGAGCGATATTATGGCCCGTCTGCCCCAACCAGACCGTCTGGCTGGAGCCATCTGCCGCTTGCAGTTGAGCTACCCCCGCGACTGGGAATCTTTGCTGGATGAAGCGGCCCTGCATGTGCACTTTGCCGAAGCCCTGAATTTCCAGATTCAAAAGCACCGACTGGCGGAAAAACGGGCACGGTTAGGGGACGCGGCCGCGGTTGAGAGCCTTTCCCCCCTGGAACTGCTTAACCTGTATTGGCAATCGGTGGGCATGGCAACGGATGACGCGGCCGCGTTACAAACACTCGCCCAACAAATCCTACCCACTGTCCCATCCCCTTAAGAATGAGAATTTAACAACTTACACGAGATTAGCGACTGGAGACTAGAGATTAAACGAATCTCCCATCTCTACACATCTTTGCGAAAGGTGGGCTTATGTCTTTATGACAAGTCTTGGTATCAGTTTGTCGCCGGGACCCCCATAACCCCGCCCGGGGGCGGGGAACTTTTTAAGGGCCGTTTTTCGCGGGCGAACGCCCGCGAAAAACGGCCCCAATTGATTTTCCCCCCTTCCCGCTGGGAAGGGGGCTAGAGGGATGGGTTCATTTTAAGGAGTATGCAATCGCTCTACCCCAAAGTCTCAATAGTAGACAGCCTCACATGCTTATGATATGCTTAGGTTCATTAAGCCTATTTGAGTGCCTTACCAAATAGGGAGAGTCCACCCAACAAGGTCAAACATGTCTGATCACAGTACCAAGAAGCGCGTAGTTGTTTGCATCGAAGACGAAAAAGAGATGATCGATCTGGTCAAACTCATCCTTGAACAACAAGGGTTTGAAGTTTTTGGGGCCGTGGGTGGGGTAGAAGGTTTAGAGCAAATCGCTCAAGTAAACCCCGATCTGGTTTTGCTCGATCTCATGATGCCCGGCATGGATGGTTGGGAAGTGTACCAAAAATGAAGGCTTCCGAGCCGATGCGTCACATCCCAGTCATCATCGTCACCGCCAAAGCCCAAAGCATTGACAAAGTTCTTGGTCTCCATATCGCCAAAGTAGATGATTACGTTACCAAACCCTTTGGCCCCCGTGAACTGGTTGAAAGCGTGCAAAAAGTTTTAGCCAAAAAAGCCACTATCGAAAGTTAATCCCCGTAACAAGTAATCGTTACATCAACTTTCCCTTTAATCATCCCTCATCGTAAGCGTCAGTCTCAGAAGTGTATGGCACATGAAGTGCGTTTTCGTGGATTGCTCTCGGGAGCAAGTGCAACACACCTGAACGCTTACCCTCATCCTTTGCGAGGAACGAAACGTGCGTATACGATTTTGGGGTGTCCGCGGTACCATTCCTTCTCCTGGCCCAGATACCGTGTGGGTTGGAGCCAATACAGCTTGCATTGATGTTTATACCTCTGATCACCAGATTATTATCCTGGATGCAGGAACGGGTATCCGTCGTTTGGGCAAAACCTTGATGAAGGAGCATTCTCCCAACCGCATTGTTGCCACCATTCTCATCAGCCATACACACTGGGATCATATTCAAGGCTTCCCGTTCTTTGGCCCGCTTGTTGGCCCCGAAAGTCAGCAAAACCGCTTTGTGGTTGTGGGCCAAAAGCGGGTGGGCCAACAACTAGAGGAAATTTTAGCCAGCCAGATTATGGAGCCTTATGCCCCCTTCACCTTCCGGGAACTATCGGCCGATATTCATGTGAAGGAGATGCGTGGCGGCGAAATGTTGATCGTGGGGGACGATACGATTGTCCACGCGGAAGAGATGAATCATCCTAACGGCTGTTTGGGCTATCGCATTGAGAATGCGGGCACAGCCATGACCTATTGTACAGATACCTCACACCCTGAAAATGGCCTGGAAGAACGGATTGTGGCGTTGGCCCGCAACGCCGATTTACTTATTCATGAGGCTCATTTTTCGCCCGCGGAACGAAAACAATTCCCCACCTGGGGGCATAGCAGTTGGGAAGAGGCGGCCAAAGTGGCCGCGGCCGCGAACGTCAAATGTCTCGCCCTCTTTCACCACGCCCCCGATTCTTCTGATAGCTACCTACAAGAAGTGTTAGCTAACACCCGCCGCATTTTCCCCCACACCATCCTCGCCCGCGAAGGCATAGAAATCAATCTACCTTTGCCCGAAGGCACATTACCCGATTAAGCCACCCCGGTTATTTGATGGGACGAAGGACAAACCCTTTTACGGCTGAAACTGCGCCGGGTCCAGGCTCGCGGCCGCGGGTGGTAGTGGAATGGCAAAATAGTTCCCCAAACTATACTCTGTAACCGGGCCAATCAGTTGCTGAGTCTGATCATGGATATTATTGAAATTCCCGCCCAGATACCAAATCGCGGCCCCTTTTATCTGGGGATAAGCCGCGTACATACGCGCCGCCCAGGCTATATCCGTTAAAGCTTCATCCACGCCGGGCACGTTCTCATATTCCCAACCCCATTCGGTAATCAACACCGTGGGCCGAGGGATACTGTTTTGGTCGCACACCTGAAAAAGGAATTGGAACCGGCCAACTTTGTACGGGTATTCATGGCCGATGTCGCTGGTAATGTAGCTGTATTCATGCAAGGCAATGGCGATACGATCCGGGTGCGCGGCCGCGAAGCGTAAAAATCCTAACATGGCGGGCGACTGCCAATCCGTTAATTCCGGCTCCCCGGATGACCAACCAAAAGCCGCCCATTTGTACCCATCAGCCAGGGCCAGTTCCGCCGTGGCCTGGGCAAATTGCGCCAGCCAGACAGAGCGGGTTTTGTCTACCTCGTTGATCGTTTCAATCCAGACCAGGCTGGGGTCTAGCTCCGGGGGCCAGGCCGCTTTATGCAGCGCCCAATGTTGCGCGGCCGCAACTTGGGGTGACAACGCATAATCCGGCGTGTCATAGGCGTTCCCGGAGCGGCGAAAAACCAATGTATGGGGCACACCACTGGCCCGCATCAGATTTTGCGCTTCCAGCAACGGGCCAGCGTTATCAGCCGACTTCAGGAAAAAGGGAACCCCCGCTTCGTCTAGCCGTTGCATCCAAACACCAATACCATTCATGTTTCCACCGGCCCCGGTATGAAAACCTAACTTGGCTAAACCCAGGTCTTGTCCTTGCGCCTGGAGTTGCTGGCGCACAGCAGCAAAGTCAATGGTCGGTGTGGGAGTGGGCAATGGGGTATTCGTCGGTGGCGACGTGGATGTGGCCGTAGGCAGATCCCCACCCGCAATGAAGGGCAAATATTGTTCCGGGGAGAGGGTTGCGGCCGCGATAGGGCTAGACGTTGCGGATTCGTTTGGCCTGGGGGTGGGTGAAACCGCCGGGTAAGGGTAGGCAGATGGCGTGGATTGTTCCGGGTAAGCGGCCGCGAAGGTTGCTGTGGGTGTTTCGCTGAACAGTGTGGGGGGTAAGGGATAAGAGGTGACGGATGGCGCAGGCTGTTGCTGGCACGCGGCCGCGAAACCAAGCAACAACACCCAAACAATCAGGAAGGGATAACACGTGGACAGCGTAACACGGTGAAATATCACCGTGTCATCCTGTCGTCTGGTCAATCTGTCGTTTTTGGTAACGACCAGGCCTTTGGCGAAACCTTCGGAAGATTCTCCCACCACAGGGGCCAGATAGTTACCATTCTTGTTCTTATTAAAGGGTTTAGCCAATATGAATTAACTCTCGGGGGAAGGTGGTCAAACAGAAAAACCCATCTCGGGTAACAATCACATCATCTTCGATGCGCACCCCCCCTTTACCCGGTAAATAAATGCCCGGCTCCACGGTAAAAATCTGTCCGGGAGCCAGAGGTTCTGTATAGCCTTCACGCATAAAGGGCGGTTCATGAATTTCCAGCCCCAAACCATGCCCGGTGCGGTGAATAAAGTAGTCGCCAAAACCAGCATCATCAATAACTTCACGCGTAGCTCGGTCTACATCCTGACCGGTGGCTCCAGGCTTAGAAGCCAGTTTACCTTGTTCGTTGGCTAATTTCACCACTTCATAGATGCGCTCTAATTCCGGGCTAATATCCCCTACGGCAAAGGTGCGGGTAATATCCGAAGGATAATCATCCACAATCGCTCCCCAATCAATAACCAGCATATCCCCATTCTGGATGGGTCGATCAGTCGGCACTGCATGGGGTGAGGCGCTGTTAGGGCCAGCCGACACAATCGGCCCAAAGGCAATTTCGTCCGCCCCCGCTTCCATCAACTCCTGGCGTAACATGGCGGCTATCTGCTTTTCGGTCTGCCCAATCTGGATGTTGGGTAACAAGTTGCGAATAGCTGTTTCAGCAACCTGAATGGCCTTACGCATGGCGGCGACTTCCTGCTCATCTTTAACAATGCGCAAAACGGTCATCGCTGGTTCTGCTGGGGAAGTCGTGAGGCCCGGAGCATACCGCTTAAGCATCTCGTACTCCAATACCCGCATATGCAGATGCTCAACCCCCAACACATAATCCGACAATTCCAAAAAGGCGCAAGCGTGCTGGAAGGCGTCGGTAAAACCATCTTCATCCGTCCAGGCAAAAATACGCTCTTCGGGAATACCGGCCTGGCGAGCTTTAATCGCTTCCAGCGTAGGGATGATAATGGCAGGTTCATCATCGGCCGGAATAAACAGAACGATGGGGCGTTCGCTCAAGTGACTGTGAATGCCACTGATGTAGAGCATGTTAGGCCCTGGAACCAGAGCAAGGCCGTCCAGGCCATGAGAAATGATTTGTTGTTTGAGGCGTTGTAAACGTTTGTTGTTCATACTGGCACCTTATTTTGAGGATGGGCCAGATTATAAAGCGGGGCTGGATAAAAGGGAAACGAAGAGGGTGGAGTTGCAGGGCTTTTCCAAAGTCAACGAGTACAGCTTTATACAACTCCTTAGCAGGTTTAGTCGGAAGACCCATCCCCCTACCCCCTTCCCGGCGGGAAGGGGAAATACCAGGCGTGCCGATTTTCGCGCGCGGCCGCGCGCGAAAATCGGCATTTTAGAAAGTTCCCCGCCCCTGGGGAGGGGGAACCGGGTTACCTGACTATTTTCGTGACTATACAGCCCCTCACCCTAACCCCTCTCCCCTGGGGAGAGGGAACCCCCTCCCGGGAGAGGGGTCGGGGGTGAGGGTCGGCGGTTTCACCTTCTCATTCCACGCTCGGCGTGGAATGTTCCGGGCGACGCTCTGCGTCGTGTAGGACGCAGAGCGTCCCAGAGGGAATTCCCACGCCGAGCGTGGGAATAAGTTGTGACACCTGAATAGTTACCTATTTTTTAAAACTACAATCGGGAAGGGGGGAATTTAGGGCGTTGTTAAAACTCCCCGCGTAAGAAGAGGAGACCCGTGGCCGCATCTTTTTTGCCATCTTTACCGGCCTGGTATGAGGCATCAAAACGCAGGAAAAGGGTTGGTTTGCTGGCGTCTTTGGGATCACCCAGGAGTTTGAGGTCGGCCTTCAGCCCCAGTTCGCGAATGGATGGGTGAGTTAAATCGGCCACTATATTGGCTCCAATATTGAACCCCTCAGTGCCAAACAGGTTTTTAAGTTGGGCTTCGCTAACGGCGGTTGATTTGTTGCCATCAATTTTGAGGGAGTTGGATAACACAACCAGATCGCGGACAAATTTGTGATCGAAGTGAAGCCCAACTTTGCCATCACCAGCTACTTCGATTTTGGTAGACAGGTAATGGGTTTTTTCGCCCAGGCGAAATTCGCCGATGCCTTTCCAGCCTTTGATGTTGCTGTAGGACGCCCCGGCGCTGAGGCCAAATTTCTTGAAATCCAGGGCATTTTGGGCGTTGAGTTTGAATTCGCCGTTTTGGAAAATATTGAAATCGCTTTTGAACTGCACTTCTTCCGTGCCTACGGCGGCATTGGCTCCACCCATGAATCCTTTTTGATCACCTTCGCCTGCGTAACCACCTTGAATACCAGCCCGGAAATATTGGCTGGTGTACCCCAAACCAACCTGCACTTGTTTGACGACAATATCACGGAATTTACCCAGGTCGGCTTTGGCACTACCTTTGAAACCGGCTCCTAATTTGAAGGTTTCATCTAGTTTAGGGATATCGGCATTGGCCGCGGGCCGCGGCCGCCAGTCCCAATAGCACCATCACAATGGCAAAACCGGGGTCCTGTTTGGTTTCCCGGAGAATGGTTTCCTGTAAGGCTTTACCCTGGGGTGACTGAAAAATACTTTGCACGACCTGGCCCAGGTCTTTACTCAGCGCGGCCGCGATATCTTTTGTACGCGCCTTTTCCACAATATCTTGCTCACCCGTAGCCCCTTTCACCTGCTCCATGAGCAAGTCCGTGGCTTTCCCGGCTATTTGTTTGGCGTACTCCTTGAGCTTTTCCTCGCCAAGCTCCTTCTTTAAGACATCATACACCTGACCACTCACCCATTGGCCCAGGTCAAAGCCCCCTTTTTCTTCTTTACCCCCGGCCGAGCTACCACTTTTTTCCTCTTTTTTCTCATCTTCCCGCTGGAGTGAACCATCGGCCAGGTGACGTTGCACCCAGGCATTGCCATATTGCTGTTGCAGTTGCACCAGGGACGTTTGTCGTAAGCCGCGATTGGTGGAGTGGGCCTGGGCCGGGTAGCGTTGTAGGGCGGCGGATGAAGCGGATGACTGCGGCCGCGTTGCCACACTCCCGGCTGCCATCACCTCATTGTCCCCATGTCGCCTTCTACTCCGTCGGTAACGCATACGACACTCCTACGAAAATAAGTTTCAAGTTTCAGGTTTCAGGTTTCAAGTTGTGAGTTCCCACTCGCTACTCGCAAACTCGTTGTTTTCATCCATCTTGGTGCGCCAGAGGCTCATGGGGAGCTCCTTAGTAACCCGCCGTCGCCCCCGAAGGCGAAAAGCTAAAGCCACCCAAGGCCCCTTCTAAGGCCGTCATTTTGGCCTTCATAGAATCCGGGACGCTTTCCGGATCCACGCCGATAAACAGATCAAACCGGCGAGTGGCGGCAATCTTCTCCTTGCAACTACTGACCAACGCCTTGAACTCTTTGTTGTATTGCAAACGGGCTAATTCCTGGGCACTTAAAGTACCGCGAGCGGCAATAACAGCATCAGCCAACGTCTCGATGGTGCCAAAATCATGGTTACGAAAGTTCATGAGCAGGCGACTATTAATACTCCGCAAAGCACCCGCCACCTGGGCAATAGCAGCTGATTTAGAGGCCAGTTCGCTCAGCGTTTTGCGTACACCTTGGTACGCTTCCACCATACGCGCATAATCAGTATTGTCATATGAGTTCGAGGCTTCTTTTTCCGAGTCTTTAAATTTCTGCGCCCCAGCCGCCAGAACTGACTGAACCTGGGCTGCATTTTCCACTTTGTCAAGCTTCTCAAACTCGGCCTTGACCTCATCTACCAGGTGTTTTTGGGCCTTACGTTCACCAATACGAACATGACCCAGTTCATGGTCAATGACGACTTCGGCCGCATCAGCATCATAGTCTATCGGTAACTCTACCATAAAGTCCAGGGTAACTTTGACATGGACATTTTGTTCATCCAGGTAGGTTACTTTGACATCAAATTGGGGGGTGGTCCAGCCGACGGCATCAGGACGGCCATGGCTGGCTCCAATCGCGGCCGCGGGCATGGCCACCATCCCCGGCGAATTGCTTGTCAAGCCGACATGGGCCTTCACTTTCTCTTTGGCCGGGGCACGTTGGATAAATGGGGTCAGGCCATAGCCGGGAAGTTTTTCATTGATAGTGACCCCAGAGGCGTCGATGACTTTGGGCGCGGCCGCGGCTTCTTCTTCGCCCTCTGTCCGTTGCAAATGAGCCAGCTTACGTTGGACAAAACGGTTGCCCTGCTGGCGTTGCATCTGCAATAGCTGGGCCTGACGTTGCGGCCGCGTAGTAGCATGTTGCGGCAAACCCACCCACCCTGCCTGTGGTAAAGCGGGAAGGGCGTAAGGGCTTGTCTGCGCCTGAGCACCCTCTTTGGCAGTTGGGGTTAGTTGCGGTTTTTGTACCGTAGAAGGCTGATGTGTTGGTGGTTTGTTGGCCATAGGAGCCTTCATTGACAATTAGTGATTGGACATTGGCGTTTTTTGTGCTGACCTCTGGAGACTAAGAGACTGAGAGATTAAGAGATTTCCAGAGGGTGGGCTAATTTTCGCCAAACTTGAGTTCGTGATAATTGAGAAGAACTTCTCTGTTTTGACCTGGACGAACCAGAACCAAAGTGGTTTTTGCTACGAATTATACGAATGGGAAAATGGGTCTTGGGGATTTTGCGGGGTTATCGTGTTGTAGGGGCTGGCCTTGTGCCTGCCCAGGTTAGGGCAACCACAAGGGTTGCCCCTACAAATGGTGTCAACCCCTTGAATTCCCCAAGAGCCAGTTTAGTTACACAATCGTCCAAAAATAAGTTCCACCCAGGCCTGACAGGTTTTCGGAAACCTATCAGGTCTAAACCAGGTAGTTATTTTTAGATGCTCACTAAATGAATTCAATCTGATGAATCCCAGAGGCGATAACGCCGTGAGCCACCACGTTAATAACCTCTAACGGATTACCCTGCGGGCTACCCCCTTCCGCGGCCGCGTACATCTCCACCCCGCGCACAAACAACACATCCGGCGCACCCTGCAAACATTGGTACACATCTGAAATGTACAAATCTCGCCCAAACGGCCAGCCTGTACCATCCGGCCCACCTGTCAACGGGTTCAGAAAACGGTAGAGCCGATTAAGCAACTCCGTCTCCACCGCCGTCTGATTAGCGCCGGGCGCGGGCCGCAATTGCACTTTCGTCGCCGCCCAGTGGTAAGCCGGGGCCTGAATGCTCAGGCGGGCCGTGAGCAAGCGCCGCTCATCCAGATATTGTTGCAACTTGGCGATGTCTTCATCACGCGGCCGCAGCTCCACCGGAGCCAAATACCCCGGCGGGTACAACACCCGAGGAATCACCAACACATAAATCTGCCCCGGTACAATCCGTCCCACCTCAGATGGCTTCGGCTGAATACATTTCACGCGACTAATCGAAGCCGGTAACGCTTCACGCGCCAAATATTCAAAATCAGACTCCGCGTGACTGCAACAAAGCCGGTGCCCGCATCATGGCCGATTCCATGGACTCCGCATCCAAACCACCAAAAGCCGGTTTACGGTTCTCCACTCTATCAATATAGGGAATCGAAGTCTTAAGCGTATTGAGATGATCCGCCTGCACATTCCCTTCCTGACCCCCACCAAAACGGTAGCGGTCAAAAATAAGATTCGCATTACGGGCGGGAATGGCTCCATACAGCTTAATCGTACCATCCTGCTGACGAATCGCTGGCCCAAAGCGCAACTCACCAGTCACACTATCTAACGTGTAAACCTTGTCAGCACCCCCTGTTTTTGAGAAGTCTTCCACCTCTTTCCAAACTTGAGGTTTCTCCCCTTCCACTTGAATCACCAAATGTTCACCTGCTTGGCGTCTTAGTAAAGGTGTCATCTGCAAGAAATATCGCTGACCGGCTGAACCATCACTGCGCCCCAGGAACTCCTTGTGAATCTGTTGGGCATGAATGGCTTCAGTGGTACCACCCCAGGATGCCACCCGAATCTGGCGTGCTCGGGGCGAAACCTGGTACGGGGTCATCCCTTCTTCCGCTTCCACGGCCGAAATCTCTCTCACCCGCACCCGAAGCCAATAACGATCTTTGTTGTTCACCCGATACTTACCCATCTTGGGCACATGCAACAAAATACGCCCCGGGCTATTCATCCCCTTTGTTGTATCCGATTCAATCTCGCAAGGTTGCCAACGTAGATTATTAGTCCCACCCACGGAAGCTTCCCACACATACGGTGGCAACGTAGGATCAATACCCGCCCCACCAGCCGGATCACAATCCATATCAAAACCGACAATATGCTGGCTTAAATCATTTTCAAAGCCAAAATAAAGGGCATCCCCTTCCATGGGCAGGCGTGAAAAAATCTCCACCCCTTCAAATCCGGCTTCCAGGCGGCGTAAATTGTGCTCATCATAACGCCGGCTACCATCACGGGTGCTAATCCGGCTCAATGACTCAGCCAATTTGGGGACAGCGACCAGGAAATTCTCAATCGTCGTAAAGACAATCGCTTGTTCGGTTTCTGTTTGGGTGCTGGCAACTTCTGTACCGGCGGGAATAAGCACCGGGATTTCTTGGGGCGCAGAGAGCCAGAACGTGACAGGGCAGGTTGCTGGTTCTGGTTCCTTGAGGTTGATACCCAACATGTCCATAAACTTGGCGTAGTGCAAGTCCGGCATCTGATTCATACGATACAGGATGATTTCGGTCATCCAGGCAAACATTTCAATCAGGGTAATGCCGGGATCGCTGACATTGTGATCGGTCCACTCCTTACAGTAATGAGGAATGCGTTTTTTGGCTTCATCAACGATGTCTTGAAATTGGCGATCATCCAATTTTGGGGCTGGCAAGGACATAAGTGTCTCCAATAAGAAAAAGGACTAGAAGATTGACAGGTTATTTCTCGTGGTCACTCTTCAGGAATCAAGTAAAAGGGATAAACCAAACTACGTCGATCATGGGTGGCTTTAACTTCATACTCAATCTCGATGATGAGTTGATTGTCCTTAGCTCGGTTGGGATAAGCATCTACTTTCACCACCCGAATCCGAGGTTCCCACATGCCCAACGCTTCTTCTACATGGCGAATGGCCTGAGCGGCGGTCTGGCTATTGTTTGGGGCAAAAACCAGGTCCTGCAACCGGGATCCAAAGGTGGGCCGCATCACCCTTTGTCCTGGTGTGGTGGTCAGGATAATGTGGATGGCTTGCTCTAGCTCATTACGATCATGGGTGAGCAAGATGGTTCCTTGTGGGCCTATTCGTGGTGGGAAAGCCCACCCCCGACCAATAATATCTCGAGACATATCAGAAGACTCCAGTCGTCAGTTGTGAATCGTTAATTCCGCAAAACAGTAATCCAACTATGTTTGTCGTAAAAGCTTTAACCGGTTCTGCCTACGAGCAACCTATAACCCTTAAGGCACGCTGGTTTGCATCTGCCCGGGTTGGATCACTGTAACGACCCCTCCCCAGGTACACATACAGGTTGATGAGCTATTCAGGGCTGGTTTATTACTTAACATCACCGTAGCTGAACCTGGTGCCCAGGGTGCAGATGTGGCGGGAATGCAGGGGGCTGGGGTAAATACCCCTAAAGCGGCACTGGTCGCGGCCGCGACCGCCGGATTGGCAATTGACTGACACATCCCAAACGTGGGAATGTTCTTCATAGGGACATAATCCATAATGGTTGCGGCTGGTTGGTTGCTGACCATGACCAGATTTTCTGGTGTCACCACCAATACCGCTGGCGCCACCCCAAAACTGCACTTAATCTGAGCTGTATTACAAACCAATTGCGCCATTTTGCTAATCCTTCGCTAAGCGTTCAGGGCGAATCATGTCATACCTGATGTTAGTTGATCTTAACAATTGCTCCCTTCAGGTTCAAGGGGCCTGAAGCAGTTACATCAATGGTAGCTCCTTCAATTTTGACACTACCACTGCCTTTTATCTCGATCATCGTGCCTGCAACGGCTACTTTAGCCGATTCCAGAGTCACTTTGCTTGTGCCACCACTATGACTGGCCTCAACCTTCTGCCCTTGATCATCCATCGCCACCTTATGTCCCCCAGAAGACAAGACCTCTACCTTTTTATTTTGGTCATCCAAAATAATTTTGTGGCCGCCAGTTGTGACGATTTCGATCTTCTTTTTGCTGTCGTCGTACATGGTGATGGTGTGGCCATTAATGGAACGCCAGGTGCGCACAAGGGGACGTTCGCCCGCGGCCGCGTTCTTTGTTTCCTCTGGTTCCGTATTCTTACTTCCCCACACCCCACCCAACACCACCGGACGATTAAAATCACCATGCTCAAACAAAACCATCACTTCCGCATTCACTTCAGGCACGGCGCAAAAACCATCATTCTTGCCGCCACCTGGCGCCACCAGCCTGGCCCAATGGCTCTCCATCGTGTCTTGCATCCAGGGAAACTTCACCTTAATCCGACCTTTATTGTCCGGATCATTCGTATTCGTCACTACCCCAGTTACCACCCCGGCCCAACGCTCAACCGGTGACGCATGAAAAAGTTGCTCCGCTAATGTCCCGGTGCGCGTCCCCCGCACGGTGAATGTCGTCTTCAATCCCTCAGGACTCATCACATGCTGGGCATTCGTTACCAGATATTCACCACTAAACCGGCTACTCAGGTTTTCTAATTTAACATAAGCCCCGGCTTTGATGTCTGGCCGACGAAACGCCACCCCTTCTGCCTCAACAAAACTACCACTAATTTCGTTCAGACGGGCCTCAGCTATCTTATTCGCTTCAGATTGATCCTCAACCGGCTGATCCACCACCACGTATTTGGCTGTACCAAAAGTGCTAGACCATTGAATACCATTTTTTGACTCACCAATTTTGGGAAATAGCGTAGCACTACTGGCTGTGCCCACAATCGCCTGCTGGGTATCAGGGTTCCACCCCCGCACCTCAGTAGAAGCTACCTGCTCTGCTAGCGTCATCCGGGGATAAAAGGACAACAAATCTTCACCCCACTTCAATGTCACAGAAGGCCCAGAGGTTGGTGGTTTGCGGAAAAAAAGTTTGCCTTCATCCACAAAACATTCATAACCAATACGCCAGGCCCGTTGCGTTAGAAAGGTGAGATTGGACTGATTATGTTGGGCCAGGTATTTATAGGTTGTTGTGGTGGTATCAATCTGTGTGCTTAACCCGGCTTCACCCGCCATAGCCTGAGCGATGTCACTGTCCTTTTGCTCTAAAAATGTGCGGCTTTTCACATCTCGTAATAGGCGATGCGATTTATGATAACCGCGTATCACCAACTCCACTGTCCGGCCTTCACCAAAACGTGGTTCCAGGGCCGTCACTTCCCCCTTGAACAAAGTTTTAATGGTACCATTGGCATCGGAAGCCTTAATCTCTACTTCTTTCGTCAAATCAAATGGGCCACTATCCAAGAGGGCAAAATCTTCATCTTGCAAGCGTATCGTGAACATACCTGGCAACTGGGCATGTTGATCGACCACGATTTCCAACACCTTCTGGATAACCGCATCAGATATTTCGGCCCCATTGACAAATATCTGGGTTTGACTGGCGACTGGTTGATTGGGCATGGAGTTGCTCGATTATTACCCGCTATATTAGCTGGGGAATGTTGAGATATTGGCCTGGACGGATTTCCAGGGGGCTACGTAGCCCATTGTGGATGGCAATGTAACGCCATTTCGTCGCATCGCCATATACCGCATAAGCAATGTTGTCCATCCGATCACCTGCTTTGACATGCCAGACACGCTCTAACGGCCCGCCACCGGACGTGGGATTTTGAGCGGGATAATCGTTTAAATCCGTGTATTGAGTGAAGGTAATATCAACTTGTGCTCGCACGGGCACACCAATATGTTGGGTGTCATTGAGAAACAAGGTGAACTTCTGGGTCATGCTGGTGACAAAGGAAACAAACTTGAAGACACCCCATTCAAAAGCCACCTGGGGCGGACTGGCCTTGCGGTTGTTGCCGGTTGTATTTTCCGTGGATGGCTCCATAAATTTCCACAACTTGTTTGTCTCTATGGCCACGTTGGTTCCTGCCTCATAGGTATCAAAAATCAAGTTGAGTTTGAGAGCCTGTGGCCCGGCCTTCTTAAATTCCGCGTGGGGTGTATTGGAGTTATTAGCCGGTTTTTCCTCAAAGTTATTGGTCTTGCTGACGCTATACTCATTGGGGTTGAACATACAAAAAACGGACGTACCGCCTGATTTGCGGTTGCCGCTCTGATCTACTTCGTAAATTTCGGCGGCAATCAAGCCGCTCCGTGTTGTGTTTGTCATGGTTGTTTACCGTGAGTCAAACAAATCCTATTGATAATGGTTCGACCTCTGATGAGACGTTTCTCGTAACTATGGACTTTAAGATAATGATTTTGAGTCCGGAATCGAGGCTTTAGCCGGTAGATACTCGTCCGCTAAAGCGTCCACTCCAAACTCAAAATGTCTTTCTTGACATCTATAGTTGGCCTTCCTGGAGAAGCCAGGCTTTTGACCCCATAGTTACCGTTTTTAAAAACGGCCGCGGCCGCGTTCCCAATCTACAGCGATGCGCCGCTTTACTTCACTATACACTTGCCGGGCCAGCTCTTCCACATTAACCTCGCCCTGTTCTCCGGCTTCGGCCCCTTGCCCACCACCCTCTTGCGCCGAAGCAGTACGTGTTGGCATCCCTGACTGAACTGTGGCGACCGATGAGGGCTGGCTTGGACCCGTATCCGAGGTTACTTCTCTCTGCACCACAGGCGTGTGACCATTGGTGTAGCCATTTGTGCCCGCGTTCGGCGCCTGAACGGGATAACTGGTTGGCGGTTCGGCCAACGATACGGATGACTCCGCGGCCGCGGCCGCTCTCATGACCGCAGGGCTACCCGTTTGCCCGGCTGGTGCCGTCGGGGTAGGCATAGGTGCACCCAAAATTTCCCATAAATCGCCCGGCAACGGCCCAATCTCTGTGGGCACATAAGCCTGGGGGGGTGAGTCTGATCGGCTACCGCCACTGCCTTCCGTGGGAGACGTTGGCGTCTGGCGGGCAGGGAGAGAGGGTTGCCTTTGTACGGCTGGGGTTGGCACCGTAGGGCGTTGGCGACGAGGCAAAATTAACTCTACGGATGAGTCGCTTGTCTTAGCGGCCGCAACCTGCCGCATCACCTGGTGTATCTGAGCCGCTTCTGGTTTCTCATGCCGCATCGGTTCAGCCACTTCCACCGGATCAATAGGCAAATCACCGGCCTTAACCACATTGGTTTCTTTGCGTTGTACCGGCCATACATCTTCCAGGGCTAAACGCTCAGCGGGTGGTGATTGAACGGGTAAACTTGTTTCAGGTTGTCGGCTTGCCGGAGAATGCGTAACCGCTTCAGCCTGTCGTTGCACACCGGGTTGGCTTGCCCCGACTACGGGCGCAGCGGGTGGTGCTTCTGATGGGGCTGGTGTAGATAGATGCGCTATCTGGGGCACGGACATAATCATAGTCGGCATATCCGTCTCGGCCAGCTTCTCAGGGGTAGATTCAATCTCCGCGGCCGCACGTTGAACCGGCATGACCGACTCGCTCCCACTCAACGGGACGGCCGGTGGTGGCGTGTTGGGCAAGGGGGTCGCGGCCGCACGTTGAACCGGCATTGCCGACTCGCTCCCACTCAACGGGGCAGCCGGTGATGGCGTGTTCGGCAAGGGGGTCGCGGCCGCACGTTGGACCGGCATGACCGATTCGCTCCCACTCAACGGGGTAGCCGGTGATGGCGTGTTCGGCAAGGGAGCCGCGGCCGCACGTTGGACCGGCATGACCGATTCGCTCCCACTCAACGGGGCGGCTGGTGGTGGCGTGTTGGGCACGGGGGTCGCGGCCGCACGTTGTACCGGCATGACCGATCTGCTCCCACTCAACGGGAGCAGGCGTGTTCGGCAAGGGAGTCGCGGCCGTTGTACCGGCATTGCTGACTCGCTCCTCCACGGCGGCTGGTGGTGGCGTGTTGGGCAAGGGGGTCGCGCGTTGGACTGGCATGACCGATTCGCTCCCACTCAACGGAGCAGCCGGTGGTGGCGTGTTCGGCAAGGGAGTCGCGGCCGCGCGTTGAACCGGCATTGCCGATTCGCTCCCACTTAACGGGGTAGTCGGTGATGGCGTGTCCGGCGAGGGGGTCGCGGCCGCACGTTGGACTGGTGCTACTGGTCTAGCCTCAGCTATGGGCGTTGCGGCCGCAGGCGGCTGCGAACGTGTCCCTTCGAGGTTTGCCGAAGGCATATCTGACCCAACCGGCTCCATCCCTCGGCCCCATTCAGCCGTTCTTTGTACAGGTGGGGCTGATGGCGTAGCAGTTTCGGACATGGGTCGCGCACGAACCACAGGCAAGGGCATATCCCCCTCGGTCATCGCTGCGGCAGTCGTCAAAGCTCGCTGGATCGGTGCCGTCTGAGGTGATAGGGGGGCAGAAGTAGGGATGGGTGCAGATAATGGAGTTCCCTCATCTGTTACCCTTGAAACCACATCCATTTGTCGCTGAACAGCCGGCGTGGGTGCAGGCGCCAAAGGAACGGGTGATAAGGCCGGGCCAGGGGACTCTACATCAGCGAAAGACGCCGGGCGGGTGGATGGCGTAACTGCTGTGGGCTGTTCTGTCTCGACAGCAGGGGTTAGCGCTTGCGCCTGACTCATAGCCTGGCGCTGGATAGGGGCAGCGGCTGTTTCGATCCCAGAAGAAGCTGGCTCAGCGGGCGGGGCCTCGGTCCGCTGAAAAATAGCAGGCGCGGCTTCAGAAGCTGGTGTTACCGGGGTTTCTGGCTGATGGGGATGAGATACCTGTCGTTGTAGGGTTGGGGTTGCCGGTAAGGATGGTGCAGACGACACTGATTCAGCACCCATTGGCAGGGATGGCGGCACAGTTGCCTGGGGCATCCCCTTTGCTGGTGTCGCTTCCTGGCGCTGCAAAGTTGGTGTCTCCTCACTCGCAACGGGCTTTGCTACCACACCTGGAGTCGGAGAATCAAACAACAAAGGGGCCGTTGCCGGGTGTGCCTCAGGCTGAAGCGTAGGCGAGGCAGTCGATGGTTCAACGGGAGAACGTTGCAGAGGTGTCTCCGCGGCCGCACCGGTAAAGGTCGGCACCACCGGCTGAGTGGTCTCCGGTGTGGTGGCACTAATGGAACCAGGTGTATGGGTGGTAGGTGTCGTCACCGACTGGCGTTGAATAGGGTCAGAGGATGAAGGCGACGGCGATGCGGCCGCATCCGGCACAGTTTGGGAAGAAGGCGCTGGCATTTCCGTTGCCCTCGGCTCCATGATCGTTGCGGGAGGCGTTGCCGGGGGTGCAACCTGTGCTGGTTCAACCTGTGTCTGTATCGTTGGTTTAGGCGCAGCACCATCTGGTTCGGTTCGGCTAGCTGATGGCTCAGTTTCCAATTCAATAGCCGCAGACGTTTCAATAGCCGCAGACGTGGGTGCAACCTCTCGTTGCAAAGTGGGGGGCGCGGCCGCGTCTGGTGTAAAACGGTTGTGCCGTCGGACTTTCGGGCGCGGCCGCGGTCGGTAAGGCGGAAGTGGGGGCCGCGTTAATTTCTGGTTTGGGGGTTACATCCGGGGGGCTGGTTGCCGCACTACCCAGAGCAACACGTTGCACGGGTGACTCACCTGATACGGTGGTCGGCGAAATATCTCCCTTACCTTTCATCTCATCAGGTGAGAGCGTCAGAACCTCAGCCCGGCGGCGCAGCTCAGGCGGGGGCATCCGGCTGGGCGAATAGAGCCGCTTCTGTTTTTCCATCATCGTTTGCAGATGAGTCGTCTCAGGTTGGGGTGGGGCCGGGATAATTCCCCCCTCGGCCCCTTGTTCAGCCGCCCGTTCTTTGTGCAAACGCATAATCGTTTCCAACCGTGACCATTCGGTGGTTAAGGTTGATTCGGGGCCAGCAGGAGCGGCAACCGGAAAAGCCTGACCCGGCGGCGTGGAGCTGGTGGGGGCTGATGTTGGCACGGACGGCGCGGCCGCGGCCGATTCTGTGGCCCGCATCACCACGGGTGAGGGGGCTGGGGGTTGAGATGGTGAAGCCGTTACCGGCAACGGTGCCGATGACTGAGTGGTGTCTGGGGACAAAGTCTGGGTTGATGCGGCCGCCAAGGCAATCGGCGTCGTTGGGGCGGTTGTCCGCATAACTGGCACAGGGTCTGCCAACGAAGCAGTTGTCCGTATAGGCGGTGCAGGCATAGCGGGTGCTGAGGCCATTGAGGTGGCCTGTCGCATCACAGGAGTTGTGGGTGTGGCAGACATGGGTGCGGGTGCGGGTGCGGCCGCGGACCTGAGCAAAGGCAAACTGCCAGCGGCGCGGCTACCTGCCCCTTCACTTAAGCGGGGTTCCGCCGGTGCTGGAGACGACATGGCGGGGCTACCCCAGGCGGGGGCGGATAGGCGTGGTTGCGGCAGGGGGGCAGATGTCCAATCTTCTCCTGAAGACATGGTTTGGATAGCTGGAGCGGCAGCCATGTTACGGTTGACCCAGGATGGCAACGGAAATAGGGTGGCCCGAACAAGGGGTAAACCGGTCAAGTTGTCCGTGGCAGGGGTTGCGGCCGCGTTGGAACCTCTGGCTTCTGCGCCAGGATTCCGGGAACGAAACAGCACCCCCATATTGGCATGCCGCCGCACCCTTTGCACCAGTGGATTCATATCATTAAATCGGGACAACGATAACCTCACCACAAGCAATCTCTAAGGTTTCAACCGCTATCGCATTATCATCCGATTTCAAAGTCGGCCCACTCCATTTTGTGGGAAAAGCATTCATAATATTCCAGGTACAAACCGGGAGTTTCATTGAGTTCAACAACGTAATGGTAATGACCCGCCGGGCGTTGGTAAAAGAGCCTAACATCATGGACATATACCATTCTGTCAGCACATCACTCACTAATCCTCGTTTTAACGTAATCTTGGTTGATTTGCGTAAACCAGGTAGTTGATGAACATACGAGTTCAGCCCACCTTCTTTTACCTCTTGAATCTCCCATTCAATATTGGGCAAGGTACATTCTGTAAATACAGCCGCGGGGATACCATTAATCGCCACAACAAAACGAAAACTAGGATGTACTTCAAACAGCATACTCATAGCCGACCTCGTCTCTGCCGGTTAGTCAAATCACGGCGCCACATACGTTGCCGTTCATTATCTATTTTCATTTCCAACCGGAGCATTTCATAGACCCGGTCAGCTATTTTGCGTACCAATTCCGGAGAGATCGCCTTGCCATCAGCGCCAGCTTCACTCTGATTGCCTGTACTCTCTGCCATGGTATGCCTCAATATTCCGCTTTACAGATTCACGATGAACCTTAACCCAGAGGAGCAACCTCTACCTGAAATGGTTTTTCACAATAAGGACAGACCGCCCCAACGACCACATGATCAATACTGTTGAGCCGTTGGTATAAATCTTGTAAGTAGGCTACATCGGCGGCAAATAAGCCTTCAATGACTCTTGGCGTTACGGAGGGCATATCACCCAAACGAGTCACAACACGAGCCAGTAGTAAAATAGTTAGATAGGACTCATTCGCTCGTACCCGAGGGTCCTGTGTCAACTCAACTTCATCCAGAGCCATGGCCAGTCGCATTCGGCCTTCCCGATGTACCGCACCATGAGCATCTATGTAACCGCGTGGCAAAACAAACTCAAATTCTGTTTGCATGGGCTTCATCTTATAGCTTTCAAGTAAAAAGATTTTGTTTGTAGTGACCGCTTTAGAGGGGTGGTGCTAGCCCGCTAAAGCGGTCACTACGAACCAAGACCCAAATGAGTGTCTGAACAGCTATAGCTAGCTAAAGCCAGGTAACCCGCACCATAACCGCAAAGAGCGAGCAACAGGATATATGCCCGTCACTCGCTCTTTGTCAGTTAGCCTTGACTAGGAGATACGTTCAATGTACTCGTGGGTAATAGTTAATTCTTCGACACCAATTTCATTGCTATCGGATTTCACACTCGGCCCGGTCACTTTTGACGGCCAGCCGCGAATGAAGTTCCAGCGCGCCACTTCTGACAAAGTCTGGTCGAACATGACGATAGAGCCGTCACGACGTGCGCCAGCAACATCACCTGTCTCTACTTGTTTCCGCCAAGTCCAGATATCCAAATTGCTGGTAATGCCTCGCTTGAGGACAATGTTTTCCCATTTGAGGCGGCCAGGGATTTTCATTACGACTTCAATGCCGTCTTTTACGACTTTATGTTCAACGATTTCAGTTTCAGAACCTAAACCGGAACATTCAGTAAAGAACCCTGTAACCACCCCTTGTATGTCCACAGCGAAATGAAAACTTACCAACGGATCTTCGTGGTCAGCCATTTTTCTACTCCTTGTTTATTCAGTAAAAATTAACCTAATTACAGCAGGCGTGGGTATAACTGCGGCCGCGGACTAAATCGGCCAGCAGGTATACCCGCCTTATCTTTGTTTCACTACGCTTCGGCATTCGGGCCGGCCCATTGGCTCAGGCGCAGGATGACGAACTCGGCCGGTTTTACCGGACAGAGGCCAGCTTCAATGATCAGTTGGCCCAGATCACGAATTTCTGACGGGTTGTTTTCATCATCTACTTTTACGTAGAAGGCTTCATCAGGTGAGCTACCGAAGAGTGCCCCGGAACGCCAGATGACGCGTAAGAAAGAGTTGACGTCACGGCGGACTTTAGCCCACAAAGTGCGGTCGTTGGGTTCAAAAACCACCCATTGCAAACCAACATCCAGAGAGGCCGACACGACGATGAACAGACGGCGAACGTTGATGTAACGCCATGAGCCATCACTGCTGAGGGTGCGTGCACCCCAAACCCGAATACCCCGACCAGGGAATTCGCGGATGCAGTTAACGCCAATGGGGTTGAGGGTATCTTGCTCACCACGGCTCAATTTGATTTCCAGGTCAATAGCACCACGGACAATTTCGTTGGCTGGGGCTTTGTGAACGCCACGGGTTCCATCTACGCGGTTGTACACACCAACCATATGTCCACTGGGGGGCATGAACTTGGATGTGCTACCACTACCACTGAGGTCGGCGACCTTGATCCAGGGGTAGTACATGGCAGCATAGGAGGTGTCAAAATTGACATACATGCGCCATTCTTTGGCTTGTTGGGCATTGAGGCCAGGGGGCGTATCCAACAAAGCGAAGCGATAACGCATCAGCTCACAATGGGTAATCATAGCCGTCTGCACAGATTTGACGCGTTCTTTAGCCGCATCGGAGCCATCATAACCAGCCATGATGTCGGGGCAGAGGACCAGCCGGACATCATCCAGCGCTTCCAGACCGCCCAAACCAGTACGCGCGGCCGCGTCGCCGATAAAATCCTTGGCGGTAAGCGGTGGAATACCCCCACCAGCCAACGCGTAACTGCCTTCGACAGGACTGTTGGTGCTGATGTTAGAAAAAGAGACGGCACTGAAGGTAGCATTACCTAAATAGTTATCGCCATCAGTCTTCTTGAGGGTAAGACCTGATTTGGATTCACCACCAACAAGCAAGGTAAATGCGCCAGTGGGTTTGCCTTCTTTGTCTTTTTCTTCCGTAACCACAACCGTGAGATTGTTGCCACCAGGGCCAGGGGTTTGAGCGACTACTTTGAAGCTATCACCCTTAGCCGCAGCAACAACCACTTCCGCGGTTTTAGCTCCAGTGTTCCCTTCATTCACAGCCCGAACGCTGGTAATGTAGCAAGGGCCACCACCATTGGCAAAGTAGCCGTAAACGGCATCAGGCAAGTAGGCTCCAGAAACGAAATCACCAAAAATATTGGTGTATTGCGTCCAGTTGGTAACCAGAGTAGCCTTGTTGAGACGGGATTCTACGGGGTAACGCTGGCCCGTTTCCGGGTTGATGCCCTTGATGCTGGCCTCACCGGTAATACCGACGAAAGCCGCCATCGAAGCGCCGGCTACCTCAATGGGTTTTGTCCCCTTATCTACTTCTTCGACGTAGACGCCGGGAGATAAGTAAGTTACAGCCATTTTTCATTCTCCTTGTGCATTAAATTGCGGCCGCGAAGGCCACACATACCGGAAACCATTGTTAGAAACAGGCCATTAACCGGGAAAAGGCAAACAGCCTGCACGGCAAACTTTTCAGCCCAGCCATCTGGTGGCGAACGGTTCTGACTGGGACGAGACACATAATAAGAGCGCATAATCACTCCTGTTATATTTCAAAATCAAATTGGACTTCACTGGCTGGGAACGATATCTTCTTTTCCTTCGGCTTCCCTTCCCCGCTCCAAACAACCAGAGTGTAATCCCCTGAAGGAACGGTGCCGAGGACATAACGGCCATCTTCGTTGGTTGTGGCAAACAGCCCAGTCCCTTTGATGGCAATCTCCACACCCGACTGTGGTTTTTTGTCTTTGCCCCGAATGGTGCCCCCCAATGTGTGCATCTCAGACGCCAATCCACCAGGGATAATGAGTTGATCTTGGGGCAAATTGTTGGCCTGACCCGTGCGCAACGTGAACGTCCGTACCACGGGGCCTGTTATCTCTGTCCACGGATCCAAAGCGATGGTTACAACATAAGAAACGCTGGGCCGCATTTCATTATCCAACGCACTCCACACTTCGGCCGGATTCGTCAATTTGTCATGATTTGCCACCCGAGCCTGAATATCATAAGGCGGATTTTGCATCGCACCTACCAGAAATTTTTCAGGAATGATGGGGTGCCGAAAAAGGGCTAACAAACAACGCGTCAACAAACGGTGTTCGTCTTCTGACTCAGCAGCCCAGGATGTAATCATGTAAAAACAATCCACTCGGAAAGGGGTTCGTTTACGCATGGCCTGCACATCACGAAGGCCATTGCCATTGGTTGGCTTGACGGATTCCCATTGGTGACGCCGTAGCGTAGCATTTTCTCGCACATCATAAAGGTAGAAATTGACCGTGGGTTTGTTAAGCCGGGCACTCCATTCACGTTTGGGCTGGTCAAACTTGATGTCAATTTCCCCATTTTTGATGGGGATTTCTGTGCTCAAGAGCTTTTTGATGGTTTCGTCCAGATCAGCAATCATGTTTTATGGTCTTCAAGTAGCCAAAAAGAAGGCGAGTTGTGTGAGTTTCTTCAGGTAGGATCAGGGTTTTATAACTGCTCATGATCCTCGTGCCGCTGAATATCTGCTTTGCGGCCGATGGCTTCATCTTCCATGACTTCTTCTCGTTGAATCGCTTTGGCTTGAACTTCTTCTTCGGGCATTTCTTCTCGTTGTACCCGTTTACCCTGAAGCATTTCCTCTTCTTCTTGTCGTTGCACCGCTTGGGCCTGAACTTCTTCTTCGGGCATTTCTTCTCGTTGAATCTGTTTACCCTGAAGCATTTCCTCTTCTTCTTGTCGTTGCACCGCTTTTTCCTGAATTTCATCTTCAGGCATTTCTTCTTCTTGTTGCTGTACAGCCAGATCGTCCGGTTTGCTCATGACCTGGTCGGCCACGCTATCGGCTTCTTTTTCGTACTGATCATTGGGATCATTGACGGTCATTTTGCTCTGAACCGCTGGTGCACTGGCCCCTTGCTGAACAACATGGGTAAGTTCGTGGGAAATCAATTTTTGCCCATCGCTACTCTTGGGGTTATAGGCTCCGGATCGGAAGAAAATGTCATTGCCGGTGGTAAAGGCAACTGCACCCAGGTTGCGACTCAGGTTGTCAGCCGTGCTATCCGTGTGGACATTAACACCGCTAAAATCTTGACCCATCACTGATCCTGCTTTGTTGGCAATACCATCATCTAAAGTGCTACCACTGCCACGGCGGTTATTAATGAGACCAGCCGTGTCATCATCTACGGGGGCAGGGCCTTGGCCGCTTCGTTGGGCCAGGAAACGTTGGACACTGGCGTTGCCAACAGTGCGCTGCATCTGGGTGATGGTTGAAGGATCGAGTTTACCTTGAATGTGAGCAGCTGTAAGAGGACGATTTTGGTTGTCTTTTTGGCCCGCGGCCGCGTCATGTGCTGGTTTTGGGTTAACTTTACCTTTGGTGTCTAGCAGGTGTTCAGTTGACATAACATTCTCCTTGAGTGGCCCAGCGCACTCAATGTTTTGGGGTGAGAAATCGGTTGTGGCGAGGGGATGGCAGTACTGACCAGGGCTATGGTAACACATCCCACATAAATTTAATAGTGAACGTTTTCCTCTTCACTTTCTCGCCATACAAACAACCGTTCATCGATCAAACGTCCCATTTTCTGATACTCGCGCCGCGTTGCATGAAGCAGATGAACCATACCAACCGGCACATCATGTTCAGCAGCCAGGAATGCGGAAGCCAAAATAATGTTGCGAATATTGCCACCCGCCAACCGAAAACGCCTGGCTAACTCGAACCAATCCACGTCCTGCGCCAGAGGTGTTTCAGTAGGAAAATTAATGCGCCAAATCCGTTCCCGGTCAGTTACTTCGGGATAAGGAAACTCAATGGCAAAATGCAAACGACGGGTAAAAGCATCATCCATATTAGCCCGCAGATTTGTCGCCAAGATCACAACCCCATCATAAACTTCCATACGCTGGAGCAGGTAACTAATTTCAATGTTGGCATAACGATCATGGCTGTCTTTTACTTCGGAGCGTTTGCCAAAAATGGCGTCGGCTTCGTCAAAAAAGAGGATGGCATTACTGGTAGCCGCTTCGGTGAAAATACGATCCAGATTTTTTTCTGTCTCGCCAATGTATTTACTCACCAGACTCGACAGGTCAACTTTGTATAGATCAAGCCCCAATTCCCCAGCCATGATATCGGCGGCCATGGTTTTACCCGTACCTGATTCCCCGGCAAACAAAGCGTGCAACCCTTTACCCAGCGCCAATTTGCGATCAAAACCCCAGCGTCCATAAACAATGGGCTTCTGACGAACCTGGTTCACCATTTCGCGCAATTGATTGCGCGTGTCATAAGGCAAAATAATGTCATCCCAGGCGTAACGCGGCTTGATTTTTGTGGCTAGAACACCAAGGTTCTGATTGGAATGAGCACGACTGGCAACAAACAAGTCCATCTCGCTCATCGGTTCATTACGCCAGGAAGCCAGGTCGCGAGCCGTGGCTACGGCATCTTCGATCTGACCGGGGCTGAAGCGGAAATGGTTGGCGACCTCAAGGAAGTTGAGACCGGTGTTTTCCAGGTGGTGCTGCCAGATGCGCAGGCGCCCTTCGTAGTCCGGGCTGGTGAAATGTACCGGCAAAATAGGCCGGGTGCGATTTTCGCCCAGGGGTTGCCAGACTAAAGAACCCGCCATAATAACCACGTGCGGATAGGCCAGGAGTTGATGCAGAATGTGATGGGGTGGCCGCCCATCTTTCAAAATGGTGTCCCAGTTAGAAAGGTAAAGGACGGCACGATTCAAACGGCCATCCCTAAGCAGGAGTCCCAACCCTTCGTTTAGCTGGTTATCGGCGGCCAGGGCTACCATGTCGGCGGTGATAAGTGGAAGGGAGAGCGCATGGGCAATGGTCGCGGCCGCGTCCCGTTTACCTACCCCATACCCACCATAAAAGGCAAAAAGTGGCGCCCTTTCCTGGGCAACCCGCACCAACTGGGCCAGCCAGTCTTCATCCAGACGGGGTGAAGGTTGCCAACTATGGGTGTCCACCAGCGTTACCGCCTGCTCCAAGGCACTATCCAACCCCGAATGCCCTAACAAATGCTCAACAACCCGAGATGCCGGGCGCAAGTACTGCACGAGCAAGGATGGCTCAGTGGCACTATGGTCAGAAAAACGGACGAGCAAACGAGCTTGAATGAGACAACCATCATCGGTAAACAGGCGGCGAGCGCGTAGTTTATCCGTAAACGAATGAGTCAGTAGATTCAGCACCAAATCTACCGAAGGGCGTTTACGGGTGACATCATCTTGCAGATAAGCGTAAAGGCGTTCGTAACGGGGGTCTACTTCGGGGGCCAAAGCAATGAGCAAGGCATCCACTTCCAGTTCATTGAGGCCAAACTGGCGCACCAGCTCATCCAAAAGCATGGTTATGCCCCTGGCGCGAGAAAGTTCGGTGCGGGTATGCCATTCTTGTCGTGCCTGCCCAATGACAACGGGCCATTGATCCAACCCGGTATCTGCCCCATCAGCGGTTTTGCCATTAACGGAACTCCACAGGTTATGACCCAGATCATAACCCAGGAGCGTATCTACCTGGGCATCAGAAATGTACAAGCCACGAAATTCATCGTCGGGGTTAAGGCCAATCAGCCGCGCCCTGGCGACGGCCCAGCGAATGTGCAGGTCAATATACGCTAACCCGGTCAGCAGATGATCCAGGTTATCAGCAAATGGCTGTAAACCTTGAATGTTGGCTTGTTCGCTACCGGCTTTTGTCACCGTGGCGCTTTTACTCATTGGTATGATCATTCGCCTGAATAGGCATAAATGCTTGTTCGGTGGGGTCTACGATGGAGCTGACAATACGACCAATATCATCAAATTCGCGGAAGTGAAAGCGGCGACCGCTCTGTACATGGTCAACCCAGCCTCGCCATTCGCCTGGTTGATGGGGATCATCACGATTCTCCAACCAAATACGCAAGACGAAAGAGTGTGCCTCAGATTCAAAAAAAGTCATCAAGCCCCGGTCTTGGTCGGCCATAATGCACTTGCTTTAGGAAAATTGATTGATTTTGTGAAAATAGAGAGAGTCTGTGAGTGTAAAAAAGCGGCAGTATCTGTCACTCTCAATGGACATGTTGTGAATGGTTGCAGTTTATTGGGCAGTCTCACAAAAGTCTCACAAGAAATTTGCTGGAATGGTGGGTTATCAATCTATTTGTGAGAGTAGCTTGTTGAGTCTCGCGGCCGCGTTCTGAAATTCTTCCAGGGCATTCATTAGCTGGTCACGTTGGGGCGCATTGTTGATCGCGGCCGCGGGCAATTGTTGCACCCTATCGGCAATGATTTGCTGGTAAAGGGCGATGGTCTCAGGCATGGGGGCTACGTGAAGCTCATTTTGTAACAATTGGGCACATTGTTGGAACTGCCACGCGGCCGCGGACCAATCCTTCATTTGCCACGAACAATACATGATGGCCCGGTGAACTTCCTCGCGTAGCGAATCCCGCTGCAATATGCGCTGACCTAGAATAATGGCTTCCTCGTAGGCCTGCCGATGCAACAAATGGGCCATCAATTGCCCCATACCACGCAGATAAAGCCGGGCCAAGCGCTCCCGCTCCAACAAACACCAGTCAGCGTAAACACCCTCAAACAGATCACCTCGATAAAGCTCCAACGCACAACGCAGATTCATTTCACTTTCAGTTGTCTGGCCCAAAGCCTTTGCCTCATTGAGTTGCTGCTCAAAATTGGCATAATCTATCACCAGTTCCGGCATGCGTTTATACAGGACGGTATCACGCGTAACCTGGAGACTGGCCGAGGCCACCTCATTTAATGAATCCAGGGTAGAACGTAATCGCCAAAGTACGGTACTGAAGCGGCCGCGCATTTTCCCACTTTCATAGGGCCATAATAAATCAATCAGCTTCTCCCGACTATGCGCCACATCAGGATAAAGCAGGAGATAGGCAAACAACTCTTCTACCTGGCGTGTAGGGAATGAAATTAACCGATTTTCCCCTCGCCAAAGATGAAGTTTGCCCAGCGTGAACACAGCAATCTGGGTCATAAGCAACATTAAATGGTCAGTCAACATTGGACAAAACCAAACAAACTAACATAGATTCGTCGTGCGTTTTCGTCAAAGATGAAGTTATGTCAAGTGGAGAAGTAACGCTGAAGCTCGGAGTTACGTATAGCTTCAATCATCTGAGCGTGAAATCAATCTTGGGAAATTGAACCAATCTAAACTGCATCTTATTTTACAACCGGTTGGGATCAAAACCAGCCGCTTCTAAGACTCTCTTGACGGGCGGCGCATTGACAAAATGGGCCTTCAGTTGTGGGTCTTGTAGGGGGTCTACCGCCTGGCGAATAAAACCAGCAGCGATTTGTAGATGGACACTGGCGATAGCATCATCATCCACGACCTCACTCATCAAGGCATGAAGTCGCCACAAAACACCCAGGTCTAATGAGGTTTGAGCCGCTAACATGGCCGTCTGTAGTTCAGCTACCGCTGGGATTTTGTCGCCTTGGGCATAGAGTAACTCACCCCGCCGAAAGGCCGCCAGGCTGCGATACCGATCGACGCCAATGTCATTGGCCAAGGTACTGAGTTCCGCCACCGTGCGTTGAGCGGCAACCATGTCCTTTAGTTCCAGATAGGCAGGCACAAGGCTATAAAGAATCATAGCCTCAGTTTCACGTTTGTTTAAGGCTCGCGCTCCATCCAAGGCGTGTTGGAGATGAACCACCCCCATTCTAATGCGGCCTGATTCCACCAGATCACTACCCAGGTTATGTTGAATATCTGGTTTAATGACGTTGGCGCCAAATCGTTCGGCCATTTCCAGCGCCTGTTCATGGTATTGACGGGCAGTATCGATGTCATACAGGGCGCGATGGCATTCACCCAGGTCGTTCAAACCTAAAACATGACGCCAGCGATCTCCCAAGGCTTCATCAATTTTCAGTGCTTCCTGAAAACCACTTATGGCAGACTGGTACTCTCCCCGTGCAAAGCGGGTACGCCCCAAACTAGAAAGCACCCGCGCCTGTTGCCGGGCATCCCCCGCCTGACGAAAAGCCGCCAGAGATTGTGTCAGATGGCTAACCGCCTGATCGGTATTGCCTTGCCGCCGGTGAACAATGCCCAAACCCCGCTGGGCGCGGCCAATGGCAATGAGATCACCCGCAGTTAAACCTTCACGTAGGGCGGTATTGAATAGATTGACAGCTTCAGCAAAATGGCCGGTCGAGTCAGCAACTTCACCCAGGCGAGCACGAGCACGAGCAATTTGGCCGGGGTCGTCACAGGTTTCCAGGGCGGCCCGATAATCTTGCCCCGCGGCCGCGTAGTCACCCAAATACCAATAACATTCACCCCGCCGCTCAAAAACGCGCGCCCGAAAAGCAGGGGTGC
>JADJUV010000049.1 GCA_016716885.1 Candidatus Trichofilum aggregatum | reverse complement strand
CCCTCGATAACGTAGCCAAAATCGAGCTGATGACGGTATTCGGCTACGGTTGCGCCCGTCTCATCCAACAGGCGTAGGGCGGGCTGTTCGCTGGCACGTACGATGGTGGTTTCGGTGGTGTAGATGTAGCTGTTCTCCCGCCAGCCTGGTTCCAGGCCACTTTCGGCAAACTGGTCAGCAATGTACGCGGCCGCGGCCGCGCCGCCCGGCTGACCAATCCCCCGCCCTTCCATGTCCGCCAGGGCCTCTACGTGTTCAACCACCTTTTGCCCATCAAAAGATTGAGCTACCTGAGCAAACCAGGGAGCCGCGCCGGTGTTGTTCATAATAAACACCGTGGCTAAGGTGACTGCGGCAACAACCAAAAGCATCCGTTTACGCAGGAGAAAAGCAGTGTTGATGCGCCCCTTCTCTAATAAACGACGCAAACCCTCGCCCAGCGCATTAAACCCCATCACGGCAATAAAAAAGGCGGTCGCCGGGTAGAAAACAATAAACGGTTTGGAGCGCAGCCAGCGGAAACCGTCGGCGATCATCGCGCCCCACTCTGGCACTTCCGCAATGGTAAACACTTGCGACGAGCCAATATCTTCCACGGCCATGCGACTACCCCCACCAATAAAAATGCCCAGGAAGCCCAGTTCACCCAGGAGCATCAGCACGGCCCCCATTTCCAAAAAGGAAATGATGAGAAGTTGGGGCAAAATGTTGGGCAACACATGGCGCACGGCAATTTCCAGCCCATTGAGTCCGGTCGCCCGCGCCCCTTCGATGTACGCCTGTTTGCGTAAGACCAGAAACTCACTGCGGATGTATTGGGCAATTTCGGTCCAGCCCAAAACGGAGAGAGCAATAATAAAAACGAGTAACCCGCGACGAATATCCAGCGCCAGAATGAGGATGACGCTGCTAATCAAAATGGGCAGGGCTGTCAGCAGACCAATCGCCCCCATAATGAGCCGATCCGAGGTTTTGCCTTCATTCCAACCGGCAATTACGCCGAGCGTCAGCCCCAAAAGGACACGCATCATGGTGATGAAGGCGCAAGCGATGAGGGTGTTGCGCGCCCCATGCATAATCAGGCTCAAAATGTCGGTGCCCCATTGGTTCGTACCCAGAGGATACTCGGGAGAAGGATCGAGCGGGGGGCGAATAAAGACGTTGAGTTCGGCGTCAAAATGGGGGACGATGTGTTGACCAGCCAGATAGGGGTTTTGGGGGGCTAACACGGGTCCCAGAACGGAGAGCACAAACAGGGCCAAAACGATGAGGGTACCGAGCATGAATGGCAGGTTGAAAACCACATCTTGCCAGCGGATGCGGTTACGTGCTCCGGCAGGAACTTCGCCAGCGGCGGCTCCGGTCGCGGCCGCGACCGAATCTGCCATACTAGGAATGCCTTTGTAACCAGCCCGTGGGTTGAGGAGACGACGTAAAAAATTAGCCATTTTCTTCCTGTATGCGCGGATCAACCAGTCGGTACAACACATCCAAAATGAGATTAACCAATAACAAGGTCAAGCCCAGGGCCAGGGCCAATGTCACCACAACAACGGTTTGACGTTCATTAATGGCTTCTAACAAGCGCAGACCAATGCCCGGCCAGGCGAAGAAATATTCCACCACCGGCAAGGTGCTCAAGGAAAACCGCAAAGAGACGCCGACAGCCGTAAAGATGGGTACAGCGATGTTACGCAGGGCGTGAATGTTGATAACCATACGCAGAGGGCGCAACCCTTTGGCGTAGGCGGTGCGGATAAAATCGGCTTCCATGATGCGGTTGAGCGAGAGGAAGGATGTGCGGGTGAGATAAGCCAGCGGCCGCGCCCCCAGCACCAGCAAAGGAAAGATCATGTGATCCAGGTCCCAACCGATGCCCGCCACGCTGACCAGATGTCGTCCGGTTTCACGCAGGTAGACGATGGCGACCTGTTGCAGCAACATGCCCGCAAAAAATGAGGGGATGGAGATGCCGATGATGGTGATGGTGAGAATGGGCAAGGCAAAGGGTATTTTTTTGCTCAGCGCGGCCGCGCCGCCTAAGGCAAACCCGACTGCGGCCGCGGCCGCTAAAGCAATCAGCAACAACCCCAGGCTGTTGCGATACGACTCCCACAGAATCGAGCGCACCTCAACCGGCCCCGCACTCGTCTCCAGAATGCCCAGATCGCCTCTCAGCACGCCCTCCAAATAGACAAGCGTGCTGTCCCAGGCCACGCCACTCCGTTGTACCAGATCAAAACTTGGCTCTAACACATCAGAGTTAGAGGCCATGCCCATCCCCAGGTAAACCGCAAAAACGATAAATACACAGGTGAGAGCAATCGTGAACAAGCGTTGGGTAATGAAACGTAACATCTGGACAAAGGCGAATGATATTCCCCCCAAGCAACTCGGGGGAAAATAAAAACCTGACCGATTTTCTGGTGGGTCAGGTTGGGTTAGACAATTATCAAATTGTACTGATGCGTTAGCGATGTGTCAATCAAGGGTCAAAAAAGTGTCAAAACGGGGATGGCGACAGCCAGGTTGTTCAAGAAAATTCCCCAGGGCGCCAAAGGTGGTTTTAATGCCATCCGGCCGAATAGCGTACTGCCGACCATGTTCACCAAAGCGAAGTTGCACGAGTTGGGCCAGGCGTAAGGCGTGAAGGTGATGGATAACTGTAGGCGACGCAGACGCAGTCGTCGGGCCAGTTCCGCGGGAGTTAGCGGTTCTTGCATCAAAAAGCGCAAAATCCGCAGGCGCGTAGGATCGGCCAGTGCTTTCAACGCCTGGAACAAGGCATCAGGAATGACTTCACCAGGCACAATCGAGGCGGTTGAGGGACGGCCCCCATAAGCAAGCAGACGGCGGGTAGGCGTCACATCGGAAAAATACAACAAGGGACTGCCCCAAAACGTGGGAACCAACACAACTTCGGGAGCTTGCCAGGTGCGTTCCAGTTTTACACCCTGGGATAACTCTTCGAGTAGCTCAGGAAAGGGGAGAGAGCGCGCTAATTCTTGGGCACGCTCCTGGGCTTCCCGCAAAGCTGGTTCAATGCGCATTTCATCTTCGGCAAAAAAGACATCGTAATAAGCTTGCAGGGCGGGCAAAAAACGCTCTCCAAATTCCTCGGCTCGTGTCCACCAGTCTAATTCACGGCCAATCGCCTGATTGCGCCTCTTTTTTTCTTGAACGGATAACCCATTAATAGCGGTCAGTGGGGTGCAGATCAACCGTGGCTAAGCGCTTGTCAGCGGGAATAACAGCCAGGGCATCCAGAACATTTTGGGCGTTTTTAGGTTCGGGGAGCTGATGGACCCACCCCAGGGGCAAAAAGAGGAATTCCATGATGTCTTGTAGGAATTCTCGTTCGCTATTGGGCAGGCGAGAGCGCACACCGGCGGCCCAGGCTCCGCGCAAGCCGAGGCGGTCAGGGTTTTGCAGAACATGCAAGCTGATAAACAGGTCGTAGGCAGTACCAGAATCCCAGATGATGGTTGGATGGGGCATAACGGGCGTCTCGCTTTTGGAGCGTAGTTATAATAGAGGTTGCGGCCGCGTGCAATTTTTAGTGAGTGATTGCTATACGACCAGGTAGTTTAGTCAGGTCTTCCGTTTATAGTAACCGCTTTAGCGAGGAAACCAGCCAAAACCGCCCCTACAAACCTGACCGGACGTGAAAAAAATCGTCATGCAAAGGGCGACCCGAAACTCCGCTCGGGCACAAAAACGCAGGTAGTTCTAATTTTCCGTTGGCTAGGAACGCCCAAAATGATTCTGTGTGTTCCCTTCAATGGCCCAGGTTGTCATTTTCTCTTCCCGCACCTTTTTTGCCTGACGCACAATCTCGGCAATTTGTTCCAGATGGCTGTCATCATGGCGCAAACCAAGCACAAAATAGGTAACAGGGTTAATTTTGAGCGCATTCTCATCTCGCTGATAAATATTGTCCAGATGCGGTTTATCGGGCCATATATCTAAAGAAGCCAGGCGCATCCGTCGGCTTTCCTCTAGCCGCTGGCGGCATTGGGCGATGGTTGTTACCGTTTCCCACGGCACTTCAAAGCGGGAACGCCCATGATGAGATACGCCACGAGCCAACTCGGCTCCCAAAAAAGCGTTTTCTTCCGCTGAAGCCGTTGTGTGAACAATCACATGCCCTAAGGTCCAGGCCAGTTGGGCCTCACTCTGATCAATGGCATAACTATCGTTAGCCTGGGGATCAGACGGCACAAAAACCACATCTTCATCCAGGCAACCATCTATGAGATTGTGTATCGTATCAATCATTTCATTAGTCAGAAGGCGCAGATCAGTCGTGGTTAGCGGGGCAGTGAGTTCAGGCAGGGTTATTTCTTTATTACGGACAGGAGTGAAATCCAGCATAATGGGTAAAAACCTGGTAAACCGGACTCTTGGTATGGTATGGTGTAAGCAAGGTAGATATTACCCTGAGATGTGTAGACCGCGCAGAGGCTAATGTTTGACAATGTTAGTTACATCAGGGTTAAGGAACGATAAGCGGAGACTTTGGAACCGATACTTCTTGTTGGCTATAACAAAAGCCCTGACTTTCCAGTAAGGAGAGGAGAAGGCAGCCCTGGAAGCAGACCCGTTCGCATGGGATGCTTACTCTCGTTGTTCAATTAAGATGTAGCACAGCCTTCAGGCTTGCCTTCTCTGGAAAAAGCCCACATTCCAGTAAATGACAAAAATGATGAAATCATCAGCGCCTGCCGCCAGGCTACTCTGCCGGGTGCTATCACGCAGATCGGCCGTATACATAATAATCCGTGGATGTTTGGCCCGTTTACCGTTGGCTCGTATCTGACGACAGACTTCGATGCCGTCCATGCCTGGCATCATCACATCCAGTAGAACGAGGTCCGGTTCTTCTTCGGTCACCAGCCTAAGGGCTTGACGACCACTCAGGGCGCCACATACGGCAAACCCGGCACTTCTCAGCACCAGTTCGCACAATTGCACCAGGGAAATTTCGTCATCCACTACTAATACTTTAGCCAATCTCACCATACCTTTTATTGTAGACAACATTGGCTGTTGTCCCAATAGGCTTATGGAACCATCAGAAACTCAGAGCACGTACCGGGGATTAATGTGTGGCCCTGCTTTCTACCAGAAAAGAAAAGACCTGCTTAACTCAGCAGGCCTGGTGTGGGAAGAATGTGTGGCTTTCCAGAAAGAGGTTTGGGGTTGTAGGGCAGCTTTAGCCGTTCAGCGTCAGCCTGCTAAAGCGGTTACTACGAACCAAAACCCCAAATGATTGTCTAAACATCGACAAAGTAGTGAGCTAAAAGAGTCCTCTTTTGTTGACGACGCGGGCCTGGGGGCCACGGCCATTATCAATTTCTTCAAATTCGACTGTGTCACCCTCGCTAAGATTGCGGTAGCCCTCCCCATTGATTGAGGAGTAGTGCACAAACACTTCTTGACCACCATCGTCTGGTTTGATGAAACCATACCCTTTAAGCCGACTAAACCATTTAACTATGCCCTGTTTTTTCACTGCTAACCTCCACAAATTGCTACTGTTACCATTACCTCGTTACCACTACGGGCAGCTCTGAGAGAACTTTACCCAGGCTGTGTTGCTCAATCTAACATGAGGTCAGGTGACTGTCAATCAAATTTGCCGGGGGCAACAGTAAATTTTGCGCCATTTTCACGACCGCGGCCGCAACGTCGCTTCCACAATCGCTGTGTGAATTCCCCGGTCTACAAACCCGACCCGTTCAGCCAGGTTAAGTGAGGGGGCATTGTGGGGATTGACGGCGTAGAGGGGAACGCGGCCGCGATCGAGCACATACTGGCACAGAGCCGCCACCACACTTTGGCCCCAGCCGCGGCCGCGATAGTTGGCCTGGGTGTGTACGGCAATCTCGGCAAAGTGACGCGACTGCCAGTTCAGCATAGCCGAGGCGGCCACCGCACCGTTGGGCGCACGGATGACATAACGGGGCCACTCGTTACCCGATTCGGCCTGAGTAACCAGTACATTGATAACTGGCTCGTAGCGGCCGCGATCCAGCACCAGCAGATGGGTTGTCTCTTCCCGTTCCACCGTAAACCAGGTATGCACCAGGGGTAAATAATCCGTTGGCGTGAGCAAGATGACCGGCATTTCCGGAGTCATGGCCTGGTAAATGAAATCGGTACTTTGTTCCAGGTCTTGAATGGGTAGTCGCCAGGTGATCATGGGGCGGAACAGGTCAAAGCCGGTCTGGGAGAAGGCGATGTAACCCACTGGCCTGGTATCGGCCGGGAGTAACCTGATTTGGGTGCGGTTATCAGGATGATGGAAGGCGTAATAGCTCTCGATGGCATCGGCAGGTTGCCGTTCATCAAGGAGGGTGTGCAGGTGTTGGCGAATTTCAGGCAGGTTCATAGGGCGGCCAATGTTTGTAAGGCGATATCAATTTCGGCGTTGACCGCGGCCGCGACGATCTCTTGGTGCGGGTTATACGTTTCCATAGATTCGCCCCCGGCCAAGACATTGCCATCCACCGCCAGAATAGCCCCAGCCTGGACGCCACGCAGGTTAGCGACATGAAACAGGGCGGCACATTCCATCTCTACAGCCAATACCTGGGCCGAAGCCATGATCTTGTAGTCGGGAGTGAAGGGGGTGAGCACCCCGGCATAGAAATTATCGCGGGTGATGACCAGGCCAGAGAAGGTGCGGGGATAGGTTGCGGCCGCGACCCGTCGCAACTGATAGGTCAACCCCACATCAGCCACCGCCGGATAACCAGGTGGTACGGTTTCTCGGCCATAACCGGTGCTATCCACCGCCGCCGTCGCCACCACCAAATCCCCCGAAACCACATCGGCCCGGATGCCACCGCAGGTTCCCACCCGAATGATCTGTTTGGCCCCGGCGGCGATGAGTTCTTCAAAGGCCGCGGCCGCGCCAGGTGCGCCCACACCGTGGGAACAAACCGTCATCGGTTTATCGGCCCACAGGCCTCGGTAAGCCCGATATTCACGCTGGTCGGTCAGGCGCGTCACCTCAGTCAGCCTATCGGCAATTTTGCTAGCCCGACCCGGATCGCCACAAACGATCACCGCCGCACTCACCTCACCAACCACCAGTCCAGTAATGGGTAATTTCTGCATTGTTGCTTCCTTGACAAATAATGCACCGCAGAGACACAGAGAACGCAGAGAAAAGAAAACCTTGGCGTTCTTAGCGCCTTGGCGTGAGTTTTTTCAGATGCTTTATCTGTGAAATCTGTAATTATTGCAGATTAACAAAAATGGATTATACCCAACTTCGGATTTGACAGGCTTATGGGCAGTTGACTAGAATCCAATCAGGAGTGATACACCATGTCAGAAATAACTGGAAACCGATTCATTGAATGGGGTTGGCCCCAGGGGCAAATTATTGGTCTGGGGTTAAACGCGGCCCGCGCCTTAAACCAACAAGGTTACAGCGAGGATGCAGCGATGACCCAGGTAGACGAAGTATGCCAAAATCCGACGGCTTTTGTGGCTCATCCTCAGTTGGCTGAAGTGGCCCAGGCCTGGTTAGCTTTACGCGCCGAGCCAGACCCCGTTCAGCAAGAAGTAATGCGTGAGGAGCCGCTACCTTACCACATTTGGGGCAAGGAAATGGTGGAGAGTGGAGCCTTGGCCCAGATTGAAAATGCGGCCCGATTGCCGGTAGCTCGCGCGGCCGCGCTCATGCCTGACGCTCATGTGGGTTACGGTTTACCCATCGGTGGCGTCCTGGCAACGGATAACGTGGTCATTCCTTACGCCGTGGGGGTAGATATCGCCTGCCGGATGCGGCTGTCCGTCGTGCCGGTATCTACCCATTTGCTCGACCAAAAACGGGAGATGTTTGAGAAAATATTGCTCAGTGAAACCCGTTTTGGGGCCGGAGTGGGTTGGGAACGCCAACGCCGGGCCAATCATGCGGTGATGGAGAATCCGGCCTGGGAACAGTTGCCCATTCTGCGAGAGATGAAAGGCACTGCCTGGGAGCAACTAGGCACATCCGGGGGCGGGAATCATTTCGTGGAGTGGGGATCGCTGTCTCTGGAACAAGATGCGCCGGATTTGGGGCTGAAGAAAGGGCGTTATCTGGCCTTGCTCTCCCACAGTGGCTCGCGGGGCACTGGGGCGCGGGTGGCGGAGCTTTACACCAAAATAGCCATGGCCAAACATACCACCCTGGATGGTAAGGTGAAACATCTGGCCTGGCTAGACCTGGACACGGAAGATGGGCAGGCGTATTGGTTGGCGATGGAGTTGGCCGGGCAATATGCCTCGGCTAACCATTATGTGATTCACGAACGGGTGCTCGCGGCCGCGGGGCTGGAAGCGCTCGTGGTGGTGGAAAATCATCACAACTACGCCTGGCGTGAAAAATTGGCCGATGGCTCCGAGGTCATTGTGCACCGCAAAGGGGCCACCCCGGCGGGTAAAGGGGTGCTGGGGGTCATTCCTGGCTCGATGGGTGATCCTGGGTATGTGGTACGCGGGCTGGGCAATGAGGACTCCATCAACTCAGCGGCACACGGAGCCGGGCGCAAGATGAGCCGTTCGGAAGCGTTTAACAAGCTGGATACCGACCAGATGGAGCGGTATTTGCGCAAGTCCAATATTAGCTTGTTGGGGGGCAGTCTGGACGAATCACCCCAGGCGTATAAGGCCATCAAAACGGTGATGGCCGCCCAGCGCGATCTGGTGGAGGTTGTGGCGGAGTTTATGCCGCGTATTGTGCGGATGGCGGATGATGGTAAATCGCAGCGGCGCAAGAAGAAGGGCAAACGTTAGTCGTCATAACGGGTATCGAAGTGGACGATGTTGGAAAGGCCGTGGATAGATGAACCGAGCGCGGCCGCGGCCTCTTTGCCTCTGTCCGTCAAGGTGTAAGAAGCGGCGGGAAACTTATGATTGCTGTAAATGAGACGTTCCCGCTCCAGCGCCGCCATCGTGTTACTTCGCACCGTCGTTACCTTCTCCCCGGCTCATACAACCTAAACTGCTTCACCCCGTTCAAATAACGATGTGAGCGCAAGGCACATCTCTGTGCCAGAGCACGAATCACATGGAGTTGCGTGGGAGTTAGTTTCACTGGTTTACCCAAGCCCTTGGTAGATTGAGTCGGAAGACCCATCCCCCTAACCCCCTTCCCGGTGGGAGGGGGGGTCCGCGACAAACCGGGGCTCTAAAAACGCAAGTCTGACTTTCGCAATGAGGGTCTCGTCTCCGGTCTCCTGCAAGTTATTTAATTCTCGTTCCTTAGTCTACTGAAAAACGCCCACAAAGGCGCAAAGGACGCCCAGCCACCAGAAAAAAAATTCGTTTTAATTCGTGCAATTCGTGGCTTCTTTGAGTGAACTCAATCTTGACTATCAACAAAAAAGGAACTGTTCCCAGTTCCTTTGGCCTCAAGTTCCCAGAGTTCCTTCAGTTCCCTTGAGTTCCTTTCCTCTCTACCCCAAATTCCCGATATGTTCCTGCATCTTGCGCTGCGAGATTTTGATGTATTTATCTTGAATAATCATCTCCATCTCTTCTTCCGTCAGGCGCACCCGCAAAATATCCAGCGCATCTTCCGGTGACGCACCATAGGCCAATTTTTGCTTGCCGTTCTTCATCTCAAACAGATACATGTAGTGTGGACTGCTGAAACTGCTCATGTTATTTCTCAAGTCAAAGGAGACTGAGAGACTAAGAGATTATTTAGTCTCTCAATCTCTTAGTCTCTTAGTCTCTTCCTAAGCCTTCGTCAACGCCTCAGCAAACACGCCACTGCGGCGCTGGGCATAAGGGGAAAGCCCCTGGTTAATCTCGCGATCATATTTTCCGGCCAACAATTCCCGGTAAAAGGCATAATCTACCCCCCTCACCTTTTCATCCCCCGGAAAACGATGATAGTTCTCTTTCGACATCATGCTTTTGCCCTCAGCAATAAGCTGATAGCCTAAGGCCGAACCAGGATACGGAGCATAGTAGGAGATTGAAGGGTAAACCCGCTTCATATACTTCAACATACGCATGGTCTTGAACGCATCGTCAGGTGTTTCGCCGGGCACACCCAGCATAATGTTGGCCCAAAACTTTGGCGTTTCGCGGCCTTGGGCTTGCATCTCATCACCTATACGATCCAGCAAGTCTATGGCAAAGTAGTTGTCTTCCTCGGTGCATTCTTTGTTCAGCAAACGCAAAATGCGGTCACTGCCCGACTCAAAACCAATGGAGACAATGTTCCAATTGGTCTCTTTGATGAGGGCGGTGAACAGGTCCGGCCATTGGCGCACCGTATCGGAGCGCGCGGCCGCCCAATAGGGCCATATTTTGTTGGCTTTACGGGGATATTTTTCGATCCACTCTTCTAGCCAACTGGGGTTCTGGAAAACATGGAGTCATGGATCACCACTGAACCAACTCCATATTTGTTATCCAGGTAGTTTAATTCTTCAATGACCATATCCACCGGGCGGCGACCCATGTTGGGGATGTAAGAATTTTCGTTGCAGAAAACACATTGCCAGGGGCAGACACGGCTGGTGAGCATGGTGGCGACGGGGGGTGGTCCCCAGCCACATTCTGGCTCCAGGGGCCAGTTGAATTTTTTGGCTAAGCTACGGCTGGCTGGTTTGGGCCAGAGGGTACGATCCATCATGGGCCATTCGGCCATAGATTTGCTGGCATGGCCTAAGATGACCCGGGGAAAGGCGTCGGGGTTCCGCACCAGGTCAAGAATGACGTTTTCGCCAGGCCCCTGGCAAATTTTGTCGAATTCCGGCACTTCCAGCATTTCATCCAGGGCTACGGTGGCATGCATCCCCCCAGCCAGGACAAGGCCGTTGGGGTTGACTTCTTTGAATAGTTTGGCGGCTTTGAGGGCGACAGGATAGGTGTAACTACGCACATTCATGAGCACCATGTCGTAGCCGTGGAATTGCTTTTTGAGCTGGTTCCAGTTGGTTACAGCCCTGGTAGAGGCAATATCGGTCATGAGACCGTTTTGGTGCATGAGGGTACGGAGCAGACCCAGGCCGTGATCTTGCCATTGTTCGTGGGGGCCAGCCGGGTTGACCAGGTCGCCCAGGTCGCCCAGGTCGAGCCAAAGCCGTTTGACTTCATTTTCTTTTTTACTGACGCGAGGCCAGAGGAATCTCATGGTTCACCTCGTTGTGAGCGTTTGCCGGAGAGTATAAAGGAACAACTCGTCATGACCAACGATGATTGAGCGACGGAATACCTACACGGGGCGGCGACTATTGAAGCCGGTGTGCAGATCATGGTAGAAAGAAATGCCTTCTTCCCCAAAACGCCAACATAAGTACACTTCGCGGCCGCTACGTTCCGTCAAAAAATCTACCAAACCAACATTAATGTCCTTGATCACACAGCCATACGCCTTAATTCGAGCTAACAGGCGCTCCATCGCCGCAAAATCTTGAGCTACCGTGGTAGCGAGAGCGCTCCCGGTGTTGCTGTGTAGGTCTTCCAGGGCATTGAGCAGGTAGGGGCGACAACTGACAACACGGGCACGCCGTTTGAGCAGTTCGGCCATAAGAGGCCGAATGTGGATGATGGTTTGATTGGCTTCTTCTAAAGTGAAGTAATGTGGCGTCATGACCAGACACAGAAACAGCGGGGTTGCTTGAGGCGACCCCGCTGTTGTATTTGGGTTATTGGGTGTTGGTTATTGGGGTTTAAGCAAAGAAATAACCAATAACGGGTTAATTAGTGACCACAACCACAACCGCCGCCCGCGGCCGCGCCCTGGCTCCCTTCTGTCTTGAAGGAATGACCACAGCCACAGCTAGAAACAGCATTGGGGTTGTCAATTTTGAAGCCCCCGCCCATGATACTATCTTCGTAATCAATGGTGGCGCCTTGCACGTACATCATGCTGGTGGGGTCCACAAAAACTTTGACGCCGCCCGCTTCAATGACATGATCGTAAGGACGGGCTTCGGCTTCCAGGGCCATACCATACTGCATACCAGAGCAACCACCCCCGCTCACAAAAACGCGCAGACCGTAGTCAGGGACATTTTTCTGGACAAGCAGATTTTTGACGGTGGCCGCGGCCGCGTCAGTAATTTGAATTGTCGTTACATCTAACATTTCCAGAGTGCTCATACTTTCTCCATTCTCCGCCCACCGTATTACGATGAGTCAATTTGGTTCATTAAACGTGTCAAGATTGTAGCAACAACAAATGACCATGTCAATTTTTATCAACTTTTTCTTCTTTATTCCTGTAGCGAAGTAGATTTGACGATTACCAGATAGTAAGTGAATAATTAGGCGGCGCGGTTCAACCGCCATTTACCACAAACAGTGTCGCACGCTTCTACTATGTTTACTGACTCCATGATTGGCCGCCAATTGGCAAACTTCCGCATTGAGCGCATTATTCAGCGTGGCGGAATGGCCCAGGTGTATTATGGCCTGGATGTTAAGCTCCAACGCCCGGTGGCTATTAAGATCATTGACACGTTTTACCGCGAAAACCCGAGTTATGCCCGTCGGTTTATAGAAGAAGCGCGCATGGTCGCTACCTGGTCACATGAGAATATTATCCGCATTTATTATGCCGATGATGAAAATGAACTGTATTACTTCGTTATGGAATATTTGGACGGGTCTGACCTGGGGGCGGTTTTGCTGGATTACACCCGGCAGGGAATGTTTATTCCTTATGAAGAGGTGCTTCGCATTGGACAGGGCATCGCGGCCGCGTTGGATTATGCCCATGAACGTGGTGTTATTCACCGAGATGTCAAACCATCGAACGTTATGATCGCCAAGGATGGCCGAGTAGTACTAATGGATTTTGGCCTGGCCCTGAGCATACATGGTGGGTCCATCGGCGAGGCCTTTGGTACACCCCAGTATATTGCCCCGGAGCAGGCCAATCGTTCGGCCGATGCCGTGCCCCAATCTGATCTCTACTCGTTAGGCGTGATTTTGTATGAACTTCTAACCGGTACGATCCCGTTTGATGATCCCTCGGCGGCCACGTTGGTGATTCAACATTTATTGCATACGCCGCCTGTTCCTTCAGAGATAAATCCTTCCTTACATCCGGAAGTGGACAAGGTTTTGCTAAAAATATTGGCGAAGAAACCGGCCGATCGGTTCCAGACGGGGAGTGAGATGATGCAGGCGTTGGAAAAGGCGCTGCTCTTTTCCAGTAAGGCAGAGAACTTGCCCGCCTTACCACCGATGCCCGTGGGGTTGGCCCCTAAAACAGTTGATCCCCTGACTGATCCGCTCCCTGAAGCAACCGACAAACCTAAAAAAGCGAATCGGGTATCCTTACAAGAGCGGCAGTTTAACTGGCTTTTGGCGGGGGTTTTAGTGATTGGGTTGGCTGTTATTTTGATGATAACCTGGTTTATGTGGCGTGGGTTTAATAATGAGATTGGTGAGGTCGCGGCCGCGACATCCACCCTCTCGGCAAGTTCTACCCCAACCCGCCTCTCAACCCCTGTGCCCGCCACAGAAATCGCCGCACCCATTGTTTTAACCATCATGCATACCGCCACTTCTACCCCATCTCCCACCATCACCTCATCCCCGACCCCAACCCACACAGCCACCCCGGTGCCCACAGCTACACCATCCCCCACCCCATCTATGACCGTTCCCGTTCCCTTGGGTGAAGGGCATCAGATTCAGCTTTTTTATGATGAGAGTAGCTTTTACCTGAGAAATGCGGAAGCCGAATCTGTTTCTATTGGCCTTATTTCCTTTGAATCCATTGATAGCCGTACCGGTCAACCGGCCCCTTATCTTTTCTCTGGGCGGTTGTGGAGTGGGTTTTTTGATGCGTTAGAAGAGGGGAATTGTGTGCGCATTGAAACGGTGGAAGGCCCAACCTGGATGCGGCCGCAGGAATGCGCCGAGTATAATGCCACCGTTACCCCCGCCAACGAAGCATCCGACCTCGTCTTCTGGCTCACCCGGTCTAACGTCAGCCAGTTCACCGTTCTCTGGTTAGGTGAAGAGGTTGGCCGTTGCCAAACCCATTTGGGCGTGTGCCAGGTTTATCTACCCGAATAACCCCTCGCCAATCTGCAACTTTTTTCCCCGCCAGCGGTATGATACCGTAGAGCCATGTTAAGCCTATCTGACCAAGAACTGGTCCTGCGCGTGGTGCAGGGGGATGATGAAGCGTTTGCCCTGCTGGTACGTCGCTACCAGGGAACGGTCTTTAATGTGGCTTATCGGCTGACGGGCAACCGGGGCGATGCGGAGGATTTAGCCCAGGAAGCGTTTATCCGGGCGTATCGGGCGATGCCATCCTTTGATCTGGAACGCCCCCTGGTTCCCTGGTTAAAGCGGATTACGGCCAATGTTTGTCTGAATTGGTTGGAGATGCAGAAAGCGCGGCCGCAAACCACCGCCTCTGATCTTGCCCCTCCCGATGAGGACACCGAGGCGATGGATCAACTGGCTGATCCAGGGAAAACACCAGAGCAACAGGTGGTAGGTATTGAACAGGCGCAGTACCTTCGCCAGGCCCTCATCGCTTTACCATTTCGTTATCGGGCGGTGATAGAATTGCGCCATTATCAGGATTTAAGCTACGAAGAGATTGCCCTAGCCCTGAATGTGCCCGTGAGTACGGTAAAGAGTGATTTGTTCCGTGCCCGCAAACGACTAGAAGAGGAAATGAAGAAGGGAACTTATGGGAACTGAGAGGAACTCATAGGAACTCCATGATTGAACGTTCCCACGAGTTCCCAGAGTTCCCAGAGTTCCTAGAGTTCCCAGAATCTCCCATGACCAAGCATCTCGACGAATTGACCTTATACGAATATCTGGACGGGGAGTTGGACGCGGCCGCGAGCCAATCCGTCTCTTCCCACCTGGCAACCTGCCCGGACTGTCAGGCCCAACTGACCCGGTTACAGGGGCTGTTTGCCACGTTAGACAGCCTGCCAGAACTCCCCCTGACCATTGATTTGACCCCACGTGTGCTGGCGGCGTTGCGGCCGCAGGCCAAACCATTTTTGCCGGGCTGGTGGCGCTGGGTGTTGATAGGAGAGGGAGTCGCGGCCGCGCTTCTGGCTCTCTTACTCTGGCCTGTCCTGACAAACCTGCTGGGCGACTGGTCATTCACCCTGCCCAGCGCACAAATCACCAACCAACTGCTGTCGCTTTGGGCTGAACTGCAACAAACCCTGACCTTCACCTGGCCCACGGCGCCGCCGCTGATCATCGCCGTGCCCCTCATTGTTTGGGTGGGCATTTTGGGGTTGGGCGTGCTGGTGGGGTTGGTCGGCAACAGTCTGTTATTGCGCCCTCTACTACGCTCCCTTTCATCTGCCCCACACCGAGGTCAACATGCCTGAACTGATTCGTTTTCTGCTCATTGCCCTATTTTCTGGCTGGACACTCATGGCCTTTCTAGTAGCCATAGGATTACTGATGCCCCGCTTTACTGACCTGACGGCCCAGGTGCTACGCACCATGCCGGGGCGTTCCTTCTTGTTGGGGCTGGTGAATGCCCTGTTTTTAGGCATTATCGCCGTGGTGATTTTTCAGATTGGGCAGAGCATTGGTGGTTTCTTTGGGGGGCTGTTTGGTCTGACGGGGCTGGCAATTCTGTCGGCATTGTTGGGGTTGTCGGCCTTGAGCATGGCCGGGATGACCTGGTTGATGCACCAAAGATTATATGGCGACGCGGCCGCGACCCTTCCCACCCTACTCCGTACCAGCCTCATCCTCATTTCGGCTCTCTTCGCCCCCGTTTTCGGCTGGTTCATCCTGCTCCCTCTGGCCCTCACGGCTAGCCTGGGAGCCACCCTCATCGCCCTCATTCAGCAGGTGCGGGGTGGAAAACAGAACGCTACGAACTAAGGGCAGCTTGGTATTCCAGGGGTAATTGTAAGACCAGAGCTAGATTCGCGGCCGCAGCCAACGCCTCATTCTTCCCCCCGTTCATCCCCCTGCCACCTGGCCCACACCGTCTGGCAGCGGTGGTAAATCAACTGGTAACGTGGGCTGTCAGCATACCTTTCAACGGCCAACGTGGCTAACCGGTTCAAAGCGGTACATTCCGCGGCCGCGTTTGTGTTCATGAGATGTTCCAGAGCGCGGCGGTGTACCAACTACCGCCGGGCTGACCCCGCCGCCTCATACGCCACATCGCGGATTTTGTCATGGCTGTAGGTGTAGGGTCGCTAGTTGTCGGCCGTTTCGATATCGTCAATCAAAAAGCTGTTTGACCATGTCAGGTTTAGTGGGTCAGGAGTTCAAAGGCTTCACGGGTAGGGGTTGCCGCCAGTAGCCTAAAAACCGGCTCCATCTCCTGGTAGTAGTGGGGGTGGGCCTGTCCGGTCTGGCAGGAAAGCTCGTTTTCCCATAAGGTGATGGTGATCAGTTTCCCGGTTTGGGGCGCGAAGAAGAAGAAGAGGCCATGACAACCAGGAATGGATGCCTGCCGCGGCCGCAACTGGCGCAGAGCCTCAATTTTGTCGTGGCGAATCTGGGCTGTCAGCACCTGGGCGATCATCGCTAACCTCGTATCAGTAAGCCAGTTTGGCCTGGGGCGCGGCCGCATCGGTTCTCACCACCACCTTTTGTTCCAGCAACAATTGAATGTTGTTCAGGCTGGCTTCCCACTGAGCATACGATTTCTGGTGCAACTCCCGCCCAAACATCAGCCGGAACATCAACCCCATGAGAGCCGGTGCATACATGAATATGTGTTGGGTGAGGAGTGTGCCACCATCGGGCGCGGCCGCGAACTCAAATCTCAGGTCGGCATACATGCCCACCGAAGGGGTCATATAGGCGTGCCAGACGATACGCTGGTTAGGGATCAATTCCTTTACTTCACAGACAGTGACCGCCTTCATCCCTCGGCGCAGTCGTTCGCCTGGTGTCCGATTCGCCTGCATCGCCTGCCGCTCATAGGTACGATAAACGGCCCCCACGCCTTGTTTATCCCCAGGTCGGGTCTGGCGGATTTCAGCAATCGTCTGCGCCCACTCCCCATGCCGGGTGAAGTCCGCCAGATACGCATAGACTTGTTCAACCGGCGCATTGATACGGATTGTCTTTTGCCATTGGATTTTCATGATTTGTTCCTCGGTAAGAAGTTTCAGGTTTCAAGTTCCAGGTTTCAGGTTATGAGTTCCCTTGAGTTCCTACAGTTCCTATGAGTTCCCCATCGGGCCATTACCATTCTCAGGCAAGGCAAACAGACCCAGTTGGGTCATCATGCCCAGATCATCATTGTTGATACGTTGCCAGATGATGCGCCCGTCTTGCAGACGAAGTAAAGATATACCGGTGATGTTGATTGATTTGCCGGTCGGGGGAATGCCGAACAGGTTGCCGCTGTGGGTTCCCTGGAATTGGAAGCGGCAAGCCACCATGTCTCCTTCAGCCAACATTTCGCTAATGTGCCAATGGGCATCGGGAATGCCTTGTTGGAGCAAGAGGCGGTTCTGTTTCCAGCCTTCACGGTTACGAGGTAAACCAGGCGGGGCGTCGAAATCTACATCAGCAACGGTCAATTCATCAAATACGGCCAGGTTGGCCTGGTTGATCGCTTCTTCTACCAGGCGGCGGACAATCGTTTTGTTCTGTTCTGGGGTCATCTGTTTTCTCCTTGTTTAGATTTAGCAACAGGATAAACATGACCGCAAAATAAACGCAAAATGATGATTTATTCGTTTTCCAGGGCCAGGGTGATGATTTTATCCAGGGGTAGGGTTTGACCTTGTAGAGTCGCGGCCGCAAACGCAGTTTCCCCCATCATCGTCCGCACCGTCTCCAGGGTCCTTTCTCGTTCTTCCCGCCACACCAACGGCAAAGGTGAACCGGTCTGCGACCGAATTTTCTCCGCGGCCGCGTACAAAATCGCTACCCGTTCCCACTGTTGTCGGGTCAAGGCGATAGTGCCCAACGATTCCAACACACTGGGCAACCCCCACCGCTCCCGCAAATCGGCCAGAGCCTGTAGACATTGCCGGTACAATCGTTCGGCTTCTGCCAGTTTGCCTTCTGCCAAAGCCACATTGCCTAGATTCCATAAGGAAAAATTGATGGCCCAGGGTTCGTTGAAGGTTTGTTTCAGCGTCAACGCCTCTTCCTGATAGGCGCGTGCGGCCGCCAGATCTCCCTCGCACCAGGCCAGCAGACCCAGGTAGGTCAAGGATTCGGCCACATCCCGTTGGGCCACGGGGCCAAGTTCGCGGCGCAGTGTCAGGCTCTCCTGATGGTAGGTGTGCGCGGCCGCGAACTGCTTCACCGCCGTATTCAGCCAGCCTAAATGGTGCAAAACAAAAGCCACCCCCGCCTTATCGCCAAGCCCCCGGTACAGACGTAACCCTTCCTGCAAAACGGTGTCGGCTACGTCATAATCACCCAGCCGGGTGGTTATCACCCCCATGCTGGCTAAGGCCTGGGCCTGGGCCGGTCCCACCGCTTCAGCCTGTGCCGCCAGGCGGGCTAACAGTTGCTCCAACCACACCCGCCCTTCCAACAAATACCCCCGATACCCCCAAAAACGCCACAACGCACTCCCCAAGCGGATGCCGGTTTCCAATTCGCCCCCCTCTAACGCCCAGCGGAGAGCCGCCCGTAAATTGTCATGTTCCGTTTCCAGTTCATCAAGCCACGTTTGTTGCTGATTGGTTAGTAGCTGTTCGGCCGCCCGCAGGGCCAATTGGGTACACCAGGTCAGATGCCGCTGGCGTAAATCAGATTCTTCACCGGCCAACCACAATTTGTCCAGACCGTATTGCCGGATGGTAGCCAACAAATAATAACGATGCCCCATGGCCACCACGAGTGACTTATCAACCAGTCGGGTCAAATTATCGAACACGGAGCCAGCGATGTCCTTACACACAGCCTCAGCCGCCGACAGGGTAAAACCCCCGGCAAAAACAGCCAATTGCCGGAATAAAGTCTGTTCGGTTGGCTCCAGCAGATCGTAACTCCAATCGAGGGCGGCCCGCAGGGTTTGCTGACGGGGTAAAGCGGCCCGGCTTCCCCCGGTCAAAAGCGCGAATCGGTCATCCAGTCGGCGCACGATGTCGCTGAGGGGTAAGGTTTTGCTCCGTGCGGCCGCCAGTTCAATGGCTAATGGGTTGCCATCCAACTGCTGGCAAATGGTCTCGACCAGGGGGCGGGTTTCTGGGGTGAGGGTGAAGGTGGGTTTCAGCGCGGCCGCGCGCAGGGCAAATAACTTAATCGCCTCGTCTAAGGCCAACGAAGCAACCGACCAGACCACCTCACCGGTTAAACCCAACGCTTCCCGGCTGGTCGCCAGGATATGCAGGTGAGGACAGGCCGCTAACAGGGTGTCGCTGAGTTGGGCACAGGCCAGGATGAGGTGTTCGCAGTTATCGAGGATGAGCAGAGTCTGGCGCGGCCGCAAATAGTCAAGCAATTGGGTAACGGGTTCGACATCGCTCTTTTCCCGCAGACCTAGAACCTTCAACACCGTGGGGGCCACCATCACCGGATTGGTTAAGGCCGCCAGTTCCACCCACCAGATGCCATCGGCAAATGCGGCCCCTTTTTGTTGACCGATTTGAATCGCCAGCCGGGTTTTGCCCGCTCCACCTGGGCCGGTTAATGTCAGGAGACGGGCATGGGAAAGTCGCTCTAGCAGGTGGGCCGTTTCTGTTTCCCGGCCAATGAAGGGGGTGAGCGGGGAAGGCAGATTGGTGTGAAGGGGGGCGGCCGGGGGCGCGGCCGCGGTCAAAATGCGTCGGTACAAGGCACGGGTCTCTGGGGTCGGGTCTACACCCAGCTCCTCAGCCAACACCCGGCGGCAGGTTTCATACTGCCGGATAACCGCTTGTCGGTCGCCCAACCGATCATAACAGGCCATAAGGTGTTGGTGGGCTGGTTCGTGGGTCGGTTCATGGGTCAGGAGTAAGTGGGCGTAACTGATGGCTTCATGATACGCCCCTTGTGCCTGCAACTGCTCAATACTGCGTAAGAGGGCGGTCTGAAAAAGGGTACGCGCCTGTTCACGGTGAGGGAAAAGCCACTCCTCATAAAAATCAACCAGCAAATCCCCTTGCACCAGATCAAACGGTAAGGTAGCCACACTGGGGAGAGCCGTCAGCAAAAACTGCCTGGCCCGTTCCGCAAACACCAGGGCATCCACCCACAGCGGTACATCCGGGTTCAGTTGCACCGTCTCCCGGTCAGAGAGAATCAGGTCTGGGTGAACCAGGCGGCGCAAAACGGCCAGACCATTGCGGAGCGAGGCTCTGGCCTTGTCATCCGTGAAGTCACCCCACACCGCGGCCGCGACCTTCTCCCGGCTGTGGCGTTGGGGATGCAGGCAGAGGTAGGCCAGCAATAATTCCAGCTTGCGGGTGGGCAAGGCAAGGGGTTGCTCATCCCGTTCCAGGCGGAAACGCCCAAAGAAAAATAACCGGAGCGGGTGTCCTTCTGCCATACACTCCATCATACCTCAAATCAGGTTGCGTGTTCAGCCTATGCGTCCGGCAATGCAAAAATGGATGCAAGAGCGCACGTAAAATAAAACACCCCCTGGTTTCAGGGGGTGTTTTTGATCGGATGAACAGAGGTACAGATTAAAACCCTTCTAGCTGGGAAAAATCGGCCAGATCGTGGGAGAGGTGGGCGATGTGCTGGAGCAAGGCCAGCCGGTTCTCGCGCACGGCCTGGTCTTCATCCATGACCAAAACCCCATCAAAGAAGGCGTTGATGGCAGGGGTGAGTTGGCGCAGGGCATTGAGGAAGGCGGGGATGGTGGTGGGATTTGCGGCCGCGACCTGTCCATACGCCTCTGCCAGTGCCTTTTCTGCGGGTAGGGTGAAGTCCGTGGTGCGTAGGGCGTAGTGCGTGGGTAAAGTCCGCGTAATGCGCACACACCGGGCATAAGCCGTGAGTAACTCATCCCAATCGGTTGCCTGCACTGCTTCTGTCAAATCATGGGCCACCAAACTGGCCTTGTATGGATTATGAGCCAGTTCCGCCAGAACCGCCTTCACCAGCGTGGTGGCGTATCCCTTCTCACGTAAAACCCCTTCCAACCGCCCGGCAATAAAGGCCAATACCTCGTTGACCGTTTTCTCATCGCTACTCATGGGCAGGAGCGAACCGGCATGGCGCAACATGGAGCGCAAATCGGTCGCCACCTGATTGCTGATGAGGTTTTCGATGAGGTGCAGGGCGGCACGGCGCAGGGCAAACGGGTCGTTGGAGCCTTTGGGGGCCAGCCCGGCGGCAAAAAGACCCACCAGGCTATCCAGACGGTCGGCCAGGGCCAGGGCCAGGCTGGGGCGGCTGTGGCTGACGGCGTTGTACAGTTCGGCCAGGGCCGAAGCCACTTCGGCTGATTCGCCGCTCCGTTGGGCATAATGCCCACCCATGACCCCCTGGAGCGAGGTCATCTCTACCACCATTTCGGTCGCCAGATCGGCTTTGGACAACGCGGCCGCGCGCCGGGCCACCGCCATTTCTGCCTCACTCAACCCCAGTTGCTCCCCAATAAACGGGGTCAACTGCTCCAACCGCCGCACCTTGTCCCCCATCGAACCCAGGTCAAATTGGAAGGTCAATTTGTCCAGGTCGGGCACGAAGTCAGCGAGCGTCCGCTTAATGTCCCGGTTGTAAAAGAAGTCGGCATCGGCGAAGCGGGCGCGGATAACCTGCTCGTTGCCATCGGCCACGATATCCAGGTGTTGGTCGTCGCCGTTGCGGATGGCGATGAAGCTGGGCAGGAGTTTGCCATTTTCGGCATACACCGGGAAGTAGCGTTGGTGCTTGCGCATGACCGCCACCAGCACTTCGGCGGGCAGGGCCAGATATTTATCCTCGAAACGACCGACGAAGGCGGTGGGTTTCTCGACCAGATTGGTCACTTCTTCAAGCAGGCCGGGATCAGCCGGAATCATACCGTTTATACGCTGGGCCAGCGCGGCCGCGTCCCGTTCAATCATCGCCTTCCGTTCGGCCATCTCCACGACAAGGCCATTTTCGCGCAAGGTGTCCAGGTACGCGGCCGCGTCGTTAATCATAATGTCCGGTGAATCATACGGACGCAACCCACGGCTGACGCGGCCGCTGAGCACCCCGGCATAGGTGAAGGGAATCACATCTGGGCCGTACAAGGCCACCAACCAGCGCAACGGGCGGCTGAAGCTGATGTTGCTCCGGTTCCAGCGCATACTCTTGGGGAATTTCAGGCTGGCAACCCAATCGGCCAGATTTTCGGCCAACACTTGCGCCGAGGGCCGTCCCGCTTCAAACACCCTGGCGGCCACATACCGTCCCTTGCCATCATCCAGCACAAACAGATCTTTGACGTTGACCCCTTTGCCTCGGGCAAACCCTTCGGCGGCTTTGGTGGGGTTGCCATCAAAATCAAAGGCCCGGTCAGCCGGTGGCCCTTTCACCTCCATTTCCAGGTCGGTCTGGCGGCCCTGCATCCCGTGAACAATCACGGCTAACCGGCGGGGCGACCCGTGGATTTCCAGCCGCTCGTAGCCGATGCGGAGGGCCGCCAGCCAGCCCGGCACCGAGGTTCGTAGTTGGGCCAGGGCTGAGGTCAGGTCGTCGGCAGGCAGTTCTTCGCTGCCGATTTCTAGCAGGAAAGTTTGTGGGGTCTCGATTTGGGCGAGCTGGATGGTGTGGGGCGCGGCCGCGGCCGCTTTGTCGGCCCATTGTTCATTATCCAGGAACGGGTACTCCAGCCGGTGCCGTTGCGCCAGGTACAATTCCGAAATCTGTTTAGCCACATTGCGCATCCGCTGGAAATATTTAGCCCGTTCCGTTACGCCAACGGCTCCCCGCGTATCCAGCACATTAAACAGGTGGGAACATTTCAGGTTGTAATCATGGGCCGGGTTGACCAATCCGGCTTCGATACACCGTTTGGCTTCCCCCTCGTAAATGTCATACACCGCTTTGAGGGCATCAATATCGGCCACATTAAAATAATATTTGCAATGTTCGATTTCCGCTTCCAGCAGGGCGTCCCCGTACATGACCCCCGCGCCATACTCCATCTCCCACACGCTTCGTGCCTTCTGCAACGCCAGCACGATCCGATCCAGGCCGTAAGTAATTTCCACGCTTACCGGGTCAAGATTGATCCCCCCAGCCTGCTGAAAATAGGTAAACTGGGTAATCTCTTGCCCATCCAGCCACACTTCCCAGCCTAACCCCCACGCCCCCAGGGCCGGGCTTTCCCAGTTATCCTCCACAAAACGGATATCGTGTTCACGGGGGTTGATGCCGATGGCTTCCAGGCTTTTCAGGTAAAGTTCCTGGGGGTTGCCAGGGTCCGGTTTGAGAATAACCTGGAGCTGATAATGCTGTTGCATCCGGTTGGGGTTGTCACCAAAGCGGCCATCATCGGGGCGGATGCTGGGTTCGACGTAGACCACGTTCCACGGTTCAGGCCCTAACACACGCAGAACAGTGGCCGGGTTCATCGTGCCCGCGCCCACCTGGACATAATACGGTTGCCAGACCAGGCAACCTTGCGCCTTCCAATAATCCAGCAGGCGGAGAATGACTTCGTTAAAGGAGAGTTTATCGGACATGCGGTTTCCTTAGACGGAGCGTGTTGCGTGTTGCGTGTTGCGTAGACAAGCTACACAGCACGGGTTACGCCTTATTAGTCAGGACACGCCCCGATAAATTCTGTTTGGTACAAACGGGTGGGGATTATAACCGAGGGTGTTTGTGGGTTATGGGCAAGCAGGGATTGAAATTCTAATGAAACTGATTCTTGAACAACGATTTATCCAGTCGTATAATGATGACATCACATTTGTTTAAATCACTCCTTTGTTAGTGAAAGCCGGCTCCATGCCGTGCGTCCGGTAAACGGATCTAGCTACAAAGGGGTGATTTTTTTTGTGTCGAATGGGTTTTTGCGTGTGTACCAGTTGTTAGGATGCTTTTTACGATCATACAAATCAACTACCAAGCTAACCTTGTCGGCCACAACATTAAAATATTGCATTTCTCCCATGGTAAAGGCTCGATACACTGCCCAATTCATGTAATCAATCAAACACAAACAAGATTCGCCATTGGGAGCCTGGGCCTGAATATCAACATGGGTGTTGACCTTTGTATTCCACTTTGCTTCAAACTGCTGAACACCATGTGCAATGGCTTGTGATAAGGGGACTTGCCTTTCCGTGACCCTCGTTTGGCATAATAAATATGGTTGTGTTGATAGCGGTGAAGGACATTTTTGAATAACTGTGTTACCAGATGGTCGTAAAACTTTGTCTGGTTAGCCTGAAAATTGTTGCGAAAAACAGGTTCGACTTTACGAGCGACGATAAATTGTGCCTTGAAATCCAAAGTGGCGATTAATTTATAGAAGAGATACCGAATTTCTGGACGATCATCTTTCGCGTGAAAAGCAATTGCGGTTTTTTGCAAAGACGGAAAATTTTGGAAATAGGGATCTTGAATCACTTGGTGTTGCAAGTCCAGAATGGCCCGTCTTATGGGTTGGGGATTGGCGGTTTCGACAAAGCCCAATAATAAAATAGGGGGAATCATTGCGTTTCATTTCACCAGGAGAAATAAAAAAACCTCGAAAGACTCAAATCCTTCGAGGTTTGAGGGTTCAAGTGAGGAGATCGCTTATCTTTATGACAACGGGGCAATGACAAAACGGCCGTAAGCGACAAAGAGGGCCAGTAACAGCAAAACAGCGTTTACGCCAATCAGGGGATATTCAGTCCGACGAAGATGGGTCGCGGCCGCGCCAAGCATCGTCAGCACCAACCCCACCGCCGCCAACGGGGTCAACCCCGGCAAAATACCAGTCGCCGCGGGCAAAATCAGCCCAATCGCACCCAGAACCTCAACGGCGCCAATGATTCGTAGCGTCTGCGGCGAAAAATCTTCTACCCAGGCCATCATGGGTTTAAGTTGCTCCTTCGAGCGCATCAACTTATTACTACCGGCCATCAGGAACGCGGCCGCGAGCAAACCCTGTACCACCCACAAAACAATATTCATCGTACACTCCTCTTTTTTGTTTTTTGTGTTTCCTACACCTGTTGCTAAAACAACAGGTGTTGTTTATCATAATAGCCACCTGCCCCAGGCAAAACAACCGATAAACGAGAAGTTTTGTTGCTTAAACAACAAAGAGGCCATTATGTTGTCCAAAGAAGTGACTCAGAAAAGAGTTGATCCTCGCATCCAGCGCACCCGGCAACTGCTTCAGCAAGCACTGGTGGAGTTGGTGGCAGAAAAAGGGTTTCAGGCTATCACCGTTCAAGACATTACCCATCGCGCCAGGATCAACCGGGCCACCTTTTATGCTCACTTTGTAGATAAATTTGACCTATTGGAATTCAACATGCGGGAAATGTTCCGGGAGGCGGTGCGGCAAAAACTGGCCGATGATGCCCCCTTCAGCCTGGAAAACCTGCAAAATCTGCTCCTGGTACTAGGCCAGGTGGTGTCCCAACTCCATCATCATTGCATCCCCTCCGACAAACAGTTTGAAAACCTGGCTGAAAATCAGATCAAAAGCCAGCTTTATGAAATCTTTACCCGCTGGTTTAGAGTGAGTCAGGAAAACCAGGCCGCGGCCGCGGTACCCGCCGATTTGTGGGCCATGATGACCAGTTGGGCCGTTTATGGGGCCATGCGCCAATGGGTACAGAAAGAACAACCCGAACCGCTGCCCGTTTTTGTGCAGAAAGTGCTACCTATTATCTTGGGCAATTTTCAGCCGCTGTGAAGGGGGGCAGGTTGGGCAGTGCGAGTGGCGAGTAGCGAGTGCAAGTTCCCAGAGTTCCTAGAGTTCCCCTGAGTTCCCCCGAGCACATCTCCCCCCAAGTACCCCAAAACCCCTATGACCTTCATCATTGACGCCCACCTTGATCTGGCCTGGAATGCCCTGCAATGGAACCGGAATTTGTTGGCCCCGGTTGAGGACATTCGTGTTGCTGAACACCATGTGCCTGGCCCCGGACGCGGACAAGGCACGGTGTCGTTGCCAGCGATGCGACGCGGCCGCGTCGCCCTCTGTTTCGCTACCCTGCTGGCCCGTTCCACCGGGGAACCTGTGCCCAACCTGGATTACGCCACCCCCGCCCAGGCGTATGGCACAGCCCAGGGACAACTGGCCTACTATCACGCCCTGGCCCAACAAGGCGAAATCCGGCTGATTACGGGCCGGGCAGAGTTGGATAGCCATATCGCTGAGTGGGAACAGTGGGAAAGGGATGAGGGCACGCGGCCGCAACCGACCCTTGGTGTCATCATCAGCATGGAAAGTGCGGACCCCATCTTACAACCCAGCCAGTTACCCGAATGGTCGCAGGCTGGTGTTCGGGTGATTGGTCCAGCCCATTATGGCCCTGGCCGTTACGCTGGCGGCACGGGATCAGAATCTGGCTTAACCGCGGCTGGTTTCAGCCTGCTCCGCGAGATGGAGCAGGCGGGCATCATCCTGGATTTGACCCATCTGTCTGATCAGGCCTTTTGGCAGGCCTTAGACAACTACGGCGGCCCTGTTTTAGCCAGCCACAACAATTGTCGCGCCCTCGTGCCCCATCAACGCCAGTTTGACGACGATCAACTCCGGGCCATCATCGCTCGTGAGGGGGTGATTGGCGTGGCTTGCGACAATTGGATGATTCGGCCCGGCTGGGTGCGCGGGGCAGGCGATAATCAGCCGGTGAGTCTGGCCCATGTGGTAGACCACGTTGATCATATCTGCCAATTGGCGGGCAATAGCCGCCATGTGGGCATCGGCAGCGACCTGGATGGTGGGTTTGGGCGGGAACAATCCCCACATGATCTGGACACAATTGCCGATTTACAACAGTTAGGCGAATGGTTGCTTGAGCGGGGTTATGCTCAGGCCGATGTGAGCGCCATTTTGCATGGGAACTGGTTGCGATTTCTGCGCCGGGCCTGGGGAACGAGATCGTGACTCCCCTTACCTTTACCTCTTGTCAGGCTCCTATTGCCGACAATTTATGTCGTGAGATCGTTGGCTGGCTCTCCACCCAGATTGAAGAGCCAGCCACATTTATCGCCGATATTCCCTGGACAGAACGAGAGCGCCAGTTTGACACCGGGCAAATTGATGTGGCCTGGATTTGTGGTACACCTTACGTTGAGAAGATGGATAGAGCCGAACCAAATCTAGAGCTATTGGCAGCTCCGGTCGCGGCCGCGGCTCGTTATCAGGGTCAGCCCGTTTATTTCTCCGATGTACTGGTCCATAAAGACAGCCCCTACCAGCAATTTAGTGATTTGCGCGGTGCAACTTGGGCCTACAACGAACCACGCTCCCATTCTGGTTATCATGTGATGCGTTACGCCCTGGCTCAACGGGGCTTGGATGGTGACTTTTTTGGCAGGGTGATCGAATCTGGGGCACATCAGCGTTCGCTGCAACTCATCCTGAAAGGGCAGGTAGACACCAGCGCCATTGATAGCACCGTGTTAGACATGATTTATGCCCAAGATCACACTATCCAGTCACAAATTCGTTCCCTTGCCATACTTGGCCCCAGCCCCATGCCCCCCTGGGTCATTGGTCGCCACGTACCAGCGGCTCGGTGCCAGCAACTGCGCCAATTACTTCTCCATTTGCATGAAGATGCCGAAGGCCTAAAAATCCTAACCCGTTATCAGATGGCCCGTTTTGCTGAAGTCACCGACCACACTTATGATGAAATCCGCCATATGCTTAAATCAGGCGTAAAAATTAAGAATACTGTACGGGTTTACTAGTGAACGTGATATGATCGCGAATATGGAGGTCATCGCCACCCTCACCATTCCGGCCCACTTAGCGTACCTGTCTCAAGTACGCCGTTTTGTCATGAACGCGGCCGCGGCCCTGCCTTGCGGTGACGAACAAATTGACGACCTCATTCTCGCTACCGACGAAGCCGTTACAAACATCATTGTCCATGGTTATCAGGCGAATGAAGGGGAAATTCGCCTGACCATAGGTCAACAATCAGGGGCCTGTATGGTGGTGTTGCAGGACAACGCCCCGGCCTTTGATCCCAATAATGCCGCTAAGCCCAACATTAATGCACCTTTGGAATCGCGGCCGCTAGGCGGTTTGGGTGTCCATCTCATCCGTATGCTGATGGATGATCTGCACTACCAACAAGAGGCTGACGGCACGAATAGACTCACCCTCATCAAACGGTTCCCCACATAACCACCTGACAACTGATTACCATTCATTCGTTTTGACAATGGGAGAGATTGATAATGAATATCACAACGACACAATTACAAGGCAGTAACCCGGTAACCATGATGAGGCTGGTAGGTGAATTGGATGCGTCTTGTTATTTGGACGTGATCGCGGCCGCAAAACAGCTTTACCAACAAGGCACGCGCAACCTCATCCTTGACCTCAGCGATACGACCTTCATGTCTAGTGCTGGGCTGATGGCCTTGCATAGCATCACCATGCTCATGCAAGGTAAAGAGCCACCTAACCCGGAAGATGGGTGGGGAACCATGCACAATATTGCCCATGAGGTAGACCAGACAACCGGTTTTGCTACTCACTGTAAGTTATTGCGGCCGCAACCCCGGGTGTCCAAAACCCTCACCATCACTGGCTTCGACCAGATTCTCCAGGTTTTCACCAACCAGGATGAGGCATTGGCCTCGTTCTAGTTTCGAGTTTCTTTCGTTATGCACCGCCCTGCTGATGTCACCACTTTTCACAATTTTGGTTTCTTCCAACGAGCGGAAGGATTACGCACCTATCTACCCGGTGAAATCGTCTTTGCCGAGGGCGACCCCGGCGATTTTATGTATGCGGTCATCGAAGGGGAAGTCGCCGTAACGCTGGACAAACGCCTGGTCAACTACCTGGGACCAGGAACCCTATTCGGCGAGATGGCTCTGATGGATAAGCGGCCGCGTAGTGCCACCGTCACAGCCGCTACCCCTTGCCGACTTCTGCCCCTGGATACCGCCCGCTTCCAGGCCCTCATTCAAGAAGAACCCGCCTTTGCTTTACAGGTCATGTCCATCATGACCGAACGGTTGCGCCGCTTCATGGAAGATGAAGTCAAACGGCTCCGCCTCCAGGAAGAACTCAACATCAGCCACCAGATTCAGATGAGTCTCCTGCCAAAGAAAAACCCCCAACGGCCAGGCTGGGAATTCGCCGCTACCTATCGTTCGGCCCAACAGGTGGGCGGCGATTTGTACGACTATATCCCCTCGATCCATGATCCTGATTCGCTCCATTTAGGTATCGCTGATGTAACGGGCAAAGGGATTCCGGCGGCCTTATTCATGGCCTTTAGCCGCACCATCCTGCGGGCCGAAGCACGCGCCACCAACTCACCAGCAGAAGCTTTGCGCCAGGCCAACCGGGCCATTGTTCAGGATATTGATTCACGCCTGTTTCTAAGTGCCTTTTTGGGCACCTTGAACACCCAAACCGGCCACCTGCGTTTCTCTAATGGTGGTCATGACCGGCCGATGTGGTATCGGGCCGCGAGTGGGGTTGTTGAATCATTGACAACGGCGGGTTTGTTGTTGGGGGTGCGGCAGGATGTTACCCTACCCGAAGCGGAGATTGAGCTGGCGGTTAACGATGTACTGGTTCTTTATACCGATGGGGTTACCGAAGCGCGGGATATGCGGGGGGGGATGTTTGGCGAAGAACGGCTCGCGGCCGCGATCAAAGCCACAGCCCACTGTTCAGCTCAGGAAATGGTAACCAGGCTTGCGGCCGCGATTGCCCACATCACCGGCGACACCCCCCAAAACGATGACCTGACCCTCATGGTGGTCAAACGAACTAGCTGATCTAATTGCGAGCCAGCCGATTTTGTTTTAAGGGATGTTCAACCGTGAATTACGAGCGAATCAGCGAGATCAGTCATCTTGAGATTATTGCTAAAGGTACAGGCGTGGATATTCGTCATTACCTTAACCATTCCTTTGGACAAGGAAATTGGCGTAAACTAAAAGGGTTGGCTCTGGTAAAATATGACAATGGTGAAGTATGGTTAGCTGAACTGCACTGGTATGAGGCTCATGGGATTGGTAAACGCCTGGAAAAGGTGAAGCACCGGTTACGGAGACAACTATGAATCATTATGTTCGTTGCGTAAACAATCAAACCCTTTTTACAGATGACTTGGCTCAAGATTATGGCCCTCATTTGGTGATCGGACGTGTTTACAAATTGGTTCCCCCAAAGAAGAACGACGGTGATTTGTTACGGGTTATTGATGGTTCCGGTGAAGATTATCTTTACCCTAGCCATTATTTCGCGCCATTTATACCGCAAGGCCAAGAAGCATCAGAAACAATTACTGTCCATCTTGACCCCTATATGAAAGGTGTACTCCATGCTGAAGCCATCGCAACCCGCAAATCAGTCAGTTCTTTGGTCCGAGAATGGCTCGATGAACGGCTTGATTTACCTCTAGCTACCGATTAAGCTGAGTTTATCCGGTTTGCATAGCCATCAGCCGGCTCCCCGCTTCTTTTAACGTCTCCAACTTTTTGGGAAAGGCAAACCGTATCTCCCCCGCGCCATACCCTGGCAACGAATAAAAACTATCCCCGGGCACACCAGCCACCCCCACTTCCGTGGTCAGCCAGCGGGCAAATTCCATGGGCCGCCATTGAGCCTGGGGGATGGGCAGTCGGCTGTAGTCTGCCATGATGTAGTACGTTCCTTCTGGCGGCCGCGCCCTGAAGCCAGCCCGATCCAACTTAGCCAGCATGAGTGCCCGCCGTTCATGATATCCTTGACGGTTCGCTTCGTGATAACTGTCAGGCAGATTCAGGGCCGTCACCGCGGCCGCTTGAAACGGCGTCGGCGCACACAAGGTCAGGTAATCATGCACCTGGCGAATCCCCTGCGAGAGTTTTGTAGGCGCAATGACATAACCCAGCCGCCAGCCGGTGAGGGCGTAGGTTTTGCCCAACCCACTCATGGTAATCGTTTGACCGCGTAGTTCAGGGCGACTGCCGGGCGAGATGTGCCCCCGCCCATCGTACCAAATTTGATCATAGATTTCGTCGGTTAGCAGGAGTAAATCATGTTGCAGCACCAGATCGGTGATGATGTCTAGCTCTTTTTGGTCAAAGACGCGGCCGCTAGGATTATGCGGGGTGTTGAGCAGGATGGCACGGGTGCGCGAGTTGACCGCGGCCCGCAATCGGGCGGGGTCAAACCGGTAATCCGGGGCTTCGAGAGGGACAGCCACGGGCACGGCCCCCGCCAGGAAGGCCGAGGGGCGGAAGTTGTCATGGGCTGGCTCGAAAATAATGATTTCATCGCCAGGGTTGAGAGTGGCTAACATCGCGGCCGCGATGCCCTCTGACACCCCTACCGTCACCGTCACATGCCGCTCCGGGTCCACCGTCCAGCCTAGCCGTTCGCTATACATTTCGGCCAGCTTTTGCCGCAGCGGGGGATACCCCCAGGTCACGGTGTATTGGTTCAGGCCGTCTTCAATGGCCTGGATGGCTGCCTCCTGAATGCTTTCATGCATGGGAAAGTCCGGGAAACCCTGACTCAGGTTGATGGCGTTGTGCTGGATAGCCAGCCGGGCCATATCCCGGATAACCGACTCTTGAAATTGGACGAGACGTTGGGCTGTAGGCATGGTTCACCTCGAAACGCGGATGGCTCCATTATGCCTGAAAATAGGGGAAGTGAGAATGAATCCAATGTATCTATATAACCCCTCACCCTAACGCTCTCCCCTGCAGGGACGAGGGGGCAGACTCCCTTCTCCCTGTTTGTTGATTAAATTTTTAATCGGGTAATGAGTTGATTCACCCATCTCCCTACGCCCTTCCCGCCGGGAAGGGGGAAATACCAGCACTTTAGAAAATTCCCCGCCCCTGGGGGTGGGTTTAGGGGTGGGGGAAACCGTGTTACCTGACTATTTTTTTAAACTAAAATGAGGGAGAAGGGCGGGGAATGAGGGTGAATCGTTGCAATGCAATTATTAAGGATGGCCGCGGCCGCGCCAGGGCCACCCCACCCGAATCAGCACAGCCTAAGCATCAAGAGCAATTTCTTGTATTCAGTCCAAAATCAGATAACATTTAGCCGCTATTCGCAGAAACACGGAAAACAGGGCAATTTTGACCCCGCGTGGCGAAAGTTCTTTTCTGGTCTTCGTACTCCATAGGCCGCTTTGCGCGAGAACAATAGGTGTAACGCGCCCTATGCAATACGCATACCCGCAAGGTATCTTTGCTAACTCCATGCTGGTGGTCAGAGTTGCCCTGTTTTTTGTTGTTCAGGGATTGAGATCCATCCCTTTTTATTGGCCTTTAGTAAGGAGAGGCGCTATGTGTACCAGTACCAACCATCACGAGGAGATCGTTTACGCCAAAGGTGGCCGTATCTCCCAGAATCAAAACCGTGGGCGTCAACAGACGTTCACCTGGCAACGCTTGCTTGTAGCGCGGCCGCAAAAACCAGCCAGGAGTGATACCGATGACTGAATTGCCAGGTAATTACCTGTCACCCAAAGTAGCCTTACGCCAGCATCCAGATAAGGGGGGGTATGGCGTGTACGCTCATGAGCCAATTGAAAAAGAGGAACTTATTGTGGTATGGGGTGGTTACATCCTCACCACCGAGCAATTTGACCAACTCCCCTCTTTTGCCCGCCAACATAGTCTCCAGATAGAAGAAAATCTCTTTCAGGTTCCCCTTCGCCCAGACGACCCGGCCGAAATGATCAACCATGCTTGCGAACCAAACGCCGGGTTGCGCGGCAATGTGTCATTAATCGCCATGCGCCCCATCGCCCCCGGTGAAGAAATCTGTTTTGACTATGCCATGAGCGATGGCTCCCCTTATGATGAGTTTGATTGTAGCTGTGGCACGAGTCGTTGCCGCGGCCGCGTCACCGGTAACGATTGGCGGCGACCCGATCTGCAAAAGCGGTACTCCTCATTCTTCTCCCCCTACCTGCAAAAACGTATCCAGCGGCTCCAGTCCAGTAACGGCCAGGGATACCCATTAGGTCAAAACACCACCGTGGTCACTGGTTAGCCGCTAAACGTCAGCCAACCATGACCGGTTACGAACACAGCCTGCTCCGGTTGGCTGATGTTTATTTCTGTCTGTCAATCTCAACCCTTTTCACATAGGAGTAAAAAAAACAGTGAAACTAACACATACGCATTATCTCTCATCCAAAATTGATGCCCGTAGCTTTGAACAAAAAGGCACGAATGGGCTATTTGCCCGTACTTTCATCCCGGCAGGCGAATTGCTTATTGTCTGGGGTGGGGTCATCATGAACCTGGACGAGATCAAAAAAGTATCCCCAGCCGAACGGCAATATGCGGTTCAGGTGGATGAGGATGCTTTTCTGTTAACCCCGGAACCGGAAGGGGGTGATTTCATCAACCATTCCTGTAACCCCAATGCTGGCCTCAGTGGGCAAATTTCGGTGGTGGCCTTGCGGGGCATTCAGCCAGGTGAGGAAATCTGTTTTGACTATTCCATGAGCGATAGCGTACCTTACGATGAGTTTGAATGTGCCTGTGGCGAACCAACCTGTCGCGGCCGCGTGACCGGCAATGATTGGATGATCCCCGAGTTACAGGTCCGTTATGCGGGTTATTACTCCCCCTACCTGCAACGGCGCATCAACCAGATTCATGTTGAACAACACCGCCGTATCCTGGCTCAAAGCAATGGTCACTACAGCAATGGTGTAGCGCGGCCGCATCCCATCGCGGGCATGTAATCCTCTCGTACACAAATCACTAATCACCCATCATAAACCCCCCTTCCCGGTGGGAAAGGGGAAAAATCAATGGGGTCGTTTTTCGCGGGCCAACGCTCGCGAAAAACGGCCCTTAAAAAGTTCCCCGCCCCTGGGCACAAACCTAGGGGCGCGGGAAAGCCCGAGTAGGCAATCGCCCTACAGGGCTTTTCCAAAGTCAACGAGTACAGCTTTACACAACTCCTTAGCAGGGTTAGTCGGAAGACCCTCCCCCTCCCTTCGGGAACGGGGAAACCGATTCGTGTCGTTTTTTGAGGGCGTATGCCCTCAAAAAACGACACAATATAACATTCCCCGCCCCTGGGGGCGGGGTTAGGGGTGGGGGAAAATATCCGACACGAGGGCACAGCGCTAAAAAAATCGGACTTTGGAAAAGCCGTGAATCGCCCTGCCCCGTCTTTGACAAGGGGTATCCCCTGTGATAATCTACAAAACCATAACAAGACTAACCTCAGGCTGGCCTTTGTGACCCAGCCATACAATTGTTATACTTAACAGGGTTGTGAACCAATAGAAGTACCCAACAAATACAAAAGCCATACACAGTTGGAGTTTGCGTTGCCAGATTCAATTCCCCTGACGGGCTACTACTATCCCAACAAAATGGGGCGAATTCTGCTGCTCTCCCTGGAAGAAGTCATGGGGCGCACCGAGCTAGAAACACTGCTCCGGGATAGCGGCCTGGGCGAGTACATTCATAACCTACCCTCTGAAGATTACGAACGGCAATTTGACTTTGCCCACATTGCCAACCTGCTGAGCAGTCTAGAAACCCTTTATGGTCCACGGGGCAGCCGCAGTCTGGCCGTCCGCAGTGGTCAGGCCATGTTTGAGCATGGCTTACGCAACTTTGGTAGCCTGGCAGGTGTATCAGACCCAGCCTTTAAAGTTTTGCCCCTGAGCACCAAACTCAAAATTGGCTTACCCACCGTTGCCCGTATCTTCACCCAACTGAGTGACCAGGTCAGTCACGTAGAGGAAAAAAGCGGCAGTTACCTTTATTATATTGACCGCTGTCCTATGTGCTGGGGCCGACAAGCTGATAAACCGTTCTGCCACATTTCTACCAGCATCCTACAAAGTGCCTTGCGCTGGGTTAGTGATGGCCTTGAATTCCGAGTGGAAGAGATTGAGTGTATTGCTATGGGCGATGCAGCCTGCATATTTCAGGTAGACAAGGAACCCATTAAGTAATTCGACATGGGTTGTTTTTACGCTGACCTCTGGAGACTAAAAGACTGAGGGATTAAGAGATTTCCAGAGGGCGTCCAAATTTTCGCAGGAGTCGAATAAGTAAGAACCGGCGTGATTTCTCAAAAAGCAGTGGCGTAATCAATAGGGGTGGGTCGCCCCGTTAGGCAGGTGCAAGGCGCTGCCCCACCCAAGTTTTAGAGAAACGTCGAAATCCGATGTCCGTCCAAGAGAGACCAGAAGTTACAAGCGATTATCATCTGACAATGATTTACATCTCTGCGATTTAACGCTTACCAAAGGACGTGTTTTTTCAACGAATAACAACCAGGACCCAGAAATAGGGTCAACGTTGCAAAAGGCGTCAATGATAAGGGAAGTGGGCCGTGGCTGAAGCAAACAAAATTCTTGTAGTTGAAGATGATTTAGACCTGGCGGAAATGCTCAATGCTTATTTCCGTACCCAGGGTTATCAAGTTCGGGTATCAAACTGGGGTGAAGATGCGGTCAAATCTGCCACCCAGGATGTCCCCGATGTGGTTGTATTAGATGTGCGCCTGCCAGACATCAATGGCTTTGAAGTATGCCGCCGCTTGCGACAAAGCCGACACACCGAAAGCGTACCGGTTATCTTTCTCACGGAAAAACGGGAGCGGGAAGATAAATTGTTGGGACTGGAGCTGGGTGCTGTAGATTACATCACCAAACCCTTTGACATTCAGGAATTACGCCTTCGGGTGCGTAATATCATCCGCCGGGCAGACATGGATGCGATGGTCAACCCCGTCACGAACCTGCCTGAAGGTGTGCCCGTGCAGGAAAACATTGAGAAGATGTTACGCCAACCTGATTGGGGATTGGTCGCCGCCCGTATTCAAGGGCTGGACCGTTTTCGTAACCGCTACGGTTTCGTGGCCGCTGATGATGTGGCACGGGCCATCAGTCTCATGATTACCAATGCATTGCAGGAAAGTGATAGTGCAGATAATTTTGTCGGCCATGTTGGTCCGGTAGACTTTGTCATTATCACAACGGCTGACCGGCAAAATCAGGTTATGAATAGTTGTCGTATCCGCCTGGAATCCTCGATCCAATATTTTTATCCGGCCATTGATCGGGTGCGCCTCCATGAGATTCCCGCCAGTGAACGTCTACACGTTAAGGTGTCTGGGCTTTCCTCGCGTGAAACAAACCTCAGCGATTGGCAAGGGCTACAGATGGCCCTCGCTAAAGTATAAATTCCGTTAGGCCATCCCATTTTTCATCAGCAAAGACGCCTTGTTGTAGCAACAAGGCGTCTTTTATTTTCTGTTGACCATCTCATTATTCCTTGCTACCATAACATTCAAAATGTTTTGAATACAGGAAGTGTTATGCACTCAAGTCTACATGCAGTCAATGAAAGTACAGTATCGGGGTTGGGGCGGTTAGCCCGATTTTTCGGTTTTAGTGAGGTGATGGGGCGGCTTTACGGCACCCTGTTGATGAACCCTGCGGCGCTTTCATTAGATGATCTGGCGGAAACATTGGAAATTAGTAATGGGTCTGTCAGCATGAATATGCGCTCCTTGGAGCGTTGGGGCATGGCCAAAGAGGTATGGGTGCGCGGCGAGCGAAAGAAGTATTACACAGCAGAGCCTGATTTCTGGCAGGTAATTCGGAATGTGTTGAGTAGCCGTGAGCAACGTGAAGTTCATGTCGCCTTGCATGTGCTGCGGGATAGCATTGACAAACTACGCGCACCGGATGTTGAATTAAGTGAAGAAGAGAAACAATTGGCGGCCTTTTATCTGGAACGGATTGGCGATTTACAGAGCTTCTTCCAGTTTGCCCAGTTAGCGTTGGGAACGATTTTAGGTTCGGAAGAAGTTATCAATTTTGATACGATTACCAAGATTGAAATTGGATAGTTATTCAATTACCAGCGGTTTATAGCCCCTGAAAGGTTATCTGAATAAGGTAATTGGCTCATATTTATCCGCGGGTTACGCAGATTTTGGAAGTTGGCAGGGGAATCTGTTTAATCGGCGAAATCTACGGATGGAATGACCATGAAAGTAGCGGTCGGTTCAACAAATCCGGTGAAAGTCGCGGCCGCACGCTCGGTGATTGAGCGAGTGTGGCCTGGAGCAACCATAGCCAGTGTGGCTGTGCCCAGTGGGGTACGTGCCATGCCTCTTTCTGATGCCGAATGCCAGGAAGGGGCCAGAAATCGGGCGCTGGCGGCGCAACAGATGGCCCAGTCTGATATGGGTATGGGCATTGAGGGGGGCGTTCATGAGGCGGAGGGGGAGTTGTGGCTGACGGCCTGGACGGTGATTGTGGATGGCCGCGGCCGCGTCGGTATTGGTAGCAGTGGTCGGCTGCTTTTACCCACCAACATCGCCAACCGGGTGCGCTCCGGTGAAGAGTTGGGTTTTGTTATGGACGAAGTGCTAGAAGAAGCAAATGTGAAACAAAAAGGGGGCGCGGTTGGCGCTTTAACGGCGGGGCTGGTTCTCCGGCAAGAAGCCTTGGCCCTGGGGGTAACTTATGCCCTGGCCCCCTTCATCTCCCCTCAACTATACACTGATAACCGAGGAAATCATGGCCAATAACGAATACCAGTTTACAACGCGTTGGCGTGTGCAAGGCACGGTAGAAGAAGTGGCTGACGTTTTGGGCAACGCGACCGATCTGGTGCGTTGGTGGCCCTCAGTGTATTTGGATGTGCGGCAGTTAGAGCCGGGTGATGAGCGGGGGATTGGCCGGGTGATTGACCTGTATACCAAAGGCTGGTTGCCCTATACCTTGCGCTGGCAATTCCGTGTTACCCAGTCCCGTTATCCTTATGGGTTTGTTATTGAAGCATGGGGCGATTTTGTGGGACGCGGGGTCTGGACTTTAGCTCCAGATGGGGAGTGGGTGACTGTTACCTATGATTGGCGCATCCAGGCAGAAAAACCACTATTACGAACGTTATCCTTTTTGATGAAGCCCGTTTTCTCGGCTAACCACCACTGGGCTATGCGTATGGGCGAGAAAAGTCTGCAATTAGAGTTGGCTCGTCGCCGGGCCGCTACCCCTCAAGAACGAGCCACCATTCCGGCTCCCCCACCGCCTACCACCTCAACTCCGTTTTATTTGGCCGCGGCCGCGGTCGGTCTGTTTATCCTCTGGCTTGTTTGGCCCCGCTCCCACCCCAACGAGTAGCAGTTATTACTCGCTCACAATTCCCATGCACCGGCGCACCAACGTGGCCCGCTCAAACGCCTGTTGCGCTTCTTGCTCCTGACCGGCTAAAGTTGCCAGCCGAGCTTCTGTCAAAGCTAACGCCTCTTGCTCCCATAAACTTGGATCATCGCCAGCCTGTTGCCGGGCCAGAGTCAGGTGATCTTGGGCTTCCGTCCACCGATTTAATGAGGCACATACGGCAGCCAGTAAACAGCGCGGCCGCACCAGCCCCCAGCCTACCACCCCTCTTTCGCCAATCTCCAGGGCTTCACGCAAAGGGGCTTCGGCCTCATCCCAATGGCCCATTTCACAGAGCAACTCCGCCAGATCATAATTAATGTTGAACAGGTGTTGTAAATCGCCACGCTGGCGCATTTCGGCCTGAAATGCCGTCATGAGCGGGAGCGATTGCTCCCATTCTCCCTGACGACGCAGAAGCAAAATCTCCGTGAGGCGTAACCCGGATGCGCCCCAACCCCCCTCATCCCCTACCTGCGTTAATAATTGGCGCAGATCAGCCACCTGCTGTACCACAGCCTCCAAATCCCCTAGCCACAAAGAAATGTTAGCCACCTGGCTGGAGACAAATAGCTCTTCGGACGGGCTTTGCCGCTGATGGGCGAGCGCGGCCGCACGCTGGTAATAGGCCCGTGCGGCCAACAAATCACCTGTCTCTTCTAAGGTGTTGGCCAGATTATTATAAGCCCGCGTGGCTGTGCCCAGAAACCGGCCTTGCTCTGCCAGGTGGATCGCTTGCTGGTAATGTTCTAGTTGAGCCGCATAAGGTTGGCCCGGTAACATACCCAGCGTGGTCAAAGCTTCCGCTTCCACCTCGATTGCACCTAGTTGACGGGCCAAAACCAGGGCCATATCACAATATTGCTGTGCCAGTTCTGGTTGGCCGCTGAAATGATAGGCTCGTGCTGCTTCATGATAAAGCGCAGCCCGGCCCGCACTTTCCGACCAACCCACCAGGGCGGTAATACCCGCCGTACACAAGGCCAAACTCTGCGGCACGTTGCCACTGTACGCGGCCGCGCGGGCCGAACGAGCATACAGACCGGCCATCACGTCTCCATTTCCCTCTGTCTGATAAGCGGCAATCGCCTCCCCCCAACTATTAATCGCTTCCGTGTACCGACTCTGACGAAAAAGCGACTGACCCAAGTTGCTATACAAGCTGGCCCGTTCACCCGGTTCCTGCGCCAGAAGTAGGGCTGAATGGTAATAACGTTCTGCTTCCCGGTTCGCATAAACGGACAAAGCCCGATCACCAGCGCGGACAGTATAGGCCAGGGCATTGACTTCATCACCAGCTTCGCTGTAATGATATGCCAACGTTTCCAGGTCATCAGGATGTAACTGTTCAATAACGCCAGCCACGCGGCGGTGCAGGCGATGTCGCCGCAGGCTACTGAGATTGTCGCGTAAGGTAGCCGGAATGAGGGCATGGGCAAAGGCGAATCGCTCTGGGCCACGGCCAGGGGTTTCCTCAATAAGTTGCGCTCGCTCGGCCTTCTCCAGATGGGCAATCAGGGTTTCTTCATCCAGATCACTGGCCTGGAACAGGGTAGGGAACTCAAATTCCCGCCCAATGATCGCCGCCAACCGCAAGATGTCCTGGACCGAACTCTCTAGCTTGCTGAGGCGGCTTTGGATAGCCAGATGCACACTCTGGGGTATGCGTAACTCGTCCAGACTGGCTCGTAACCATTGACCGTTTTCCCGGTACACCTGCCCATCTTCAATCAAGGCTTTACATAACTCTTCGATGAAGAACGGATTACCTTCCGTTTCGCGATAAACAAGATCGCGGAAGCCAGCGGTTACTTCCCCGGCAAAGAGGGTCATGAGCATGTCCAGCGTCTGTTCGGGGGTCAGGCGGGTGAGTTTGAGTCGTTGGGTCAGCCGTTCACGGTGCAAATCGGCCAGAAAATCAGCAAAGGTATGATCGTCATCCAGTTCGATTTCCCGGTAGGTGCAAAGGATAAGCAGAGGCAGGTGGGCCTGGCGGCCGCGACGAGTCAGGTATCGCAACAGAGCTAACGTACTGCCATCAGCCCAATGGGCATCATCTACCACCAGCAACAAGGGTTGTTTGACGGTAAGGGCGGCGCACAGGGTTGCCATTTGTTCAAACAGCCGGTGCTGTTCGGCTGGGGGGTCGAGGTTGGGCGACTCGATCAGGTGGGGATGGCTGGTGCGTAAACCGGGGAGCATCGGATGCAAATCAGTAAGGGCAGCATCAGATAACAAAGGAACCAGATCGGGCGAAGCGATGAGGGTTTGTATCATTTGGGCAATGGGGGCGTAGGGCGCACCCCCTTCGGCATAACATTCACCTAACAAAACGGTTGCCCGGCTGGCTTCGGCGATAGCCATCAGTTCACGAGCCAACCGGGTTTTACCAATACCTGGCTCACCACTGATGAGCAGAACGCTGGTCTCACCCTGGCAAGCTCGTTGCCAACGGCTCATGGCTTCACCGAACTCACGCTCACGCCCAACGATGCGGCCGCGGACGATATGATCCAGCGCTGAAACAGGCAGAGGAAGCTGATCGGTAACGGTATGGAGGTGTTCCAGGCTCTCACGCACGGCCAGGGCTGATTTAGGCCGATCGTGGGGTTGTTTGTGAAGTAGATGCAAGACAAGGCCATCCAAAGCGGGCTGGATTTCCCGGTTATAGGCGCTGGGGGGAATAACGTTGGCGTATAGGTGTTGGGAAATAACGGCCGCCAGGTTGTTGTTTTGAAAAGGGGCACGGCCGGTCAGCAGTTCATAAGCGATCACTCCCAGCGCGTACAGGTCAGATTGTACGGTGGCCGGCTGTCCGCGTAAGAGTTCAGGCGCCAGGTAGGCAAGGGTGCCGGCGACAGCCCCTTCCTGTGTAAGATGGGGTGCATCCACTGAGCGAGCCAATCCAAAATCCATCAGCTTGACTGTTTGAGTCGCTGTGAGCATGATGTTTTCGGGTTTGAGATCACGATGAATAAGGTTGTGGGTGTGGGCATGTTCTAGCGCCGCACAGATCTGCCGCAGAATAGATAAACCTGTTTCCAGGTCTGGTCGGACGAACTGGCGGAGCGTTTGTCCGGCGACCAATTCCATGACGATGAAGGGGTATTTTTCGGTGGGGGAATCAGGCGAAATAGGGGCAGAGGAAGTTGGTTGAATGAAACCGACATCATATACGTTGATGATATTGGGGTGATTGAGACGGGCGACGGCCTGGGCTTCGGTGAGAAGGCGATTGCGGCCGCGACTACCCAGATTGCTGGCCGACAATAACTTAACAGCCACGGGACGGTTGAGCAGGGTATCATGCCCCTGATAAACAACACCCATCCCTCCCCGGCCTAATTCTTGCTCCAGCCGATACCGTTTTTGTAATAACTGCCCTATCATGCCCGGCTCTCCTATGCGTGGCTATGACGGGTGTCCCAAACTCGTCGCGGCCGCGTGGCCTATGCGCCTACCGTTTACGTTAGCACAAAGCAGGGATTCGTTGACAGGTCAAAAACGGTTCGCTTTTTATTCAGTTGGGGAGCTAGTCCCGTCATTTTGTTTGGCTCGTTGCAGTTTTACCGTGGTGGTAGATTGCGCTAACACACCAATAACTCCCAGTCGTTTATCGTTAAAGGGATACCCCTCAATAATCAGGCGATCATCGGGTGTTTTGATGGCTTCACTTACCCGTTTCCACTGTTTCTGCGCAATATAGACTAAATAAACCGTCGGATCATCCTCGGGGGGGATGGGTAAGCCTTTGGGTAAGGGGGGTGGCTCTTTGCCGGTCATGGTGATGACAACAAACTGGTTACGCTCTAAAATTTTGGCGGGGCGTCCGATCAGGGTTAATTTCACGTTTGTCGCTTCTCCTGGATTACGCAAACCTTCGCGCAATAACTCGCGCCGGGCTTCAAGGTTTAAGGTAACAGGCAGGACTGAGGGTTTGGGTTTGGTGTGGCTGGTTTCTTTTTGGCGTTGGCGGGGATAAGGGAAGATGATTTTGCGATCTTCAGGGGAGATGCGGCCGCGTACCAGATAAAAATATACCCCACCCGGTGAACGACGGCGTTTTTTATCATTCGTCAGCATGCCGCCTGCCGCTTCAATCTTCTGAGTTTCGGCCAGAAACGCCTGGGCCGCATCTGCCCCCAAGCGTTCAATGATCCGTTCAAATTGAATCAGCGCATAGGAGTTTTCCTCCTGCAACTGACGGGCAATTTCCAGGGCTAACTGCTTAAACATTCCTGAACCAGATACAGCACTCATAACTTGTATTGTCCTCTTTTTAGGGTAAATGGCAATAAATTGCTGCGAATTTTTGAGAACCCCAAACGCTATCCTTAATCCCTACAATTGCCCAAATTCCTAGGGCTGTCGTCACGGCTTTTCCAAAGTCCGACTTCTTCGTGCTGTGCCATCATATCGGGTATTTTCCCCCACCCCTAACCCCGCCCCCAGGGGCGGGGAACTTTCTAAAGTGCCGGTTTTCGAGCGCGCCGACGCGCTCGAAAACCGGCACTTCTGGTATTTCCCCCTTCCCGAAGGGAAGGGGGTTAGGGGGATGGGTCTTCCGACTAAACCGGCTAAAGAGTTAGGTGAAACTGTACTCGTTGACTTTGGAAAAGCCCTGGGGCTGTCGTCTGTGTCATTCTTTTAACCCAAACCAAACAAGTGTATACTTGTCAACGCTGGAAAATCTCTGCTCAAGGCATAAGCAGTCAATTGAGGTGTTACGTGGCAAACAACCGTGAGCGTTATGCAGAAGCCGTCCGGCGCGGGCTGGCCTACAATATGGAGAAGAAATGGCAGGCCGCTCTGCGCGAATTTCGCCAGGCAATTCAAGAATTGCCCAATGAGCCATCCGCCTATGCCGGATTGGGGGAAGCATGTTTTGGTCTGAACCAGGTTGATAGGGCTTTGGAATGTTACAAATTGGCGGCCCGCTATTCCCAAGGCAACATTCAATATTTGAATAAAGTCGCTGACTTTCAAGAGCGCCTGGGTCAGTTAAGTGATGCGGGAAAAACCTACATGGCGGTAGGCGAGATTTATCTGCGCCAGCGTGACCTGGATAATGCCGAAGATCATTGGTTGCGGGCCGTGCGCCTGGAATCAGGCCTGCTGGGTGCCCACCAACGTCTGGCAACGGTATACCAACGACAAGGTAAAACGAGACAGGCCGTGCGCGAGTATCTGGCTATTGCTCGTATTTTGCAGTTACGGGGCGAGAAAGAGAAGGCCTTGCAGATGTGTTATGCGGCCTTACGCCTGGAACCAGAAAGCCAGGAAGTGCAGACAGCCATTGACCTGGTGAAATACGGTGAGGATGCGTTCCGTGAGCCGGAAGAGGAAGAGCTAGACCTGCCCGAACCCGCCCCAGAGATTACCCCTGAATTGGAGCCAGCCGAGCCAACAATTGCCGATACGATTCGCCAGATGGCTGCCGTCTTTGAGCAGGAACGAAGGAAGCAAGCCCCCCCACCCCAACCGGTCAATCATGATCCGGTAGATGGGGCACTCAAACTGGCTCAGGAGCAGTTAGCGGAAGAGCTATTTCGTGAGGAAGAGGATGAAGGGGAATTGTACGGAACGAGTGGGTCTGGTCTGAGTAAGTTGGAGCGGGATGCGCTCATTGGACAGGGGATGGATTTTCAGAGCCGCGGCCGCACCCAGGATGCCATTCAATGTTACGAAAAAGCCGTCCGGGGTGGCCTCAAACTCCCGGCTGTTCATTTCACTTTAGGTGCTCTCTACCTCGATCTGGGTGATTATGAACAAGTGACCTACCACCTGGAACGAGCCGGTCAAGATCAAGGATATTGGCAAGCCAGCCGCGAATTGTTAGGCCGTATGGATTAGTCACCCTGGCTGGAACTCCTACGAAAACAGGTTTCAGGTTCCAGGTTCAAGTTCCAGGTTCCAGGTTTCAAGTTCCCCTGAGTTCCTAGAGTTCCTACGAGTTCCCGGCATTTTCATCCCTCCTGGTGCGCCCCGCTCATGGGGAACTCCTGAGAAAATAACGAACCGCAGAGACGCAGAGAACGCAGAGAAAAGAAAAATCTGTGTGAATCTGTGAAATCTGTGGTTAAAGTTTTTATTCCTCTTGGTGAGCGCACCGCTCATGGGGAACTCAGAGGAACTCGCCACTCGCCACTCGCCTATTTTCCCAGGAGTTTATGATGGAAGATCAAACGCGTCACGACATCCGCCGTTTGCTCAAAAGCTTCGGCATTCAGGCTGATGAGGCCATTATGGCCTTTGTGAGCCGTGATACGGGCACAACCCCTCTCCGTGTCCGTATCACCTTGCAGGATATGACCGGCTACAGTGATGAGTCGCCCGGACAGCCCCTGTTTGTGGAAATTGAGGGAGAGATTTCCCGATAGGAACTTGTAGGAACTGGGGGGAACTCAGAGGAACTAATGCCGAGTTCCTAGAGTTCCCAGAGTTCCTAAAGTTCCCAGAGTTCCCATGAGGTTTTTATGGCTCGCGCAACCATGTACTTCCCGCCCGATTTTCTCTGGGGCACAGCCACGTCTTCCCATCAGGTGGAAGGAAATAACACCAATAATGATTGGTGGCAGTGGGAACAGGAAGCTGGACGTATCCTGAATGGGGATAAGTCGGGGCTGGCTTGTGATTGGTGGGCCAACGCGGAACAAGATTTTGACCACGCGGCCGCGCTCCACACCAACGCCCACCGTTTATCCCTGGAATGGAGCCGTATCGAACCGGAACCCAGTGTCTTTGACGCGGCCGCGCTCGACCGCTACCGAGAGATGCTCCAGGGTCTACACGACCGGGGCATCGAGCCGATGGTCACGCTCCACCATTTCAGCAACCCCCTCTGGCTGGTGGAAAAAGGAGATTTTAGCTCTGACCTGATGGTGGAATATTTCCAGCGCTACACCGCCAAAGTAGTAGACAAATTGGGTGATCTCATCCCCAAATGGGTCACGATCAACGAGCCGATGGTGTATCTGTTCTTCCGCTACCTGGGCAATGAGTTTCCGGCGCCCAAACAGCGGGGCTGGGGCGTGGTCCGGCGGGTTTTGTCTAATATGCTACGGTGTCACGCGGCCGCGTACCACACCATCAAAGAGCATTACCCCCAGGCATCAGTGGGCGTCGCCGCCCACATCCGTCCCATGCAGGCCCCCGATAATAGCAGTAGTCTGGATCGCTGGTGGGCCAAGAAGATAGACTGGCTCTTCAACGATATGTGGTCTGAAGCCATGCGTGATGGCCGGGTACGTGGGCTGTTTGGTAGTGGCACCATCAAAGGGCTGGCTGGAACTTACGATTTCATCGGCATCAACTATTACAGCCGTAGCTTCATCCGTTTTCCCCGCACCCAACCCGAACCCTACCCCCCTGACGCTCAACTGAGCGACATGAACTTCCTGGAGCTTTACCCTGATGGTATCTTCCAGGCCATCAAACGATATGTCGGGTACAACAAACCCATCTACATCACCGAAAACGGCCTACCCGACCGGGATGACAAACTCCGTTCGGCCTATCTCATCAGCCATTTGCGCGAAATCTGGCGGGCCATCAGCTTTAACTTTCCGGTGATGGGGTATTACCACTGGAGCCTGGTGGATAATTTTGAGTGGGAGCGGGGTTGGAGTCAACGGTTTGGCCTGATTGAGCTAGACCCGGAAACCCAGGAGCGGCAGTGGCGACCCAGCGCGCATCTGTACGCGCAAATCTGCCGTGACTACGCCCTCAGCACAGACATGACGGAAGAATACGCCCCCGCATTGCGCCCCGTCTTGTTTCCCGGTATGTAAATTTCCCCACTCCTGGCCTTTATATCTGGGCCAGGAACGACATATTCCCATGATTGGCTCAAGCACCCAGAGACTTTTTCTGGGTGTTTTTGTTACAAGCAGGGCTTTTCA
>JADJUV010000048.1 GCA_016716885.1 Candidatus Trichofilum aggregatum | reverse complement strand
TCCAGCAGGGCGGTGGCGGTTTCGGCGGAGCGCGAAGTTGCAGAACCAACGGTCGGCACGATTTTCGAGGCTGGGCGGCGTTGCGTCGCGTACCGTATCGGCGATGATCGTTATTGGGTTTGCCGGTTCGGAACGGTAGTTGGCTGAAGGTGTCGTGGAGTTCGGTGAAATCCACGGCCGTTCACGCGCATCACCTGGCAACCAAAGGCGGCAAATTTATCTTCGAGTGGTTCCAGGGGGATGAGGCTTTCGGTGGGTAGGTTGGCCTGGAACTGATTGCGGTCTACGACAATGACCAGGTTGTCCAGGTGGTAGGCTGAGGCGACCAGGCAGGCTTCCCAGTTAGAGCCTTCGTTAAGTTCGCCATCCCCACAATGACAATGCGATGCGGTTGGTGCAGCCGCGGATTTTGCCATCCATTGCCACCCCACCGACACCGAGAGCAGATGTCCCAACGATCCGGCATGAAATTCCACCCTGGAATCGCTTCGTTGGGATGCCAGTAAATATGGTCGTTCGGAGGTGATTTTACGCCCAGTTCCAGCCAACCCAATTCCACAAACGTGCCATACAACGCCGGAACATCATGCCCTTTGGAGAGGGAAAAGATAATCCTTAAGGATCGTCCAGGGTATCCTGGCTGATGTGCAGAAAATGATGGTACAGGTAGACGATCAAATCGGCGCAAGACAGCGACGCGCCGAGAAAACAGCCCCCATTGGTCGCCAGCCGGATGATATGCTCGCGCACGTGTAGGTGGGCGGTGATTCGAGGTGAGGAAGGTTGAGGTCGTTCATATTTGGGAAGAGACTGAGATGACTAGAGACTGAGAGACTAACCAGTCTCTTAATCTCTCAGTCTCTCAGTCTCTCAGTCTCTAAGTTTTGTCTGCCCCGCCCCCCACCGTCTTCAACTTCCCCAGGTGGTGGTGATACCACTCCACCCCATGTGGGTTGCTGATGGCGGCCATCGTACGGGGCAACGATCCAACAGGGCCAAACGTTGTTCAGGCTAACAGGCGATTCTGTGGGATAAAGGGCCTCATATGGGTGGGTGGCTTCACGCCAGGCGGTTTGCAGGGCAGCAAAGGACATCACTTCCACATCGTTGCCGTCCGGGTAACTGGCTGGGTGCAGATTGCTTACGTAGTCGTAACGGTTGGTATTATCCAGATAAAAACGGAGTACCCGGCTGATGACATCGGATCAATCAAGGGGCAATCAGCAGGAGGTTGACGACGGCATCGGCCTAAACCAGTATGCGGCCTGATAATGGCGGTCAAGTAAGTCAGTGGGGTGGCCACGAAAACAGATTATTTCTTCACCGATGCACATCTCGACAATGGGATCATCGGCAGGGTCGGTGGTGGTAGCGACGACGAGGGCATCTACGTAGCGGGATGCCTGGACACGCCGAATCTGGCAGAAGTGGGTTCGTGAAGCACCGGTTGCAACACTTTGCCCGGTAAACGAGCCGATTCCATGCGAGCCTGATGATGGTGAGGAGTCGCATGGTTTAATTACCTGGTGAGTAGACCAGTGACCAGCGTGTTCCAACCGGTAACTGATGACTGGCAACTGGTTACACTTTCTTAACAAAGCGCAGCACGCGGCCGCGATCTGCCTTGGTGATGTACCTCCATTTTGAATGGGGCCAGCCGCCGGAGGAGGTTCACATCAAAATAGGAATGCACTTCTTTGTCAAGGCAATGCCGGTATACACCACCGTTGAATATTGGGTGATGAGGGCCGAAACAGCTGGGCGATCATCGGGCCGAACTTCCGCCCCATCCGTGAAAACCAAAGCATCCGGGGCTTGTGCCCGGATCTCCGGGTAGCCCGATCCCGTTTTTCGTTAGGGTGAAGTTTGAAGATGATTCTGCCTTCTTCCCCTGCGGTGTCCAAACAATGGCGGATAAACTTCGGCGATTGTCCCGCTTGGCTGTCTCACGAGCATCGGAGGTCAGCAAAACGTAATCGTGAAACGGGAAATCGTTTTGGCGCAGGGCGCGCGGCGTTGTCATAGTTGGGAATGCCAGTGGACGACGATTTTCCGGGTGACACCTCTTACGGACAACAGTTCCCGATACCCTTCTGAGGCGACGCAGAACAGGTCGTGGCGTGGAGAGACCATTGGTGGCTGTGTTGGCGAGATAGCGAGGCAAACCGAACCATTTGACCAGGTAGTAGGCCAGGTTTTCCGGGTCAGGTCATGCCTTCTTGACGAGGATGAATTTGCGGGCCGCGGACATTACGCGGCACGATAAGGTCGGTTCCCATCAGCACCAGGGCGTAATCATGCCCATCCCCCCGGTAATCCACCCGCAGGTTATGCTCATTCAGATACGCTTCCGTCTGTTGGCGGAATCGCCCGCCCATGATGGTGAAGTCGAGATAACCGGCTTCGGCCAGGCGGCGTAACAGGCCATCGGCATACATGGGCGAGAAATAACAGTCATACTCGGCTTCTAAATGCCGGGCGATGGCGTGCATTTGGCTTGGTTTGATTGAGTGAACCACCGATGAAGAGGATTTTTTGCTTTCATAATGGGTTGGTGAGGCCGAGGAACTCAGAGGAACTCAGGGAACTCTGGGAACTCAGTCTGCTTTAGCACTTGTTTTTTTCCAGGCAAATCGTTCTGGAACCAATGCATTACGTATCACGCATCACGTTCTTATCTACTAGAAATCAAGATAGTGGCCCGGTGTTAAACCCTGTTAAAGTGATTGTTAATGTTTTTCTTGTGGTTGGTTAAGAGTTGGGGAGAGGGGGAGGGAACTTGGGGGAACTCTAGGAACTATAGGGAGTCGTGGAAAGAACGCGGCCGCAAGCAGGGTTGCGGCCGCGTTTGTCACCAGGTTCGATAAACCAACAGACCTTATCGGAAGTAGTTTAGTCACGCAAAGGACGCCAAGTCGCCAAGTGAGAACATTTGCGGCCTTTACGCCCTGGCGTGAGTTTTCTTATGACCGATAAACGTTATTATTTCTGCGGCCGCGTCACGCGCATTACCGCCGCCAAACCCAGTAGAAGGGCTACCATCACCAGGGCCATCTGACCAACCCCCAGGCTTGACCCCCCAAAGGTGGTCAAGTTCACATCGGTCGGGGCCGGGAACTGAATGCCGTAGAGGGTGGTGGAGCCGCTGATTTCATTGGCCACAGCCAGAATCGGCGCACCATTGGGGCTGGTGGTAGCTTGAATGAAATACAGCCCTTCCGGTCCCAGGTCGCCCGCTGTTCCAGCCTCAGCGTCCCCGGAAAAATCGCGATTATTCACATATTGCACAAATTCCGGGTTCAACGGATCGGTCACATCAAATACCGTAATGCCGCCCATCCGCTCTAAACCAACAAAGGCGTATGTCCGATCATAAATCCGCCCCAGGGCCAGGGCTTCCGGTTCCGGCCCTTTGTTGTCACTGCGATTGTCAAAGGTGCCGTTTTCATCATTGGTGCTGTTGAAATCGTCGGGGTACATGCTGGCAGTAATCTGCTCAATGGCATCACCGCTGTCATAAACCAAATTGGCCGCTGGCGTTCCAGATAGAGAAGGAGCGTGCCCCAGGCACATACAGGGCATCAAAATCGCCGTCGTTATCGGTATCCCCATTGGCCGTCGTGACCGTCAGACGGCCCAGGTTTTCCGGCAGTTGCAGTGTGGCAGCATCGGTGAACACGTCCGGGTCCAGGTCTAAGCTGCTGACGCGGGCTTCTTCGCCATAGGCATCATAATCGCGAGTATCCCCTTCGTTGGCCGTCACCAGATACAGGTTGCCACCCTGCTCATAGGCGGCGATGGAGTCAGGTTGATACATACCGTATACCGGCCAGTTGGTGATATTAATAATATTATCCCGGTCGCTGGCATCCAAACCTGCCCCAGTTAAGTGATCTTTGAAACCCAAAGCCACAATGGTGTTGATAGTGGCGGTGTCTATATCAATGATCGCCAGGGCATTGTTTTCTTGCAACGTCACATAAGCGGTGCTGGAATCAGGGGAAACAGTAATATATTCCGGCTCGATGTCCTGGGCGACGGTGGCGTTAGGGCCATAAATACGCACAGCGGCAGGCAATTCCCCATTGCGGGGACCACCGACATTAAAATCGGTAAAACCGATATTGATAACCGTCGCTGAACCCACCCCTCCAGAGATGTCTACCAGACTGACTGAACCTTCCGGGTCGTTGTCGTAATCGCCGTTGGGTTCACCTTCATTCGCTACCAAAACGGTTTGACCGTCCGGGCTAAATGTGACCATATCAGGTAAGGCCCCAATGGTAACATCGTTGAGGTAGTTGCCTGCCCGGTCAAAGAAGACCACTTTGCCGGGATTTTGCAGAGGATCGGCTTCGACCGCGGCCGCGACCACCCCATTCTGCACGGCCACACTGTTCACGTTGGCCCCGTAGGGGGTCACGTCAATCTGAGCCAGTAGGGTTGGGTTAGTTGGGTCACTGATGTCGAGGATATCCACTGCGGCCGCGAACCCATTTACCACATACAACGTTTGGCTAACAGCATCATAAGCCACAATTTCTGATGCCCCTTCGGCAAAGGCGGCAGTAGTATTGGTGTAAGTTCCCAAAACCGTCAAGGTAATTGCTCCAGTTGGTTGGAGCGGGTTATTCATCGGATTGTGATAAGAGGACGGGTTCGCTGCTACCTGGTTAGGGATCAGGACGCCACCCAGAAAAATAAACAAAGCTAAAACAGGGAACACGACGGGGAGCAACAACTTCCGCACAGGTGAAAACAGCATAAAACCCTCCATTTAGGTTAGAACCAATAGGTAGCAGTAGCCAACAACCAGCAGGTATCAGCCCGGTTCAGGTCTGATGAGAACTCGGATTCTGGTCAAGGCCAACAAGAACGTGTTGAGCAACACGCCAGGTAAGAGGGTAAAAGCTCTGTTTTAAGGTGAAGTTAATCAGGCGTTAATTTTAGGTTATTCAAGGGTTAAGAGTTGGACGGTTGTCAAGTCCTGAAATATGTTTCAGATAACCCGCAAGGTCAATAACCGCCCGCCACCCTTCCTCCCCTCGTTGTGTCACCGGTCTGCCAGTTGGCGATGTTGATGACGCCCGCGGCCGCGACTGACCCCACCCTATTATGGCAACAGCAACCAGCCCCAGGCCGCACCCAATACACAACCACATTAAGGGCAACATAGGTTACAGCACATTCGGGTTGTAATAGTTCACCAACAGGGCTTTTGAATTTGGGGTTGCGGCCGCGTTTCGGATGGCGCGGGAATAGGCCACAAGGCGCGGCCATTGCACTACCCTCAGTTAAAGATGTGATATACAAACGGCCTGGGAGACTGTTTGTTGATTAAATTTCTAATCGGGTAATGAGTTGATTCGCCCATCCCCCTACCCCCTTCCCGGCGGGAAGGGGAAATACCGGCACTTTAGAAAGTTCCCCGCCCCTGGGGGCGGGGTTAGGGGTGGGGGAAACCGTGTTACCTGACTGTTTTTTAAACGATTCAACTCTGGCGAAAATTTGGACGACCTCTGGAAATCTCTTAGTCTCTCAGTCTCTTAATCTCCAGAGGTCAGCACAAAAAATGCCAATGCCAAGTAAACTACAATGAGTCTCCCCTGCCGCTTATATCAGCGTTGCATCAGCAGGGGAAGGAAAATCTGCCCATTGGTCACAGGAGTAATCGTCAACTGCACCGTTGTTGGGACCACTATACGCCTGACCATCATAAACCCGATAGGTGAAACTATCGCTCCCACTGTAACCCGCATCCGGGGTGTAGGTGAAGCCACCATCGGCCTGCAAATTGACCGTGCCGTGACTGCTTGTTGTTACCAATGAGGCGGTCAACGGATCATTATCAGGGTCATCATCATTGCCCAGAACACCCGGCGCGTTGATCACCAGCGGTGTATCCTGGGGTGTGCTGTACGCATCCGGCACGGCATTAGGTGAATTGTTGGCGTACTGAATCCCATAACGTCCCCCTGTGGCCGTTGTGACGGGGCCACCACCCCAGACAATAAACTCTTGCCCTGTCCAAATGGCGGTGTGATCATTTCGATCAAAGGGAGCATTGGCCGTATTCATCGCCCGCCAACTATTGGTCTGCGGGTTATACAGTCCACCCGTGACACCCATCCCACCCCAGGCCACCATCTCTACGCCTGTCCAGGCCAAATTGGTACTGCGAGGGGAAGGCGCACCACTCATACTCGTCGCTACCCAGCTATCGGTCACAGGATTGTAGCGGCCGCCATCGTTTAGATAGGTCGTGCAGCCAAATTCCACACAGCCCCCCCAAACGATCATCTCCGTGCCTGTCCAGACTGCATCGGCGCCACGCTCACGTGGCTGGGGTGGGTTGTTCAGGCTGGTGGGGGTCCAGGTATCTGTCGTGGGGTTGTAGCGGCCACCATCATCATAAGGCATCGAGAAAATATTGCCTCCCCACACAATCATTTCCGAACCTGTCCAGACGGTGACATGCTCATTGCGTGTGTTAGGCTCGTTCACGCTCGTCATCCCTGACCAACTGTTGGTAGCCGGGTTGTAACGACCGCCCGGGTCAACGCCGCCCCAGATAATCATTTGCGCGCCGCTCCAAACGGCAGAATGCCCATAACGCCCTTCTGGTGCGCCCGCTGTGGTTATGGTGGACCAACTATTGGTGACGGGATTGTAACGGCCGCCCGTACCGGGGGATGTTTCTGGTGTGCCACCCCAAACCATCATCTCTGTGCCTGTCCAGACGCCCGTGGGTCGCTCCCGACCTGCCGGGACATTGACCAGGCTGGTACTTTGCCAGGAATCGGTCACGGGGTCATAACGACCACCATCTACTGGGTAGGGATCATTCCACCCACCCCATACGATTAACTCTGCCCCTGTCCAGACGCTGGCGTGGTTATAGCGCGCCTGGGGAACATTCAAATTGTTAATCGTGATCCAGGTATTGGTTGTGGGGCTGTAGCGGCCGCCATTATTCATAAAATGACCATTGCCATAACCACCCCACACCAGCATTTCGGACCCGGTCCAAACCGCTGTATGAGCCTCTCGTTTCTCGGGCGCGTTAATGGTGCTGGGGGTTGTCCAGGTGTCCGTGGTCGGATTGTAACGCCCGCCGGGTGTTGTGAGGGAGCCACCAAAAACAATCATTTCCGAACCGGTCCAGACGGCGGTGTGCAACCAATTGAGGATGGGGGCCGTGGTCTGATCGGTGGGTGTCCAGCTATCGGTGGTTGGATTGTAGCGGCCGCCACTGTTATCACTAAAGCTGCCACCCCAGATGATCATTTCCGTGCCTGTCCAGACAGCCGTGTGGAAATAACGGGCTGTGGGTGTCCCGGATTGGTTGAGGGGTGTCCAGGTGTTACTGGTGGGATTGTAGCGGGCGCCGTCGTTGTACACTTGTGAACCGGTATACCCACCCCACACGATAAAATCGTTGCCCGTCCATACCCCTTTGAGATACCCTCTGGCGGAGAGCGCACCACTGCTGGGCAAGATCGTCCAGGTATCGGTCGTGGGGTTATAGCGACCCCCGCTACTGAGAGGAGAAGGGTTGACGCCACCCCAGATAATCAGCTCGGTACCTGACCAGGCGTAAGCAAAATTGGTTCGTGGTATGGGGGCGTTGGTAGCGGTCATAGGTGTCCAGGTATCGGTAAGCGGGTTATAACGCCCGCCGACATTACTCGTACCCCAAACCAGCAGTTCCGTACCGCTCCAGACGACAGCCGGTGTAATACCGGCCAGGGGCGCATTCACCGTACTCATGGTTGTCCAGGTATCGGTAGCGGGGTTGTAGCGGCCGCCATCACGGAATTCCCATCCTACGACACTCATGCCACCCCAGACAATCATTTCGTTGCCCGTCCAGGCGGCCCCATGTTCATAACGGGGATCGGGTAAAGCCTGGGTAGGTGTCCAGGTTTCGTTGCCGCGGCCGCGTTCGATCACAGGCAGTTGGTAGGTGAAGGCTGTATCTGCGGCCGCGACCTCAAACTGTTCACGCACGGTGGCCCACCAGCTTTCCAGCGGTTGTTTAGCCCAAGAGATGACACCCAGGCGTAAGGTTGTGGCGCTGTTTTCAAGGACCGTGACGGCATAAAAACGACTGCTATCTTCTTGCAAGGGGCTAATCTGGTGCAGGGGCAACGCGGCCGCGTCAAACAATTGGGTAATCTCTCCCTGCCGCTCTTCCCACTCATCAGCGTTCAACGCCATCTCGCCCGGAGCAAGATGGCTGTTTGCAGAGGCCAAGACCCAGGTTGTTTCCTGGTATGCACCGGTGAGTGTTGCCAGTTGTTCCGGGCTGTCCAGTTGCGCCAATTCCGCCTCGGCCTGGGCGCGTAGTTCACCGTGTAGACGCTCATCGGTGGCATACTGGTTGGTGAGAAGGCGGTTGACCAGTTGCGGCCGCGCCAGACATTCCGCAATCAGGGCAGGATCATTGTCTAACGCCGCCCACAAATCGGCCAAAGCCTCGGGTTCTTGACTGTGCGTCGCCATGCGCTCCATTTCCGCCTGGAGACGCGCCGGGGTAAGGGACTCACCCCACAATTGCTCCAGAGCCGTACTTTGACGCAGCATATCGTCTACTTGCTGTTCAATATCGGCCACCGGCAGCATTTCATCCAGGCTGGGACGGGTTTCCAGGTTGTCATCGGGCCAGGTGCGCCGCTGCCAATAGACCTGTTCAATGGCCTGACGGCAGGCCACCCGGTCATCCAGGGTAAGGGATTGCGCTACGGCAGTTTGCGGCCGCAGTTGGCTCAATAAGGGAAGAAACAAGGCAAGCAACAGGATCAAGCGGGTTCTTTTTTTCATCAGGTATCCTTTTTGTGTACAGAGGTTGCGTAATGGGAATAGCCCAATGCAAGGGGCAACGGGTGACAATCACGCCAGAATCAAAGGCAACGCTCTCTTGACAAGGTATGGAAAACGAAAGTCAAAGCGACTAACTACGCTTTAGTCGCTGTAAGAAGTAGATTTGTTATGTCGAAAAGGGGAGAAAGTGAGTATGATCGTCTATTTGCAAGACAAAAATCACCAATCAGGGAGAGTTAACCTGCCTAATCCTGAAATATGTTTGCAGGTAACCCGGAAGGTCGCAACCGCTCCCCCCACCCCTAACTCCGCCCCCAGGGGCGGGGGTTTCCGGCAACAAACGAATGGTGTGACTTGTCATAAAAACATACGTCCACCTTTCGTAAAACTGTACCAGGCAACAAAGGCTGGCCTATCTTCAGGGAAACCCACGTCTTCATGGGGCCATCAACTAGGACCTGCCCCTTTCGTTTTCTCTGGAAACCTCTGATCACCCTTAACCAAACGTCCAGGGCCGTTGAGGTATTAACCCTGACTACTTATCCCTCAATCTCAAGTCAACCATAGCCCGGCCGTAAAACGGCCGGGCGGTTTGGACGGATAAACGGATAAACGACTGACTGAATGCTTCCGTTTGGGTTACAGTCCCAGATAAGCGGAGCGGACATGCTCGTTATGGCTTAATTCACGGCTGGGGCCACTCAGGTCCATCTTGCCGTGAGACAGGACAAAACCATAATCACTCACCGCCAGAGCCATCTGGACATTTTGTTCAACCAGAAGCATCGTCAGGCCTTGTTTCCTGAGCCGCTGTAAACTTTGGAACAGGTTTAATACCAACACCGGGGCTAAGCCTAATGACAGTTCATCAATCATCAGGACGCGGGGTTCAGACATGATACCACGAGCAACGGCTAACATCTGTTGCTCCCCACCACTCAAAGTGCCAGACTTTTGTGCCCGTCGCTCTTTGAGGCGAGGGAACATTTCATACATCAGTTCCAGGTTGCGCTTGACACGCGGCCGCGCCCGTTTCGGTGTCGCACCCATCTCCAAATTCTCTTCCACAGTCATGTCCGTAAACAGTTGGCGACCCTCAGGAACCAGCACCAGTCCCAATTCCGCTTTATCATACGCCGGTAGCTGGCTTACATCTTGCCCATCAAACCAGACCGAGCCGCTCCAGGGGCGAATTTGCCCCATTACCGTGCGCAACATCGTTGTTTTACCGGCCCCATTCGCCCCGACTAACGAGGTCAATTGCCCCTCTTCCAGTTTCAAACTGGCTCCCCAAAGGATTTGCACTTCCCCATACCCAGAGGTGATATCACGTATTTCCAGGATAGCCATTAACCTTCCTCCATCAACTTACGGGCCATTTCCGGGTCGCCCAGATAAGCTTCAATCACTTTGGGGTTGCTGGTAATTTGTTCCGGCGTTCCCTCAGCCAGTTGTTTGCCATAATCCAGCACAATCAACCGATCCGACACCTTCATAATGGCGTGCATAACATGTTCGATCATGATGATGGTGATGCCCTGATCCCTTATTTTATGCACCGTTTCCACCATCTGAGCGATTTCGGATGGGTTTAATCCGGCCAGCACCTCATCCAAAAGGATGAGATAGGGGCGAGCGGCCAGGGCACGCGCCATTTCCAGCCGCTTTTTCTGGGCCACATTCAGACTACTGGCGAGTTGGTTACTCTTCTCCGCCAACCCGACAAAGGCCAGTACCTCGTCGGCGATGCGGTTGGCTTCGCTAAGTCCATGCCCTTCCCGGCCAAAGCAGGCCCCCACGGTGACGTTATCACGCACGGTAAGTTCGTTCAGCGGCCGCACAATCTGATGGGTGCGAGCCATGCCCATGTGGGCTACGTCATAGGTTTTGGCGCCGGTTATATCGCGGCCGCGGAAAAGCACCCGCCCCTCACTCGGCGTATACACCCCATTAATAACATTAAAGAGCGTGGTTTTGCCCGCGCCATTCGGCCCAATCAGCCCCATGATCTCCCCTTCACGTAAATCAAAGGTAATGTTGCTGAGGGCTTGCAACCCCCCAAACCGTTTGCTGACACCTTCTACTTGTAAGATCATGGCAAAAACCTCCGCAGAGAGGCGAAACGATGTCGTAACCAGCCAATCGCCCCGGCTGGAATAAAGAGCACGATGATCAGCAGGAGAGCACCGGCCACCCCTAGCTGGGAATTCTTGAAAAGCTCTGATGTTAGCAAGATGCCGCGCAACCGCTGATATCCGGCTGCGCCCAGAACCGGCCCCAACACCGTGCCATAACCGCCTAACATCACCATCACCAGCATTTCAATGGATAGATGAAGCCGAAACGCCTGGGGGGGTTCGATGTTGCCGTTCTTGAAGAAAAACAGTACCCCTACCACACCGGGCAAAATAGCCGATAACACATAGGCCCAGGTTTTGGCATTGGGGGTAATGACACCCATCACCTCAGCCGCGTCTTCATCTTCCCGAATCGCCAGTAAACCCAGACCAAATTTGCTGGTTTTAATCTGATAGCTCAGTAGGAGATTGATGATAGCCAAAGCAATAAGCACATAATAAACCATCCACAAGGCATTAACTGCCCCGCCATAATCGTTGTAAATCTGGAAATTAAGGGAGATGCCGGTGGCTCCACCCAGCGGCTGGAAATTATTGATAAACGCCCGCATCGCTTCGTTGATGCCGATCGTCGCCAGGGCAAAGTAAGCCCCGCGCAGCCGCAGAATAGCCTTGCCCAATAGAAACGCCAGCAAACCGGATGCCAACCCACCGCCGATCATTGCCAGCCACAAGGATGTCCCCCCAGTGGTCATCAGGAATAGGCCCACATAACCGCCCAGGCCAAAAAACACGACATGACCGAAGCTGACATACCCGGTATAACCCAATAGAATGTTCAGACTGCTGGCCAAAACCACCGATAACAGTACGGTAAAGATAACTTCACGGTTGGCGGGTTGGTCGGTTATAACCGGCCACAAACCCAAAACAAGGATAACGGCGATAGTGAGCCACAAGCCAGGATTGAGCCATTTGTTCATTTCTTTGCTCCCAGCAAACCTGTGGGTCGAACCAGTAGGATGACCACAAACAGGACAAATTCAACCACAGGAACCCAGGTGGTCGCCATAAAGCGGGGGATGATGCCTTCTAGCACCCCTAGAATGAGACCACCCACAAGTGCCCCTAACGGATTGCCCAGCCCACCCAACACGCCAATAACAAAACTCTTCAGTTCATAGGTTCCGCCGGAGAGAATGGTAAAGGGGAAGAAGGTGGCAATGAGTCCACCAGCCAGGGCGGCTAACATGGTGCCGATGCCAAAACTCAGGGCCAAAATACGAGATGAAGGGATACCCATCAGCTCCGCGGCCGCGCGGTTATTGGCCACCGCCCGCACATATTTGCCCGTAGTGGTCCGGTAAAGGAAAAGATATAGCCCCCCAGTGATGAGCAGGGAAGCCAGGGCGGCCACCAGCCGCGTACCCAAAACCGTGGTCGGGCCAATGTTGAAACTGCCCAACGATACATCCACATTACGAGGGGTCGTCTGCCAGATAGCCGTGCCGATACCGATAATGATCATGTTGACGGCAAAGGTGGCTAACAAGGTGGAAAGGTGGGGGGCATTGATGACGCGGTGGATGGCGACGGCGTAAATGAGCATTCCCAGAAGTAAACCGAGAACGGCGACTAAGGGCAGGGCCAGATACGGGTTCATGCCCAACTCGGTAAACGCCAGATAAACGCCAAACATACCCAGGGCGATAATGGGGCCATGCGCCAGGTTGATGACATTCATGACGCCCCAGATGAGCGTCAGCCCCATGGCCGCAATGCCATACACAAAACCAATCAACAAGCCGTCTATCAAGAAGGCGAAAATATCCATACTGAACTCCTCTGAAAATAACTCGCCGCAGAGACGCAGAGAGCGCAGAGAAAAGCAAAAAAATCTGCGTTAATCTGCGAAATCTGCGGACAAATTTTCATCACCTCTGGTGAAGCCCATCCATGTTGTCTCCTCTAAAAATGGATACACGGATTAATAGGGGGTATCCACAGATGTCCTGGATGACAAGAAAAGTTATCTGTGACATCTGTGGATTCGCTTAAAAGTCGTATCTATACAGGTACTCGTTCCACGCTCTGCGTGGAATGCTCCCTACGACGCTCTGCGTCCTACGCGACGCAGAGCGTCCCAGATGGTATCCCCCAGAGCGTGGGAATAAGTTCGGACACCTGTATAAATACTAAAAGTCCGTGGTTATGGGCGGGGATAGAGGGCGTCAGCCGTTGACCCGGCGGCGGGCCAGACAACCTGTTTGGCCAGGGCTTCAGCCGTTCCCTGCCATTGGATGTAGACCATGGAGTGACCAGTTTGCAGGCCGTGAGATTCAGCACTCGTGTCAAACTGGATTTGGCCGAAGAAGGTCATCAGGTTGAGGCCATCCAGGGCGGATTTGACGGCTTCGGTATCCAGGGAGCCAGCGTTTTCGATGGCTTTTTGCAAGAGCAGACCGGCAATATAACCCCCTGCGGCATGGTAGGATGGCTCTTCGTTGTAAGCGGCCATGTACATTTCGGTGAACTCAGCACTGGATGGACCAAAGAAGTCCAAATTGGCCGCGGCCGCAGACTCTGCATTAAACACGGCTTGGGGTTCCCACTGGCTGGGACCTACAATTCCTAACGCGGCCGCGCCCAATTCCGCAAACGTCGGTTCAGGTGGGGCCACCAACAGAGCCACATATTTCACCGGCACCTCTTTTCTGACAACTGCCGGGCAAAGGTGCTCCCGTCCTGGAAATGCCCTCCACCCAGAATAGCATCGGGGCTACTCTCTTGAATCTTGTTGATAAAGGCGGCAAAATCCGTCGTGCCAGAGTCATAGCCTTCAAAAAGGACAATCTCATACCCTTGCGCCAGGGCGTACTCGTTCAACGCCGTGGACACGTCCGTTGAGAATTTGTCGTTTTCGTAAATGATGGCGATCTTCTTGACTGACGGATCCGTTTGCGCCAACAAGTCCAACGCCCCGGTCAGATAACGGGAAGCCGGGGTGTAGGTCTGGAACACCAGGGTGTACCCTTTCTGGTAAGTGCTGTCAGAAGCAGCCCCGGTGGTGATCATGATTTTGCCGTACTGTTCAGCAATAATGGCCGAGGCATCGGTCAGGCCACTGGAGTAAGGGCTGATAAGGAAATCAGCGTTGTCTTCCGTCGCCAGGCGGGTGTAAAGCTCTTGTACCCGGTCGGTGTTGGACTCATCATCATAAAATTTGGACGCAAACGTGACGACGGTGCCATCGGCCAGGGTAATACCGCCCGCGCCATTAACCTGCTCCATCCACAGATTCAGACCATTGATCTGTCGGGTGGACTCCACGTTGTATTTACCGGTTTGGGAAGCGGTGAAACCAATGACAACGGACTTAGCTTCAGGGGCAGTCGGTTCTTCATTGGCACTGGTGTTTTCGGTTGTTGTATTGCTATTGGTGTTGCTGTTAGCGGGTTCGTTGTTGGGCGTGTTGCCTCCCGACGAACACGCGCTGAGACTGAGGACAAGAACCAAAAGGAAGGACAGAACAAGGGGCAATTTGCGCTTCATGACTTTTTCTCCTGCAAACAAAAGGGAAGGATGGGCGTCGCGGCCGCAAACCGGGCCGCTTACCCTTCAGTCTAGTCACAAGGCACAAACATCCAATAAACTTCGGTAGCCCTTTATAAATATTGCATAAATATTTCCCCGATTGATCAGGCAGTTTTTACAGAAACGGGTTTACGCTCGGTAGGCATCGCGCCCTAAGCGCTGTCTAACCAGCGTCGCGGCCTCCTCCCCACGGGGCAACAGCTAAGGATTCAGTGGGCGAAGGTATAGCCAATCCCCCGTTCAGTGAGCAGATAACGCGGGTTGGCGGGGTCAGTCTCGATTTTTTGGCGTAGGCGTCCCACATACACCCGTAAATATTCGGCCTCGTTGCCGTATTCTGTTCCCCACACTTTTTGCAGAATGGCCCGATGGGTTAATACCTTGCCCGCGTTTTCCATCAGGTATACCAGTAGATTAAACTCCGTCGGTGTCAATTCAACCGGTTCGCCCCGCAAGAGAATTTGATGACGTTCCTGATCAACAAGCAGTTCGCCATAGGCTAACCGTTCAACGGGAGTTGTGTGCGGCCGCCATTGACTGCGTCGTAACACCGCCTGCACCCGTGCCAACAATTCCCCCACCCCAAAGGGTTTGGTGAGATAATCATCCGCTCCCAGGTTAAACGCTTGAATTTTGTCGTTTTCCTCGCCCAGAGCCGAAAGCACAATGATAGGCACGAGCGAACTCTGCCGAATGCGCCGGATCGTTTCCAGGCCATCCATGTGGGGCATCATCAGGTCGGCAATGACCAGATCAACGGACTGATTTTGGAAATGAGCCAGGGCTTCAAGGCCATTTCCCGCAGTCAGGGTCTGGAAACCACGCACTTCCAGGTTGCGCTGGACAAAATCACGTAGGGATTTTTCGTCATCAATGATTAAGACGGTTGGTTTGTTCATCACGGTGTACGTTATCTCCCCAAAACAAACTCGGTTTGTCGCCGGAAACCCCCACCCCTAACCCCGCTTTTCTGGGCGCGGTTTTTCGGGCCTTCGCCCCGAAAAACCGCGCCGCTAAGGTTCCCCCTTCCCCCCGGGAAGGGGGGTAGGGGGATGACCTGTAACGCTCACTCCGCCAGGGTAAGGGGCAGGGAAAAGGCCACACAAGTACCGGCGGAACGTGGCTCCAGCCAGATGTCGCCACCATGAGCGCGAATGAATCCCTGCGAAATGGCTAATCCTAAACCTGCCCCGGTGGTACTGCGGGTCAGGCCACCCTCAACCCGATAGAAGCTGTCAAAGACGCGAGCACTATGTTCTGGCGCAATTCCCGTCCCTTCATCTTCTACCCTGACAATCAAATGACCATTCTCCTGTCTCGCTTTGACGGTGATGGGGGTTGCCTCGCTGCCATACTTGACCGCATTTTCAATAAGGTTGCGCAAGACAACGGCAATCCGGGACGCATCCACATACAAGGGGGGCAAATCCGGGGGTAATTCAAGACGTAACCGGTCGCCGGGTTTGGCATGAGCATGTTTGGCCGCTTCTTGAACCAATTCAGCCAAATGACAATGGGTGCGCGAGACCATCAGATTGCCCGCCTCAATACGGGACATGTCCAGCAGGTTGGTAACCAGTTCGCTTAGATGATCCGTTTCCACGGAGATGATGTCCAGAAACTCACGCTGGCTCTGCGGGTCCCATTCCACATCTTCGGCCAGGAGGGTACTGGTGTACCCTTTGATGGCCGCCAACGGGGTTCTTAATTCGTGGGAGACGGTGGCAATAAGGCTGGATTTCATACGGTCGAGTTCGTACCGTTGGGTGATATCCTGCAATATGCGGCCGCGACCAATCCGCGTACCAACCGAATCAGTTACCTCAAACGGTTTTAGTCGGATGTGCCGCGGCCGCTCCCCGGTGATCACCGTAAAATCGGCTCGACGACCGGGTTCCCCATTTAAGGCAGACTGCACAGCCTGGTGCGCGGCCGCGGGGTCTTTCGTTTGCGCCAGAATTCGCTCCATCAACTCATCCACCGCGACTCCTGCGGCCAACGTCATATCCCCCACCCCGCTCGCCAGACCAGCCATTTCCTGGATGCGCCGATTGGCGTAGAGCACCTGCCCCTGCAAATCTTCCAGGATCAGACCATCCTGCATGGATTGGATGAGGGCTTCCAGGCGGCGGGTTTGTTCTTGCAGGCGCATATCGCTATGCGAATAAAGCGCGGCGTTTTCGATAGCCATCGTCGCATGGTTAGCGAAACTACTCAGCAGGTTGATTTCCCGTTGGCTGAACTCATGGGGGTTGGGGCGGAAGACGAGCAGAGCGGCTGGTGGCGTGTATTGGGCCTTGAGGGGAACAGCTAACACGGCCTGATAACCGGCAATCCGGGCGCGGCCGCGATGGGCCGTAAACGACGGGTTGGTCTCCGTATCGCTCACCTGAATCGGCAGACCGGTGCGCATCGCTCGCATCGTCACTGAACCCGGCTCGTCGGGATCAATAATGGCGTGTTCGATATACCAGGACGGCAATCCCCGGCTGGCATGAATACGAAAAATATTTCTTTCCTTATCGAGGGCGAAGATGGCACACATCTGGATATCCATCAACCGCTCTACTTGCTCCAAAATCCGATCCAACACAATTTGTGAATCCAGCGTGGATACAACTGCTCCGCTGGTATGCAGGAGTGTGGATAATTCATTGAGCCGCGATTCAATGGCCTTTTGCATCCGTTGTAAACTGCGCGTCAGATGGCCGATTTGGTCGGGTCGTTGGGCCAACCCTATCACCTGGGGGGAGAATGCGGCCGCGGGGTGATCCTGCCCAATCGATTGGCTGAACGCGGCTAATTGCTCCAGGGGATAAATGACTACCCGCGCCAGCCCTAGCCAAAAAACGAGGCCACCAACCAGAAAAAGGGTGATGGCAATGAAGGCGCCGCGTTGAAACGCCTGAAGTGAGGCAAAAGCCACAGCCGTCGGGCGGCTGATCACAACGCCCCACCCCACACTCTGGATGGGGACATAGCTGTACAGGCTTTCCTCATCAGCATTATTGGCCGCAATGAAGTTGCCGGTACTGCCCGCTAAAACGGCCTCAACCACGGTGGGCATCACCTGACTGGCATCATTCAGGATGAGAGCAGGCTCTGGGTGAGCAATAATCTGCCCCTTCGCATCGACAATCATGATTTGCAGTTGTTCTTGGGGCTGGTATTCACGCACAATGGCTGACAGCGCGTAGCTCAAGGATTCCAGTTTGATGTTGGTGGCAACCAGCCCTAGGAACTGGTTATCCGGACTCCAGAGAGGCATGACCGCTGTGGCGACGGGTTGGTTGGTGGTGGGGGAGATGCGGCCGCGAGAAACCATCGGCTCAGGGGTTGTCAGAGCACTCTGGAAATAATCGCGAAAAGAAAAATCATCCCCCACGGTGGAACCCGGCCCTTCAGGATAGTGGTACAACATGATCCCCTGAGCATCTAACCGGTAAACCAGGTTCACATCGGTGCGGGCACTCAGCAGAATGGTGAAAATATCACCCATGCCGTCAATATCGGCCTCGATCACTGCGGGGTAGGTAGCTAACTGGTTTACCGTCTGGAGCGCTCCATCCATCACCGTGTTGGTCTCCTGGGCGATAGCACGCGCCAGAGACAAATCGGCGGCCTGAACGTCGGCTTCGAGCCGCTGGCTGGCCAGGTCTTGAAATTTATAGGCGGCCAGGGCCACAAAACCGACAAAAAGCAGATAGAGAGCCAGGATTTGTAAACCCAGATCGCGGCGTAGAAAAAACAGACGTTTTGAGGACATCAGGTCAGTTGAGGGAACGGGTTAAAGAAACCCACACCCATTCTTAATCGCAGGGCACGTACCGTAATGGTATGAGCAAGGTAGAGATTGTCAAGGTTTCAGACAGTTTAGAATGGATGCTCTAAAGGATCGGGCGAGGTACAGGTCTGGAATGGCTACCTTGACGCGCTGGCCGCATCCCCACACCCCACTAGCGAATCCCACCTATCAGAAGTAACATTCCCCCACTTCCCCTACCCTGGAGAAACCAACTATGCCTACGTCACCCAAACTTTCTCTTCTGCTCCTGGTCTTACTCCTGTTAGCTGTCGCCTGCACCCAAAACACAAGCCCCATCACCCCACCCCCACCATCACCGCCCGCCAATGGCAACCGGCCACTTGCCCGTTTGACTTACCCGAGGGGGTGGTGCTGGCTGAAGATGTGATCTGTGGCGTTGTCACCGTGCCGGAGCAACACGCCTTGCCGGATGGAGCCACCATCCAGCTTGCCGTGGCTATTTTCCCCGCCACCGGCCCCAATCCCGCCCCTGATCCTTCCTCATGTTTACCGGCGGCCCCGGCGGCAACATCTTTGATCTCGTGCCTCTGCTCTTCGGTGGTGATAATGAAATTTTGGCCCGGCGGGATATTGTGCTGATGAGCGAACGGGGAACCTATGGCGCAACCCCATTTCTTGATTGTCCGGAACTCGCCCGCGTGGATGAGCAGTTCGGTGCGTCAGAAGCCGACCGCCACGTGCTGACCCAAGAAGCGTATACCCTTTGTCGCGGCCGCCTCGTGAGTGAAGGAGTCAACCTGGATGCGTATAACAATATCGAGCGGGCGGCAGATGTGCCCTATGTGATGGAGGTTTTGGGTTATGACCAGTACAACCTCTGGGGGGTGTCGGGTGGGGGTTTGTTGACCCAGTTGGTGGCACGCGATTATCCTGACCATGTGCGCTCTATCGCCACCGACAGCGGCGCGTTTCCCCAGGCCCACATGAGCGAAGTGTTGTACCCCATGTTTGATACCATGAGTGGGAGTTTTCGTCGTTTATTTGCCGATTGTGCGGCGGATGTGCATTGCGGCCGCGAATATCCCAACTTGGAGCAGGTCTTCTTCACACTCGTGGCCGACCTCAACGCCAACCCCGTCCCTCTCACCATCGAACACCCGACAACCGGCGCGGCCGCGACCGTCAATCTCGATGGCAACCTGTTCATCCAAACAATGGGCAACCTCTTTGCCGCCGTCACCTACTTCCCCAAAGCCATTTACGACACCAGCCAGGGCAACTACGAATTTATGATCGGCGTCCTACCCCAGGCGTTCATCGGCGATACCGGCATCGGCACAGCCGATGGCCTTTACCAATCCGTCTTCTGTGCCGAAGTCGGCTCCCTCACCCTGGCCGATCTCTCTACCGCCAACAGCTACCCCGAAGTCGTCACCGCCCTATCCCCATTTGTGCAATTAAACCTGGATGTTTGTGCTTTATGGGCGGTAGAGCAAATTCCATCAGGTGAACCCATTATCAGTGACGTACCGGCCCTGTTGATGGAAGGGGCGTATGACGCCAACAAACCACCCGCCCTCGGGGAGCAGGTGGCGCAGAATTTTAGCACCAGTTATTTTGTGCTGATGGGCGACAAGGCGCACGTCACCCTGGGGGTCTGTGGCATTGCCCTGATCACGGAGTTTTTGGAAACCCCCACCCAGGCTCCCGATATGCGTTGTGTGCCCTCTGCACCTTCGTTTACCCCGCCCGCCGGGGTGGTGTGGGGAATTATTCGTGATAACTGGGGATGGGCGCTCTTGGGTGTGGGTTTATTGGTAATCTTGATGGTAGGAATCATTCGGCTTACACGGCGGCGGCGGCGTGCCACTGCCATATCTACACCCTGACCTGGACAAGCCAGAACCCAAAAACAAGAAACACAGAGGGTCACAGAGGCCGTGCGGCCGCGAGTCCGGCAAAGGTTTTGTCACAGCAACACAGACACAGCGGGCGACTTGAGAAGTCGTCTGGTTGTCCAACCATGAGCGGCCGCATCTGGTATTGATGTATCAAACCCTCTAGGCGTTTTACCTAAACCCCTATCCACCATTCGGTTGATATAGCCTCACCAAACGATTGAGTCAAATATCCCCCAACTGCTCCTTCAACTTCAACTATTCGGTAGATTCCCGGCCCTCGCCTGTTTGTTATGCTAATGGCATCACCAAACAAGGAGAGTGAACCGATGCCAACAGTGATTAGCGCGAATCAACTTCAGAAACGGTACGGCGATCATGTCGCTGTCCACGATATTTCGTTCACCGTACAAAAAGGGGAAATCTTCGGCATCCTCGGCCCGAACGGAGCGGGTAAAACCACCACTGTGGAAATGGTGATGGGATTGCGTAAGCCAGATCAGGGTTTGGTTGAGGTGCTGGGCATGAACCCACAGCAGCACAGTGCCAGGCTACGCCAACAAATAGGTATTCAGCTTCAGCAGGCCGCCCTACCCGATAACATCAAGGTTTGGGAAGCCTTGAGCCTCTTCGCCAGCTTCTACAACAAAACGGTCAGTTGGGAAAAGCTGATTGAACAATGGGGGTTGAGCGATAAACGGAACGCCCGCTTCGGCAAATTGTCCGGGGGGCAAAAGCAACGCCTCTTTATCGCCCTGGCGTTGCTCAACGATCCGGAACTTGTCTTTTTGGATGAAATCACGACAGGATTGGACCCGCAAGCACGTCGTCATACCTGGGAACTGATCAAAACCATTCAAGCACAGGGCAAAACGGTGGTTTTAGTCACCCATTTTATGGATGAAGCCGAAACGTTGTGTGATCGAATTGCGGTGGTGGATAGCGGCCGCATCATCGCCCTGGACACACCGCAGGCTCTGATCGAGCAATTGGATGGTCAGAACCGGGTTCGTTTCACGCAGGTCAACGGGTTTAACGCGGCAACGTTGGAAAACTTGCCCGGTGTGGAACGGGTGGAGCAGAAAGGGCTGGAAGTCGTCGTTTATGGCAACGGCACGATGGTCGGCCAGGTAACGGCCCATCTGGCCCAGGCCAACGCCCTGCCCTCAGACCTGAAAGTAGAGCAGGCCAACCTGGAAGATGTCTTCCTGGCCCTGACGGGCAAACAAATCAGAGCATAAACAGTTATCCACAGATGACACAGATTGACACAGATTTTTCTTTTCTCTGCGTTCTCTGCGTCTCTGCGGTTCATTAATTCTCAGGGGTTCCCCATGGGCCTGGGGCACACCAAGATGGATGAAAATAGGACTCTAGGATTTCCAGTCTATCCGTGTTCAACCTGAACCTGAAACCTGAAACTTATTTTCGTAGGAGTGAATCATGAATGCGTTTTTGAAAATGACCTGGATTGAAATGAAGTTGTTCGCACGGGAACCCGTGGCGATGTTCTTCACCTTCGCCTTCCCCCTCGTTATCCTGATCGTCTTTGGCTCGATTTTTGGCAATGAGCCGGTGGCCGAGTTTGGCAACCTGGGCAATGTGGATGTCTCCGTGCCCGGTTACATCGGGATGATCACGGGCACAATTGGGCTGATTGGACTGCCCATTGCCCTGGCGAATTATCGGGAGCAAGGGGTGTTGCGCCGCTTGAAGGCGACACCGCTCAACCCGTCGGTGATCCTGGGTGCCCAGGTGGCGATGAATCTTGTGATGCAGGCGGTGGGGGTCATCCTGCTGTTTGCGACGGCGCGGGCCGTGTATGATCTGCAATTCCCGGAACAGATGCTCTCGGTCGCGGCCGCGATCCTGCTCAGCGGTCTCAGCTTCTTCTCACTGGGGTTTGTCCTGGCGAACCTTGCCCCGACACCGCGCTCGGCTCAGGCCCTCGGCATGGGCATCCTGTTCCCCATGCTGTTCCTCTCCGGTGGGGCCATGCCCCGTGAGATTCTGCCCGAAACCATCCGCAAAGTGGGCGAATTTCTCCCCCTGACCCACGTCATCGAACTGGTGAAAGGGTTGTGGTATGGTCAGGGCTGGGACACCACCGCCGTCCTGGTTCTCAGCGGCATCTTCATCGTCTGTGTCCTCATCTCCAGCCGGACGTTTCGCTGGGAATAGGATAGTATATTGGTGTATTGGTATATGGTCTACATCTTCCAGACTCCAAAACACGGGAAGAACACGGATAAAAGCCAATACACCGGCAAAATAACCTTCCATTCTTCAAGAACATCGCAATTTTGTCGCTAGTACGCCAGGCCTACCATGAATCACCCCTCAACCACCACAAGACGGAATGCCTGGGAACGGATGGGCTGGATATGGTCCGTCATTTTCTACATCGCCCTGATCGTGCCCACATTGATAACACTCTTTGATAGTGATACATCGGCCGTTGACCTGCGTTGGATTATCGCCCTGTCTGTTTTGAGCGGTGTATGGCACTGGTTCGGTATGCGGCTCCTGTATCAGCATATCTCTGGCCCGCGGCCGCGCCCCTTGCACGCTCTCCTTTACTTCCTCATTGCCATCGCCCTGTGGGTGGCACTGGTTAACCGCCACCCCGTCTTCTTTTTCACCATCGGGGGGCTATTCAGCCAGCTTTTCTTTTTGCTACCTCTCTCCTGGGCGATTCCTGGCTCCATCTTGTTTTCGGCGCTGGTGGCTTATGAAAGTGGTGTAGAACTGGCCTGGAATAATCTCACCTTATGGGCCTTTGTATTTTCCACTGTCGTTGCTGTCCTGGTGGCGTTATGGATTAATGCCATCATCGCGCAAAGTATGCAGCGCCAGGAATTGATTGAGCAACTCCGGCAAACGCAGGCTGACCTCGCGGCCGCGGAACGGCAGGCGGGTGTGCTTCAGGAGCGACAGCGGCTCAGCCATGAAATACACGATACGCTGGCGCAAGGGTTCATCAGCATCGTCATGCACCTGGAAGCCGCCGAACAAGCCCTGACCACTGACCCGGAACGCCATCTCCATCACCTGCACGAAGCCCGCCAGACCGCCCGTGACAACATCGCCCAGGCGCGGCGTGTGGTGCAGGATTTACGCCCGGAACCCCTGGAAGAAGACCCACTGCCGGTCGCCATCCAGCAAACGGTGCAGAAATGGTCGGATAGTTGTGGCATCGCGGCCGCGGCCCATATCACTGGCGCAATCACCCCCTTGCACCCGGAAGCCGAAGTGACCCTGCTCCGGGCCACCCAGGAAGCCCTGGCCAATATTCGCAAACATGCCCAGGCCACTGAGGTTACAGTGACGCTCTCTTACATGGGCGACATGGTGACGTTGGATGTACAGGACAATGGCGTGGGCATCAATGGGGTTGCGGCCGCGACCCATGCCGGTGGTTACGGGCTAATCGCCATGCGCGAACGGGTCTCCCAGTTGCATGGTTCACTCCTCATCGAGAGCGAACCCGGTGAGGGGACAACACTGGTCATTCAACTACCCATAGACGGGGCAACAACATGATTCGACTCCTGCTCATAGATGATCATCCGGTGGTACGCGAAGGCTTAGCCGGGATGCTGGCCGGACAGGCCGATTTTGAGGTGATAGGGGAAGCCTCTGATGGGGCGCAAGGGGTAGCTTTGTGTCAACGGCTAGAACCGGATGTGGTGCTGATGGATTTGCGGATGCCAGGCATGGATGGGGTGACGGCCATTCAAACCCTGCGTGAAAAACAGCCTGGCCTACACATCCTCGTCCTGACCACCTACGATAGCGACAGCGATATTGTGCGGGCCATTGAAGCGGGCGCGACAGGTTATTTGCTCAAGGACGCGCCGCGTGAGGAACTATTCCGCGCCATTCGGGCCACCGCACGAGGGGAATCGGTGCTGGCTCCGGCGGTCGCTACCCGGCTCATGCAGCGGATGCGCGAACCTGAAACGGTAGAGTTAAGCGGCCGCGAACTGGAAGTCCTGCAATTAGTCGCCAGAGGCACGAACAACCGGCAAATCGGCAAAGCACTGCACATCAGCGAGGCCACCGTCAAAACCCACCTCATTCACATTTTCAACAAGCTGGGCGTAGATGATCGTACCGCCGCTGTGACAGTTGCCCTTGAAAAAGGGATTTTGCGGCTGTAGGAATCCCTGGCGGGCTGCGCGGCCGCGAGCTGTGCCCAGTTGCTCATCTCAAGAAACGCCCTGGGTGATGGTGGGCATAGGGTATCCCTGGGCAGAAAGTGAGCAACGATGCACCCATGACCTTGACATCGGCAGAACATTTGGTCTATGATCGCATTCTTACTTATATAGTTGTTCAGACAAGCATTGAGGGTTTTGGTTCATCGTGACCGCTTTAGCGGGGTGGCGTCACCCCGCTAAAGCGGTCACTACAAACAATATCTCATTTGTGAATGAGCAGTGGCAGACTGGGATTGGCTAAGCATCGGCACGGGGGCGTTCGTTCGTTCACGCTCTTGATCCCTTGGCCGGCTTATGAGAGAGAATGGCAACCACCGCGCTCCCTCTCGGGTGTGCAATAGCAGGAACGACTGCGATTGGAGGAACTATGGCTAACCCTATGCGGGTAACACTGGAAATCGGACCGAAGGGCAAGAAGGTGGTGGCGGTGGCACCTGATTGGCCTGGGTTTGAGCGCGGGGCGAAGACGGGGGAGAAAGCAATCGAACGGCTACGTGCCTATATTCCGCGATATTTACAGGTGGCAAAGCTGGCTGAAATGGACGCGGAGTTTGACACCATCAAGAACGTCGATGTGGTCGAACAGTATCCAGGAACGGGATCAACCGACTTCTGGGGCATCTCGTTCGCGTTTTCGAGCATCGACGAGCAAGACATGACGGGTGACGAATTGGAACGTGAGCTGACGCTGATGCAGGCGTGCTGGGCGTTTTTCGATGATGTACGCTGGCGAGTGTCGGCTGAATTGCAGAAGGGTCCGCGAGGGGGCGGGCGTGATCGGGACCGTATCGTCCATCATACGTTTGCCGCGGAGCAGGGTTGGGCGAAGGGGATCGGTGTGCTCACCCCCGACGATGCGATGCTGACTGACGATTGCGTCGCAATGGCCGTGCGGCCGCCACGCAACACGTATTTCTGGATTTTCCCCGTGGCTGTTTTAGGCAGTTCGGTGACAAAGGAAACCCATTGCGGGGCCTTGAAATGGGCCAGGTGATCACGGGCAAACTGACGAATCTCGGCTTCGGTCGCGGCCGCGCCAGGGCGTAACACGACAAAAGCGTGCGGGGCTTCGCCCCATTTTTCATGTGGCATACCCACAATCGCCACTTCCTGTATCGCCGGATGACGCAACAACACCCCTTCCACTTCTACCGAGGAGATATTTTCGCCGCCGCTAATAATGACATCTTTGATGCGATCCCGGATTTCAGCGTAGCCATCGGCGTGAACGACAGCGGCATCACCGGTATGGAACCAGCCACCGCGCAAGGCTCTGGCTGTGGCTTCGGGATCATTAAAATACCCTTTCATCACCACATTCCCTCGCACGACGATTTCGCCCAACGTCATCCCATCATGGGGGACTTCGTCTCCTTCTTCATCCACCACGAGTAGTTCACCAGAGGTGATCAATTCTACGCCTTGCCTGGCCTTGATGATGGCCCGCTCTTGCAGGGAAAGATGAGCATGTTCAGGCCGTTCTTCGCAGATGGTGATGAAGGGAGCCGTCTCAGTAAGACCGTACACCTGGGTCAGTTCCCAGCCTAGTTCCCCTTCAATGCGTTCGATGGTCGCGGCCGCGGGCGGTGCCCCCGCCGTAAACAGTTTGACCCCCCGTCTGGCCCCTTGCCGCAACTCCGCCGGGCTGTTGGCGATGCCAATCAGCACCGTCGGCGCGGCACAGAAGATCGAGATGTTCTCTTGCTCAATCAGATCAAAAATGGTGCGCGGCTCGACCCGGCGCAGGCAAACATGGGTGGCTCCCCGCGCTGTCACAATCCAGACAAAGGTCCAGCCGTTGGCGTGGAACATGGGCAATGTCCAGAGGTAGCGGTCTTTGGGGGAGAGGGGCTGGTGAGCAATCGTACCGACGATGTTCATGTAGGCATTGCGGTGGGTGATCATCACCCCTTTGGGGCGGGCAGTTGTGCCACTGGTGTAGTTAATGGCGAGCAGGTCTCCCTCATTGATGGTAGGGTGAATGAAGGTGGGCGACGCGGCCGCGATCTCCGCCTCATAATCTACCCATCCATCCCGACTCCCTTCCAAGGCCACAAACTGCTCCACCTGGGGCAACTGCTCCCGAACAGTGTCTACCGCTTCCAGATAATCAGAATGGGCACACACGATCCGCGCCCCACTGTGATTAATAATGTAAGCAAAATCATCCGCCGTCAGCCGATAGTTGATCGGCACAACCACCGCCCCTATCTGTGGCACGGCATAAAATGACTCCAGTTGGGCATGGGTGTTGGGGGCAATGTAGGCTACCCGGTCACCGGGTTGAATGCCCGCCTTCTGTAAAACTGCCGACCAGCGATCACAGCGATCAAAAAACTGCTCATAGGTCAAGCGTAAATCACCATCTACAACTGCTTCCCGGTTGCCATACAGGCGACGGGCGCGACGGGCAAATTCCATCGGGGTTAGAGGCGTTTCCATTGGGGTAACTCCTTGAGGACGTTGGCGTGAACTGAACCGGTAAATGAAGAGGTGAGGCTATTGTACCTCAAAGAAAACGAAGAAGGATGAATTCCGGGCGCAACGGTTGGGAAAGGGTTCATTAATGTCTTTACCGAAGAAACGCCTATCAAAGAGGCGGCTCCCACACCCAGCGGGTCGCTCTCTGGGGTATTTGCCCACTACCCCTATCAAGTTTCAATGACCCATATAAAACCTGCTATACAAGTGTATTAATCTCCTTTGTTTTTTCTCAAACAATCAGAGTGCTATATTCAAACACGAACCGCTTCCTGACGACCGCATCTCCCCCACCCCTTACCCACACCACCCCTCTACCCGTTTCCCGCGCCCCCGTTTCGTCGCAGGTCAGCCAGTTGGCGGTTATGATGGCGTATGCGGCCGCATATTTCGCTGTTGTTCAAAATAAAAAAACGGCATTGAGCTTTAACTTGTCAATCATTCAAATTGTTTTAAGATTCTCAGTACGTGAGCATGAATTTCCTGCTGTGGTAAGGTGCTCCCCTTCCACCAAGAAGACCGGCTACACCGGGTATTTTTGTTGAACAGGAACACCTCGCCACCGCCAGGGAAGCAGGAGAAATCATGAACATTCACTTAGTAGATATTATTATAGCCGTTATCCCATTAGGCGTTGTTTTATGGAAATGGCATAAGATAATGCAGATATTAAGCAAAAATGTCTTTGCTGTTTTGGGGATAGCCTTTTTGGTGCTTTCATTCCTTTTAGCATTTAGCTTTGAAGCGTTGGTAGACATTCCATTAGTTGGTAACTTTTTCAAGGGTTTGTTACTTTTCCTGGTTGCACTTGGCGGAATGGTACTTAAAGAATGGTGGCTTAAGAATGTAGGAATCGCAGAGCGTTAATCCCTGTCTTCTTGTGATCTGTTGTTTATTCGACTGCGGCCGCGTTCACCATTCACGATTCACCATTCACTATTCATATTCTCGAGCCACAGATAGAAGAAACACGGTTGCGCCGCGTTCCCCCGCCACCACCGTTCATAGCACAACTTTACCTCTCCTGAACCGGAGCAAAAATAAATTGCCATCCGATATAATCGGACGATCCTCTTGTAACAATGAAGGCTTTCCGCAATACTAGGAACACGCTCAACATCCCCGGAGGTGACATGTCTGATCAAAATCCCACCTCGCGTTTGCCCGAACGCCAGATCCCCGATACCCAGGTAGATGCCTACCGTGACTTTTATGTCGAACTGTTGGGCTTTGTGCCCCCCCGCATCCAGGCCCGCACCGAGTTACTGGCCCGCCTTGATCCTGAACTGCTGGAGATGCAAGAGGCCCTGCGGCGCAAGTGCATGTACCCCTCCTGCTTCGACACCAAAACCTCCCAACTCATGCTGTTTGGTATGTTACTCATCACCCTGCGCGATGCCGCCAAACTACACGGCATCGCGGCCTATCGCGCCGGAGCAACCTTCGAGGAACTGTCAGCCGTCGTTAATTTTGCCTATCTGTTTGGTGGCCTTTCCGCGGCTAATTTGGGTGCTCAATATCTGCAAGAAATTGCCAAACTGGCCGAAAACCCTGGCTAAGTGAGTGGCACCTGTTTGTTATGCTCCAAACTATCCAAAAAGCGAGTGAGGTTCTGGCCTTGTATGATCGTGAGCACACGGAGTGGGGTGTTCGCGAGATCGCAGACAGGCTCAAATTAGCCAAATCAACCACCCACGATTTGCTGGCTTCGTTAGCTCAGGTTGGTTTTCTGAACAAGACGGCCGAAGGACGGTATCGCCTGGGCTGGCGGTTAGTGACCCTGAGTGAAACATTACTCGCTACCACCGAACTTCGCCATGAGGCCCGCCCGGTGATGGAAGCATTGGCCGCCCAGTACAAAGAGACGATTCACCTGGCGGTTTTAGATGATACGAAAGCCGTTTACGTAGACAAACTAGAGGGAATGCAGGCCGTGCGGGTCGAACTAACCTCATTGGGAACCCGCCTTTACCCCCATTGTTCGGCCCTGGGCAAAATATTATTGGCGTACAGTCCCGAAGAGGAAGCCAGACGGATTATCCGAACGGCTGGTTTGCCACGTTTCACGCCCAACACGATCACCGACGAAGAAACGCTTTGCCAGGCATTGATCCAAATCCGCAAACAAGGGTACGCCTGTGACTTTGAGGAAATTCTGCCCGATTTATGTTGTGTGGGCGCACCCATTTACAACTACAGCGGCCGCGTCATTGCCGCTATCAGTATGTCCCTTCCCACCTACCGGTTCCGTCGCTCCCAAACGGAATACCGCGACGCCATTGTCCGCACCGCCAAAACCATCTCAGACCGGCTGGGCTATTACGGTTCATAACGCCATACCCCAGTAGGGTAGGTTTTGTGCCTGCCCTACCTGCCCCATTGAAGGGCAACCACAAGGGTTGCCCCTACGATAGCTCATTTCGTTGCAGCCCGTCACTCCATCTTTGTGAAGGTTTATTTGTTATGCATACCACTGGAAACAGTCTGGTTAAAGTCGCCATCCTCGGCTCCGGCAACATCGGCAGCGATTTGATGTTCAAAATCCTGCGTGATCCTGGCCCCATGGAACTGGCACTCCTGGCCGGGATTGATCCGCAATCCGAAGGGCTGGCACGGGCACGTGAGCTGGGCATTCCGGCTACCCACGAAGGCATCCAGCCCATTTTGGATGATCCCGACATCCGCATTGTTTTTGACGCTACCAGTGCTTATGCCCATGTGCGCCATGCCAAAATGCTGCGCCAGGCGGGGCGCATCGCCATTGATCTGACTCCGGCGGCGCGTGGCCCTTATGTGATTCCCCCGGTTAATCTGGGGGCACACCTCACCGAGCCAAATGTCAACCTGATCACCTGCGGCGGACAGGCGACCATCCCGCTGGTATATGCGATTTCTCGGGTGACGCCGGTTGCCTATGCCGAAATGATCAGCACCATCGCCAGCCTTTCAGCGGGGCCAGGGACACGGCAAAACATTGACGAATTTACCTTTACAACCGCCCGCGGCCTGGAGGTGCTCGGTGGGGCCAAAAGGGGCAAGGCGATCATTATCCTCAACCCGGCCGATCCACCGATCCTGATGCGTAACACGATTTATGCGCTGTTGGACGAAACCGAGGTGGACGAACAAGCTATTGGCGATTCTATAACCACAATGGTTACGGCGGTTCAGGCGTATGTGCCTGGCTACCGACTCAAAAATGAACCGGTTTTTGAACTGCGCGATACCGCTGCTGGGAAGAAAACGTTGATCTCCCTGCTGCTTGAAGTGACCGGAGCAGGGGATTACCTGCCACCCTATGCGGGTAATCTGGACATTATGACCGCGGCCGCGTGCCAGGTCGGCAAACTGGTCGCCCGCCAGCTACTACAAACGACACAAACTCACGGTTAAACCACCACCGATGAAAGCACCCCGCCTCACCGACACCACCCTACGCGACGGCTCCCACGCCATGCGTCATCAGTTCACCCGTGAACAGGTGCGCGACGTAGCGCAGGCTCTTGATAAAGCCGGTGTGCCGGTTATCGAAGTGACCCACGGTGATGGGCTGGCTGGCTCTTCCATCCAATACGGTTTTTCATTGACCGATGAAATGGAACTCATCGAAACGGCGCGGAACGCCGTGAGCCATAGCCGAATTGCCGCTTTGCTTCTGCCGGGTATCGGCACACGCAAGGAACTGAAGGAAGCAAAGGAGCGGGGCATTCAGGTGGTACGCATCGCCACGCAATGTACCGAGGCGGATATTTCGCAGCAGCATTTTGGCATGGCCAGGGAGTTGGGGCTGGAAGCGGTGGGGTTTTTGATGATGGCCCACATGCTGCCGCCGGAACTTTTGGCGGAGCAGGCCCGGCTCATGGAAAGTTACGGCGCGGAATGTGTGTATGTGGTGGACTCGGCCGGGGCACTGTTGCCTGACGGCGCGGCCGCGCGGGTACACGCCCTCAAAAATGCCCTCACCATTCAGGTCGGTTTCCACGCCCACAACAACCTGGGTGTCGCCATCGGCAATACCCTGGCGGCCATCAAGGCGGGCGCGGATCAGGTGGATGGAACCCTGCGCGGCCTGGGCGCGGGCGCAGGCAATGCTCCCACCGAACTGATCGCGGCGACGCTGGATCGGCTCGACTATGAGCATCCCTGGAATGTCTTCGGCTTACTAGACGCAGCCGAATTTGTCGTCGCACCCATGATGCCCTTCCAGCCCTTCCCGGATCGGGATTCCATCGCCATTGGTTATGCGGGCGTCTACTCCACCTTTCTGCTCCACGCCAAACGGCTCGGCCAGCAGTACGGCGTTGATCCGCTAGACATTCTCGTCGAGTTGGGTCGCCGCAAAACGGTCGCCGGTCAGGAAGATTGGATTTTGGATGTGACGCTGGAACTGGCAAAACAGAAACAACAAACAAACTGCAAAAGAGGAAGTTGACTGATGACTGTTACAAACGAAGAAATACAAACTGAGAAAGGCCGTACCTATGTCAATCGCAGCGGTGCAGAGCAGGCAGAAACGATTCTTTTCCTGCATGGCTCCGGGCCGGGCGTAACAGCCTGGTCAAACTGGCAGTTTGCCCTTCCTGCGCTGGACGGGCAGTTCCACTGTCTCGCCCCTGATCTCCTCGGCTTTGGGGCCAGCGAACACCCTGATCCCGCCCCAGCCGGAATGCGAAGCTGGATGCGTTTGTGGGTGGATCAATGCCTGGCCCTGCTCGATGCCCTCAACATCGAGAAAGCACATCTGGTGGGCAACTCGATGGGGGGTGCGATTGCCCTGCATCTTTTGCTGGATGCGCCAGACCGGTTTGCCAAAGTTGTCCACATGGGGCCGATTGGCACGCCGCATACCATCACCCCGGAACTGGATCGGTTGTGGGGGTTCTACGATGACCCCTCGGTGCAGATGTTCCGCAACCTCATTCGCTGGTTTGTCTACGATGACACTTTCCTGGCGGATCGGCTGGATGGCATTGCCAAAACCCGCTATGAAGCCGCCATGAACCCGGATGTGCGCCGCTCATTCCAGGCGATGTTTCCGGCTCCACGCCAGACCGCCATCAATGATCTGGTGGTGCCGGAGTTAGCCCTGCGCCGGATGGATCACCCCACCCTGCTCGTTCATGGCCGCGATGACAAGATCGTGCCCATGGAAACGAGCCTGCATCTCCTTAAACATCTGCCCAACGTTCAGATGCACGTTTATGGGCAATGCAGTCACTGGATTCAGGTAGAACATGCCAAAAGTTTCAACCAACTCATTGATGTTCAGACCCAGACGAAGGAGACACAGAGGGCACAGAGCATAAAAATATTGGATTCCTCTGTGTTCTCTGTGCCTTCTCTGCGTACTCTGTGCCCCCTTAACTTCTTATGACGCAACACGCAACACGCAACACGCTCTCATCTGCAATCGTCTCCACCATCGCCGAACGGCTGGACACCGCCTGGCGTACCCACATCCCCATCCCCCCGATCTCTGAGGCGGATGGGATTACGGATGTGGCGACGGCGTATGCCATTCAAAACCAGTGGACGGAGATGCGGTTGGCAGGTGGGGAAAAAATTGTGGGGCGGAAGATTGGCCTGACCAGTAAGGCCATCCAAACCCAATTGGGTGTCAGTGAGCCGGATTATGGCACGCTTTGGGCATCTAGTTTTTATCCCGCCGTAAATGGTCAGGTGGAAATTCCAGCAGGAGCCTTTTTACAGCCGCGCATTGAAGGGGAAATTGCTTTTCTGATTGGCAAACCGCTGCGTGAGCCGGGCGTCACACCGGAGCAAGTTCTTGCCGCGACAGAAGCCTGTGCCTTAGGTATCGAAATCGTCGCCAGCCGCATTGCCGATTGGCGCATCAAGCTGGTGGATACCATCGCCGACAACGCCTCTTATGGCGGCTTTACCCTCGGCCCGTGGGACAGGGCCATGCTCAAGGATGACCTGGGCGCGTTGGCGATGACGATTCAGCACAATGGGGTGCTGGCGGCGGAAGGGGTGGGCGCGGCCGCGCTCGGTCATCCCGCCATCGCTACCGCCTGGTTAGCCAACAAACTTCTAGAACTGGGCATCTCCCTGGAACCCGGCGACATCGTCATCTCTGGCGGCATCACCAAAATGCTCCCCGTCAAACCCGGTGACGAATTTATTTTCACGCTGACAAGCCAGCCTGATGTCAAAGTGATATTCAGTTAAACATGGGTAGGACAGATGGTTATGAACACAGACCTTGCTCAATTGGTAAGCGTTGCCTTGTACTCCCCAAAGCCAGACGAATCAGTGGCCTTTTTCCACGACATGCTGGGTTTGGAAATCAGCCACCGCGAAGGCCAGTCTGTGTATATGCGGGCGTATGAGGACTTCTACCAATACACCCTCAAAATCACTGCGGCGAAAGAGCCAGGGCTGGAAGAAGTGACGTGGCGGGCTTCGTCGCCAGAAGCATTAGAACGGGTGGTAGGCCGGATTGAAGCGTCTGGTTTGGGCACGGGCTGGACAGAAACCGATTACGCGCATGGCCCCGCCTACAAATTTTGCAACCCGGATGGACACCGCCAGAAGGTGTTGTGGGAACTGGATTATTTCAAAGCGCCCCCGGAGTTAGCCAGCAAATTACGCAATCGGCCCTCGAAGCGGCCGCTGCGGGGTGTGCCCGTACGCCGCCTGGATCATGTCAACCTGATGGTGAGTGATGTCATCCAGAATACCGACTTTGCCTTCAACACGTTGGGGTTCAAGTTACGTGAACAAAAAATTGGTGATGGCGGGGCAACGGTGGGTTCCTGGCTGAGTGTAAGTGCCCTGGTGCATGAACTGGCCCTGATGCGGGACTCAACCGGCGGCCGCGGCCGCTTTCATCACGTCGCCTACTGGTACGGCAATCCCTCCCATCTGCTCGACATCGCCGACATCCTCTCCGAGCGGGACATCCGCATCGAAACCGGCCCGGCCAAACACGGCACGACCCAGGCTTACTTTCTTTACTGCTTTGAGCCAGGTGGCAACCGGGTAGAACTATTTGGTGACACCGGCTATCTCATCTTCGACCCGGACTGGCAGGCCGTCGTGTGGAACGTCGCCAATGAGATTGACCTGGAAAAAAGCAGTATCTGGTTTGGGGGACAGCTCGCTAAAACATTTTATCGTTATGGCACACCGGTTGTGCCAGGGCATAGTCTTGAAGAAATCGGTCGGTAACTATTCCGCGGGAGTTTAGAGCTAGAGGGAAGAGCGAGAGGTAATTACTCTGGAAAACCCTCTCGCTCTCGCTCTGAACGCTAAACGCAAGTTCCGGCCTGTAGGGAGCAAAGGAGCATGTATGGATTAAACGGCTTTACCAAACCAACCATGCACTGTCCGTTGTGACGTTTCAAACATTCACCCCTTTTGGAGGCTGCCATGAACAAGAAGATGCATAAACCGCTTCGTACTGTCCCCCTACAAATTATTCTATGGCTGTTGCTTATCAGCCTGGTGATAACAGCTTGTGGTGGTACTAATGAACCCAATGAAGTCGAAAACACCACCACAAACACAGACACATCTGAGGAAAATACTGGGCGTTATGCGGCTGGCGGTGATCAGGTCAGAAACGGTTATCTATTAGCGATGGAAGATATCAACGCGGCGGGCGGGGTGACGATACAGGGAACCCAGATTCCGTTAGAGCTGGTAATCCTGGATGATGAATCGGATCCGACCAAGACGGTACAGCACATGGAAACCCTCTACTCAAGCGAAGAGATCGTGGCCTACCTGGGCGGGTTTGGCAGTGATCTGCACGCGGCCGCGGCATCTATCGCCGAAAAGAACAAACTCCCCTATCTCGGTGTCGCTTTTGCCCTGAATCAAATTCACCAACAAGGCTACCAATACCTCTTCTCCCCCTTCCCCAAATCACCAGCCCTGGCTACAGCTTACTTTGACGTATTTGATAGCCTGGATCCCAAACCCCTAAAGATCGCCATTTTTGCCGAGACGACCGACTGGGGCGCAGAATTAGGGGGAGCCTGGCGACAAGAAGCTGAAACGCGTGGTTACGAAATTGTCGCTGATGAAACATACGCCCCCGGCTCTACCGACTTTTCTGATTTGATTCTCAGAGCCAAAGATGCGGGCGCACAGGCTGTCCTTGCCCTACCCAATCCCCCCGATGCGCTCACCATCGTCAAACAGATGAAGGAACTGGATTTCAACCCGGCCATCACGGCCATCGTGCGTGGAGCGGATGCCGTTACCTGGCCGGAAAACATGGGGGCAGATGGCGATTACGTTCTCCTGTCGGCAGGTGGCAACCCCGAAGCCGACTTCCCCGGTGCCCTAGATATGGTCGCCCGTCATGAAGCGCGATTTGATAAAACCGCCGCCGGAACCACAGCCCCCGCTTACTCTGTCGTGCAAATCCTGGTAGATGCTATCCAACGAGCCGACAGCCTGGATCCCACAGCCATCCGTGATGCCCTCACTACCACCGATATAACAACCGTGGCCGGGCCAATCACCTTCAATCCCGATGGCACAGGTAACGTCATTACCGTCGTGAGTCAGTATCAGGATGGCCTGCAAAAACTGATCTGGCCGCTTGACATTGCCGTAGCCCCCATTATTTACCCCGCTCCAGCCTGGAGTGAGCGGTAATTCGCCCCATGATATAAAGGGGGTGGCGTTTATTGAAGCTATCAAGAAACGCCGCCCCTGAATAATGGCCCATAAGGATTCCCAATTTGTTTCTCCAACTACAACGCGTCGCAAAATCATTTAAGGGGCTGATGGCGATCAATTTCGTTTCCTTGCATGTGAACGAAGGTGAAATCCTCGGCTTAATCGGGCCAAATGGGGCTGGAAAAACCACCCTGTTCAACCTGATTACAGGGGTCTACCCACCCAGTCAGGGGCGAATCATCTTTGAAGACAGCGACATCACCGCCACCGCCCCCCATGCCCGCTGTTGGCTGGGGATCGCCCGCACCTTTCAATTGGTACGCCCCTTTCCCAACATGACCGTTCTGGAAAATGTCGCCATTGGGCGAGTGTATGGTCATCAAGGGGTCAAGAACCGGCATCAGGCGGAAACAGAGGCCCATGAAATCCTGGAAAAAGTTGGCCTGGCCCACCAGGCAACCGCCAAAGCACACAATCTCACCCTGGTTGATCGCAAACGGCTTGAGCTGGCCCGTGCCCTGGCTACAAAACCGAAACTACTTTTGCTTGATGAACTCCTGGCCGGGCTAAACCCTTCTGAAGTGCTCACATCAATGACCCTGATCCAAACGATCCGCGACTCCGGTATCACCATTATCATGGTGGAGCATCTGGTTAAAGCCGTCTTCGGCGTTGCCAACCGGATTGTTGTCCTCAATGCCGGTGACTTGATCGCCGAAGGCACTCCGGCCGAAGTTGCCAACAATGAGCGGGTCATTGATGCTTACCTGGGGAAATCTTACCATGCCCACCTTGCTTAAGATTGACGACCTCAGCGCCGCCTATGGCGATCTTCCTGCACTCTGGGATGTTTCCCTGGAACTTCGGGAAGGGGAAATCGTGGCGTTGATTGGTCCCAATGGGGCAGGCAAGACCACCCTGATGCGGGCCATTGCCGGTCTGCACCGCCCCCTCCGGGCCGGAAAAGTCGTTTTTGAGCAGAAGAATCTCCACACACTTCCTGCCTACCGCATCGCCGAGCAAGGCATGATCCTGGTTCCCGAAGGGCGCAAACTATTCGGCAGTTTAACCGTGATGGAAAACCTTGAGTTGGGAGCCTACGCCAAGCGGGCCAGAGAAAAACGAGCACAAACCATTAAAAAGGTTTATGCGCTTTTCCCAATTCTGGCGGACCGCAGGGATCAACAGGCGAACACGATGAGCGGTGGGCAACAACAAATGCTGGCGATTGGCCGCGCCTTGATGGGATTGCCCCGTCTGTTGATGCTCGATGAACCCTCTTTGGGGTTGGCACCGATGATTGTCGAGAATATTTTCGAGATTATCCGGCTGACCAATGAACAGGGGATGACGATTTTTCTGGTCGAACAAAATGCGCGACAGGCACTCGATCTGGCTCATCGGGCCTATATTCTGGAACAAGGGCGCATTGTCGGGACCGGGACTGGCACAGAACTTCTGCATAACGACAAAGTCCGGCAGGCCTACCTGGGTTACACGCCTGTAGGCGAAGGGATCACATGAGTCTCGAATCATTTTTGCAAACAATGGTTTTTGGCGTTTTTGTCGGGGGCATTTATGGGATCGCGGCGATGGGGCTGGCCCTTGTCTTCGGCGTGTTGAAAATGCTGAACATTGCTCACGGTGAACTGCTGATGTTGGGTGGGTATGTAAGTTTTTGGGCTTATGTGACCTGGGGAATTGACCCGTTTGTTTCTATCCTATTGACGATTCCAGCCCTGTTTCTTGTTGGTTTGCTTTTGGACAGGCTTGTTTACCGGCATATTGTTCGTTTGGAAGGGGAAGAGAAGATCAAAAACTCCCTTCTGGTCAGTTTTGGGTTGACCCTTGTTATCCAAAATATGGCACAGTGGGGGTTTACCGCCGATGAACGGGCTATCCCCACAGCCTACACAGGTGCCGGGTTAAACCTGGCCGGGGTGACTCTGCCTTATACTCGTCTGGGCAGTTTCGGGATTGCCCTGGTTGTGACCCTGCTCCTGCATTTTTTCCTACGCCGCACCTATTGGGGCAAAGCCATTCTGGCAACCGCCGAAGATTGGGAGGCGGCAGAACTGGTGGGAATTAATATTCACCGCGTTTACATGATGACTTTCGCTTTGGGAGCCTCACTCGCCGCCATCGCCGGGACATCTGTGATTATTACCTATGGCATTTCGCCCAGTATCGGCATCATCTGGACGCTCAAAGCTCTGGTGGTGGTTGTGCTGGCTGGGACAGGCAGTATTTTGGGAACTTTCCCCGCCGGAATTCTGCTGGGGGTGGTCGAGGCGGTGAGCGGGGCGTTCATCGGGCCTACCTATCGTGAAGTGATCGGCCTGGTAATTTTTGTTCTTGTCTTAATTCTCCGCCCGCAAGGTTTGTTTACGAGGAAATGATGGCGGAAAAACCTATCGAACGTGTCATGCCTTTACAACAAACTGTCTCCCATTCATTACGCCGCTGGCTGACGCCGCTGGGGGTTGTATCGTTGCTTCTTTTTGCACTCATCTACCCCCAACAGGTGGATAAACAAAACGTCTGGAATCTGTTTTTTCTCATCTGTCTGCATATAACATTGAGCCAAAGCTGGAATATTCTGGCCGGGTTTGCCGGGCAAAGCAGCCTGGGGCACGCCGCCTTTTTTGGCATTGGTGCGCTCGTGGCACGGACGCTGTGGCTTGTTGAAGGTGTGCCGTTTGCCGGGGCATTTTTGTTGGGTGGCGCGGCCGCGGTGGTGTTTGCCCTGTTGATTGGTGCGCCGACGTTTCGCCTGCGTGGGGCCTATTTTGCGATTGGCACGTTGGGGGTGGCTGAGGTTTTGCGGATCACGGTCAGCCAGAACATTCCCTTCATTTCGTCACTGCCTGGCCCCATGATCGCCTCGTATTCACTGCCGCCGCGTTATTATCTGGCCCTGGGGCTGGCGCTGGTCGCCACAGGAACGGCGTACTTGCTTCTGCGTTCCCCCTGGAGTTTGGGCATTCTGGCGGTGCGCGAGGATGAGGAAGCGGCGCAGGCGACCGGGGTGCATGTTCTGCGCCATAAACTGCTGGCCCTGACGTTGAGTAGCCTCTTTGCTGGTCTGGCCGGTGGTGTTTTTGCCTTCCAACAGATCAGCTATTACCCGTCCGCTCCCTTTAGCCCGATTTGGACGTTTGACGCGCTGCTGATCACCTTTATTGGTGGCTTAGGCACTCTGGTTGGGCCAGTGATTGGGGCGATTTTCTTTATCCTGATCCGGCAACAACTGGCGGTGACGCTGGTGGAGATACATCAGGTTATTTTTGGCATCCTCTTTATTGTCATCGTGCTGGTATTTCCCGGCGGGCTGGTAGAAGCGTGGCAGCGTCTGCAACGCCTGCGCTGGCCCAGAAGACGGGCATAAGCAGAGAAGGGATATGCGACTGTACGATATTCTTGATTATCGTGCCCGTGAACAAGGGGAAGCGGCGTTCGCTATTCAGGGCGACCGGCGGATCACCTACCGCGAGGCGCAGGCGGAAACGCACCGTCTGGCCCATGGCTTAATCATGGCCGGTTTGCAGAGAGGGGATCGGATGGCGATCCTGTCTAAAAACAGTGTTGAGTTTATGCTGCTTTACTTCGCGGCCGCGAAAACAGGCATCGTCCCCGTCCCACTCAATTACCGGCTGGCCCCCGCCGAATGGGCCTACATCCTCAACGACGCCGGGGCGAAAATCCTGTTCGCGGGCAATGATTATCCGCATCAAGTGGATTCGGTGCGTGAGGAATTGAAAACGGTGACGCGTTTTATCGTGATTGGCGAAGCAGACGATCCGAGATGGGAAACCTATCACGATTTCACCACCGGTCAGCCGGATACTCCCCCCAATTGCCACGTCACCCCAGACGATGATCTCTTTCAACTGTACACAAGCGGCACGACCGGCCATCCCAAAGGGGCCGTGTTGACCCACCGGGCTGTAACCACCCACCTCTTCCAGATGGGAATCGCCCACAACATCCAACCGGGGGAACGGCTGCTATTGGTCGCACCCGTGTTCCATGTCGCCGCGCTCAATGCCGGAGCCTTTCCTTGCCTGGCTGCTGGGGGCTGCCTAACCATTCTGGCAGATTTTAAACCCGCCGAGGTCGTGCGTGTCCTCAGTGAGGAGCAAATTGGCATAGCCATCCTGGTTCCGGCCATGATTCAAGCCTGCCTCACAGCCGTGCCGGATGTGGCCCAGCGCAATTATGAAAATTTGCGCCTGATTCATTACGGCGCATCGCCAATTGCCGCGGCCACTCTACGCCGTGCCATTGAAACGTTCCAATGTGAATTTAGCCAGGGGTATGGCATGACTGAGATGAGTGCCGCTATTGCCATCCTCTCCTGGGCGGATCACCAACGCGCTCTTCAGGAAAACCCGGGCCTGCTTCTGGCAGCCGGGCGGCCCATTCTGGGTACGGAAGTGCAGATCGTAGACACGGAAGATAACCCGTTGCCCAACGGAACCATTGGGCAGGTATTGGCACGCGGGCCGCAAATGATGAACGGGTATTGGCAGCAGCCGGAAGCGACGGCCGAAGCGCTGCGCGGCGGCTGGATGCACACGGGGGATGCCGGTATTTTGGATGATGAGGGCTACCTGTACATTCAAGATCGGGTCAAAGATATGGTCGTCTCTGGGGGCGAAAATGTTTATCCCCGACTTGTGGAAGAAGTGTTGTTCAAACATCCGGCGGTGGCGGAAGCGGCCGCAATCGGTGTGCCGGATGAGAAGTGGGGCGAGTCAATCAAGGCCATTGTCGTTTTGCGGCCGGGGATGACCGCCACGGAAGAGGAAATTATCCATTTTTGCCGGGGGAAGTTGGGGGGATTTGAGCGGCCGCGATCCGTAGATTTTGTAGACACCCTGCCCCGCACCCCCAGCGGCAAAGTGCTTAAGCGTGTGCTACGTGAGCCATATTGGGCAGGTCAGGTGCGGCGCGTAGCAGGTGTATAAAAAGTTGGACATGGGCGGTTTTGGGGCTGACCTCAGGAGGCCACAGAGGGACTGAGAGCATTAAGAGAATACCAAATTTTGGTCTGGCCAAATTTTCGCCAGAGTCGCGTAAAAAGGAAAACACATTGAAAGCCATTGACATTCACGTACACGTTCCCGACCCGCCCGGCCATCCGGCGGCGTTGGAAAAAGAAAACATGGCCGGATATTTTAAGGCTGGCGCGATGCCGCAATCGCCGCAGGAGATGTATGAGACATATCAGGCCCTCGACCTGTTTGGTGTCATCTTCGCCATTGATTCGGAAACAACCAGTGGCGTCCCGTATATCGGCAATGATTACGTGGCGAGTGTTGCCCACCAATATGCGGACCGATTCATCGGTTTTGCTTCGGTGGATCCGTGGAAGGGGGTGATGGCGATTCAGGAATTGGAACGGTCGGTCAAGGAACTAGGCTTGCGCGGCCTCAAACTACATCCCACCACCCAGGCATTTTTCCCCAACGACACCCAGTTTTACCCGTTATGGAAAAAGTGTGCCGAATTGGATATTCCTGTCCTGTTCCATTCCGGTCAGACAGGCGTCGGGGCACGGACACCTGGCGGGGGTGGTTATAAACTCAAATATGCCCACCCACTCCTGCTTGACGATGTGGCCGCCGATTTTCCCGACCTCACCATCATCATGGCGCACCCGGCCGTCCCCTGGCAGGAAGAGCAACTGGCGGTCGTTTTACACAAAGGGAATGTGTACATGGATTTGTCGGGCTGGTCGCCCAAATATTTCCGGCCCATTTTGACGCAGTACGCGACGACACTCCTTCAAGACAAGGTGCTATTTGGTTCTGATTACCCGGTCATTCAGCCGGATCGCTGGTTAAGGGATTTTGACGCCCTGGAGATGAAGCCGGAAGTTCGCCAGAAAATTTTGTTAGAAAACGCCAAAAAGGTGCTTAAGTTATAAGTATGAGCAGTCGCCTGGAAGCCTGGGCGAGCAGGCTATGGCTTTCAAGAAAAGTTTTGTTTGTAAGTGCCCTTTGGCAGGCTAAGGCACCCAGATGCCCGTTTTGCGGTCCCGTTCGAACCGGGGATGCTCACTCCTCTACTTCGGTGAACCCGATAGAGTCAAAATGGAGAAATTTATATGACGTATCAACCACGCGGCCGCACCTTCGAGCAATTTAACGTCGGCGATACCTTCATCTGCCAGGGGCGCACCATCACTGAGGCGGATGTTGTCCTTTTCGCTGGTGTCTCCGGCGACTACAACCCCCTGCATACCAACGAAGAGTTTGGCAAAACCACCCCCTTTGGCGGCCGCATTGCCCACGGGGTTCTGATACTGGCGATTGCCACCGGCCAGATCAACCAGACCGGGCTGTTTGAGGGCACAACCCTCGCCTTGTTACAGCAAACCATCAAATATGTGGGAGCCGTGAAATTTGGTGATACCGTTCACCTGGAGTTCAAAATTGCCGAGAAAAAGGAAACGTCGAAGCCGGATCGGGGCATCATCACGATGGAGAACAAAGTGATCAACCAACACGGACAGACGGTGCTTGATATTCAAGAGGTGGTCATGATCAAGAGAGGGCAGGTATGAAACTCGAAAACAAAGTAGCCATTGTCACCGGGAGCGGCGGCGGAATTGGGCGGGCGACGGCGCTCCGTCTGGCAACAGAAGGGGCGGCCGTGATCGTCTGTGATGTGAATCAGGCGGGCATTGACGAAACGGTTCAACTGATTGAAGCGCAAGGGGGAGTGGCCGTTGGGGTAAGCGGTAATGTAGCAGACAAGAACGATGCCCAAAACGTAGTAGACATTGCCCTGGAAAAGTTTGGTCATCTGGACATCCTCATCAACAATGCCGGGATCACTCGTGATGCTCTGACGGTACGGATCAAGGATGGCGAGGCCAGGATGATGTCCGAGGAGCAGTGGGATGCGGTGCTGAATGTCAATCTGAAAGGGACCTGGCTGATGGCGCAAGCGGCCGCAGTGCCGATGATCAAACAAAAATATGGACGAGTGGTGAACACGGCCTCGATTGCGGCCGCGGGCAACGTCGGTCAGGCCAACTATTCCGCTTCCAAAGCCGGGGTCATTGGGCTGACCCGAACCCTGGCGTTGGAATGGGCACGTTTTAACATCAACGTGAACTGTGTCTCCCCTGGGGGGGTGCACACCCCCATGACAGCCACCATCCCTGAACATATCCGCACGGCATTGATGGATCGTATCCCGTTCAAACGATGGGCCGATCCGCACGAGATCGCGGCGGTTCATGCCTTTCTAGCCAGCGACGACGCCAGCTACGTCACCGGGCAGGTGATCTGGGTGGATGGCGGTGTGACGTTGGGTGGTTAATTCGCCCTCACCCCCCGCCCCTCTCCCGACGCGGGAGAGGGGAGATTGTTCCCTCGCCCTGGGGAGAGGGTTAGGGTGAGGGGTTGTCCCGTTTTGTACTCTTTTCAAGGAGGCGGCTATGTCTTATCGCAGTGATGTTGTGGGGAGTTTGTTACGTCCTGACTATTTGAAAGAGGCCCGGCAAAAACGGGCCTCGGGTGAACTTTCCCATGTTGAGTATAAGAAAATCGAAGATCGCGCCGTAGATGCGGCGGTCAAACTGCAAATCGAATCCGGGTTGGATGTGATTACGGACGGGGAAATGCGCCGTTATGCCTTTTTCGGCCACCTGATTGATGCGACGGAAGGGTATAACAAGTTTGGCGGCTGGGCGATTCCCTTTCATGATGATGAGGGGAACGAGGTGGTTTTCCAACGACCAGTGGTGGTCTCGAAGCTGCGCCGGATGCGGCCGCTGTGTGAAGAAGAGTTTGCCTATTTACGCGCCCGGACAACGCATCCCAAAAAAATCACGCTGATCAGTGCCCAGCAAGCGGCCGCGTACTATGACGCCGAAAAATCCAAAGGAGCGTATGCCACCATTGATGCCTACCTGGCCGACGTGGTGGATATTCTCCGGGCTGAAGTGGAAGAGCTGATCCGGCTGGGGTGTACCTACATCCAGATTGACGCCCCCCAATACGCTGCCCTACTCGACCCGGCCATCCGCGAAGGGTATCGCCAGCGGGGCAACGATCCGGATCGGCTGTTGGATCGGTGCATTGAATTGGACAACGCTGTCATTGGGGAGCATCCGGGCATTACGTTTGGCATTCATCTGTGCCGGGGGAACAACCAGAGCAAATATTATGCCAGCGGCGGTTATGATCCCATCACCGCCGTGTTTAGCCGGACCAAGTTTAACCGTTTCCTGCTGGAGTATGACGATGAACGGTCGGGTGGTTTTGCACCACTGCAACATGTGCCAGAGGATCGGACGGTGGTTTTGGGGCTGATTACATCGAAGAAGCCCCAATTGGAAAGTAAAGATGAGTTGAAGCGGCGCATTGACGCGGCCGCGGCCTACGTCCCGCTCGAACGTTTAGCCCTCAGCCCCCAGTGTGGTTTTGCCTCCACCGAAGAGGGCAACCTGCTCACCCCCGCCGAAGAAGCGGCTAAACTACGGCTGGTATCGGAAACGGCGCGAGAGGTATGGGGGGAGTTCAGCATTTCAGCACTTCAGCATTTCAGCATTTCAGCATTTCAGCCGTTAGCTGTTAGCCGCTGGCCGTTAGCTGACCGGCTGACAAGCTGACAAGCTGACCGGCTGACAGCTACAGAGGTACATCATGAGAACCCAGGTTGGCATCATTGGTTCAGGCCCGTCCGGTTTGTTATTGGCCCGGCTGTTGCACCTGCAAGGCATTGAGTCGGTCATTTTGGAGAGCCGCAGCCGGGAGTATGTGCTGGGGCGGGTGCGGGCCGGGGTGTTGGAACAAGGGATGATGAACCTGTTGCGTCAGGCTCAGGTGGGTGAGCGCATGGATCGTGAAGGTCTCATTCACGAGGGGATCAATATTGCCTTTGCTGATCGTCTGGAACGGGTTGATTTTCCCAGGCACACCAGGGGCAACGTGGTGATGGTTTATGGGCAGACCGAAATCACCCATGATTTGATGAAGGCCCATATTGACGAAGCCGGGGGTAGCGTCCATTACGAAGCCCCGGCTTTAGGCATTGAAGATATAGATAGTACGCGGCCGCGTATCATTTTTGAGCAAAACGGGCAGCGCCAGGAACTCATCTGTGATTTCGTGGCGGGCTGTGATGGGTATCATGGGGTGGCGCGGCAAAGTTTCCCGGCAAACCAACGGCAAACGTTTGAGCGCGTTTATCCGGTGGGCTGGTTGGGTATTCTGTCAGATGTGCCCCCGGTCAATGAGGAGTTAATTTACGCCAACCATGAACGGGGTTTTGCTCTGTGCAGTATGCGCTCACCCACACGCAGCCGTTATTACATTCAGTGCGGCCTGGATGATGCGGTGGCCAATTGGACAGATGGTGCTTTTTGGGATGAATTGCGCCGCCGTCTGCCCCCGGCTGTGGCTGAACGTGTCACGACGGGGCCGCGCCTGGAGATGAGCATCGCCCCGTTACGCAGTTTTGTGGCTGAACCGCTGCGCTGCGGCCGCGTCTTCCTGGCTGGGGATGCCGGTCATATCGTGCCCCCCACCGGGGCCAAAGGGCTGAACCTGGCCGCCTCGGATATTTATTACCTCTCGCGTGCCCTCATCGCCTATTACCAGGAAAAGCGCACCGACCTGCTGGATCGCTATTCGGAGACCGCCCTGCGCCGGGTCTGGCAGGCGATTCGTTTCTCCTGGTGGTATACGGCCCTACTGCACAAGTTCGATGATGATCCCATGAGTCGCCGCCTGCAAATAGCCGAACTGAATTATTTAACTCGTTCCGAAGCCGGGCTGACAACATTGGCCGAAAATTATGTTGGGATGCCGTTTGAACCATTTGAATGATGAGGGGAATAGGCTTTACAACTTGTGACTAATGAGTTGATTGGCCCAGTACACGTCACAACCCTCATCTTTCCCACCACCCGTTACAGACCCCAGTAACAGCGTCGCGGCCGCAAACCCCACACCGGATATTACCTGCGGCCGCGATCACCCAGCACGCACCACCACGCCCATTCAGGCCATGTGACCAAAACCCAGGCCAGCCAGGTTTCGCCTGGTGGTAAATGAGTTGCTGGAAAAATCTGTTGCGGGGGTGTGCCTCTGGCCCGCGACGAGTTCAGCCAAGGGTTAGGGCGCATTAGAGCCGTAATACCTCACGCCCCCCTGTCGTGCCGGGGGTTCTGGGGAAAGAAGAGAAATTGACGATTTTCGCGGGTCTGCGGATAAAGCCAGCAATTCTCAATTTGAAAGTTCCGTTGATTTCGCCCGCGGTTAAAACCGCTGGCTGGTATACAAAACAGGCTTCCAGCCTGTTGCCAGATATTCCGCAGTGCGCTTTAGCGTACTTTTTATACCAGCCGGGGAATTTGTTCCCAGGCGATCATGGCAAATTGAGAATTGCTGGGATAAAGGGATGGTGGACATAGGGAACGGGCAGAGTGGTTGCTTCAAGCCCGTTAAAAAGTGATCACTACGAACCAAAAACCCCAGATAAATACCTGAACATCTATAGAACTATCGTTCCTTTGCACCTAAATTAAGTAATGAAGAAAGCGCCGGGTCGAAATAAGAAATCGGTGAGAAACTAAACTGGTGTCTTAAAACATCCTTATAGTGTCGTTCATTCAAAAAGAAAAGTTCACATCATCCCCCAAATCGTCACATTTCCTCTTACAAACGCATCGGTAGGCATCAAACATTCCCCATTGTTGCTCGATCGTCGGTCAAAAGTTACGGTCCCCTACCCCTTCACCATCCGCATTCTGTCGCAAAGGAGAATTACCTTGACTCAAATACGGATATTCCTCTTCGGTCGGTTTTACCTTGAATATGGAGAGCAAAAGTTATTAAATTTTGAGAGCCAGAAAATACAGGAACTTTTTAGTTATCTGCTTATGTACCGTTCGCGGCCGCATCCCCGCGAAAAACTTGCCTCTCTTCTCTGGTGTGATTGCTCCACCACTCAATCAAAACGTTATCTCCGCCAGGCCCTGTGGCAATTACAGACTTGCTTGGAACAACACATCCCCCAGCAACATTCCTTGCTTTTGACCGAACCAGACTGGCTACAAATTGCCCCAGACTATCCACTCTGGTTAGATGTAGCCCAGTTTGAAACGGCCTACACCGAGACGCAAGGGCAAGCTGGGAGTAACCTGACAGACGCACAGGTGTGCTACTTAAACCAAGCTGTACAACTTTATAAAGGGGATTTGTTAGAAAACTGGTATCAGGATTGGTGTCTCTTCGAGCGGGAACGTTTGCAAAACATGTATTTGATCATGCTAGATAAGCTGATGGGCTACTGTGAATCCCATCAGCATTATGAGGAAGGTATTACCTACGGTCAACAAATTCTTCACTGTGATTACGCCCGTGGAATCCGCCATCGCCGACTGATGCGACTTCATTATTTATTGGGCGATCGTACCGGAGCACTGCGCCAATATAACCATTGCGCAGCGCACTGGATAAAGAGTTAAACATTAAACCCTCAGCCCGAACCCTGGCCCTGCAACAATGTATCCTGTCTGACAATCTGAACCCCACTTCGGTACCCCGTTTTCCCCGCCTTACCACCCACAGATGGAGCCACCTCTCCCTTAACCAACCTGGTGGATCACCTGCACCAACTGCGCCACACCTTGATTGCCGCCCAACAGCAGGTCGAGAAAGAGATTGAGACAGTTCGTTTGCTCAACCAAAACCTCACTTAATCGCCCTTCAGACCTGCAATGACGACATCGGATGGGAGGTGAAACGGATTTAGCCCGGTTCTTAATCCGTTTCTTCCTCCTATCCACTGCTGTTTCCCGTGTCAATCGTCAATCGTAAATCCCCAGACGCGGCCGCAGACGTTTTCTCAGACGTTTGCACAGACGGCAGGCGATTAGGCTCTTCCATATTGCCGTTTAGCCCCACACTACAAGCTGACATGGACCTGCCCGAAGCACATACTCATTCTTTTGTGATCAAGATTTGGCTTGAGAACGCAGCGGCAGAAGCCGAGCAGCCCCTCTGGCGCGGCCACATCACCCATGTCCCCAGTGGCACACGGCGTTATTTCCAAGACCTGACTGTTATCACTGAATTTATGCAACCGTACTTGCAAAAGCTAACACCTGACCAGATGAATAATTAATTGGTGAATTGATGAATTGTTGAATTGCTATTGGACACGACCTGCCTTCATTAACCATTCAACAATTCAACAGTTCACCCATTAATTATTTTCTTCCTCTCCAACAATGCGTTCTCCTACCCTGACCACCCCCTCCATCCAGCCCGCGGCCGCAGAGCCGAATCTATGGCTGGCCGACATCCTACCCGGTCTGCAACGGCTGGATGCTTTGCTGGCGCAGGCGATGAATAGGGTTCCCCCCGCGGCCGCAGACCCGTTCCGTGGCCTCTACATCAATCCATCCGAACCCGCCCAACTCCTCACCCAACCCCCTGGCGCACCCCGCCTCTACAGCAACGGCCATATGCCACCCCTGGCGTTCCCACCAGACCCCAGCCGCCTGCAATGGTTACAAACCGCCTACCAGTTGACCCCCTTCGAGATGGATGTTCTCCTGTTGGCTCTGGCCCCGGAGCTAGACCGGCGTTACGAACGGCTCTACGCCTATTTGCATGATCACGTTGGGCGGCGTTGGCCGACGGTTGACCTGGCCCTGCATTTGTTGTGCCCGGACGCGGCCGCGCGCCTCACCCAGCGCACCCTGTTCGACCCCAACGCCCCGCTCATCCGTCACCACCTCATCCACCTCGTCCCCGAAAACGACCCCCGCCCCTCGTCCCTGCTAGGCCATTTTTTGCAGTTGGACGAACAAATCACCCGCTTCCTGCTGGGGCAGGACAGCCCGGATAGCCGTCTGGCCTCTTTTTGCCAGCTTTACCCACCAACTCCGGCCCAGCCGGTGCTCGATGAACAGACCCAACAGGCCCTCACCCGGCTGATGGCTGATGCCCGAACGACCGGCTCTCCGGTGCGCCTTTACCTGCACGGCCCGGCGGTAGCGGGCAAACAACAGAGTGCCCTGAACGCGGCCGCGGCCCTCAACCTGCCCTCATCACCGCCAACCTCACCCGCCTGCCTGCCACCCTGACCCTGCCCGATGCGCTTACCCTGATTTTCCGCTATGCCTGGTTTTATCAGGCCCTGCCTTACCTGGAAGGGTGGGAAACACTGGCCCCTGCCTCACGCGCCCTGCTCCAGGAACACCTGCACCCGGCTCATCCCCTGCCCGTCGTCCTGCTGGCCGGAAGCGAACCCTGGTCACCTCTGCCCGACGCACCGGACGAGGTGTTGAGCGTCTCCTTCACTTTGCCCGATTACCCTCAGCGGCGGCGTTACTGGCAGGCGCAACTTCAGACGCAAGATCACACTCTCAATGACAATGACCCGGACATATTGGCGGAGCGGTTCCGGCTCTGGCCCCATCAGGTAGCGCAGGCGGTCAACGCGGCCGCGCATCTGGCCCATTGGCAGGTCGTCACCAACCAACGCCCGGCTCCCCCTCACCTCACCGTGGACGATTGTTTTCGCTCGGCCCGCACCCAGTCCGGCCATGATTTGCACAACCTGGCGACCAAAATCGAACCGCTCTACACCTGGGATGACATTGTTCTGCCCGCGGCCGCGCGTGACCAACTGCACGAAATTTGCCAGCAACTCGTCCACCGGCACACCGTTTTAGGCCAATGGGGGTTCGGGCAACGGCTCTCGCTGGGCAAAGGGGTCAACGCTCTGTTCGCAGGCCCCAGCGGCACAGGCAAAACCATGGCCGCCGACATCATCGCCAACGAATTGGGGCTGGAGCTATACAAAATTGATTTGTCCGGCATCGTCAGCAAATACATCGGCGAAACGGAGAAAAACCTGGAACGCATCTTCCGCTCTGCCGAAAACGCCAACGCCATTCTCTTCTTCGACGAAGCCGATGCCCTGTTTGGCAAACGGAGCGAGGTGCGTGACTCCATGACCGGTACGCCAATATCGAAATCTCCTATCTCTTGCAAAAAAATCGAAGCCTATGACGGTCTGGCTATCCTGGCCTCGAATCTGCGCCAGAATCTGGATGAAGCGTTTATCCGACGATTGGCTTTCACCATCCATTTCCCCTTTCCAGACGAAACCAGCCGCCGCCAGATTTGGACAACCATCTGGCCGGATGACGCCCCATTGGCCGCGGATGTGGACCTGGATAGCCTGGCGCACCAGTTCAAATTGAGCGGCGGCAACATCAAAAATGTGGCCCTCGCGGCCGCGTATCTGGCCGCCACCGATCAGCAAGCCATCGGCATGACCCACCTGTTGCGGGCGGTGCGCCGCGAGTATCAGAAGATGGGCAAACGGATGGGCGACGAGGACGTAACCCTCGCGGCCGCAGGGAGACACCATGGCTAAAACCGACCCCAAGCTCACCTTGCGCTCGGATGCTACCACGGGCGCGTCTCTTGAGCCGCCCATCGTCCGGCCCGATGACGCCCCCCATCACCTGCTCGACCTGCACACCCAGGCGGGCAATCAGGCGGTCAGCCAACTGGTTCAGCCGGGCGCGGCCGCGGCCCCCATCATCCAGCGGCAATGCAAAGCGTGTAGCGACAGCGGCCACCAATGCGCCCAGTGCCAAAAAGAAGAACAGCAGACCATCCAGCGGCAGGCCAACAGCCCGGGCGCGCCGCTCCTTCAGCCATTCCCGCCCCGGTGCAGGCGGCCCTGACCCAATCCGGCGGGCAGACGTTACCAGGCACAGTACGCGCTGGCCTGGAGCAACAGTTCAACCGGGATTTCGGCCAGGTGCGGGTTCACACCGATCCCACAGCGGCGCAGGCGGCCCAGGCCATTGACGCGGCCGCGTTCACCTACGGCCAATCCATCTGGTTTGGCTCCGGTCGTTTCCAGCCCGAAACCAAAGCCGGACTCCACCTGTTGAGCCATGAACTGGCCCACACCGTCCAACAAGGGGCGCACCCTGGCCCGGTGCAACCCCAATCCCTCACCGTCGGCAAGGTGAATGATCCGTTGGAAGCGGCCGCAGATCACGCCGCCAACGCCATTCTCAATCATTCATCTGTCTCACTGGGAAGCACATCCGGGCCGGTTCTGCGCCGTGCCCCCAGAGTGTCGCCGGTTAAGGACAAACCTAACGAACGGTATGTTGACCTGGACAATGGTGACCGCTACCGGGTGATCCGCAACATCAAGATGATCCCGCACCAGGAAGAGTACCCCAGCGGGGGCGAACCGAGGTTACGCGGCCGCGTGGACAAAAACAACATCTGGCTCCAGGTAGATTGGTGCAAAAACAGTACCCGTGGCGAAATCAAAGTCGGGTTAGACCTACCTTCCCAGGCCCAAACCCTCTTGCGGCAATGGGGTCAGGCCATCTTGCAAGGACAAGACCCGGTTGAGGTCCTGAAAAACGCCGAACTCACCCCCTTTGCCAGCGTCGTCATCGCCCAATCGCAACGCTTCACCCTTTCGGCCGAAGCCAAAACCACCATCGAACCGGCCAGCGGGGATGTCAAAGGCGGCTCCCTGGCGGCGAAGCTGAAACTGCCCAATCTGGGATCTATCGCCAGAAGGCCAGGTAAACGCACCCCCACCGGCAGTAATCGCCAGGGGCCAGATTGGCAGGTGACGGGCAATGTTGTGATTCCCCTGGAAAAACCAGGAAAGGTGAAATGCCCCACCAAAGTTCGCACCATTCTGGTGCCGCAAATCAGCTACCAATGTGTCAAAGAAGTCGAGACCGGCACGCGCATGGTTCCCCACATCAGCACCGCCTTTCTCTACTTCAAGTACGCAGAAGATATTTTTGAGAACAACGTCAATACACCCGGTGGCGGCCGCAACCCCGCCGCAATGAATAAACTCGAACAACTCCTCACCGATGGCTACCAGGTGACAGGCATCCGCGGTTTTGCCTCACCCGAAGGGCCACAAAAAGCCAAAGGCAACTTCATCGGCAACATCGCCCTGTCCCAAAAACGCGCCGACGCCGCCAAAGCCTGGATCGAACAAAAATGTAAACCGTCCCTATTGCAGATGCGGCAAAAACCGTTGAACTGTTTTGCCGGTGATTTACTCCCCAGTGGCGAGGGGGAGTTGTACACCAAAACCAAACTGGTGAAAGGGGAAGAAAAGGAAGTGGGAAGGGAGGCCGCAGGCCGAGCACGCTGTCGAACAGTTCAAAACCGACCCGGACGAAGAACGTCACCGCACCCCAGAAACCGAAGAGGAGCTGAAAAACGGGAAAAATCGCCCGAAAAGCAGGCCAAAGATGTCGTTTATCCCCTGTTGCGCCGGGCCGAAATCACCCTGCGCAAAGAGGTCGAAACCCCATACCGGGAAGCCGTCCCCGCCGAACGGCAAAAGACAGAAGAGTGCACCACCGAAGTCATCAAAGCCGTCGAAGCCGATTTTGAAAAGAGCCAGCCTCTGGCTCCGCTAAAACCCTAACCCACTCATTCCACGCAGAGCGTGGGAATGAACACCAGGCGGCTCTGCGCCCTGGACGCAGAGCGTCCAGACTAACATACCAACGGAGACCGTTGGGAGTGGAACGGAGATCGTTAGTATGAGTGAGAACTCATTCCACGCTCCGCGTGGAATGAACACCCGGGGCGCTCTGCGCCCTGGATGCAGAGCGTCCAGACTAACATACCAACAGAGACCGTTGGTATGAGTGGGAACGGAGACCGTTGGTATGACTAAGAACTCATTCCACGCAGAGCGTGGAATGAACACCCGGGGCGCTCTGCGCCCTGGACGCAGAGCGTCCAGACTGACATACCAACGGAGACCGTTGGTATGAGTGGAAAAAGTAACACAGCGACAAAGCGACAAAGCGACACAGCGACAAAGCGAGTTCCTACGAGTTCCCAGGTCTTTCTCAACCATGATTGACTACCTCGACAACATTCTCCGCGATCTGCTCCTCGGCCGCGTCATCGGCATCACCGACGAGTCCCAGGTGCGCTTCCAGCCCCCCGACGACGACTGGCGCACCTACGTCGCCAACCTGACCGTCGGCGGCGAACCAGCCAACGCCCTGAATGTTTACCTGCTGGAACTGCGCGAGAATCGCCGCCTGCGCTCCAACGAACGATTCGCCACGGTCAGCAACGGCCAGGTACAACACGATCCCGCCCCGGCTCGCGTAGATTGTCATTACCTCATCACCGCCTGGAGTCCGGCTACCGTCACCGCCGCCATCGAACCGACCCTGGACGAGCATATTTTGCTTTACCAGACCACCGCCGTCCTCGCAAAACGCGCGGTCAACCCATCACGCATCTACCCCCGGTTCAGTCGCTCTGGGCAACGTACCCGAACTCATTCGGGATAGCGATTTACCGACCCAGGTGCTCCCCGGCGAAGGGTTCGCCAAACTGGCCGAATTTTGGGGCACGATGGGGATCAGCCAACGCTGGAAACCGGGTATCCACCTCATCGTCACTATCCCGGTACTCCTGCTCACCGAATTTGCCGGGCCAATGGTCACCACCCGCATCACCGAATACCGTCGCACCGGCCAACCAGAAACGGCCGACATCTGGATTCAAATTGCTGGGCGTGATGCTAGGTTCTGTTGACTTTTCTATGTGAGCCAGATTAACGTGGCGGCAAAGCACAGAAAGGCCATGTAACGGGTGGCATACTTCTCATAACGGGTAAAGATGCGACGATACTGCTTGATCTTATTGATGAATCGCTCCACCAAATTACGCTCTTTGTACGTGTACCAGTCCGTCTCCCGCTGGACAATACGGTTTTTCCTCGGTGGGATCACCCCCTTGGCGTCCTTTTCAGCAATGAAGGCCAGTGTCTCGTCGGCATCATATCCCCGATCAGCCATTACCGCGTCAAACGCAAACCCTTTGAGAAGCGGGATGGCTTGGGGTGAATCACTGGCTTGCCCACCGGTCAGAATAAGGCGTACTGGATTACCCAGCGCATCCGTATTGACATGAATTTTTGTGCTGAATCCGCCCCGACTACGACCCAGACTTTGGGTTGCCTGCCCACCTTTCTTTTTAGGCGCACCAGCCGCACAGGGATGTGCCCGAACAATGGTGCTATCGAGCAACATCCATTCCCGATCAGGGTCGTCGCTAGAATGGTCCATCATTTTCAGCCACACCCCTTTGTCGGCCCAGTCGGCGTAACGATTGAAAACGCTGTTCCACTTGCCAAACTCGTGTGGCAGATCACGCCAGGGTGCGCCGGTGCGCATAACCCAGTAAACAGCTTCGATAAATACCCGGACTTTCTGCTCGTTCCCGGTATAGATATGCGGTGTTATCCGCAAGAAGGAATAAATCTTTGACCATTTCGTGTCATCTAATTTGCGTGTTGTCATCCGCTGGATGCTTGATCACCTTGATTAGATTCACGTAATTTTTAACTAAAAGTCAACACAGCCTCAGTACGGTGAATCCTGCCGTGCCGGTGGCCGGAGCCTGGGTGCAACTACAAACCACAACCGGTGATCCCTTACAAACCACCACCACCAACACCCTGGGTCAGTTCACCTTCCTACGGTTACAGGCGGGGCCATACCAGCTCCTCTGGCGGGCCGATGGTCATCCCATCCCCCACACCCCGCCCCACAGACGTTCCCTCACCGACGGGGAGTATGATTTGATGCTTTTATGATGTGTAGTGTATTGGTGTATTTGTCACCAATACACTAACAACTTTTTAAGGTGCAAGGAGGTATTCCATGGCCGTACAAGTTTCTTATCCAGGCGTGTACATCGAGGAATTTACGCCGGGTGCGCCCATCCAGGGGGTGGGAACCAGCACCGCCGCCTTTCTGGGGCCAGGCGGGCAGGGGCCGCTGAACGAACCCACCAAAGTTACCAGTTGGGATGCGTTTAAGCGGAGCTTTGGTGAAAACCCGCTGGATGGGTATTACCTCTGGTATGCGGTGCGGGGGTTTTTTGAGAATGGCGGCCTGGTCTGTTATGTGACCCGTGTCAGTAACGCCGCTAACGCTCAACTGGTGCTGGATGATCGCTCCGGCAGCCCCGAACCGACGATTCGCCTCTGGGCGCGGGAGCCGGGCACCTCGCACCGGATATTCAGATCACCATTGCCGATGCGCAGGCGGTAACGGGAGCAACCCTGTTTCGGCCTACGGCGACGGTGAGTAGTGCCAGCGGTACGGCCATCACAACCAACAACGCGGCCGCGGCCGCACGCTTCCGCCCCGGTGACACCATTACCGTTAATGGCACCAATACAACAGAAGTGGCCCGTATCGAAGGGGCAGTTATCCGGGTGTCGGCCCCTGGCTGTCAACAATGGGGATACTTTACGGCTGGCGAGTCTGGTGGCAGGGAATACCACGTTTCGGGTGGCGAACGCGGCCGCGCTCCGGGCTGGCTCGGTCATTCGTCTCACCCAAGACGCCACCACCGAAGATGCCACCGTCAAAAGTGTCATCGTCGAGGTCCTTTCCCCTGCCGAAACCACCTACCGGGTCACGCTCACCGCTGGTCTGACCAATGGCTATGATCTGGCGGGCGCGGCCGCGGCTGTCACTCTGGAATCGTTTGAGTTCAACCTGACCGCCGCCCAGGGACGGATAGTGTGGAATTGCATCGCGCCAGCCTGGACTCAGCTCGTGGTTATGCCGCCCTCTACTACCCCTGGTTATACGTCTTCCCGGCCACGGGCACCGACCCGATTCTGGTTCCGCCATCGGGGCATGTCGCCGGGATTTATGCCCGCACCGATAACAACCGGGGTGTCCACAAAGCTCCCGCCGGGAACGAGGCCACGGTCAATGGTGTACTCGGTGTGGCGCAAACGATGAGCGACATTGATCAGGGCCAGCTTAATTTGCAGGGGATCAACGTGATTCGCGTGTTCAAAACCGGCGGCCGCGCCGTCGTTTGGGGCGCACGCACCACCGCTACCGACCTGAACTGGCAATATGTGAACATCCGCCGCCTCTTCCTCTTCCTGGAAGAATCCATCGAAGAAGGGATTCGTTGGGCGGTGTTTGAGCCGAATAACCTGCAACTGTGGCAAAAACTCAAGCGCACCATCACCGAGTTCCTGCTGAGGGTGTGGCGCGATGGGGCCTTGTTTGGGGCCACGCCGGACGAAGCGTTTTATGTTCGCATTGACGAAGCCCTCAACCCATTTTCGGAGCAGGCCCTAGGCCGCCTCAACATCGAAATCGGCGTCCGCCCCACCTATCCCGCCGAGTTTATCATCGTGCGGATTGGTATCTGGCCGGGGGGTTCGGAAGTGAGCGAGTAGGAGTGATCAGCTTGTCGGCCAGTCAGCTTGTCAGCTAAGAAGCTAAGAGCTGAAGTGCTGAAGTGCTGAAGTGCTGACCAGCTAATTCCAGGAGAAACACAATGGCAACCGGACAAGTCACGGACCCTTTTGGTAATTTCAACTTTCTGGTCGAGATTGACGGCATTACCCGGGCCGCCTTCCAGGAAGTGAGTGGGTGTGGATTTATATACCTGGCATCGCCAGATCGTGCAGGGGCAAATTGAACGCCGCAACGGCTCGATTGTTCTGCTGGATCGGGGTGGGCAAGAGGTGGCGCGTTGGAATTTCTTCCGCGCCTGGCCTACCAAATACGACGGCCCCGACCTGAACGCCGAAGGCAATGATGTAGCGATTGAGACGTTAGAACTCGCACATGAAGGGGTCGAACGGGTGTAGAAGTCCGCTAGCCGTTGGCCGTTAGCTGCTGGCCGTTAGCGAAAAAGCCAGCGGCCAGTAGCTAACTGCCAGCGGCCCTTATTGGAGAGTGACATGTTTCAGACGGAATTTGAGTTCACATTGCCGTGTGGCTTTTTGGATGAGGATGGCTCTTTGCACCGGGATGGGGTTATGCGCCGGGCGACGGCGGCGGATGAGATTTGCCGCTGAAGGACCCCGCGTGCAGAAGAATCCGGCCTATCTGGTCATCATCTTGCTGTCGCGGGTGATCACACGGCTAGGATCGGTGGCACAGATGAACCCGAAGGTGATTGAGAACCTGTACGCGACCGACCTGGCGTATCTGCAAACGTTGTACAATCAGGTCAACCAGTTGGGTAATGGACATCAGGCGGTGATGTGCCCGCAGTGCCAGCACACTTTTGAGATGGAGCCGCTGGCCCTGGGGGGGTATTAGGCTACCCCCTCGACCAACTGCAAGAGGAGGTAGCCTTCATCGCTTACCACTTTCACTGGTCGCATGATGAGGTGATGAACCTGGAGCACCACGACCGGCGGCAGTGGGTGCAGGAAATTTCGGGCATTAATCAGCGCATGAATGGGGATTAGAGGAATTATCCGCAGATTTACGCCGATTAACGCAGATTTGGGCATGGTTCAGAAAGTGGAAGATGTCCTTTACAAATTAGCCATAAACTGTCATTCCGAGTGGAGTCTTCGGAACGAGGAATCTCTCTACCGGCTCGGTAAAAAGATTCCTCGGCAGACCTCGGAATGACAATTTGGCACCGAATTTGT
>JADJUV010000047.1 GCA_016716885.1 Candidatus Trichofilum aggregatum | reverse complement strand
GTTCACCGACCTATAGAAGTGAAATATGGATTCCAGTGACGAAAAGACAATAAAATAGCGTTCTACCGGATCAGCCGGTGTACATTAGGAGTCGAGGCTTTACCGGTCAAACCATCCGACTAAAGTCTCGACTCTGGCCACTTTTCCCCGTTTGCACTGGTAGGGCCTGACTTCTCTATCCTACTCAACTCTGGCGAAAATTTGGACGACCTCTGGAAATCTCTTAATCTCTCAGTCTCTTAGCTCTCCAGAGGTCAGCACAAAAAACGCCAATGTCGAGTATCCTACCAACGGGCATAATCTAACATTTTTCACCCCCTCGTTTTGTCGCCCCGTTGGGTATAACCCCACAGCAATACCCCTAACAATACTTTAGTAGCTTACGCCAATACCAGTCAACCAGTATGCTTCCTGCACATTGAGCCAACGCCGCAGATTGTTGTACGCGGCCGCGATAGGTACAGGAACATGTCAAACAATCTCCACCCCATAACCGACCTGCGTGAACCCATGATCTATGAAATCAGGATCGAGGGGCATCTGGGGCGGCAATGGACAGAGTGGTTTGGCGGTCTGACCATCACACTGAAAAACGGCGATACACTTTTAACCGGCCCGGTGGTTGATCAGGCCGCGTTGTATGGTTTGCTGAAAAAAGTGCGTGATTTAGGGTTGCCCCTGCTCTCGGTGAAACAACTCCATACGAGGTGCAGCCTGGACAAACTTAATCTCATCCAGTCTCGTTCAAGAACAGGTTAACAGCGTGGTGAAAAATGACTGGATTAAAAACAATCCCCAAGGAACCTCACAAGCAAAGCAATTGTCTACACAACCTCCAGGCAGCACACCTGATGTGCTTCAGCTCAAAGAAGTGGAAAAACCTACACCGAAGAACAATGAAATCCGGGTAAGAAATTATGCGACCACCGTCAATTATGGGGACCTCATCGCGCGAAACTTCAGCCATATCTCTACGAGTGAGTTTAATATGCCTGCACCCCTCTTGCTGCCCGCACGTCTGGCCTTTGGTTTCCGAAAACCCAAAAAACCCATCCTCGGCAGTGAGTTTGCCGGGGAAGTTGAGGCTGTGGGCCAGGATGTAAAACGGTTCAAGAAAGGGGATCAGGTATTTGGTTATCTCGGTCAGAACATGGGGGCTTATGCGGAGTATTTGTGTATGCCTGAAGATGGAACAGTCGCCATTAAACCGGCCAATATGAGCTATGAGGAAGCCGTAGCCATTCCTTATGGGGGGATAATGGCCCTAAATATCCTTAGAAAGGTCAATCTCCAGCCTGGGCAAAAGGTTCTCATCAATGGAGCGAGTGGTGGCATCGGGGCCGCGGCCGCGCAACTGGCAAAATTCCACTTTGGTGCCCAGGTTACCGGTGTGTGCGGTACGCCAAGAATAGACTTTGTGAAATCCCTGGGCGTGGATCAGGTCATTGATTACACCCAAGAGGATTTCACCCAAAATGGCGAGACCTATGATCTGATTCTCGACATATTGGGCAAGCATTCGTTTTCTCGTTGTAAAAACTCCCTCAAGCCCAATGGGACCTATCTTTTAGCCAGCTTTAAAACCAAACAGCTTTTCCAAATGTTATGGACTTCGATAATCGGTAGTCGTCAGAAAGTGGTCTGTGCGCTGGCGAGCGATAGCTTTGCCGATCTCAATTTCCTCAAAGAGTTGGCTGAGGCGGGAACCATCAAAACAGTCATTGATCGATGTTTCCCGTTGGCCCAGACTGCCGAGGCTCATCGGTATGTAGAAACAGGGCACAAGAAAGGGCACGTTGTTATCACCGTTTAGTTACAAACGCCATCCCCTAAACGAGAAAGGAAACCTAAATGAAAGCAATTGTTTACGCAAAGTACGGTTCACCGGACGTTCTTCATCTTAAAGAGGTAGAAAAGCCTACCCCTAAGGATGATGAAGTCTTGATAAAGGTGCGGGCCGCGGCCGCAAACGCCGCTGACCATCATCTCCTGAGTGGCATCATTCCCCGCGTGATGGGCTTTGGCCTGCTAAAACCCAACAACAAGATACTCGGCGCGGATATAGCCGGGCAGGTTGAAGCGGTTGGCCGAAACGTCAAGGGGTTTAAGCCCGGCGATGAACTGTTCGGGGATATATCGGGTTGTGGGTTTGGCGGGTTTGCCGAGTATGTATGTGCGCCTGAAAATTTGTTGGTGTTAAAACCGGCTAATATGACCTTTGAAGCGGCCGCGGCCGCGCCGATGGCCTCCGTCACCGCCTTGCAAGGGCTACGCGATAACGGTCAGCTCCGGTCAGGACAAAAGGTTCTGATCAATGGGGCATCTGGTGGGGTGGGCACGTTTGCCGTGCAGATTGCCAAATCGTTTGGGGCTGAAGTCACGGCTGTGTGTAGCCCAAGAAACATGGACATGGTGCGCTCCATTGGGGCAGATAAGGTCATTGATTACACGCAAGAAAATTTCACCCGCAAGGGCAAGCGTTATGATCTGATTCTAGCGGTGAACGGATATCACCCCATTGCCGATTACAAACGCGCCTTAACTCCCCAGGGAATTTATGTCGCCGCCGGGGGTTCGATGGCCCAAATCTTCCAGGCTATGCTTTTGGGACCCTTCCTATCAATGACCGGACGGCAGAAAATGGGCAATTTGTTAGCCAAATCCAGCCAAAAAGATTTGGCTTTTGTGAAACAGCTTCTCGAAGCAGGTCAGGTTGTCCCGGTCATTGATCGGTGCTACCCGCTAAGTGAGGTTTCTGAAGCGCTTCGGTATCTTGGCGAAGGCCATGCCAGAGGGAAAATCGTCATCACGATATGATGCAGGTGTGAGGCCAGCACCCAAATCATCGGGGTGGGGAACTTTCTAAGGGGCCGGTTTTCAAGCGCAGTGCGCTCGAAAACCGGCCCTTGTAGTATTGCCCCTTTCCGGCGGGAAGGGTAGGCAGATGGGCCATCAGCCCTGGGAATAAATTCCCAGGCTGGTATAAAAAGTACGCTAAAGCGCACTGGGGAATATCTTGTAACAGGCTTTCAGCCTGTTTTGTAACCGGCAGAGTTTTGAGCCGTTTTAACTGCTGGCGAAATCTGTGGCCCCTGTGGCCACAAAAATGACGCGCACCCCGCACATGACACCGTATTGACCCCACAATGTCACCGTGCTACAATGCCCCCAGCACCTCTCCAGTTCTACAACCCTTTTCGCAATAGAGCGTGCGACACTATCTCTCCAAATGAGTAAGGACGCGGCCGCGATGGGTAACCATATACCAGCGGTAGTGGAGTGAGCGCATGAAATTCCCCCTCAGCCTTTTCTGCCTGCTACTTGTTTTTTTATGCGCTTGTGGGGGTGCTGACCCAACCAACACTCCAGAATCAGCAACCCTGGCGAACCGACCCAGCACCCCCAGCCACCAACATTCCCGACCCCACAGAAACATCGCTCGCGGCTACCCCTGTGCCACCATTAACGCCGGAACTCACCGAACAGCCGGGGCCACGAGCGATGGGTGACATGGTCTTCCACGAGCGATTGGGCATGATCGTGCTGATCAATGGTAATGAGGACGACCAGTTGTGGGGTTGGGATGGTACGCAGTGGCAAGTCATCGGCGACAGTGGCCCGGATGGACGCGAACTAGGCGGGGTGGCTTATGATCCCCAGCGGGACAAACTGGTGGTTTACGGCGGGCGTTCGCTCGTCAGAAACGAGTGCGTCACCGATACCTGGGAATGGGATAACCAGGGGTGGCAAGCGTTGGCTGTGCCTGGCCCGGATGTGTGTTCCCACTTCACGATGGAGTATGACGCTTCATTAGAAAAGGTGGTTTTGGTTGGCGGGGGTGATGCTCAGCAGAATATCTCTTCAGATATGTGGACCTGGGATGGTCAGCAGTGGGAAAGGCTTGATATCGCCACCCCACCCGTCCGCTTTCACGCCATGAGTTCTGCTGATGCGGTCCATCAAAACCTGTTTCTCCTGGGCGGGTTTGATGTAAACAACCAGATGTTTGATGAGTTTTGGGGCTGGGATGGTACAGAATGGGCGCAACTCAACCTGGCTTTCCCCCCGGCTCTCTCTCACGCCCGGATGGCCTTTGATACGAACCGGGTGGAGATAGTGCTGTTTGGGGGGACAACGCGGCCGCGTCTCCCGTTTGCTCTGCAAAGTGACACCTGGGTTTTAACCGACGGGGCCTGGCAACAGGTGAATATCGGTGGGCCAGCCCCCTCCCCGCGTGGCGGACACGTCATGGCCTATGATCCGGTGCGGGAGCGGGTGGTGTTGTATGGTGGCTTTGACGCCGATGATCAACGTTTAGCCGATACCTGGGAATGGGACGGCTCAACGTGGCATTGTATGAATGGGTGTGAACCTATTGAGGAGACAATCGTCCCACCCGCTTTTGGCCCTGACATTATCTTGTACCGGGGCAACGCTCAACGCACAGGAATTTACGATTTTCCGGCCATCCGCACTCAACCAGACTTACTCTGGCAAACCGACCCCACCCACCTCACTTATTTCGATAATCTCCTGCTCCACGATGGTGTGCTGTACATTGGCGGTTCCGATGGCAAATTGTACGCCTTTGACGCCCAAACCGGCGCAGAACTGTGGCAGGGGGGAGATTTCCACGTCGCCGTTTCCGCGGCCGCTATCGCCGGGGATGTGCTCGTCATCGGTGGCTATGACAGGTTTGTTCAAGCGTTGGATCGCCATACCGGCGAGTCCATCTGGAAAATGGAAACGGTCGGCCGCACGATGGCATCCCCGTTGATTTTAGAGGATCGGGTTTATGTTTCAGCCACGAACGCGTTTTACGCCCTGGATCTTCAGACGGGTGAACTGCTCTGGACGGCGCCATTGCCTAGTGACAATGAGTTTGATTTTGTAAGCGCTCCTGCTTATGCCCAGGGAATGCTGTTTATGTCGGTAGGCCAGTCATTCGTGGCACTCGATAGCGAAACCGGCGCGCTACGGTGGCAGGTTCAGAAAGAGGCCTATTTCTATTTTTCGGCCCTGGGACCATCCCTGGCCTATGTTGGCAATGGCGATGGGTTCTTTTATGCCTACGATTTAACCACCGGCGAAGAAATGTGGAAATTTGCCGGGGGTGAGGAAATCTGGTTTGGCCCAGCCGTGACCGAGGATACTGTTTACGTTGGTCATTTTAATGGCTTTCTGTACGCGCTGGATGCACTGACTGGTGAAAAACGGTGGGAGTTTGCCACGCCCCATTGGGCAGTGAGCGATGCCGTGGTATCGGCTGGCATCATCTATTTCACCGATTGCAACCACGATGCCCCCCAGCAAGAGTGTCATCTATACGCCCTGGATGCAGGAACCGGCGAAGAGTTATGGCAGTATGGCGCGACCGGTACGATGTTGAGCACACCGGTTTTAGGCGAGGACACGATCTATCTCGTTTTATCTGCCCGTGTGCTGGCTTTGCGCTAATTCCCCACAGTTCGGGTTTCCCCTTCCCAAATCTGGGAAGGGGGTTAGGGGGATGGGTTCATTGCAGGGTAACTTTTTAGACACTTTCTAAACGCCAATCAAAATTGAGGTCGCTATGAAAAAATTGTTTTTCCTCGTCTGCCTTCTGCTTTTGTCTGCCTGTGCGAATCCACCAGCAACACCAACACCCATCCCTCTTACCCCCACCTCAACCCTTTCCCCACCCACAACCACGCCCATACTCACGGAAACACCATCCCCCACCCCAACTATTCCCGATCCCGGCGTGGTTCTTTACCAGAACAACCCGCAACGCACCGGTGCCTACGACTTTCCGGCCCTGCGTGCTCCGGTTGGTGTTCTGTGGGAGGCAAGATTGAGCGGGGGCATCTTTGGCTCGCCGCTGGTGGCTGATGGGCTGGTATACGTTTGCGGCGATAACCGGGTGTATATATTTGATGCCCAAACAGGCGAACAAGTGGGGTCTATCAATGGCCTGGGGATGCCCTTTTCCCCTTTGGCCATTGCGGGCGACCTGTTGCTGGGGGGCAATCCAGCCAACCAATTGCTGGCGTATGGTCGCCACAGCCAGCAACAGGTGTGGGCTTTTAACACGGATGGGGCTATTTATAACGCCCCTCTCGTCGTTGGGCGGACGGTGTATGCGGCCAGCGAACGGGGCGTATATGCCCTCGAACTGGAAACTGGGGAACCTGTCTGGGAAATCACGACGGGCGACCATCGCGGTTTTGTCGGCAGTCCGTCCTATGACGATGGGCTTCTTTTTGTGGGGGTGGGCGGGACGCTTTTTGCCCTGGACAGCACGACGGGCGACATTCGCTGGCAAATTGAACGCGAAGCCAGCCAGTCGTTTAACAGTACAGCCCTGGCGCATGGTTTGGTCTACGTGGGGTATGACGATGGTTATTTTTACGCCTTCGACCAGCAAACGGGCGCGGAAGTGTGGCGCTCCCCGTTAGCGGGAGCGTGGTGGACAGCACCGGTCATTGCCGAGGGGGGCGTTTATGTGGGCAACAGGGATCAACATATTTACGCCTTTGATGCCCTGACCGGCGAAGAAAGGTGGCAATTTGAGACTGAAGATTGGGCGACAACCGATCCTATTATCTCTGATGGGGTGGTGTATGTGGGGGTGGGCAATCATGATAACCGTGAGGGGCCGCGGCCGCTATACGCCCTCGACGCCGCCACTGGTCAGTTGTTGTGGTCGTTTCAGGCCAATTCACGGTTGATGACCGCGGCCGCGGTGGGGCCAGGTGTCGTTTACGCTGTCACTATCGGCGGTACAGTTTACGCCCTAGGTGAACCATCAGCCGAACCGGCCCCGGTTTTGGCTGCCGGGCAGTGGTCGGCGATGGTGTACCACGAGGAGCGAGGGCAAATTGTGTTGGTCAACGGCGGGCCGGAGCGTGGCAAACCGGCCACAGAACCGCTGGAACTATGGGGTTGGGATGGCACGACCTGGACACTGATTGACAACGCTGGCCCGGTGTGGCGCAATTGGGCCGGGGTGGCGTATGACTCGGCGCGGGGGGTATTGGTGGTTCATGGGGGGATTCAGGGGAGTCAGCATTTTGATGAAACCTGGGAGTGGGATGGGCAAACCTGGACGATGCACGATGGCAGTGAGCCTCGCGGCCGCGAAGGGGCTGGCATGGTCTACGATTCAGTCCGGGGTAAGGTCGTGCTGTTTGGTGGCGCGACGGCCGGGCCACAAATTGTCGGCGACACCTGGGAGTGGGATGGGCAGACCTGGGTCCAGGTAGCGACTGCCGGGCCACCGGCCCGGTTCCCGGGGGGCACAGGCTATGATCCCATCCGCCAGCAGGTGGTCGTCTACGGTGGGCACGATGTCCGCACCAGTGCTGATATCGACTTCTTTGCGGATTTCTGGGCCTGGGATGGTCACACCTGGCAGGAACTCCCGTTCACCGATCCCCATCCGGGTGTGCGCGTATCTACCAGTTTCGTGTTTGACCCGTTGGGCCAACAAATCCTGATGTTTGGCGGGTCGGATTTAGAGAGTTTCCGCACCGATTTATGGGGTTGGGATGGCACGCAATGGGCAGTGGTGGCCGAGGAGACGGGGATGCCCGTTCGCAGTGGGTTCAACATCGTGGCCTATGATGCGGGGCGGGATGTGTATGTGCTGTTTGGGGAGTGGATCGCCCTGGTGGGGTCGTGGTGGGGGAAACCTGGGAGTGGGATGGGGGAACCTGGACGTGCGCGGCCGCGTGTGCGGATTAGTTTTGATGAGGGGAGTGTTGCCAAGGATTTTGAAAGGAACGGATGAAGTGTGACCTCTGGAAAATCCGTTTGTTTCCTCATCCGTTGATGGTACCCGACTGAGCGCTTACAAAAAGAGTGACGATTGTCACCTCAAATGAACGATTTTCGACTCTTGTTATAGACCCAGTTTCCCGCTTTCATTATCAGGAATGCGGGTTCTGTCCTTTTTTGTCGTCACATGCAGGCCAACATGCCAAGTGAAAACAAATAAGGATTTATTTTTTACCCGGCCTATGGGGTGGCAACTTCCCCTTTTTTCTTTCTTACCAATAACACACCCCTTTATCTATGCTCACATGGAGCAAAAAACAACTTTTGTAAGGAGGTTAGGCGATGAAACTTGGAGGCTATGCCAATCGAATGGCGCATGTTGACTTGTCACAACAACAAGTTGAGTACAAGGAAATTCCTGAAGAATGGGCACTTAAATACATTGGAGCACGAGGCTTGGGTGTGCGTTATGTATTGGAAAATGGCCCACAGGTGGATCCTCTTTCTCCGGATAATATTCTATGTTTTATGAACGGACCTCTGACCGGAACGGCGGCTAACATGAGCGGCCGCATGGCCATCGTCACTAAATCCCCCCTGACCAAAACGGTCACTGATAGTCACCACGGTGGTTGGTCGGCGGCCCGCTTACGCTGGGCGGGCTTTGATGGGCTGATCTTCAAAGGCAAAGCTGACAAACCCGTTTATGCCTATATTCATGACAATACCGTTGAACTTCTCGACGCCTCAGATGTGTGGGGCAAGGGTGTTCATGATACGGTGAAACATTTCCGTGAACTGTATGGCGAAAAGGACCTGACCGTGATGGCCATTGGGCCAGCCGGAGAGCACCAGGTTCATTATGCCTGTTGGGTGAATGAGGATGACCGGGCCAGCGGCCGCGGTGGAACCGGCTGTGTAGGTGGTAGCAAAAACCTCAAGGCCGTGGTCGTCAAAGCCAAAAAGGCGCTACCCAAACCCCAAAATCATGAAGATTGGAAACCCGCCCATCAACGCGCCCTGGCGACCATCATGGACGAAAAGAATATCACCAGTCCCCGCAAAGGTGGTCTTTCCGTTTATGGCACCAACGTGTTGATGAACATCACCAGCAACATGGGCGCATTACCGGCCCTAAATGGCTCCGTTACCTCGTTTGGTGAGAGAGCGGAATTGCTCAGTGGTGAATACGTCAAAGAAAACATCCTGGTTAATGATCCCACCTGCCATGCCTGCCCGGTGGCCTGCAAGAAAGAGGTCGAAATTACCGAAGGGCCATTCAAAGGGTCTGAGGATGGAAAGTGTGGAGTATGAACCGGCCTGGGCGGTGGGGGCCAATTGCGATAATGACAATATTGGTTCTGTGGCCAAGATGATCGACCTGGCCAATGATTACGGCATGGACGCCATCGAAATTGGGGACGTGCTGGCGACTTATATGGAAGCTACCGGCAAGGGTTATACCAATGGCGATGGTGGCCTGGCCTGGGGCGACTACATGAGTATGATCGAAACCATTAGTCAGGTGGCGTACCGTCAAGGCATCGGCAACGTATTAGCCGATGGCATCAATGCTACCGCTGACCACTTTGGTCATCACGAAATCGCCATGTCGGTCAAAGGGCAGGGCATTCCAGCCTATGATCCGCGTGGCATGAAAGGGATGGGTATTGCCTACGCCACCAGTAATCGTGGGGCCTGCCATCTCCGTGCCTACACCCCCGCCAGCGAACTGGGCTTGATTCCGCTCAAAACCGATCCGTTGGAATGGAAGGGCAAAGGGGAACTAACCAAACTGTTACAAGACATTCATGCCTTTTCGGACAGCTTAGACCTGTGTAAATTCAGTGCCTTCGCTGAAGGGGCGGAAGAATACGCGCAACAATATGCCGCCATCGTGGGTGTGCCGTTCACCATGGATGATGTCTTGGCGACGGGCGAACGCATTTATAACCTGGAGCGTTATTACAACAATCTGGCTGGTTTCCGCGAAGGGAGTGACTATTTACCGGCCCGCTTCCTCAACGAACCTTCGACGATGCCTGGTTCGGAAGGGCATGTTTGTGAGCTGGATTTGATGCTGGAAGAGTATTATACGGCTCGGGGTTGGGTGAATGGGGTTGTGCCTGAAGCCAAACGCCAGGAGTTGGGAATCATTTAGCCAGACGCGGGGTTCCTAAAAAGCTTTTCGTCGTTGTGTATGTCTGATCAAAAGATCGGAGCCACCTGGATATTCAGATGGCTCCGATCTTTTTGATCAAGGTCAGCTATAGAACGCGGCATGTTTTATCTGAACAGCTAACGTTTATCGTTCGCGACCCCAAACCCCCCCCAAAATTTTTCAAAATTTTTTTTGGGTCTTGGTTCGTAGTGACCGCTTTGGCGGCTGTGTTAGCCCGCTAAAGCGGTCACTACAAGCAAAAATTTTTTCTTGAAAGCTGTAAAACAAGAGAGCGTGCGGTCTTTTCCTTTTTGGGGAGTTGGCTACCCACCCGCCCGCAACAACTTCTTCTCTAGCACCTGTTGCAACAGGTGCATAGCCTCAGCCTCACCCACAATGCTAAGCTCCACCTGCCCCACCCGCAACGAACCAATCTGAAAATCATCCAGTTGGGTCAGGCGGGCCGACCAATGGGGCGTATCAATCTGGCCCTGACCCTGGCTTGTGCCCCCCATTTCCTGCAAATATTCCTGCAACAGCCATAATGGGATGCCCCGCACCATCTTTTCATATCGGACCACACACCTACCCTCCCCCCACGGCGGGGAAAAAGTCAACCTTGTCCTCAGGGTTCAGGGGTGTGCCCAGGGTGTTCTCCAAATAACACACGTCGCGCCCATTGATGAACAAATGAACATGCCGATACAACTCCCCGTGTTCATCCAACAGATGCTCTACCATCGGCGGATAGGTTTCCAGAACCTTATGGAGCAACTCTCCGATGGTGGCCTCGGCAGGTAACACAAACTCCACCGTTTTTTGACCGGTGATCTGGCGCAAGGTGGCATAAAAATTCGCTTTCATCGTTTACCATCCTGAAAATAGGTGGCCGATGGCCTTGGGAACAAGGATTAATAACCTGCTGAACGGAGATGAGAGACACGACCTGCTTTACCCAAGTCCTGGGCAGATGGAGTCGGAAGACCCATCCCCCTGACCCCCTTCCCCGGGGGAAGGGGGAACCCTGGATGCGCGGTTTTTCGGGCCTTCGTCCCGAAAAACCGCGCCTAGAAAAGTTCCCCGCCCTTGGGGGCGGGGTTAGGGGTGGGGGTTTCCGGCGACAAACCAAGGGTGAGACGTGTCATAAAAACATACGTCTGACTTTCGTAAAGCTGTACTGCTCTCCAGATTCCTGTAACTTATTTGATGCGCGTTCCTTAGGGGCACTGGATGACTCCTTGCGCCCACAAGCAACCGCCACAAGCAGGAAACTCATTGCCGTAACAATCTTCTTCATTTGACTCTGAGAGTTCACAACCGCCACAGGCGGTACAAGGAGCGAAAGCAAAGGATTGCACACGTTGGCGGTATTTTACATATTCCGGGTCAAGCCACAAATCACGTAAGGAACGTTCGTTGATGTTGCCCACACGATGATGATAGCTGACACGGGGTTTGCCGTGTAGGTATGAGGTGTGGGTATGCATAAGCGGCCAGCACGGACTGACATCCCCATTCCAGGCAATGGTCATGGTGCCATTTTCAATGTAATTGCAGACATCAGTAGCCCCACCCCAGTTGTAACCGGCATAACTGACATTAAAACCGCTCTGAAAAGCCTGGAATAGCGCTTCGCGGGTGAGTTCGTTGAAATCCATTTTGGGCAGGCTGAGATGGGGGATATTGTGCGACGGTAGATAGGTCAGGCCGCGAATCGTGCTGGTATAGAGCATCTCGGCTTGCAACTCTGGTGTCACTGGTAAAACATTGCTGACGTTGAAATGTTTGGCCCCCAGTTCACGAGCCAATTTGAGCACCAGGGGTAGGTCGTTGATGTTGCGCTTCATGGCCACAAAAGCGATGCCCAGTTCAGGCCGGGGATAATGTCCGCCTTTGCGCAGTTGACGAAAGCGGCGCAGGTTTTCTAATACAGTGGGGAGTTCAGCGCCCAGGCGCACATCGGCAAAACTTTCCGGTGAAGCCCCATCTAGCGATACCCAGAGTATGTCCAGGCCAGCGTCAATGAGTTGATGCGTTTTCTTTTCTGTGAGCAGGGTTCCGTTGGTGATCAATTCCACGCGGGCGCCGCGTTGTTTGACCTGGGCAACCCATTCGGGGGTGCGCGGGTGGAAGAGTGGCTCGCCGATGCCGCCGAAGAATACAGTAGGCATCTGTGCAAATGCGTCAAGCCCCTCAAGAACGGCGGAAAACGCGGCCGCGCTCATCCTTCCCATTGGTGCATCCCAGGCATTACGAAAGCAGGTGCGGCAGGCGATGTTGCAGTTATCGGTTGGTTCTATGTATAGCTTGGTCAGGTGGGTTACAGGGCGATGAATCCGCAAACCGTTTTGCAACTCTTCCAGGCGGACTTGTGTGCCGGGGATAAGACCTAGTTTCGCGGCCGCGGCCGCGGGTAACACCAATCGTCCCGCCTCATCCACCGTTGCCCATTCAATTTCCGGTTGCGCCGTACGCTGGTTAAGGGTGCGGGCCATTTCCTGCCCTGTGAGAGTAGTCATTGGTTTCTCCTGTTGAGGTACCGTCTCCAACTCCTGGTTGGCTCGTTTTGGTATTCAGGTTTGGTTCTGGCTGGTCCAGGTTAGGGTTTCAAATAGAGTGAATCTGAGACACAGTCTGGTCATTGTAAACAAAGCCTTGACCCAATTACCAGACGGGAGATCATGACATTCGCATGATCTTTATCCTGACATATAGGCACTTACGCGCCAACATCGACAATTTTTTGTCTATGTTCTTGAAAAATGGCTCTTGACCCCTTTATACACGGATGGAGAACACCGATGGTTTTGGCTTTTATCCTTGTTCATCCTATCCGTGTATACACCTTTTTTCCCAGCGAAGTCTTGGAGAAGATGTAGCACCTCAGCATTTCATTTCACAGTGCTTTGCTTTAATAACCGCTCTTGGACCCTTTAGCAAACCTGTAAGTGCTCTTGTTAGGTTTTTCAAGTAATACTTAGGTTCAAGCACAGATAACTGGGGAGGAGTGAGAAACTCAGGGGAACTCTAGGAACTGTGGAAGCCTGCAACTTGCAACCTGCAACTTTTTTAGGAGCCATTATCGTGACAATTCGCGTGGTGATTGTAGATGATCACACTTTAGTCAGACGTAGTCTGCGTATGTTACTCAGCCAATCTTCGGATATACAAGTTGTTGGTGAGGCGGACAACGGTGAGGACGCCATAGACCTCATCTCCAATCTGCAACCCGATCTGGTTTTGCTGGACGTTTCCATGCCACGAATGAATGGCATTTCTGTCACCCGTCGCCTCATGGAAATGAAAATCCCGGCTCTGGTACTCATCCTATCCATGTTTGCCGATGCATCATTAGCTCGCGAAGCTTTGCGTCTGGGAGCACGGGGCTACCTTCTCAAAACCCATATCTCATCAGAGCTTCTTCCCGCTATTCGCCAGATCAAAGCAGGCACGCCTTTTTTAGTGCAGAGCTAAAAGTTGCTCTTGGGCTGGGCTGACTTATTCCATATTGTCCGGCTAGATTTGCCCTTACCGGGCAATCGTGCTAGCATTGCTTCTCCAGTGCGGAAAAGCGTGTTATGATGATCTGGCGTACTGGAAATACACAACCCCTTCTTATTTTTACCCTTCATCGCTTCCTTTCAGAAGCGCCAGCGAACAATTTCTCAAACCTGATCCTTAAAAAAAAGGATCAGGTTTTTTTTTGCCCGGACGCCTAAAATCAGGCCATTGTTAGAGCGTTCCTGGCAAATAAAGGAGTGATTATGACGACGATTCGTTTGCCTGGTCTGATTGATGTACATACCCATTTACGAGTTCCGGGCGGAGAGCACAAAGAGGATTTTGCTACGGGAACCGCGGCCGCGTTAGCGGGCGGCATCACCATGATTTTGGGTATGCCCAATACCTCACCCCCTCTGTGTACCCCGGAAGTGCTGGCTGAAACACGGCGCCTCGCGGCCGCAGACGCCTATTGTGATGTGGGCCTGTTTGCCGGAGCCAGCCCTGCCCATATTCACCACCTGGCTGAACTGGCTCCCCAGGCCGTTGCCCTCAAAATTTACCTCAACGACACCTTTGGGCAGTTGCGGGTAGACGATGTGCCGACGTTGCGGGCCTGTTTCCGTGACTGGCCCCGTGAGAAACTCATTGCTATGCACGCCGAAAAACAGAGCGTGGCGGTGGGCATTGGGCTTGCGGCCGCGACCAATCGCCCCGTCCATTTCTGCCACATCAGCCGCCGTGAAGAGATTGAACTCATTGCCGATGCCAAAGCCCAAGGATTACCGGTTACCTGCGAAGTCACGCCCCACCATTTGTTTATGACCGTGGCTGATGCAGAACGGCTGGGGCCACTAGGTGACATGCGGCCGCTTCTTGGTAGCCAAAGTGATGTGGATGCGCTGTGGGAGCATTTGCACAGCACGATTGATTGTATTGCTACGGATCATGCCCCTCATTCGCTACACGAAAAACAATCCTCTACCCCACCGCCGGGAGTAGCCGGTTTAGAAACATCGTTGCCGCTCATGCTAACTGCCGTTCAGCAGGGACGCCTCACGTTGGCACGGCTGATTGACCTCATGTATACCAATCCCCGCCGCCTGTACAATTTGCCCGAACAAGAGGATACCTGGGTGGAAGTAGACGCGGCCGCAACTTACTTAATTGACAACGACGCTCTCTACACGAAATGCGGTTGGACACCTTTTGCCGGTTGGGAAGTGGTGGGCCGGGTGGAGCGGGTGGTTTTGCGCGGCCGCGTGGTGGTAGAAAATGGGCAGGTAGTGGGTGAGCGAGGACGCGGCCGCGTGCTCCCCTACTCCCCCCATTAAGGGACCAACATCCATTTTTTCTTTCGGGGGGTTTTGGCTTTGCCGGGGGGGGGGCCCCGCCGCCCCCCCCCCTCCCCCCGTTTTCCCCCCCCCCGGGCCCCCCCCCCCCCCGGGGGGGCCCGGGAAGGGGTCCCTTAGCCCAGCTTTCATCAACAATTCACTCATTCAATGAAAAAGGAGAATAAAATGAGCCTCAATAAATTACAACCTCTGTTTGACCTGGATGCCATGCTGGCCCATGCCAGCAAACAAAATGGTCATCACACCAACCCACTCGTGGGCCAGGATGTGCTTTCTGTTTCCCAATTTAGCACCGACACGCTGGAATACATCTTTGCCCGCGCCCACGAAATGCGCCAGATGGTGCAACGAGTCGGAGCCGTCGATCTGCTCAAGGGGTACATCCTCACCTGCCTCTTCTATGAACCCAGCACCCGTACCAGCGCGTCCTTTATTGCCGCCATGGAGCGGCTAGGCGGGAGCGTCATCCCGATTACCCAAGGGGTGCAGTTCAGTTCGGTCAGCAAAGGGGAGACCCTGCCCGACACTATCCGCACCCTGGAGCAATATTCTGATGTAATCGTTCTGCGTCACCCGGAACTTGGCTCGGCCAAAGTGGCCGCCGACTACGCCAACATCCCGGTTATCAACGCTGGCGATGGGCCTGGTGAACATCCTACTCAAGCCTTGTTAGACATGTTCACGATAAAAGAGGAGCTGGGCACGCTCGATGGCTTAAAAGTGGCGATGGTGGGTGATTTGCGCTATGGGCGCACGGTTCACTCCCTGACCAAACTGCTCCTCCATTACAACGTCAGTTTGCGCTTTGTGTCACCAGAGATGTTACGCCTGCCGCTTACCATTATGAACGAGGTGAAAGATGCCGGGGTAGATGTACGTGAAACCCATGACGTGGCCGATGTCATTCAGAATGCCGATGTGTTGTACGTGACGCGAGTTCAGAAGGAGCGCTTCTCCGATCTGGCCCAATATGAGGAAGTGAAGAACCTCTATGAAATCACTACTGACCTGATGACTAAAGCTAAAAAGAAGATGATCATCATGCATCCGTTGCCCCGGGTAGGTGAAATCCATTACAACGTGGATAGTGATGCACGGGCGGCGTACTTCCGGCAGGTGCAGAACGGCATGTATGTACGGATGGCCTTGTTGGCGGCCGTATTGGGCAAGGCATAATTTCCTCTGTTCGTAGTGACCGCTTTAGCGGGCAAACCGGCTAAAGCCGTTACGACAAACGAAGAGGTAGCACCTGTTTTAAGGGTGTCCCGGTTCGTAGTGACCGCTTTAGCGGGCAAAACCCGCTAAAGCGGTCACTACGAACCAAGGCAAGGGAGTGGCAAATGAACTATCTGGAAAAGTTACAGGCGGTACAGGAACAAAACAACTCCTGGCTTTGTATTGGGCTGGACCCGGTGCCAGAAAAGTTACCGATTTCGCTGACAGCCAAGTTTGATGAGCCGGTATTACCCTTTAACCGGGCGATTATTGACGCCACGTCCGACCTGGTGTGTGCTTACAAACCGAATCTGGGCTTTTATCTGCAATGGGGGGCGGCAGGGATGATCGCTCTGGAGCGGACAATTGCTTATATTCCCCGCCACATCCCGATTATTTTGGATTGCAAAACGGGGGATATTGGCAGCACACAGGCGGCCTGGGCACGGGGGGTGCTGGATGAGTGGGGAGCAGACGCCATAACAGTGAATCCTTTTGTGGGGGCGGATGCGGTGTTGCCGGTGATTGGCTCGCGGCCGCAAAAAGCCGTCTATCTGCTGGCCCGTACCTCAAACCCTTCCGCTACCCAATTCCAGGGCGATATGCGCCAGCCGGGCAACCTCTCGGCTGAGGTCATTCGCCAGAGCCAGCAGTGGGCCGTTGAAGGAGCTTTGGGGTATGTGGTAGGGGCCACGTACCCGGAAGAGCTGGCCCTGGCTCGCGAACTGGCGCCCCAGGCCAACTTTCTCATTCCGGGTATTGGGGCGCAGGGGGGAGATTTGGCCTCAGCGGTGCGCTATGGGCCAGATGGGATGGCCGGGCCGGTGATTAGCGCCAGTCGCAGTGTCATTTTTGCCGGGGCCGGGCCGGATTTTGCCGACAAAGCTCGCGCGGCCGCGGCCGCGCTCCGGGATCAAATCAACCAGTTACGGGGGTAAAGGGCCTAATTTCGTCTGTCCTGCCCATCAAGCCAGGACAAAATTAAACGCGGCCGCCTTGCCATCAGCGACGTCTTGTACATCCATCAACAATTCCGGGCTGTAAATGCCGTCAGTGGTGTTTTGTGGCTCGTTGGGGAAGTAAAGTTGGGTGGTGAGGACGGGCATGTTTGGCCCCTGCACTTTGACGTGGATATGGCGGGTCCGTCCCGGATAGAGACCCGGCAGGATGGTGTCCAGGCTGAAGTTGCCGCTGGCATCGGTGAATTGATGGCCGCGTAATTTATACCCGGCATTGTCGTACACACCAGCATCATCCGCGTGCCAGAAATCTATGAGCGCGGCCGCGACCGGCACACACCCTGTCGTCAGCACTTGTCCTGTTACGACCAATCGCGTGCCACTGGTTCCCGCTTCCCAAAAGCTCGTTCGTTCCGGGGTGTTGGGCGTGTAATACGGCCCTTCTGTTTGAGCGGGGGTTTCGTCATCATCGTCGTCGCCACACTCGGGAGTGGGTTGTAAGAGGGGTATGTCGGTGGACGCGGCACCGGGTTCTGAGGTAGTCATGGTTGTTGGCCCTGCACTGGCGGTCGTCGGAGTAGCGGGAACATCGGTGGCGGCCGTCTGGGCTACGGCTGAGGGGGTCACCTCATCGGCCCCATTCGCACCACATGCGGCCAGAAGAAGTCCCACGGTTGCGGCCGCGCTCCCTTGCATAAACTGTCGTCGGCTGATAATCGGTTTCGTTGTTTCGTCTTGCATCATTTATCTCCTTAAGAAAAATGCTGAGAACTGTATACATACTGCCAACAGGCATAATCTGATGTTTTTTCGCCCTGTCGCTGTGTCGCTTTATCGCCGCGTCAGGTGGGTATAGTATAGGCCAGCTCGTTTCAGAACAATTGAAGAAAATGTATAGAAGATGTTAAGGCTCAGCAAGACATCTTAAGTTACGGTGAGGTGGTAAACAACAACCATCATGGGGTACGTATCTTCGGGACTTTGGGATTTCGTGGGGTTTGGTCTGATGCGTAATGCTTAATGCGTAAAGTCTCTCTGGTCACGCATCACGTTTCACGCATCATTTGTTGTCAACCCCTTGAATTCCCAAAGAGCCGTATCTTCTTAATAATTCGACTCTGGCGAAAATTTGGACGACCTCTGGAAATCTCTCAGTCTCCAGAAGTCGTTCCAATTTCTTGACCAGAGCAAGAAGAGGGCATACGCCCCTCTTTTCTATTACTCAAATTCAAACGCTCCTACCTATAATTTCCACTCCTTAACTTCTTACAAAACCGACCGCCGACGCTTCAAGACGGTAACGAAAGTGATAATCGTGAATAGACCAGCGATCAAAACAGATACGCCCGGCAACACGCTTTGACGGGGAGCAATATCCAGGTTATTCAGGGTAATGGTGGTGGGGCTAAAGCCCCACTGATAATCTTCTACCTCGCCATCTGCCGCCTCACCGAAAACCAACGGTAATAAACTTGTTGCAGATGAACTCGTTACACAACCTAATCCGTCATCCTCATCCCACACGGCTTGAAGAAGAGGATCATTGGCCAGGAAAATGCGGAATCGAGCATTTAACGTGCTGGGATATGTGCCGCCGTATTGAGCAGTTGTCGGTGATGCAAAACTAACTGTAAATGTCGTAGATGCAGATCGAGCTCTATTGACAACCATCTCAGATAAACCGCCAGTCGAGCTGGCTTCAAAAACATTATCACCGTCCCAATCAATCCAACCAACCACACAGGCAGCCAGTTGGTTGGTCACGGTTAATAACTGACTGCCGTACCATCCCCGATTGGCCGGGATGTGGGTAATGCCGGTTTCATCATTGGTACGGGCTTGATCGCCGGTCGCAGCGGCACTTTCCTGGCCATCATCTTCGCTGTCAACCCCTGTGCCTAAATAGATTGCCCCAATGCGGTGGCGGCACCGTTGTTGCTATCTACCGTGTTGTTATAGGCTACCGGCAGGTCACCATAATCACGACTATAGTCGGCAGATACATAGTCAATGGTCATATCCAGGGAATCAATCGTTGTCCCATCGAGCAATATTTCAATGGCTTCAACCGGATCGGCCCCGGCCCCCATTCGTGAAGGCGCTAAAAGGAAAGTAAAGTTCTGTTCCCGGCGCGGAGATGGCGTAAGGCAAAGTATAGTTGAACTGGGAATAGTTTGAGGTGTCTTCATATATCCGCATGGTAATGACAGCCGACAGGTCTACCTGGCGCACAAAGACGGTTAAGCCATCATAGGGATTTAATGATATCCCTCCGAGGCCAAAATCCAGAATACAGTCGCCATCATTGGTGCCGTCCATTTGAATCAGCGCCGTACCCCGTGTGCTGGAACCAATGCTGAAAGCCAGGCTATCTGGAACGGTCGTATCTACCCTGGCCGCAACGGTGTCGAGACCACTGGTCCTGGTGACAAGAATGTGACGCACACCACCAAGCATATCACTGCCGGTAGCTGTGGTGCAGGCAGTTGTATCAACATCTGAGACCTGAACATTGGCATCAAAGGTATCAACATTCAGTTGGGCGGCATAGGTGACAGATGTCAACACCCCCAGAAGTAAGACTGCAACTAACAACTGTAGATTTCTTCGCGTAAACTTTTCATTTTTTCCTCTTTTGTGCTGGTGCGGTCTTCTGACCAAGCCACCAAACTGTGACCCCGCTGAGTACACTTGCCTCTGTATCTTTTCAAAACTTTGGGACAAACAGAGTCTGATCTTGTCGAAGGCCGTTGGTTGCGAAAGTCTCAACTAACTCCACAACAATTTATTGAGAAGATACATCAATTCGGTGAATTCTAGAGTAATATAAAAATTCGTTTTTTTGGTTATAAAATAGCTATAAAAATGCTTTTTAGATATTACTTTAGTCATCCCCATTAAATTTATTAGGTGAAGTTATTGAGCCTCCAGAAAAAGCCTATTGATAAACGACGAACAACGACGGCAAGAGCAAGTAGCATTCATCCGCAGTAGTTATCGAGAATGCTGTAACAACTAACACTGTTGGGAGCTGAGCTTTGCTAAGCTCTGGCAACGAGTTTGTTAATTACAAAATTACGGTGGTTGCAGCAGTAATTAGTTTGGTGGTTGTGCGCAGATACACTCAATTACATCTTATTACATGAACGATCATAGCTCAATTATTCGTTAAAATTGGTTATAAAAAGGTTATATAGATGCGTTTCTGTATTACATAAGTCCTATTTCGGGGTGTAAAAATCACAACAAGTAGGTTTTGTGCTTCACCGAACGGCACTTGTGCCTGACGCGGGACAAGGAGATCGCGACAGGGCGAAAAAACTTCAGATTATGCCCGTTGCCAGTATAGAAACGTTTTCCGCCGGTGGTGGTGGGGTGAGAAGTAGGGAATCAGGACAATAAGGAACGAGAATTTAATAAGTTACAGGAGTCTGGAGACAAATACATCTTTACGAAAGTCAGACGTAAGTGAACTCCTTGTACAGAAAACAAGAAGAGCAGCCACGAATTTCACGCATTAACACGAATTATTTGTTCATTCGTGCTAATTCGTGAGTCTACTGAAAAAACGCACGCAAAGATGTTCTAAGTTTTGTCAAGAAGGAAGCACATTAACCATCAATTCTCAATTTGAGTCCATTCGTAGGGGCGAGACAGGTGGGCCAGGATTTAGCAAGAACGGAAGCCCTGCTTCGCACCTATCTTCCCCTCTTGTGGCAGCAATGGTAAGAGGGCGAGACGACGCGGAAAGATCGTGACCCGGTTCATCCGCATTGAACCCGCGTCGTCCCGCCCCTACTCCTGTTGGCTGTCAAATTGAGAATTGCTGTTAGGCAGAACCAGCAATTGACAGGTTAATAAGCAATGCTACAATCCACTGCCTATTAGTTGCGTTCCCAAGTGGGGTAGATTGAAGAGGCGTTGCCATATTTGCGCCACGGGCAGTCGAAGCAAAGACGACCTCTATAGCCAGTTCAATTCTCATAAAAGGCAATAAAATAAGGTGCTCACATCTTTGGTATACCAGTAACCAAGAGGTGTGTTTTTTTGTGTCAAGTTGCGCGTTTCTCAGTGCCATCTCTCATATCAAGGAAGGGAAAAATGTTTGTTCGCCGCCGTCTTCACTTTGCTGTTTTTGTTGTGCTTATATCAGCTATGATATGGCTCACCAGTCTGGCGTTAGCCCAGTCAGGTGACACAATCACCTATACAGGTGAACTTCCCCCATCTTTCGTCCCCGCAAATGCGAATAATGTGAATGCTGTGCTCGGTCAGAATTTTGTCAATGAGTCTGAACCGAATAACAGTGCTGGCACTGCCGACCCTGTAGGCGGCAGTAATGTGGTAGTTCTGGGAAATGTCTTCCCGGCGGCGGATACAGATTATTACTCATTTACCGCGGCCGCAGGGGATCGCGTCTATGCCGCCACGCAGACCCTCGCTGATGCCAGTGCCAGCGGTGACACCACGTTGAACCTCTATGCCAGCGATGGCACAACCCTTCTGGAAACAGATTTGAATGATGGCACATTTAATGCCAACTCTTCCACAATTGCCGGGACTGTTTTGGCGTCGGCGGGAACTTATTATCTGGAAGTACGGCACAATGTCGCCACCGGTACAATTCGGCCCTACCATTTGCATGTTCAGGTGCAGAGCGGCGCACCCACGGCTGAAACCGAAGCCAATAACACACCCGCCACCGCTAACCCCCTGCCACCGTCTGGCTGGATGAGTGGTTCTGTGAACCCTGCGGCGGATGTTGATTTCTTCAGCTTGAGCCTGAACGCCGGTGACTCCGTGTTTTTAAGCCTGGACCTAGACCCGGAACGAGATGCAGCCACCTGGAACGGACGTCTAGGGTTTGCTTTGTTTGGTAATGCGCCATCCAATCAGATTCTGGTGGCAAATGATGCCGGTGTTACCTCACCTAATTCTGAGGCCTTCTTTATGACGGTTAAGGATACGGGGACTTATTTTGTGTATGTAGACGCCAACGCAGCTGGGGGTGGGGCTACCTTTACTTACAATTTGAGTGTCTCGGTTCACCCCGCGGCCGCGCCCACCGGAACCTGCACCACCTACACCAACAACACCCCTGTTGCCATTCCCGCTGGTGCACCTCCTATTACAGTGTCATCAACCATAAATGTGCCCGGTAATCCCATCATTGGCGACCTGGATGTGACGATCAACATCACCCATACCTTCATGCAAGATTTGGATGTGCATCTCACCTCACCACAGGGCAACGACAATGGTCTCTTCACCGATATTGGCGCGGCTACCGTGGGTGGCCTACAGACAGCCATGAACCTGGTGCTAGATGATGAAGCTGCGCTACCCCCTGCTTTTGCCCTCTCCAGCCCCATGCATCTGCAACCCGAATTGGCCTACCGCCTCAGTTGGTTTGATTACGAAAATGCTGGCGGAACCTGGACCCTGACCATCCGTGATGATGCCAACGGCGATGGGGGCACGTTGAGCAGTTGGGGCCTCACCATTTGTGAAGCAGCCCCGCCGCCAACTTGCCCAGTGGGTTCAGCTCCCCAGGTCGTTTACACTAGCGACTTTGAAGCGAGTGATGGTGGTTTCACCCATTCTGGTGTCCAAGATGAATGGGAGCGTGGTCTGCCTAACTTCGTGCCCCTTACCACCTGCAACAGTGGCACCAATTGTTGGGTCACAGACCTTGATGACACCTACAACGCCAGCAGCAACTACGATTTACTCTCACCCAGCATCAACCTGGCTGGTTATACGGGAGCGGCCTGGGTCACCTGGAGCCAACGCTACCATATGGAAAGCGCGACGTTTGACCATGCCTTTGTGGATGTACAACAGGTAGGTGGAGCCTCCCCACGCCGGTTGTGGGAGTGGCTGGATGCCACGATGAATAATATCGTAGGGTCTACACCATCCGTAACGATTGCTGAAAGTGCCGGTTGGGGACAGCGCACCGCTGATATTACTGATTATCTGGGCCAAAATATGGAGCTGCGCTTCCACCTGGACAGCGACACAACCGTACAATTGGCTGGTTTGGCGATTGATGATGTCACTGTAACCGCCTGTCAGTTGTTGCCTACCAGCACACCGACAGCAACCCCAACGGATACACCCACGGCCACACCAACCAATACGCCTACTAACACGCCCACCAATACACCTACTAACACGCCCACCAATACACCAACCAACACACCTACTAACACGCCTACCCACTAATACACCAACCAGTACACCTACTGATACGCCAACGGCAACAGGTACATCAACACCCACCGATGTGCCTACCAGCACATCCACCAATACACCCCCTGCGCCGACGGCAACACCCACTGTGCCCCCGACCGATGTACAGTTGACGGGCATTGGTCAGGCTGGTGTACAATCTTCTCTCTGGTTATTACTCTTGTTACTGGTGCCGTTTGTTCTGGGATGGCGTCGTTTCCGTCAGTCCAAAGCCTAACCGTCCCGTTTATCCTCTCGCCGCCTGCGACGTTTGGATAAAGTCTGACCACCAATGTAAAAGCCGGGTTCCTAGATGGAACCCGGCTTTTTGTTTTACTATAGTTGTTCAGGGGTCTTTGTTCGTAGTGACCGCTTTAGCGGGCTAGTGATAGCCCGCTAAAGCGGTCACTACAAACAAGAACGGGTCTTGGAGATTTCGTGGGGTGATTGGTAAGGTTGGGGCAGGCACAAGGCCTCTACATCTGGTGTCAACCCTCAGAATTGCCAAGGGGTGTGTTTCAAATGAGTTAGAGGAGAACGGCAACCTGTTCGCATCTGGGGATGCTCACTCCTCGCTCTCTACGGAAATGAAACAGACTCTTTACCAAAGTCTAGCTGAGGCGGTGTTTCGAGGTGTTCTTCATGGATTTCCGAAAAGCTGAACTATTGAAGGGGTAGACGAATAAGGAAGGTTGTGCCTTGTCCTGGTGTGCTCGCGGCCGCGATGCTTCCCTCATGTGCTTCCACAATTGACCGGGCGATGGCCAACCCCAGGCCAGACTCACCATTTTGTTGGCGTGATTTATCAGCCCGGTAGAAACGGCGAAAAATGTTGGGCAAATCTTCCGGGTCTATACCGGCCCCCGTGTCCTGTACTTTCAGCAACACCTGGTTCGGTTCCGGCTCGGCTGAGAGGGTAATCTGTCCGCCAGCGGGGGTATAACGCAGGGCGTTGCTAACCAGATTACCCAGTACCTGGGCCATGCGGTCAGGGTCTATCTGGATAAGGGGCAGATTGGCCGCGGCCGCGGTCTGGATGGATACAGACTGTTTCTGGGCCTGAATCTGGTACGCGGCCGCGATCCGTTCCAACAACTCCTGCGGCGCGACGGTCTGCTTCATCAACGGCAACTCCCCGGCATCCGCCAGCGACAGGGTCCGCAAATCATCAATCAGATGGTTCAGATGTTGCGCTTCCTGGTGCATCACCTGAAACATCTCAGCCGTGCCCTGGAACTTGCCATCGCTCAGCGCTTCAGTGTAACCCATGATCACACTGGTAGGGGTACGCAAATCGTGGGCAATGTCGGCGGTCATCTGGCGGCGGAGTTGGTTAGCCCGGGCTAATTGGCTGGTCATCTGGTTAAATGATTGGGCCAGCTTACCAATTTCATCCTGGGTTCGCACCGGCACCTCGTGGGCCAGATCACCTTCGGCGACCAGGCGGGTGGCATGGGTTAACTCTTTTAGCGGCCGCGAAATCATCCGCGCTAACAAAACACCCAACAAGAGAGCAATAACCGTTGCCCCTGCGCCACTCAAAACAATGGCCCGCCGCACCCCCTCAATAAATTCAGCCTCGGGAGAACCAGCAAATGTATCATCCCTGGACGGATAATCAGCCAACAATAGTTTGCCTACCACCGCACCATCTATCGTAATAGGCAAGGCAGTTTTGATGACATTTTCATTCACCGTATCCCCACGGTGATAAGGCCCGGCTCCGACTACCACCACATTGTTCTTATCCACAACCGTCATGGGTCGCCAATCACGATGATAATGCCCTGATTGAGCAGGTGAAGGTGGGGGCTGATTATTGACCAAGACCGCTTCCAGATCATTCCAGCTACCCGTTGTTTCGTAATACTCCGCTAACTCATTCACCAAATCAGTCTGATACCGGTCATCCACAAACTCATCAAACTGCCGTTGGGTCAACTGCCCAACAAAGACCGCCACCAGCCCGGCCCCGGTCAGCCCAATGATGAGAAAAGCGACGATGAGTTTGAGGGTCAAAGAACGCATAGCAGTTAATCTCTCAATCTCTCAGTCTCTCAGTCATCCCATTTAGAGGTGATTGAGAGACTAAGAGACTGGTTATGGCATATCGGGTGAGAACCGGTAGCCATGTCCGTAGACGGTTTCAATGTAACGGGGTTGGCTGGGATCCACTTCGATTTTGGTGCGTAAATTGCGGATGTGAACGTCAATGGTGCGCTCATACCCTTCAAAGGTGGTGCCTTGAAGCAGGTCAAGCAGATCAGCCCGGGAAAAAGCGCGGCCCGGCTCGCTCATGAGCGCGGCCAGTAGATCAAACTCGGATGGGGTGAGGTTGACGGTTTGGCCGGCGACCTGGACTAAGCGGCCGCCACGATCCAGGGTAATGTCACCGGCCCGTAAAATCTCCGCCTGGGGGGTGGCTTTGCCTGCCCGCCGCAAGACGGCCCGCACCCGGGCAGCTAATTCGCGCATACTGAAGGGCTTGGTCACATAATCATCGGCCCCTAATTCTAGCCCTAAGACTTTGTCGCTTTCTTCGATTTTGGCGGTGAGCAAAATGATGGGGGCGTTGCCTTCACGGCTATAGTGGCGCATAAACTCATAACCACCCATCTCCGGCATCATTAAATCCAGCAGGATCAGGTCTGGTTTGTTCTCGCGGGCAACAAATAGGGCTTCGCGGCCATGCGTAGCGGTAACAACCCGGTATCCTTCTTGGGCCAGGTAACTTTTGACCAGCACGCGCAAATTTTCTGCATCATCTACAACAAGGATTGTTTGGGCCATGGTTATTTCTCAATGTGACGAAGGACCAAGGATGAAGGGTGGATGGGACGTGAGGCGGTTTGGTCATTCGGGTCAGGGCAATTCTACTGGTTATTGGGGAATTGGTATATGGGTTCTTCGTGAGGGCGTAAGGTTGATCTGCGGCCGCGTTCCATGATTGATCAACCTGAAGGCAACATTGCTGGGCGGTTCGCGGCCGCATGTCACTATTTTACCCACGCCTTATTCAGAACCTCTGAAGGCATTGTTAAGACAATGTTCAGACGGGTATTAAAAGCCCGGTTCCATCCTGAAGGCTGAATTAAACGTTGACGTGGGAAAAGTCCTAAGAAGTGCCGACCATGTCGCTGTTTTACGGAATGCGATCAAGAGTTGGTTATAATGCGGCCGCATCAACCACCACTCAAGGAGCAAAATCATGACCGTACTATCCACCTACCAACAATTTAATGGCCGCCATTACGAAACCGGCTCATTACACAATATCCTGGCTTATCTGGGGGCGAAGAATCCCATCACCGGCCAATCCCTGAGCGAAGCCCTTTTGTTAGGGATCAGTGGAGGAATTACCGTGGGCTATTTCACCTTCGCCTACACGGGCCATGATCCTCACGTGGCACTTTTGCCGCGTAATACGTTTGACCCTTTGCAGACCATCATTGACCGGCTGGTGATTCCCTGTGAGGTACAACAAACGACCAACGCCGAGACGGCGGAGAAAAAATTACGGGCGGTGCTGGAAGCGGGGGACCCGGCTCTGGTGTGGGCCGATATGTTTACTCTGCCCTACAACGGGCTGGGCCGCCGCGAGGATTATTGGGCGATGATGCCGTTGGTGGTGTTTGGCCTGGACGATGATCAGGCGTATATTGCCGATCAATCGTCGCGGCCGCGTATCATCTCGCGGAAACAGTTGGCTCAGGCTCGCGGCCGCGTCAAAGAAGACCGTTACCGCCTCACGACCCTATCCGCGCCCCAGCCGGAACACCTGGCCTCAGCCGTGCAAAAAGGCATCTGGCAATGTATTAACCTCTTCACCGAAGCCCCACCCAAAGGAGCACGGCACAATTTCGGCTTCGCGGCCTACCAACATTGGGCCAATTTGCTTACCAACACGCGCAACAAACAAGGCTGGACGCGCCTGTTTCCACCCGGCAGCGCCCTTTTTACCGCCCTGGTTGGGGATAGTTATCAGCCGGGGGCTTATGGCTGGATTAACACCTGGGGCACAGCCGACCGGGCGGATCGGGGAACGTATGCGGATTTCCTTGATGAAGCTGCGCTCATTCTTGAGCGGCCTGCGCTGAAAACAGTAGGCGAACAGTTCCGCTGCGCGGCCGCGGCCTGGGGCGATTTCGCCAATGCCCTGTTGCCGGATGAGGTTCCCCTGTTCAAAGAAGGGAAAGAGCTAAAGGAACGTCGTCGTCAGTTGGTTTGGGAAAAAGGGGATGAGGCAGTTGCGGAGATACGGGCCATTCAGGAGCGGCTTGAGGCTTTGAAAGCGGCCGCGGCCGCAACTTTCCCCCTCAATGAAACGGAAACAATGGCCCTTTTCCAACAACTTCGTGACCATGTTCTACATATTCACGATGTGGAACATGAAGCCGTGACTGCACTCCAGGCGGCGATGGTTTAGGGGGAGGGTTGCAGGGTTGCAGGTTGCAGGGTTGCAGGGTTGCAGGTTGCAGGTTGCAGGTTGCAGGTTGCAGGTTTGCAGGTTGCAGGAAGTGATTTTATTGCCAGCTGGCCCTTGCCACTCTGCCACTCTGCCACTCTGCCACTCTGCCACTCTGCCACTTTCCCTACAAAAGATACCTGTAGCTTAACCAAACCAGCCACAGAAAGAGCAAAAAGTAAACAAACAGTTGCTCTGTCCAGGTTCCGGTGCGCACACGCAGGAAGGGGATGGTGATGGCGCGGTTGTAAACGGGGGCAAATAATTTGACACCGGCCTCTGTGCAAACATCGGCCAGGATATGGGAGAGGTAACCAATGCCGAAGGTTTCCCAGAGCAGGTCAGGCAACCCCTGGGAACGAGTGAACGCGGCCGCGAGCAATGTCAGCACCACCGCCGTCACCAACCAGTGGGTCAGACCCCGATGCGGCAATGTCCAGGCCACCACATTCAGCAAACGAGCGACCAACCAGCGCAGAAAATTCCCCAACCGCAAAAACAACCCTCGCCGCCGCCGATCCAGGATAGCCCGTGTGGTCTGGCGATTACCCACGCCCAACGTGCGGCGCAGGTGATTATCAGGCGTGTCAATATCAGGCAAGAGCGCGGCCGCGGTTCCCACCAGCATCCCCACCCCAAACGGCACCCAGCCCACATAATAAACCGTCTGCTCCGAAAGAAGCAGATAAGAAAAAGTAGTAACTGCGCCCAAAAGCGCGTGGTTGCGACCATTCATAAATCGTTAGTTAATCTCATCCGGGTTGACGCCCAAAGCCCGTAATTGTGCGGCCAATCGGTCTGCCCGTTGACGTTCTCGCTCTGCCAACTCAGCCCCAGTGGGCAATACCTGACCAGCCGCATCACACCAGCGAAGCCACTGGTTTTCTTTACCTTCATAAACCCCTGTCCATAAAGTCAACCCCAGGCCAATTTCTTCCAAAAAAGGGTTTTGTTTGAGAAGATAGCTCCCGGCACGAAGTTCATAAATTTGCAGGGGCGACGCCTGAATGAGTTGTTGCGGATCATAAACGGCATAGTACCAGACACCGAGTAACGCATACTCACGCATCTTTTTGCCCGTCTCCCCACCCTTTTTATTGGATACAATTTCAATCACCACCTCCGGTGATTTGCCAAATTCCCACAAGAAATAGCTGCGATGCTCTTTGGCGTACCAATCTTCGGCGATTTCGACATCCAGACTGAGAAACATATCGGGTACAACGGGCGGGGTGTACGGCGTACGAAAAATACCCACATTGGCATCGGCTACACGAGAAATATGACTATCCCAAGAACTGTAGATGGGTTCAACCAAGAGGCGTTGTTGTTTGGCAGAGAATAAATTATCCACGGGGGTATCATCCTCAGTTGTGATGTGCTCAATAGTGGGTGGGTCAACGCTGATAAGGGTTTCTGCTGTACGTTCAGCCATAATGGGTTCCCCTAAAAATTAGATAGGATCAGCCAGAAACGTTGGGCATTCTGGCAAAGCATGATAACGTATTTGCTATCTGTTGACAACGAGCGAGGGTTATGACACATACGAAACATGTAAGGGAAAATTTATTACAACGTCAGGTGGTACGGGTCGAAAAACAGTTAAATCATTGGCGGCAAATCAGCGGCCGCATTACGACATTGCGCCTGTTATCATTCTTTGGCGGGGCCGGGTTGAGTGGGCTGGCCTTCTTATCCCTGGGGCCAACCGGGCTGTGGGTCGGGCTACTGCTGACAGCCGTGGCTTTCATCACCACCGTAGCTGTTCATCAGCGGGTGGAGCAGATAATCGCCCGGTATGAAACCTGGCGAACCATCAAACAGACCCATCTGGCCCGCATGGCCCTGGACTGGGCGCATTTACCGCCCCCCCTGACCGTGCCGCAATCGGAGCGGCAACCGCTGGAGATTGACCTGGATTTGTTGGGCAAACGAGGTGTTCACCGGTTGCTGGATGTGGCCGTCTCGCTGGAAGGGCGACAACGGTTGCGCCAATGGCTGATTGCCGGGGAGATGGACCTGCCGACGGTGCAGAAACGGCAGGAATTGGTGGCCGAACTGCGGCCGCGACCCCTCTTCCGTGATAAATTAACCCTGATGGGGCAACTGGCGGCGGGGCGCTCTACCTGGACGACCCAACGTTGGCTGGAATGGCTCAATCGCCCTTCCCCCCTTCAACAGATACGTCTGTGGTTGGGCATCCTTGGCGTCGCGGCCGCGATCAACTTTCTTCTGCTCATCCTCAACCTTACGGGCGTCATCGGCCCGGTCTGGCAAGGGGGTGTCCTGGTGATTTTGCTCCTCACGGGCTGGCAGGCGCAACAGCTAGGCGACACGTTTAAGGACGCGGCCGCGTTGCGTGACGCCCTGGAGCAATGGTTAGGCGTCTTCACCCACCTGGAAAAACACGGTTATAGCCGCACCCCCCATCTACGCCAGCTTTGCGCCCCTTTCCTTGACCCCACCCATCGGCCTAGCCACTATTTGCGCCGGGTGAGCCGGATCGTCAACGCCACCGGCATACGCGGCAACCCGATGGTCTGGTTGTTGCTCAACGCCTTTTTCCCCTGGGATTTTTACTTTACCTACCGCTTAGAGCAGGCCAAAATCGAATTGGGGCAGGAGTTACCGGGCTGGTTAGAGGTATGGCATGAGCTGGAAACCCTCAGCAGTCTGGCTAATTGGGGCTACCTAAATCCCCATTACGTCAGACCCACGCTGCACACCGCAGAGGCTTCTGTCCCCCTCAGGGCCGTGGCTCTGGGACATCCTCTCATTGCCGAGGCGGAAAAGGTGCGCAACGATTTTGCCTTTACCCAGGCCGGACAGCTTTATCTTATCACTGGCTCCAACATGGCGGGCAAAAGCACCTTCCTACGGGCCGTCGGGCTGAATTTGGCGTTGGCGTATGCCGGTGGCCCGGTGGATGCCCAGGCTTTCACGGTAGTGCCGGGTCGGCTGTTCACCTGCATTCGGGTGACGGACTCGCTGGCGGATGGGATTTCTTATTTTTATGCCGAGGTGCGCCGCTTGCGGGCGTTGTTGGATGAGTTGGCGCGGCCGCATCCCCACCCGCTCTTCTTCTTCGTGGATGAAATTTTCCGGGGAACCAACAACCGGGAACGGCTCATCGGTAGCCGGGCTATCATCCAAAAACTGGTGGACGGCAACGGGCTGGGCCTCATCGCTACGCACGATCTAGAACTGGTGCAACTATCCGAGACCACACCCGCCATTCACAACATCCATTTCCGCGAGGAAGTGCGCGACGGCCAAATGATCTTCGACTACCATCTGCGCCCCGGCCCCTGCCCCACCACCAACGCCCTGAAAATCATGGCCCTGGCGGGGTTGCCTGTCGGGGAGTGAGTTTCGAGTTTCGAGTTTCGAGTTTTAGGTTTGCAGGGTTGCAGGGTTCGGTTGTGAGTGCCGGTTGCAGGTTGCCTGGTGAAGGGGACAGCGTTGTCAGGCTGAGGTGCCGAAGTGCTGATTGGCTGAAGTGCGGATCGGCTGACAAGCTATTTTACGGGAGAAAATGATGATTCTGGTGACCGGTGCTGGCGGTAAAACGGGGCAGGCGGTGATACGGGCATTGGCGGGGCGCGCGGCCGCGGTGAGAGCCTGGGTGCGCCGGGCAGAGCAGGCTGATCTGGCCCGTCAGGCTGGAGCCAACCAGGTGGTTTGGGGCGATATGGCCGACAATGGGGTGTTGGCGCAGGCGATGTCCGGGGTGCAGGCGGTCTACTTTATTTGCCCCAATATGCACCCGGATGAGTTGGCGATAGGTGAGCGGGTGATCGCGGCCGCGCAGCAGCACGCCATCCAGCACCTCGTCTACCACTCCGTTTTGCACCCCCAAACCCAGGCTATGCCCCATCATTGGCAAAAAAATCAGGTAGAAGAAAAGCTGTTCACCTCTGGTATTCCTTACACCATCCTGCAACCCACCGCTTACATGCAAAACATCGTGGCCGGGTGGCAACGCATCATCAGCCAGGGTATTTACGCCAATCCTTACCCGGTCAGCACTCACTTGAGCCTGGTAGACCTGAACGATGTGGCCGAAGTGGTAGCCAGGGTGCTCACCGAGCCGGGTCATCATTACGCGACTTATGAATTGGTGGGCACGCGGCCGCATACCCAAACCGAAGTAGCGGATATCCTCAGCCAAGAGATAGGACACCCCGTGCAGGCTCAGGCCCTCTCCCTGGCCGAGTGGCAAAGTACCACTACCCACCTTTCCCCCTACGCTCTGGACACATTGCCAAAAATGTTCCATTATTACACACAGTATGGCCTAGAAGGCAATCCCAAGGTGCTCACTTGGCTGTTATCGCGGCCGCCCACTACATTGGAAGAATTTATCCGTAGATTTCACGGAAAGGTATCAGCCGGTCAGCCGGTCAGCCGGTCAGCCAGTCAGCCGGTCAGCCGGTCAGCGAACATTCTCACCGTCCAGGCTGACAAGCTGATAGTTGACAAACAGGGAACTCGTAGGAACTCTTGCCACTTTGCGACTCTGCCACTCTGCCGCTCGCCACTCGCCACTCACCACTCGCCACTTACTTTTCAGGAGTCACCCATGAAACCAACTCGCCTTGAACCAGGCCCCGGCCAGGAATCCGTCTGGGATTATCCGCGGCCGCCGCGTGTGGAACGTATAGACAAACATATCCAGATTATCTTCAACGGTGAGGTCATTGCCGATACCCGCCGGGCTTTCCGCGTGTTAGAGACAAGCCACCCGCCCGTGTACTACCTACCCCCGGAAGATATTCGCCAGGAGTATGTCCGCCCGGCGGCGGGCACATCCTGGTGTGAATGGAAGGGGCAGGCGGCCTATTTCACCGTGCGTGTAGGCGACAAAACCGTGGAGCGGGTGGCCTGGTCGTATCCTCGCCCCACGCCTGTGTTTAAGGAAATGGCCGGGTATCTGGCTTTTTATGCCGGGCCGATGGATGCTTGCACGGTCGATGGGGAACGGGCGCGGCCGCAGCCGGGCAGTTTCTATGGTGGCTGGATCACCCATGATATCGTCGGCCCGTTTAAAGGTGAACCCGGCACGATGGGCTGGTAAACAACTCGACATTGGCGTTTTCTGTGCTGGCCTCTGGAGACTAAGAGACTGAGAGATTAAGAGATTTCCAGAGGGCGTCCAAATTTTCGCCCATGTCGAATAACAATATTAGACTTTATTGGTATTAACATTATGTCACGCTAGGGCGCAAAGGTTTTCTCTTGGCGACTGGCGACCTTTGCGTGAGATTTCTTATTTCCGATAAACTCTATTGAAACCAGGTTTCACTTATTGAAAGGCACAAATGAGGTTATGAGATGAGTACAGAGGAAATTTTCAACTATCGGTATATTGATGAGAAGGTGATACTGGCGGGTCAGCCGGATGAAGCGCAACTGCACGCGGCCGCGGACGAAGGTTTTCAAGTCGTCATTAACCTGGCCCCCCATAGCTCCAGCAACGCCCTGACCGATGAGGCCGCCCTTTGCCACAGCCTGGGCCTTGAATACCACAACATCCCGGTAGACTGGAGCAACCCGGCCCCAGAGGATTACACCACCTTCGTAGAAGTTATGAGCCAGGCCGGACAAAAGAAGGTGCTCATTCACTGCGCCGCGAACTACCGGGTAACGGCTTTCTTTTCCACCTATGCCATGCAAAAACTTGGCTGGTCCCCCAACAAGCCGACTCACTGGTTTCATCCATTTGGGAACAAGACCCCCGCTGGCTCATGAATGACGTTTGGTCCCATTTCATCCAGAAAATCCGCACCCCAATCGAGTAACCCCAATAAATGAAAACGCCCGGTCAGGCCGGGCGTAAAAAACGAAAGGGCAAACAAAAAATCAGGTCAAGCCACGCTGTTGCTCATAATACAGGGCGATACCAGTCGCTACCGCCCCCACCAACTCCCAAATCGCCACCGTGATAAACCTGGCCGGGGCTAATCCCGTCAGAATCGTAATCGTAAACACGGTGAACGTCAGGGCACGAAAAGGGACTGTCCACAGATAAAACTTCTTCATATTATTAAGCGCCGCCAGCACATAATAGACGCCAATATTAAAGGAAGCCATCGAAGAAGCCGTGATAAAAACCAGGGTGTAATCGTGGCTGGCTCGTTGGCCCTTCTCCACAATCTCAAACCCTAGTTGAGCCAGTACCGTATTTGGATTCAGCAAACCCAATAAACCCAAGAAAAACGCTAAAACACCAAAAACAAAGATAGTCCAGCCAGATGGGCTGTGAATTTTGAAGGTAGAGAACACGTTTAGGCCTCGTTGCGCAAGAAGTCAATGGCTTCTTCCATGGTTGTGAAGAGATGTAGTTTGCGTCCTACTTTGGAGAAGATGTTGAGAAGCATTTCGGCCAACCCGCTGGCTCCCACTACAATTTTATCGCCGGAATTAGCATGGTTGGCCGCGGGCATAGACATAATGCGGGGCACACTGCTGAGGAAGTTATTGGGGATACCTTCTACTTCGCGAAGGTCAATAATGGTATGAACGACTCGCCCCGCCTCTTTGATTAACTCACCTTCTTGCGCCGTCACATCCAGGACTTCATTCATGGTGGTATTGCCGATGAGGCTCATAATCAAAACACCGGGTAATTCGGGGTGCCAGTTTACGGTAGCAGTCATATTTTCTCCTGTGAAAAAGGGGGCAGGTGCACGCGAGCCGGTCCTGGGAGTTCCACCGAGTTCCTCTGGTTTACCAGCCCGGAAGCGCGGAAGTTGGTCGCTCCGCAATGGCGAGAATTATAGCCTGCTTTTTTTAGAACTGGCTATTCTGGTTCTGGCGGGCGGCTTACCCCGCCTCTAGGTGAATTTCCGGGTACAATGGTAGAGTAGTTGAGTTCAGCGTCCAAAACACAATGAGGCACTTATGTCCAATTATGATGATATTCCCGAAGTCTTCCGTCGGGCGATGGAAGAGATGGGTTGGGAAAATGAACAACAAGAAAATGCGGAGAAAAAAGAAGGGCAGCAGCTACCACCGCGGCCGCCTAATCGCCCACCGTTAACCCCCCGCCCCCCGTTTAAACCCTTTTGGGCCAATCGCCGTTTCTGGATATTTGTGGTGGGCATGGTTATCCTGTTCAGTTTAGGAAGCCTGATCCGGGTATACACGGATTGGTTATGGTTCGATAGCTTGGGTTACAGTTCGGTTTGGCTAACGCAGTGGGGAGTGCGAACAGGTACGTTGTTAGGGTTTACGGCTCTCGCGGCCGCGATCATTCTCCCCAACTGGCTCATCGCCTTCCGCCAGGCCAGTCAGTCTGCCAATAGTGGGTTCAACCTGTTACGGCTGCCGGGCCTGCGCGCCATGTTAGTTGCGGCCGCGCTCTTTCTGGCTTACCTCTTTGGTGCGGCCGCGAGCAGCAACTGGGATCAGTTTCTCCTCTACCTCAACCGGGTTCCCTACGGCATCAGCGATCCCATCTTCAACCGTGATGTGAGCTTCTACCTGTTTGAACTGCCGGTATACCGCTTCTTACAGGGCTGGACCATGCCCCTGCTATTCATCACCCTGATGGGCGTAGGCGCTTTATACACGCTCAATAGTTGGAATGTCATGCAACGCGGCCGCTGGCAACCGCAAAGCACCCCCGCTCTCCGGCAGCACCTCTCCCTGCTCCTCATGTTCTTCGCCTTGCTCTGGGCTGCTGGCAACCTGGTCAGTATGGCCGACCTGGTCTACTCCCCTCAGGGCGTTGTTTTTGGGGCCAGTTACACCGATATGAACGCCACCTTACCCGCCCTACGCTGGCAAACCGCGCTGATGGTTGTGTTGGCTCTGGCCATCGGCTACAACATTTTCCGCTTCGATTGGCGCCCCCTCATCCTCGCCGGGGTATTGTGGCTCCTTGTCGCCATTGTGGGTAGTAGTATTTACCCATCCTTACTCCAGCGTTACACCGTGGAACCCAATGAACTAGACCGCGAAAGCCCCTTTATAGATTACAACATCCGCTTTACCCGCCTGGCCTTCGACCTGGATAGCATTGATCCTATCCCTTTCGACCCCGGCGACGGCATCACCCGACAAGATGTACGCGACAACGCCGTGGCTCTGGATAACATCCGCGTCTGGGATTATCGTCCTCTGCAAACATCCTACAACCAGCTCCAATCCCTACGCCCCTACTACCAGTTCGGCGAACTAGACATAGACCGGTATCTGATTGACGGTGAAATTAGCCAGGTCATGCTAGGCGCCCGCGAGTTGGACAAGAGCAAACTCTCCTCACCTACGTGGGTTAACTTGCACCTGGAATATACGCACGGCTATGGTGTGGTTATGAACCCGGTCAACGAAATTACCCCCGAAGGGCAACCCTCATTTTATGTGCGTGATTTACCGCCACAAATGAGCATTCCCCTGGAGCTTGACCGACCAGAAGTTTATTTTGGTGAGCTAATGGATGATGTGGTGTATGTAGGCAGTGGTCTGGAAGAGTTTGACTACCCATCTGGCGATGCCAATGTTTACAGCAGTTATGAGGGCACCGGGGGCGTGGAGATGAGCAACTTCTTCCTACGTCTACTCTTTGCCATCCGCCTGGGTGATACCAACCTGGTCCTGAGTGACCGCATCAATAACGAAACCCGTGTATTGCTCTACCGACAAATCCGGGAGATGGTCAACACCGTTTCTCCCTACCTGCAACTAGACGATGATCCTTACATTGTCATGGCAAATGGTCGTCTCTATTGGATGATGGATGCTTACACCACCAGCCATAATTTCCCCTTTGCTACCCCGTTGAGTAACGGCGTCAACTACATTCGTAACAGCGTAAAAATCGTTATAGACGCGTATGACGGCAGCATTACTTATTATCTGGCTGATGAGGATGACCCCATTATTCAGGCGTATAGCCAGATTTTTCCTAACCTCTACCAGCCGCTAGCCGACATGCCTGATTATCTTCAGAGCCATATTCGTTATCCGGAAGATTTGTTCACCTGGCAGGCGCAACAATACGCCAAGTATCACATGCTGGATACGCGGGTATTCTACAATGAGGAAGATTTGTGGGAAGTGCCCCAGATAACCAGTTCGGGAACGCAAAACAAAGTGGTGATGGAGCCTTACTACGTGCTTTTTTCGTTACCCGGTGAACCGGAAACGGAATATTTGCTCATTCAACCCTATACGCCCAAGGGTAAAAGCAACATGATTGCCTGGCTGGCAGCGCGTAACGATCCACCCCATTATGGTGAGTTGATCACCTATGAGTTGCCCAAACAAGAACTCATCTTTGGCCCCGTACAGATTCAGGCCCGCATTGACCAGACACCCGAGATTTCGGAACAGTTTACCTTGTGGAACCAGAGCGGATCACGAGTCACACGGGGCAATCTGTTGGTTATTCCCATTAACAATTCGTTTTTGTATGTGGAGCCGATTTATCTACAGGCAGAAAGTAGTGCCTTGCCTGAACTCAAACGGGTGATCGTTGCCAGCGGCTCCCGGATTGCTATGCGTGAAACGTTGGGTGAGGCATTAGAAGCTTTGTTCTCGGATGAGGCCATTATTATTGAGGCCCCCGTAATCATTCCGGGTGAGGAGACGGAGCCGACTGACACGGCCACTCCCACACCCACGGTTCCGGGCACAGAGGCGACCATGGAAGAGCTGATCCGGGCGGCAAATGCTCATTTTGAAGCGGCGCAAACGGCGCAACAGAATGGCGATTGGGCCACCTATGGGGCGGAACTTGAGGCGCTGGAAGTTGTTTTGGCTCAATTGGCGGAAATGGCGGCAGGTGAGCCGTAAAGAGTGAACAGATTACACAACGCGGCCGCGTCCCCTTTTGTGCAATTTGCTCATAGACGTGTGACCTGGTAAAGACTAAACTCGACAAATCATGTTTACATTAACGCTGTCCCTCGTCATCCTTAGTGGCTTAATTAGTGAGGTTCTGGTCCTTCGTGGTCAGAACCGAAGGTACGTTGGGGCAGCAGCACAGGTAAACACGATAGGTTAAACCTTAACCCGTCACCATCTGAGAAACCAAGAGGACTGCCACCACTGGCAGTCCTTTTTTGTTACCAGGAAAGTCAGCTTGTCAGCCGGTCAGCCGGTCAGCCAAGAAGCTGAAGTGCTGAAGTGCTGACCCGCTATCTTTAGGAGAAGAAACCCATGACCCCCGCCGCTTATCAGCCCATCCCCCCCTATCTCCCGCCTCTGTTCAATTCATTGCGACAGCGCCAACCCGCGGCCGCGCGGCCGCGGGCCATCAAATCAACCCTGGTTTGGATGGACGGCCAGATGATTCCCTTTGATCAGGCCAATGTCCATTTTCTTAGTCCGACCCTACATTACGGGGCCAGCGTCTTTGAAGGCATCCGCTGTTACGATACGCCACGTGGGCCAGCCGTTTTTCGTCTGCGCGAACACATGGCCCGTTTTCTCCAATCGAGTGAAGCCTTGGGCATGGATGACCCTCGTTACACCTTGGAGCAGTTGTGCCAGGCGGTTTTTTGGCTCATTGAGGGCAATGGGTTGAGCGATTGTTATGTGCGGCCGCTGCTGTTCTTCGGTGGCTCCATGGGGTTGGATTTAGACGACTACGAGCCGGTTGTTAGCATTGCCGTCTGGCCCTGGGAGCCGTTTCTGGGACAGTACGCCCTGGATCATGGGGTGCGGGTGATGGTGTCTTCTTATACCCGCATGAACAACAATGCCCAACTGACCAAAGCCAAGATTGGCGGCCAATATGTGAACTCCATCCTGGCGAAAACTTCAGCCAAACGCTCCGGGTTTGATGAAGCCATCATGCTGGATCAGGATGGGTTTGTGGCCGAATGCACGGGGGAAAATTTGTTTCTGGTGCGGGATGGTGTTTTGTATACGCCACCACGAGCCAATGTGCTGGAAGGTATTACCCGCGATAGTGTGATGACGCTGGCCCGCGATGCCGGTTACAAAGTCGTTGAGACCCGTATCACCCGTGATGAGTTGCTGACGGCCGATGAGTTGTTTGTCTGCGGCACGGCGGCGGAAGTGGCCGGAGTCTGTGCCGTGGATGGGCTGTCGGTAGGAAGTGGACAGGTTGGCCCGGTTACCCGGCAGGTGCAAGAGATGTATTTTGATACCGTTCGCGGCCGCAACCGTCGTTCGCTTCAGTGGCTGGAATACGTTACCACCCACCCCATCATCTAAACACTAGCTTTCAAGAAAAAGATATTGTTTGTAGTGACCGCTTTAGCGGGCTAGTGTCAGCCCGCTAAAGCGGTCACTACGAACCAAAACCCCAAATGATTATCTGAACAGCTATATAACTCCTCTCACAACGTCCCACATATCAAAAGCCCGGCTCACATGAGCCGGGCTTTTTTGTTGAGCCTATTGGGTGCATTCCGAGGAAAAGTTGGTGTACTATGGCCCCTGGCCTGAGCTTTTTTGTGCGTGTGCTGTTGGCCCTGACCGGTTTCCTATATTCATACCGCCCCTTTGTGATTTACTTCATAGTGATTACCTTATAAAAACGTAACCTATCATCATGGTCAGCCAATTGAATACCAAGGGGCCTGGCCAGGTCATTCGTTAAAGACGTTAGACAACTTGAAGGAATTGATAGTCAAAATAGGGAGGATGAACATGATCACATCCATGTTTTTGGCCCATATTATCGGTGATTTTGTTCTGCAATGGGACACCTTAGCCCAGTGGAAAGGCCGCGCTTACCAGGGTGTCATGGCTCATTGTCTGGTAGTTTTTATTGTCACCTGGCTGTTTTCGTTGCCTTTTGGCACAGCATTTTGGCCCTGGGTTCTCTTCATCGGTTTGAGCCACTTGCTCATCGATCTGAGTCAACTGTTTCTCGTGCGCCAATTCCCCATCTTACAAACACGCTATTATGCGTTTAGTCGCTTTATGCTGGATCAGGTGCTGCATGTGACAGTCGTCTTGGCGGCTCTGGTAGGTTCTGGTTATTTACACCTGGAATCGGCTGGCCCGGAGATTATGGTGGCTTTGCAAAGTAACCGTTTTTGGACCATGGCGTTGGCCTATAGTTTTATCACCATGCCCGCCTGGATTCTGGTAAAGTTTGCCATCTATGGGCTGATCAATGACTCGCCGCCCGATTTTGTTGAGTTACGGCGCAACAAATATGTTTGTATTCTGGAGCGACTGCTTATTACGACGCTGGTTTTTTCTGGTTCGGTTCTGCTGGTACCGTTTATACCCCTGGTACGAATCTATTTTGAACATGATGAGGTGATGACCCGCGGCCGCAGTACCATCTACGTCGCTGAATTACTTTCTAGCGTTCTTCTGGCCGTACTGGTAGGGCTGGCCCTACGTACCCTCTGGCTCGGAACCCTTTAATATTAGTTATCACCAACTTGCCCTTCTTCATTCGTGCTAATTCGTGAAATTCGTGGCAAAAATCTCTTTGGTTCTGGTTTTCCTGGTCAGGTACACACTATGTTAAATACCAAAACGGTTGTCCAACGTCCGTTTCATTCGTTAAACGATGGGCCAGGGGCCGCGGCCGCAAACCAACCCCCTTCCCCACGCTTCAGAGCCACATCATGCACGACCTCGATGAACGCTTACACTTTTTCCACCAGATGCCCCTGTTTGCCGGGCTAAACGAAACCGAGCTAAGCCATCTGGCAACCGACTTCCGGCCCCGTTTTTTCCGCCAGGGGGAAACGATATTCCATGAAGGGGATCCCGGTCAGGCGTTGTATGTCGTAGCTCGCGGCCGCATCCGCATCTACATCCAAAACGAAGAAGGACAAGAAACATCCGTCATCCTGTATGGCCCCGCCGCCCTGTTTGGTGAGCTGGCGGTCATAGATGAGCGGCCGCGCTCCGCCAACGCCTCAGCCATGGAAGACACCATTCTTTACACCCTGGATCGCGCCCATTTTCGCCAACATCTCAAACAACTGCCCCAACTGGCGCTCAACTTCATGCAAACCCTGGCCGACCGCGTGCGCTACAATACCACCCAAATGGAAAGCCTGACCTTGCTCGATCTGCCCCATCGCCTGGCCCGCAAACTGTTAGAACTGGCTCGTGACTATGGCCGGGTAGAAACGACCGGCGTCATTATAGATATGAAACTGACCCAAACAGACCTGGCCAGTCTGGTAGGAGCGACCCGCGAAAGCGTCAACAAAACCATCCGCGCCTTCCGTGATGAAAAACTCATCCAGTTCGAGCAAGGCTACATCACCATCCTCGACCCAGAGGCCTTACACGAACGACTGTAATAGCCACGTCACACCTGTTTTTCCATGCGAATATCCTGCCACATTCGGCCCTGCCAGAAGGTAAATCCTTCAACCCGGCCAATTTCCTGATAACCCAGTTTTGGGTACAACCGAATGGCGTTGCTGTTAAATTCAAAAACACCCAACTCAATCCGCTTCAACCCCGCCAGCTTGATCTGCTCCTCTAAAATTGCATAGCCAAAACCTCTAACCTGTCCCAGGTTTGATGTTTTGGTTGACGCGGAAGAGGTTATGGGGGTCGTAGCAGGCCTTTATCTGAGTGAGCCGGGGATAATTACTGCGATAGGCATTCTGGACTCGATCCGCCCCCTCGTCCATGATCATATTGACATAGGCCCCGCCAGCCGAATAAGGGTGAAGGGCACTCCAATAACTCTTTGACCATTGAATCATACGTTCATTGTTGGCCGGGTCTGGGTCTACACCGACAATCACCTGGGCAAAATTGGCCTCGCGGAAGCTCCAGGCAGTGTCACTCTCGCTTACCCGATGGGCAGCGCCGTTGATGGGGTAGAGGTGCATGGTGGAGTGAACAGTGGGCAACTGTGAAGCATGTTTTATGTGTAGATCAATGACCTCATCGTTGAGTTCCGTAAAGAAATCGGCATTCCAATACCATTGCAGGCCCGGCGGATAGAGGCCGTCGAACAGGCTTTGCAGGGCAGGCAGGGGGATTGGGCCAGCAAAGTCCATGGCCAAAGGCGCCAGAGCACGGATCGGCGCCAATATCTGTTCCGCCTTTTCCGGGTCGCCGGTATAACACCAGGTGATAACGGCCATCTTCTTCAAATGGTGTTCGGTTGGGAACATATCCACTGGCGGTACGGTGTGAAAGCCAAACCAGCCGTTAAGCTCTTCGGGGCCGGTCAGGATCAAATCACGCCAGGTGCGCATGACGGTCGCCGCATGTTCCATCTCCCAAAACATCGGGCCGCCATAGACTGTGCTGACCGGCCGACCCTGGAAGAGGAAAGATGTGACCACGCCGAAGTTGCCGCCGCCGCCGCGCACAGCCCAGAACAGATCCTCATTCTCCTCACTGCTGGCGCTAACCAACCGGCCGTCAGCTAACACCATATCCACCTCTAACAAATTATCAATCGTTAGCCCATAATGGCGGGTGAGATAACCCAAGCCACCGCCCAATGTCAGCCCACCCACCCCTGTCGTGGAAAGGAAGCCGGTAGGCACGGCCAGACCGAATGGATAAGTGGCATGATCCACATCGCCCCAGGTGCAGCCACCCTCAACGCGCACTGTACACCTTGCCCGATCCACACGAATTCCCTTCATGGGCGAAAGGTCTATCACCAGCCCGCCGTCACAGCTTCCCAGACCGGCACCATTGTGACCACCGCCACGTATTGCCAGTAGCAGCCCATTTTCACGGGCAAAGTTAACCGCAGCCTGCACATCGGCCGTGTCCACACAGCGAGCAATGAGACCGGGCCGCCTGTCAATCATGCCGTTGTAAAGCTGCCTGGCCTGGTCATAATTACCATCACTGGGCTGGATTAACTCACCCCGCAGACTGCTCTTAAACGCAGCCACCATCGCTACGTCTAATAAATCCGCCTCTCTTGTCGTTGCCAACATATTTCCATTCATCGTTTACCTCCAAAGGAGAAGCTAAAGTTTTTACGGTCGGTTGGTTGTAACCGCGCCGCCTACAAAAAAGGTTAGGTTACGGCCGGTTCTGCCCGATCACATCCTCGTGCAAAACGGCGTAAATTTCCACATTTTGGTGCAAACCCTGGTGATACCAGGCCCCGCGGGCTGTGCCTTCGTGCCGGAAGCCACACTTCTCGGCCAGCCGTCGTGAAGCCACGTTATTGGGATGAATAACCAATCTGATCCGATTGACTTGTTTGTTCTCGAACAGGTAACACATTAGCAGCCTGACCGCTTCAGAGGCCACGCCTTTGCCCCGCATTTCGGCCGAGTACACCTGGTAGGAGAGTTCGTACTCGTCCAGATAATTAACGGTCTTAAAAAATTCGATGTGACCGACTATTTCATCATTCGTAGAGACAATGACCAACATGCCATCCTCTTTGTTCCAAAAGCCGCCTTCGTGGAATCGCTTACGGAAGATGGGCTGGGCCACAATGCCGCGGGGGAAATAGTCGCCCCGATTGTCAATATCCAGGTGATAAGCGTAAAGTTGATCGAGATCAGTGTCGTACACGGGGCGAAGCGAGATGATGTTGCCTTTGAGCATGATGTCATCCTTTACTGAATATTAATTAGCGATTACCAGAAATAGCGCATCATGAGGGGCAGCATTATCTGGTTGGGCGACTCTTACACGGATATAAACGCGTTGTTGCCAACACCAAAACCGCCCCCAGACGGCCGTATCTTCCCCGCAAAATCCACCATAATTCCTGCATCCACACCTGCATCAATCGCCGCCGACCCGGATTGCACATACAAGTTACCTGTTGCAGGAGCTAAAAAGAGCAGTTCACCCATTACCGTCTCCCGGTAACAAAACAGCGATCAGCCTGCCTATTTAGTTGCGCCTGGCACATACCACGCAGTGACGAGGTTTGCCAGCGCCATAGACCCTCTATATAATTTTTTCAAACGATCTGGTGGAGAAGACCGTATGAGCTTGCTCCACCTTTCAGGATCAACGTCACCTCATCTATCATCACTAGCCACCATTGTAGAAAACAACTCTCGCTCAAAACTCGCACAAACCCTCGCACAATTGGTTACCATATAGGCCAAAATGGGTTTGACCTGGCAGGAATAGCGCAGACTTATGTGGCAGCTCACCCTATTTGGCGCACCAACGCTGGAACACAACGGCCGTAACCAACCCCTAACACGGCGCAAAGCCAGAGCTTTGCTCGCCTATCTGGCTGTCACGCAACAGGCCCAAAGCCGGGAAGCCCTGGCCGCTCTGCTCTGGCCCGACCATGATGAGCAGCAGGGCCGCGCCGACCTCAGCCGCATCCTGTCTAATTTGCGCAGGGTGTTGGGCGCAGACTACATTCTGGCCGACCGGCAGCAGGTAGCCCTGCCTGACATAGCGGCGCTGTGGGTTGATGTGGTTCATTTTCGTCAGCAGTTGGATGCCTGCCGCGAAACAGCGATAGGGGCAATAGACGATGATTGCTGCCAAAAATTGGCCGCGGCCGCAGATTGTTATCAAGCTGATTTTCTGGCCGGTTTTACCTTGCCCGACTGTCCAGCTTTTGACGAGTGGCAATTTTTGCAAACGGAAGCCTTACGCCGTGATTTAAGCTGGGCGCTCGACAAGTTAGTCCATGTTTATGAAGCCCGTAACGACCTGGCCCAGGCCATCGTGTACGCCCAACGCCGGGTAGGGCTAGATCCACTGCATGAACCGGCACAGCGGCGGCTCATCGCCTTGTATGGCCGTAACGGACAGCGAGCCGAAGCCCATCGTCAGTATCAAACGTGTGAACGTCTGCTGGCCGAGGAGTTAGGCATTGAACCGGAACCAGAAACCAAACAGCTTTATGAACAGATCCGCCAGGGCAGGGCAGAGGGGAGCGCCACCGAGCCATTGTCAAAAAAAGTAGATCAGGAAATCCGATATTTTCTGAGCTACGACAATGCACGCATCGCCTATGCTATCGTTGGCAATGGCCCGCCGCTGGTTTGGACCGCCACGTTTCTGCGGCATCTGGAATTTGATTGGCACAGCCCAATCTGGCAACATTGGCTGGCAGCGCTGGCCAGTCGCTACACGCTCATCCGTTATGATGAACGCGCCTGCGGCCTCTCTGATTGGAACGTGAGCGATATTTCTTTTGAAGCCTGGGTGCGCGACCTGGAAGCTTTGGTGGACCATCTTGGGCTGGAGCGGTTCCGTTTGTTAGCTCTCTCCCAATCAGGTGCGGTAGCTATCGCTTATGCGGCCCGCCATCCCGAAAAATTGTCTCACCTGATTTTGCACGGTGCTTACGCCCGCGGCCGCTTTCATCGTCAGGACATCCCCCAGGCGGCAGAAGAAGCGCAAACGCTGCTTTCATTAACCAAGTTGGGCTGGGGGCGTGACAATCCTGCTTTCCGCCAGGTTTTTTCCCTGCAACTTATGCCCGACGCAACCAAAGAGCAGATCGCCTGGTTTGACGAATTGATGCGCATCTCCATGTCAGCGGACAATGCGGTTCGCGCCGAGGCAGAAATGTATCACATCAATGTTCTCGACCTGCTGCCGCAACTGCGTGTGCCCACATTGGTTACACACTGCCGCCATGATGCGGCCGTTCCTTTTGTCGAAGGTCAAATTCTGGCCAGCCAGATCCCTGGCGCACAATTTGTATCTTTAGATAGCAAGAACCATCTGCTTTTACCATCCGAACCGGCCTGGGAGCAGTTTGTCCGGCAAGTCCACCGTTTTGCCGCCGATGAGACACAGCCACTATTAAGGCGTTCATCTATTCCCACGCCCGCGGCCGCTAAAATTCCACGCTTCGATTGGCCGCAGCCTGCGCCACAACAGCCGTTTGTCGCCCGTACTCAGGAATTGGACCGGTTAAACAGCCATCTCGATGAGGCGCTAAATGGGAATGGCCGTGTTGTTTTCATTACCGGGGGGGCGGGCCGGGGCAAAACAGCGTTGCTGGCAGAATTCGCTCGCCGCGCTCAAGAGACTCATAAGGATTTGATCATTGCTGGCGGCAGCGGCAGTGCCTTGGCTGGTATGGGGGATCCCTATTTGCCTTTCCGTGAGGTCATGGAACTGCTGACTGGCAACGTTACCAGCCGTCAGATGGGTGGTCAGGCCGGAATCGAGCAGGCACGTCGTTTGTGGGCGCTGCTGCCCCACACAGTGCAGGCTATTCTGGAACACGGCCCACAGGTGCTCGATCTCTTTGTGACGGGAAATCAATTGTTGGTGCGGGCCGCGGCCCCTGCTGGCACAAACTGGCTGACTGCCTTGAGAGAAGAAGTTGCCCGTCGTCGCCATACACCAGGCGCAGTGAAGCAAACAGCCGTTTTCGGACAAATCACCAGTGTGCTGTACCATCTGGCCCAAAAGCGCCCCCTGCTGATCACCCTGGACGACCTGCAATGGCTGGACTCAGCCTCCCTGGGGCTGCTGTTCCATATCGGCCGTCGCCTGGCTAGCGGCCGCGTTCTCATTGTTGGCGCATACCGGCCAGACGAACTCCCCCAAGGCCGGGACGGCCAGCCGCACCCCCTGATGCAACTTCTGGACGAGTTCAAACGACAATATGGGGACGTATTCATTGATCTGGCTGCGGCTGATGAGGCAGAAGGCATGGCTTTTGTGGATGCCTTTCTGAACAGCGAACCCAATCAGTTGGATGCGGCATTTCGCCGGGCGCTCTGGCAGCGTACAGGGGGTCATCCGTTATTTGTGGTGGAGCTATTGCGAGATATGCAAAGCCGGGGCGACCTGATTCACGATGAAGCAGGACGATGGTGTGAAGGCCGGGTGCTGGATTGGGAGAGGTTTCCGGCGCGTGTGGAAGCGGTCATTGCGCGACGGGTGGAGCGGTTGGATGACGATGCGCGAGCCGTTCTGGCGGCGGCCAGCGTTGAGGGGAGCTTGTTTACGGCCGAAGTTATCGCGCAGGTGTTAGAGGTCGCAGAACGGCCGTTGCTGCACCACCTGTCACAGCAGTTGGGCAAACAACAACGGCTGGTACAAGAACGAGGAGAGGTCAAAGCAGGCGAGGGTTATCTATCTGCATACCAGTTTAGCCATGCCCTGTTTCAACAATATCTTTACCACCAGCTTTCCCCAGGCGAGCGTCGCCGCCTGCATAGGGCAGTCGCCAGAGCGTTGGCTGCGCTATATGCGGAAGATATTGATCAGGTTGTCGTGCAGTTAGCCTACCATTATACAGCCGTGGCGGACTGGCCTGAAGCCACACAATATCACAGCCGGGCTGGCGATCTCGCTTGCCAGAGAGCCAGCCTGCCCGATGCTGTTCGCCATTACAAATCCGCCCTCGCCCATTGGCCCCAAGCCGACAAGGCGGGACAGGCGCAACTCTTGTGTAAACTTGGCGAGTGCCTATGGGTTTTGGGAGAGCACCAGGAAGCGATTGAGACACTTCAAACCAGTTACGACCAGTTTAAAGGAGCGAGGGATAATCTGGGGATGGCGAACGCGCAGCGACTCTTGGGCCGGGTATATTGGGAAACAGGTCAAGTAGACAAAACTGGCCGTTGCTACCGGCAGGCCCTCGACATTTTAGAGGGCGAGCCTGAAAGTGAAGCGTTAGCCTGGGCGCTAGCAAGTATGTCCAATTACCATATGCACCTGGGGAATTATGAGGAGTCTATCAACCTGGGAGAGCGAGCACTGGCTTTAGCCCGTGAGTTGGATGCGAACGCATTAATCATCCAATGTTTGTGCGATCTCGGTGCGGCCATCTCCAGCAAAGGGGACTGGAGCGGGCTGGCGCTGGAGCAGAAGAGCCTGGAGCTGGCGCTGGCTTCCAGTCGGCCGCACGATGCCGGTCGCGCCTACCTTTATATTGCCGAAGCCCTCATCTATCTTGGCCGTTATGAGCAGGCCAGGGAGCTTTTGCAAGAGGCAATGGCTTACACCCAACGAATGCACATTCCCTATATCGCCGAAAATGCGTCCCGCATGGTGGCTGAACTGGATCAGCTTACGGGTTGCTGGAAGGCTGTCATCACGCAGTTACATACAAAAAACGAACACAGGGGCAGTGAAGAACTGGTAGGGCTGCCCCGGCTCTATGTTAGTCTGCTGAACGGTCGTCTCTACAATGACCTGGGGCTGGTCGAGGAGGCGCACAAACTGTTGACTGAGGCGCTGGCGGGACCGTTTAACAATCTTGACCCGCGTGTAGCCTTGTTAGGTGAACTGGCGCGGGCCGAAGCGGTGCGCGGCCAACGGGAAGCTACTGTAACTGCGGCCCGGGAGATATTGAAATTGACCGGGCAAGCGCGTTATCTCTTCCCCAATATGAGTATGGCACTGTTGTTCATCTGCCAGTTGCCGCTGGTGTTTGGCGGGCGGGGAAATGGTACAGGCCGCCCATTCTGCCTACCAACAATTGGCACGACTGGACAGACAGTATGGTACGCCGACCAATCTGCCTGTCTTCTGGAAGGCAAGGGTTGGCTGGCTCTGGCTGGGAGGTCTCGTTAAAATCGCCATAGCTGAAGCGGCGGCACCTTTGAGCGGGCCACAGTCAAGTGGCAAGCGTTGAACCACCCTTTATGACGAAGCTCGGGCCTTGAGTGGCTGGGGTCAGGCATTAGCGCGAGCGGGTGATAGGGAGGGATCTCAGTTGGCATGGGAGCGGGCAAAGGGGCTGATCAACGTCCTGGCAGCGCAGTTAGACGACCACAAATTTAAATTCGCGTTTCTGCATTCGCCATTGGTGGGAGAAATTCATACTACTTTCCAGCAGCGTTGAATTTGAGTAAAGACTAAATTGAACAATCATTCTGCCGATGATCCCACCTGTTCTCGCTATTTGGCTCGGCCTGCTCTCTTGTTTACTCGACACAAAGGGGTTTTCTACATTAACGCAACAAGGGAAATCATTTTGAAGCGAGCTATTGCATCACCGTTATGCCCGATCTCATCCCCCCGCTTCAGGCTAAAACCTCTTGACATCGCTCTGCCGGTGCTCATTGCCTGCTTGTTTGTCTTGTCAATCATTCAAATTGTGGTTCAATGGGAATCCAGGGGGTACACCCATATAGAGGGGTGAGGTAGAATGAAAGACTGTTTCACAAAAAGGAGATGGTCTTATGCCCCTCAAACCCCCAGCTAAGATAACCTTCCCCCTGGATATACCTGGGGTAGATGTTTTGCAGACCGAACTCACACCAGAACGACACTTTCTCATTACGGTGGAGAGTCGGCAAGAAACCACCACTTGTGGTATCTGTCAGCAAGAAATCCGCTGTAACTATGGGCACGGCAGCGAAATTCGTTTGCGCCATTTGCCGGTATTGGGTTACCAAACCTACATTTGTCTCCGACCTAAAAGGGGTCAGTGTGCCACCTGTAGCCATCAGCCGACAACGACCCAGACCTTGAGTTGTACGAACAGCGATGTCCCCATACCAAGTTGTTTGACGAATACTTAGTGAAACAGTTGATTCATAGTACCATCGCAGATGTCAGCCTCAAAGAGCATGTGCCCTACGATGCCGTGTTAGGCGCGTTGCAACGGCAGACGGCTTGCCAGGTGGATTGGTCCAAGGTAGATAACCTGGGCACTATTGGTATAGACGAGATTGCCCTGACCAAAGGACACAAGAACTTTGCCGCCGTGATTACGGCGCGTCAGGATGATGGACAGGTAAGCATCCTGGCTGTCTTACCTGACCGCAAAAAAAAACGGTAGTTGACTTTCTGTCCACCATCCCTGCTTCCTTACGTGGCACCATCCACACCTTTTGTACGGATATGTGGGAAGGGTATGTGACCGCCGTGGACGAATTCATCGCCCAGCATGACGATGTCACGGCTCAGTTAGTGGTGGACCGATTTCATGTGGCGCAACATTATCGGGATGGGTTTGATAGCCTGCGGAAGAAAGAACTCCAGCGGCTCAAGCAGAGTTTGCCCCAAGAGACCTATGAAGCGGACTGTAAAGGTTCACTCTGGTTGTTACGGCACAACCATGATGACTTAAGCGACAAAGAGCGACAACAACTGCAGGCTTTCCTGGTTCATTCACCCGCCTGTCACCAGGCTTACACCTTGCGGGAAGAACTCACCGCTATTTTTCGGCTCAGCTAACCCCGGAACAAGCCGAACATCGGCTGACTTGTTGGCAAGAGAGGTCAAAAGGGTGCAGTGACTTGCTTCAACAAGTTCCTCACGACCTTGAAGAACCATTGGCAAGCCATCATCAACTACTTTATTCGCCGGGCAACCAGCGGTTTTGTAGAGGGTATAAACAACAAGATTCAGACGCTTAAACGACGTTGTTATGGCATCAGGCGGGTTGACTCACTTTTTCGGCGCATTTGGTTGGATTTGCAGGGTGTTCGTCGTTTTCTCTCACCCCCAGATGTGCTGTCAACCCCCTGAATTCCCAAAGAGCCCAATAGCCGTGGAGCATGAATTTCATCCCGGTGCCGCATCAAACCATGGGTGTCATCCTCGAAGAGGAACAATTCACATATACCCTCACGGCTTACAATACTATCCTGAATGAATTTCATTTCTGCCGTTGTGGCAACTGTATCCAGGACACCGTGAAAAATGAGCAGAGGAACACGAATGCGCCCGGCTTGTTGCAGCGGCGACCGTGCAATCCAGGCTGCAGCTTGCTGGTCCGCCTCGGTAGGAAAGGTCCGCTGCTGGTGCAATCCCATACGATGTATCCCACTCACCGCGTACAACGTAATGCCCCCGGCCCAAGGTATTTCTTCTTGCGCCAACACCAGGAACGTCAGAAAGCCGCCATAGCTGTAGCCAGCCGCAATCAGGGGCCGGTCTTCGCCCGTCCGCTTTTTCCAGTCAAAACCCGCGTCAAGCATGTCCCACACATCGGCCCGGCCATATTCCCCGCGGTTTGCTTCCGCATGTTCAAGACCGTAACCCACAGTGCCCCGATAAGCCACGCAAACAAACTCAACCCCCTCGGCCAGGAGACGCAATATGAAGGGGTCATCCGGGTTAACAGCTCCAAATGGTCCTCCGTGAACATACAGAATCACAGGTGACTTGGGTGTAGGGGGGATGAAACGTTGTACCGGGATCAACTGCGCGATACGGTCGCCGCGATGATGGCTGAACCTCGCACCAGCATCAAGTATCACAATCTCTTTCCTGATGAAGCAGGTTGGTGATGAGAAGCCACTGTTCTGATAGCCGGTACTGCCAGTTGTGGAGATGAGGATGAATTTCGAGTTTGCTACTGCCACACGTATTCTCTTTGGTTCAGGCACAAGCCAGCAATTACCTCAGATCGCGGCCGCGTTCGGGCAAAACATCTTTGTCGTTACCGGGGCAGACCGGAGCCGTCAGCCCGCTTTGTGGTCAGCATTGGAACACCACATAATCCGCCGGGTAACAGGTGCGTAAATCGTGACCCGGTTCGTACAAGGGGGTCAGTGCCAACAGGACGCAAGAAGAACGGCGTAACGCAGTCTGGAGACGGGCGAAGGTCTGGCGGGCCTGGGTCAGAAAATCGGGTTGGGCAAAGGCTTCGAGGGGGATGTGGAGCACAATCCCCCCCACCCCACCATCTAGCACCAAATCGTACAGGATTGTCCAGACCAGGGGGGCGGTGTCGGCCAGACAACCCACAGCGTTTCCAGGTTGAGGCCGCAGCGGAGAGCATAACTGGGGTTAAACGTAGCCGACAAATCAAGATAGGCGACCCCTTACCCACCCTGCTGAATGGTGGTAAGTGTCTTCAAGGCTAGCGTTACAATACCTGAGGTAGGGTTGCCTACGATTTCTGTGAGGTGCCCACGGGGAACACCCCCTAATCCAATGCCGCATCTAAAGGGGGAAAGGTTGTGCTGACAACAGGGATAGTTTGAGCCAACCTTCCGATCGGTTGCACTAGACGGCGGCCCAAAGTAACGTTCAGGCCCGCAATTGCCTGCTCGGCTCGGCGTTTATTGTCTTCCTCGCTCATGTCTCTGCTCTTGCTCTGCCCAATGCTGCGAGGGTTAAAGAGTGGTGTGATGTCTATAGAACTTAAGTTCCATAGAGACTGAATTGTAGCACGGGGGACGCGGCAGCAAAGGGCATGCGTGAGTGAAGGAAGCGTTAAAAATATGGCAATGGCGGTATAATCAGGAGTCGGGGAGTATCAAAAGAGCAAAGAAACAATACTATGCGAAAGAACGAGATGTTGATCGAACGAATTAGACACTCTGTCATCCATTGGGTACGGACTGAGTATGATGTTTCAGAGGTTGTTTTGGGGCTGGTGGAACCGGATGAAGATGAACCAGAGCGATGGTTGGTAGATTTTGCCATCTTTACCATCCCCTACTGGCAGGTGGCAGAGGTTTGGGTTGAGGAAAACCAAATCGTCAGTATCAATGATCTAGGTGAAGGGGTGCCACCGGAAGGGATAGCCTGGCCCTGGGCAGCTAATTGAAACCCAGTACATAAGCCTGTCTTCTACAGGCTATTGCATCACGACTGAATGGCCGCCAAAGTATCAATGGTCATTGACCCTGTGAGTGTATAACGCACTGAGAGCCTACTTCTTCCAAATCTGAATTCTGCTTCTGTTCTTTTTAAGGGGTACGTACAACGCCCATCCTTTTTCCCGTCGCGGCCGCGGTGGACTCACCTTCCCGATAAGATCAAATGGGCGTTTATACGGGCAACACGTACAAACTCTCTCTCCTACTTACAATATGGGATCCAGATGAAGTAGTAAGAACAGTCACAATGGCCTGTGATCGTTACGATCATGACTGCTGAGAAGCTGCCATTTAGTTCCTCAAAAGCGCAATCAAGGTTTTATCGCCTGATAAAAGAGATAGATGCAAAGCTCAACCCTTTCGCTTCAGGTAAACGAATGCCAGAAAGAGGGTAGCCAGCCCATCGCTGGCAAAATCAGTGCCGCAATATTTGGTACAAATGTGCTATTAAGGATACAATGGGTGGTGTATATCAGCCATCCATTATATGCTGTCACCTACTTAGTGTCATTTCTCTTATGAAACGTGTTCAAATCTATCTCACACAAGAACAGGTTAATGCGCTCAAAAATCTGTCTAATGAGCGAGTCAACTTTTCTGAGCATATCCGCCGGGCAATTGATGATTATCTGGATGCGAACGCACCAGAACGATCTTTGCCCATAACAACCCCAACAACCTCTCCAACAAAAGGACAACTATGACTGCACGAATCATTGCGATGGCAAACCAAAAAGGTGGTGTCGGGAAAACAACCAGTAGTATCAATCTTGCCTGTGGCTGGGCACGCCACATAGGTCCAGAACGGGTTCTTTTAGTGGATATTGATCCGCAGGCGAATGCTTCAGCAGTTTTATTGGGGATTGAGTTCGCCGCTGGCCCCCGCCGGGTTGATCATCCGACAGTACGCGAAGTTCTGCGTGAAGAGGTACCCGCGGGAAATGCGGTTTATGAAGTAGCTCTTAAGGCAACCGGCAAATACTCCGCCAGCAATATTCATATATTACCCGCTCACCTGGAGTTGGCTATGTTTGAAATTGAGCTAGCCGTTGCGTTCCGGGGAGAATATCGCTTGAAGAAAACGCTGGCCGAGCTTGAAAAACAGTATGAGGTCATCATTATTGATTGTCCCCCCAGTTTGGGCATTCTCACCCTTAACTCCCTGGTAATGGCCCATGAGGTCATTATCCCGGTCGATCCGGGACTCTTCCCCTTAATTGGTTTAAACCTGTTACGTAAAACGATTAATCAGGTCAAAGAAGCAAATCCTACTTTGCAAATCCGGGGCGTTATTCCTACCATGCAGATGAATACTGTCGTCTCACGGGAAACGCTCCAGGAACTCAAAAAAGATTTCGGCAAACTGGTCTTGCCCAGCATTCCCCGACGCGTGGTCATTGAAGAATCCCATGTAAGCGGCATTGATGTTTTCCAAAATGCCCCTGATTCGGACAGCGCCCAGGCGTATGAGGCAATTGTCCAGGAGTTGATGAAACGTGTCTAAGCGCAAGACTGTGGGACTTGGCGGACTATCGTTTAATCGTATTGACCCTTATGGGGAAAGCAGTAAACCCGAGTCCGATAATGATACAACACCCACCTATTTCAACATCGAGACGATTGCGCCGGATCCGCAACAACCGCGTCGCCTCTTGCCTGAAGCGATAGCAGTTGCGCTAAAGCAGGGACAACTTGCGCCTGTTCAGGCTCTGCAACGTTGGCGCCAAATGAGCGAAGAACCGGCAGCCACTGTTGCCCAAAAACAGGCCATCGCCCGGATTAAAGCCCTGGCCGAATCCATTGCCCAGCAAGGTTTGATTAATCCCATCACCATTCGTTTAGCGCCTATTGAGCAAACAGCACCACCCGTACAGTACTGGATCATTACCGGAGAACGACGTTGGTGGGCTCATGTCTGGCTCACCGCAGAAGATCGGCCCATTCAGGCTGGTCTGAATGAAGCCGCTCCGGATCGCATCAAGGCCACTGTCATGGCATACGGGACCGCCATTCGCGCCCAACAGATGATTGAAAATGTGCTGCGCGAGGACATCAGCCTGATTGACAAAGCAAATGGTTTGACATCGCTGCGTGATGAGCTGATGACGCTTGCCCCCGACCGAACCGTAACCTGGCAAGATGTAGAGACTTTGTTAGGGATGTCACGTGCCTATCGTACCCGTATCTTGAAGGTCTTGAACCTGAGTCCGCAGGCTCAGGTTTTAATTGAAGAAAACAACCTGACCGAGCGGGCCATACGTCCGATCACTGAAAAACTTGCGACATCGCCTGACCTGCAACTGGAAGCCTTGCGTGCCCTCATCGCCTGGCAACAGGAAAGTAACGAAGAAGGGGAAACAAGTGCCGCGCTTCTGCCCCAATTGGAGGGCCTGGTCGAGCATCTTTTGGCACGTCAAAAGGGGAATCAAAAAATCGCAACCGGCCAGCCTGTACCACGCCTTAACCAGGCACAACGCCCCATCAGAAAATTCAGCAAACATTGCGTTATGCCAGTCGTCTACAAGCCAAAGAATTACAGACGCTGGGCCAGGCTTTGCGCGATAAGCCAGATTATCAGCCCCTGGCTGATGATTTGCGGGCTTTGCGTGATTTCTTAAATACGCTGTTGTTGGATTGATACCGATGTTGCCCATGGGCAACATGGCTACAATTTCTGGCGCAACGTGTCAGGGCGGCAGTAACGTGGCTGAAAACAGGCCCCTATGCTCCTACCTTTACGGTCACGGTTGCAATAAACCGATTAACAGCTTAATAGCAGGGTCGGATCATTTACCAACATAACTCTGTTATGATTCTAAGGGTTTGCTACTATTCTGAGGCTATGTGACGGGTAGCGTGATGTTGCCCATGGGCAACATCTTCGTTGATGGAACTTCGTGTCTGCGCCTTTTAAGGCGAACCTGAGTGAATTATTTTTACATTATGTCAACTTAGGCTAACATGGGAAGAGTGCCAACTAAGCACAGATGCAATCCTGGCAAATCGGTACCAGCCAAAGAGTAGGGTGATCTGTGTGCCTCATACACACGGATTGGATACAGCTTCACAAGATGAAGCAGCAGAGCAGAATGTTGCAACATGAAGCACGCAGGCAGGCAAGTGCAACCTGCTCTTGACAAGCTGCTAAGGGCACAAGCAGCGGTGATCTGTGTGTGTGATACATACGGATCGAGATACACATATAGCCAGTTGCTCTTGTTCCTGTCTGATGACTAAGATAGACGGGAAGATCAGGTAGAGAGTTGAACCGTATGTGTCATACACACGGTTCGATTCATAAGGGATACGGGAGCACACTTCCTAAATTCGTCTTGGATAGCGGCACAGTATCCCCCAAGGCAGCCCTAGACAACAATCACCATGAGCCATACGGGACTATCCAAGTAGCAAGAGCAAGCTACATGTAAAACACCAGATCACAGGGAAACAGGACAGGTAAAAAGATGAACAATGAGACGACATTGATACCGGTTGCGCAAAAACAGGTGGTTTTTTACGGAGACGAAATCACTGCTGTACTGGTTAAAGAAGAGGGACAGACCCAGGTCTATGTGCCCCTACGGCCTCTATGCGACTATCTGGGACTCAATTGGTCAGGGCAGCATCAACGTTTACAACGTGATCTGGTGCTGTCTAAAAAATAAAAACGGTCGTCGTCGAAACAGAGCAGAGGGGACCACGTGATACCCTCTGTTTGCCACTTGAGTTTATCAATGGCTGGCTTTTGGAATTGATTCGCGCCGGGTCAGGGATACCGTGCGAGATCGTTTACTGCGCTACCAGGAAGAATGTTACCGGGTTCTATCTACAGCTTTTTTGGACACAGAAGAGTCGGGGATCCAGCCATCCAGTGAAACCCAAAGCCTGATGCAGATCCGCGAGCTGGGTCGGGCCATTATGCAAATGGCCGAACAGCAACTTGCTTTGACCGCTCGTGTGGACAAAGCGGCTGTGATCGTTGGCGAACATGGACGGCGTATTACCAGCCTGGAGCAACAACTGGCACCACGCCAGGCGATTACCGATGAGCAAGCTACTGATATTGCGGAAAAGTGAAAGCTCTGGCTATGGCTTTGACAGAACAAGATAGTTCCAAGAATCAGTTTCAGAGCATTTTTTGCTGAGCTGTACCGCCGCTTTCGGGTTAGCAGTTATAAGGTTATTCGCCAGTCGCAGTACCATCTGGTCGTGGATTTTCTGGATGAATGGGCTGAAGCGGTGGCTAAGGCCAAGAAACTGAGCTAGACATTTCAACCGCGTTTGGCATCAAATCGGGAAATACAGAATCGGTGTTTCTGGTCTGGGGGAATTTAGTAAGTATTAGCCAAGAAGTGGTGTGCGGCCGCGTTGGCCCGATCCTCAATGGGGGTCATTTGCGGCCGCAACACACCCTCTCAGTCATTTTTTTGGGGGGAACCCGCAACCGGCTCTAATCGGCAAAGGCAATGTAATGGGGGGGCACATGCGCCACGAGCCAGACACCGTTAGCCGAACGGTAGAAGGGAACACCAGCCGCGTGCATTGCCTCAGCCTGCACACGAAGCACAACCGGGTTGCCATGCCGCTTGCCGACGCGCACGGCCGTTTCTTCGTCAACCGACAGATGAACATGCTCGCGGCCGCGAGCCAACAACCCCTGCTGGCGAATTGAATCCACAAAGCGGGTGGCCGTGCCATGATACAGGTGGGGTGGGGGGATTTGCGGCTCCAGCCCCAGGTCCACCCGTATGGAATGGCCCTGGTTGGCGCGGATACGTTGCCCGTCGGGGCTGAAGGCGAAACGCTGTTTGTCGTTGGTAGCCACGATTTGCTCCAACTGCGGCCGCGTGAGGGTTACACCGTGCGCTTTGGCTCTGGCGAGTAATTCCGCAACATCAGCCCAACCCTGAGCGTCCAGGTGCAGGCCAATCGTCTCCGGTTTGTGTCGCAAAACCAGACTCAAGAATTTGCTCGAACGAACCCACGATGCCGACATGAATAAAAACTCCTTGCCAATCAATCTCCCGACGGTTTACGCTTGGCGTTCCCGTGTGTCGTGCAGAGGCATTTGATGCATCACGCCCGCTTCAAGCACGGCCAAACGGGTGCTCTGTTTCGGCTAAGCTGAAGTATACTGACAAGACAAGGATTCACCATGAACTACCAGACGCCCAATCTCAACCGCCGCACCTTTGCCAGTACTAACGCCCAAACCGTCGCCCAACGCGTTCAACTTCTGCAAGAGCTTGTACCTGAAGCACGGTCTATCGCCGAACTCTGTTGTGGTGATTGTTACCGGCAGTGGCGTGCCTACACCGAGATGGGAAATGAGGTGCGCTTCCTGGGGCTGGATATAGAACCGAATATCGTGGAGCAGAACAAGGCCAGAGGCATTCCTTGTCTCCAGGGTGATGTCCTCGACAAAGGGGTGTTGGCGCAATTCAGCGATTTTGATGTGGTGTTCTTTGGGCCACCGCTCTCAGAGGATTGTGATGGGCATCGTCTGTTGTCTTTTCAGCAGGTTGTACCCGCTTACCTCGATGTGGCCCAGTTGCTTGTAGGTGAACTTGCGTTCAACGGTGTGTTCGTCTGCATCTGTCCCAAGACAACGAGCATGGGCGACATCAACTGGTTGTATGAACAAATGCGGCGTCATCGTCCTGAGATGGGGTTGCGTCTTATCCATCATTCGCATAGTACAATCAGGAGCAATGGTGAGACGACGGATAGACGCCTGAAATACATCGAATTATGGTTTTCAGCCGTTCTGCCCGATGCCTGGGAATTGAGAATCAGCCAGCCAGAAAGGGTATGAGCAGGCGGGGACGAAAAACACCGCAGTGAGGTTAAGGAGACAAGGCATGAAATGTTCAAAGCTGTGGCTCTTACTTATTCTGGTGTTCATCGGGTGGGGGTATTTCGTTTTTGAGAGCGTGGCGTTTCGGGCAGCTCCCTTAAGTAAACCCGTTATAGCGACCAGTTGGGAGCAGGCTTGGGCTGATGATTTTGAGGTGGAAAGCAATTGGAGTCTGTTTGAAGAAATTGTGGCGGGAAATCCCTGTTATGGGGCGGGTATCGGGAGTGTGGCACGTAGTAACGCTGTCGCTTATGGGGGAGATTACAGCTTGTTGGTATGGGCCAACGTAGCACAGTCGTTGTTGAGTAATCATCTGATTGGCTACAAGACAGTTTATCCTATCGGGCAATTCGGTATATGGCGGTATGAGGTTCACGCCTATCTGCCGGAAGTCACCCAGCAGGAAGGGGAAACCGGGCCGGAATTCTCTCTACAAAACACCCGCTGGCATACACCTACCGCCACTTTTCTGACTGCTACCGCCGGTATCCAATATATCAGCAACATGGATTCACCGCTGGCCGATCATTGGAATATCTGGCATGAAGTTGCGCCGGGGGTGGCGGGTTGGGATTCATTCCTGATCCAACCACTTACCACTAGCGTCTGGTATACCCTGACCGTTGAGGCTGATTACAACCAGAACCTATATCACACCTTTACCTTAACGGGTGGGGGACTCCAGATAGAAAGTGACCTTTCTGCCTACCCCATAGCCCAGGAAGACAAAGGTTTCACCAATGAGGCTTTTGTGGTGACGGTGGAGAGCGAGAATCGCTGGAACAATTGTGGAACGGCGGGGGTATTTGATTATCAGGTGCATTATGATGAGGTGGGTTTGTACCGTCAGCACCATCCCCTTTATCTGCCTCTGTTATGGCGTTAAGACATCTTGCCGCAAGAGCATTTTGAGCGTTACGCGGCCGCATCTGAGCCATATACCTGACACGGTGAGATGAAAAAAGCTCATTTTGTACCCGTGTGCAGTATACAATATGACTATCCCACAAAAACAGGCCCAGACCACCCCCCAAGGAGTATCCATGTCGCTCAATCAAACAGACACGTTACTACAAGAGCTGGTAAGCATTAGCTCCATCAACCCGGACCTTGTACCGGGTGCACCGGGGGAGATGGAGATAGCGCGTTTTATTGCCCGGTGGCTGGAACAGGCTGGGCTGGAAGTCCACTGGCATGAAGTTGCCCCCAAACCGGCCCAATGTCGTCGGTATTTTGCGCGGGACGGGTGGGGGGAAAAGGCTGATCTTGAACGGCCATATAGATACGGTGGGTGTCGCCGGGATGACGAACCCGCACCAGCCTTATCAGCATGAGGGGCGGTTGTATGGGCGTGGAGCGTATGACATGAAAGGGGGCGTAGCGGCCTGTATGGTGGCTATCGCGGCCGCGAAACGAACCCCGTTGCGTGGCGACCTCATTTTCACCGCAGTCATGGATGAAGAATATGCGGGCCTGGGCACAATGGCTATCGCTGAACGTTACCAGGCCGATGCGGCCCTCATTGCCGAACCCACCGAACAACAACTGGTTATCGCCCACAAAGGATTTGTCTGGCTAGATGTGGAGACGCGTGGTGTGGCGGCGCATGGCTCGCGCCCCGATTTGGGCGTGGATGCTATCAGCCATATAGGGCGTTTCCTGGGGGAGCTGGAACACCTCAGTGAACAACTGGCCGGGCGAACGGCTCATCCGCTCTTGGGTCATGGTTCACTGCACGCCTCACTCATTCAAGGGGGGCAGGAGTTATCCAGTTATCCGGCGCGGTGTCGCCTCGCCATTGAGCGGCGGACGCTGCCCGGCGAGACGCTCCGTTCCGTAGAAGCGGAGTTTGAGGCGATTGTAACGCGTCTCGGCCAGGCTGATCCGGCCTTTCAAGCCACGCTTCATACGACGCTGGCGCGAACGCCCCTGGAAACGCCGCCCGATTCCCCGATTGTGCAGGCGGTGCAGAACGCGGCCGCGACCCGGCTCGCCCAACCCTGTCCTATCACCGGTGTACCTTACTGGACCGATGCGGCGACGCTCGCGGCCGCGGGCATCCCTACTGTCTTGTTTGGCCCAACGGGAGCAGGGGCACACGCCGAGGAAGAATGGGTTGATTTGGCGAGCGTGAGGGCATGTACGGAGATTTATCTGGCGGTGGCACAGGCGTTTTGCCAATAAGGGTGTCCTTGCTCAATCAGCCGCGAATCAGCCTGCCTTTAGCTCCTCTTGATGCGCGTGAGAGTGGGTAAAACGGCGGTTAGGTAGCGTAGGGTCAGGGTTTGTCCTACGCAAGACTTCATCAGCGAGTCCTTACATAGCACAAACGAACCAACACAACCTCGGTGCAACAGATCTTGAAAATGACCTGGCTCCAAGCGCGGCCGCGATCTGTCTTATAGCTTAACCGACTGGCCGCATTAGCAGAGTAGGGGGAACAACTGCTACCACCCTGTCGCGCCCTCTTTCCCGGTCAATAGACTGGTACGCGGCCGCGTTCCCGCCATCCCTTCTCTGCATCACACCCGTTCACGTAATACCGCCGCACCATCTCAACCTTCTATCCATTCCGCGGCCGCGACTCTGGCCGACGCCTGGACTGAAACGTGATTGTTCAGGGTGGTAAGAAGGGTCATTATAGGTAGGATAAAATCTTACGTAGGACAAACATCACCCCACACCCGCAGCTTCGTCTGCCTATAACCAAACCCGGTGACGCGGCCGCGCTCAGTCCAGGAAATAAAAGAGGCACAAGCAGAGGTGAGGGATGTGGTCGTGACGCACCAGATTGTAGCCGGGTCAGTCACGACCTTCTTGATCCAACTCAAATCGGACGCCCGGATGGCGATGTCCAGGATAGGCATACGCTGTTGGCTAAACAGGGAAACGCCTGCTTCGATCAGGTGCCATGACAGTACAATGTTGCTGTTGACCAGAGTATACCGGCCATTGTCAGGCTTTACGGGAGAGCTAGAAAGCACGGAGCAAGGCGACTGCTCGACCGCACCGACCGGCTATGACGACACTACAAAATTCGTCATGACGGCACATTTCAGTACAATTGCGGCCGCGTCAGTCATTTTGCCCATTGTCCGCGCTATACAAACCTGTTTTTATGCCCGATCCCGGTTTGCTCCGCGCTTATGCGCACAAAATCAGGCAGTTCGGCTACAACGCTCGTCTCTATCTCCTCAGCCTCATCATCAGCGGCATCGCAGCCGGTATTTTTGGCCTGCTGTTTAACTTCTACATCCTTAGTCTGGGGTATGATGAAGCCCTCTTAGGTCAACTCCTTACTACCAGTAATACAACAGCACTCCTTACCGCCCTGCCGGGTGGTTACTTGATAGACCTCATTGGCCGCAAGCGTGCGCTCCTGTTAGCTGGTATTTTGTCTACCTTTGCAGTTCTGGGGCTGATTGGCTGGCACTCGGTGTTAGGATTGTACGTAATAAGTGTTGGCTTAGGTCTGGGACAAAGTCTCAACGATGTGACACTCGGCCCTTTTTTAATGGAAAACAGCAGTGAAGCTGAGCGGACATACCTTTTTTCATTAAGTTTTGGCGTGCATATCCTGGCCGCTTTTGTTGGCAACTGGTTAGGCGGGCAGATTCCACAGTGGGCAGGCACCTGGTTCCAACTGGATGCCACAGCAGTGTCCGCCTACCGTACCGCGCTCATTCTGGTCGTTGCGCTCAGCTTCCTAAGCCTCATTCCTTTGTTACGCCTGCGTGTTGTTCCTAAGCGCCATGACACACCAGCCGACCGTCTGGCTCCTCTCCGTTATGCCCGCCAGCACCGGTCTTGTTGGGGCAACTGATTGCCCCCTATCCTCATCTTGTCACTAGGATCAGGGCTGTTTGTGCCGTTTTGTGAATCTTTTTTTCGTGAGCAATATGGGCAGGATGACCGGGACGATTGGCTCGCTGTTGGCCTTAGGCTCTCTGGGTATGGCCGTTGGCCTTGTAGCTGCTCGCCTCCGCTGGTTGAGAGGTTGGGGAAACCACGGCTCATCTTTCTCACCCAGGCCTGTTCCATCCCGTTTATGATAGCGCTTGGTTTTACACCCTGGTTTTGGCTGAGCGCGGCCGCATACCTGGCCCGTATTATCCTGATGAATATGACGGTTCCTGTTTACCAGGCGTTTGTGATGGAGAAAGTGGACGAACACGCCCGGGCTACCGTTGCCAGCCTGTTTAGTATGAGTATGACTCTGGGCTGGGCGGTCAGTCCCACCGTTAGCGGCCGCTTGCAGGTGGAGACAGGGTTCTCTACCATCTTCATCATTGCCATCAGCGCTTATCTCCTGGCTATTTACCTTTACTGGCGTTCCTTTGGCCGTGTGGTTCCTGCGGCCGCAGGTTAGGCCATCGTGTACCGCTCACAAACCAGAACACGGCACATAGTTCAGAACCTGGGGCCGCATCATTTGTCTTATGTTGGATACGCTACTGGCTACCAAACTTTATTGCCCGCCGCCACGCCCGGATGTGGTGATGCGGCCGCGCCTTCTACAACACCTGGAGCGCTCTCTCACCTGTCCCCTTACCCTCGTGAGCGCTCCAGCCGGTTATGGCAAGACGACACTGGTCAGTACCTGGTTGCATCAATATGCGGCCGCGGCGTCTGGTTCAGGAGAATCAGTCGTCATGCCTGCCTGGTCTGGGCTTTCTTTGGATGAGGCTGACAACGATCCGTACATTTTTGGGGCTACGTTATCACTGCTTTACGCTCCGTATATCCTCAGGTAGGTGAAAAGCGTTAGCCCTCCTGCAATCACCCCAGGGTCTACCCATTGCCTTGATATTGACACTCCCTCATCAATGACCTGGCCGCACTGACCCGCCCCTTGTTGCTCGTCCTGGACGATTACCACCTGATCCACACACGCTCCATTCAGGAAGGCATGATTTTCTGGCTGGAGCATTGCCCCCCGCATCTGCGAATAATCCTTACCAGTCGCATCGATCCTCCCCTACCGCTGGCCCGGCTGCGGGTGCGTGGTCAACTGAACGAAATCCGGATGGCTGATTTGCGTTTCACCACCGAGGAAGCGGCCCAATTCTTGCATGAGGGTCGTGGTTTGATCCTTTCTCCGGGCGATGTCGAGGTGCTGGAGTCACGTACCGAAGGGTGGATTGCCGGATTACAACTGGCAGCCCTGGCCTTGTACGCTTCTCCGGCTCGTTACACCACGTTCGTGGCCGAATTTCGGGGCACCCACCGTCATCTGATAGAGTATCTGACAGAAGAGGTGTGGGAACGGCAGCCGGAACCTGTACAGCAATTTTTGCTCCATACAGCACTGCTGGAACGGTTTTGTGCCCCGCTCTGTGAAGCTGTTTTGCCGATG
>JADJUV010000046.1 GCA_016716885.1 Candidatus Trichofilum aggregatum | reverse complement strand
TAAAGCGGTTGCGGCCCCGCCCTGGGTTGCCAGCCGATTTCCAAAAAAATTGCCCCAGTGGGGAGCCAGTTTTGGCCGACTCCGTAGCTCCTAATGGAGTGCCAACCCATCAGCCCGCCGCGTAAGGCCAGGAGTTGGTTCGTATGAATTTCACCCTGTCGTCCAGGGGTGGTCCATTCGTCATCGCGCACATAGGGTAAGTTGGCGACGATAAAATCGAATGGCCGGGTTATTGGTTCGAGAAGATGACTGACCGGTAAAAAAGCAATTCGCCCCTCCAATCCTGGTACAGGCGGGCGTTTTCGTGGGCCAGATCCAGAGCCATCGGTGAAATGTCTACGGCGGATAGATGGGCCTGGGGTAATTTCTGGGCCAGGGCAATAACGATGCAGCCTGTGCCTGTGCCTATATCGACACCCACCAGATCGGGTTGTGCCTGTTTTTTAGCCCAACGAACGACCTGTTCCACCAGTTGCTCTGTTTCGGGGCGGGGGATAAGTGCGGCAGGTGTGACTTTGAGGGTTAGATTAAAGAATGGGGCGGTACCCAAAATATAGGGAAGGGGTTCGTGCTTTTGGGCACGGCTCAGGTAGGTGTGATAGGTGATGAGGGTTGCGGCCGCGACCTCATCCTCACCGTGGGCCAACAAATAACTTTGGCTAACTCCTAGCGCATGAGCCAGGAGCATACGGGCTTCCGCCCCACGCCCATATATTGTGGCTAACTCCCTTTCCCCGTCTGCTAATGCCGCTCGAATCTGCATACCTCAGCCAACACACAAACGTCAGAGGCTTGACTGGCCTCTGACGTTTGTAAAACAGTCTAACGCAATGTAACCGGGGGGATTATAACGCCGCTGGGGGAATTAACCCCATATCTTCAAGATCACCTAAGATTTTACCGGCACTTTCCAAGGGGGTTTGTAAATCGGTGCGTACATGAATGAAAGGCGGGTTGGGTTTTTCAAAAGGATCAGAAATGCCGGTGAAATTGGGAATTTCACCAGCGATGGCTTTTTTGTACATCCCTTTGACATCCCGTTCAATAACTGTTTCCAGGGGCGCATCGATATACACCTGTACATAGTTAGTGACATTGTCTTTCACATGGTCGCGCAGGGCGTTGTAGGGGGAGATAAAGGAGCAGATGCAAGCCACGCCATTACGGGAGAGTAATTTAGCCACAAAAGTGACACGTTCAATATTTTTTTCACGGTCGGCGGCGGAAAAACCCAGATCGCGGGTCAGCCCTTCACGTACAACATCGCCGTCAAGGCGTTCGGCTTTATGCCGCGTTGATGCAATTCTTCTTCCAGGAGCAGGGCGATGGTGGTTTTACCGGCCCCGGACAAGCCGGTCATCCAGATAACGAACCCTTTTTGTTCTGATTGATTGGACATGGTTTATACCTCTGATTGTTAGTTATAGGTCAAAAAAATAGTTTAGCTGTGAGGCCAACTCTTGTGATTGCCCCCTCGTTTGGGCTGGCCTTAGGCCAGCCTAGATGTAAAAAGGGAAAGCTACCTGGCGTCATTGTTACTGGTTAAGTTAATGACTTCGTCACGAACAAACCCTTTTTCTAGCAAATAGGTCAAGATTTTGTGGGCATTTTCTTCGGCGGAGTGGGCTACCGAATCCAGATGCAGTTCAGGATGGCGTGGGATTTCGTAGGGATCGTCAATACCGGTAAACCCTTTGATCTCACCTCGTCTGGCTTTGGCGTACAAGCCTTTGGTGTCGCGGCTCTCACAGATTTCCAGCGGGGCGTCTACAAACCCCTCCACATAATGTTCCCCGCCCACTGTCGTGCGGATTTCGTTACGGGTAGTGCGATAAGGGCTGACAGCCGCGCAGATGACGACACCCCCATGTTGAACGATCTCGGAAGCGACGAACCCGATGCGGCGCACATTGGCATCGCGGTCTTCTTTGCTGAAGCCGAGTTCACCGGAGAAATGGGCACGAACGACATCACCATCGAGCAGGGTCACGTTGCGGCCGCGTTCCTGTAACAAAATGGTCAAAATTTGGGCGGTGGTAGATTTTCCGGCGCAAGCCAGCCCCGTCAGCCACACACAAACCCCTTGCCGATAGCGAGGTGGATTCATCTCGGCCAAAATTTCAGCGACTTCCGGGCGTGTAAACCACTCTGGTAGCGGACGACCATTGAGCAAATATTCTTCGCGCACCTGTGTGCCAGAGATGTTCGCCGTGCGTGTCTGATCTGAAATCTTGTCAATTTCTTCGTACCGGCCTTCGTCAGGGAGGTAAACCAGCATTTGGAAAGGTATGGCTTTGACACCAATTTCTTCGGTGTATTTTTCTACGAGTTCCTGAGCATCGTATGGCCCATAGAACGGCTTGCCGGTTGAATCATTGCCTGGCCCGGCATGATCCCGGCCTACAATGAGATGATTAGCGCCGTAATTGCGCCGAATAATAGCGTGCCATACGGCTTCTCGGGGGCCGCCCATGCGCATTGCCAGCGGGAGCAACGAGAAAACAATGCGGTCTGGATCATAATAACGGTTGGCCAAGGCCTTATAAGTACGCACACGCGTATAAGAATCCACATCACCAGGCCGGGTCATGCCCACCACCGGATGAAGAAGGAGAACCCCATCGATTTCTTCGATGGCTCTTTGGAGTTCCTCATGAACCCGGTGTAAGGGGTTGCGGGTTTGGAAAGCGACCACATTTTTGTGCCCGGTTGTTTCCAGGCGGGCGCGTGTCTCCGCTGGAGTATGGCGTAGGTTTTGGAAATCATAATGTCGGGGTAGCTGGATGACTTTAAGTGGACCAGAGATGTTGTATGGCCCCCAACGGTGCATTTCGGCCACGATTGGGTGGCGTAAATCAAGGGTGCCAAACACTTTCTGGGCCGTTTCATCGCGGTCCCAGGTGTACATCTCTTCCACTGTCATGATGGCTAAAATCTCGTTGCTGATGTCTCGTAGAGCAATATCTTGCCCAATTTTGATCCATCTTCGGCCTCGATGGCAGGGTAACGGGCATGGAAAAAGTGTGCCGTTGGTGAGGCGCATTTCGTCTAATACCTGCTGATAATCAGCCTGGCCCATGAAGCGGTCTAGTGGGGAGAAGGCACCAATGGCTAGCATCTCCAGATCACAGACAGCGCGGCGAGAAAGTTGGATAGAAGGCAGATGGCTGGCATATTGGCGCAATTCGAAGGCTTCTGATTCCGGTATTAGTAAATCAATGAGCTGGCCGCCGTAAGGGGTGATGAGGTTACTGGTGGTAGTTGTATTCATAGTAAAGCTCCTCTATAGGGGTAGTTTCCATTCATTATGGTTAGTAATGAAGAAGATTCCTTGTTCGTGTTCTCTCTTATCAAATGGATAATTGTGCAGGACAAAAATAAGGGCATTGTGTGCGTAATGCCAGGCAATTGTACTTAATTTCACATGGGGCACAAATCAAACGTATCTAAAAATGTACCCTTGTATTGTGGCTAAACTTGTTTTGGGGTCAACGCTTGACACATAACCAATGAATTTGCCCAGCTCGTTGGCTTTCCTGGTCTATGAAGAAGCCCAGTTGGGTAATGAAAGTGCGAATATCGCCAACCTGGTAATGGAAATGAGTTAGCTCTTGGGGATGGACTTCTAGGGCGAGAAGGCGGCAAACGGGGGATGTGAGCGCGGCCGCGAGGCCTGTAAAACGGCCATTTCGTACCCTTCAACGTCAATTTTTATAACGGTGGGGGCAGGAGGCCAGAATTGGGGAATAAGGAGACGAATTAATTGCCACCTGTATCAATATGCTCAGATAATCATTGAGGGTTTTGGTTCGTTGTGATCTCTTTAGCGGGTTAGCGCTAAACGGCTAATAGATGTTCGGAAAACAAACCGGTAATGGGGGCAACCCCTGTGTTGCCCCCGGCTGGACAGGTACAAGCCAGCCCTACAGTACGGATTACCCCGCGAAATCCAAAAGCCCCTACTATTTGGCATGAGCTTTAAGGGTAACTGGGAGAATTATTGGGTATTGCTCCAGGATAAGCGGGGGCAACAGTTGTGGGTAATTGGTTGGGTATTGGGGGTGCGGATTGTAGGTCCACTTCTAATAAGCCTACATCTAGTGCCTGATCTGCAATGGGAGTAAAAATTCGGGCCGTACCATCTGGATTACTTATTAGCACATTCTGTCCATAAAGATCCCCTATGACGATTACATAATCGGTTGGTGTAACGTTAGCAAAATAAAACACACCGTTTTGAGCGGTTACTGTTACCGGGCTTGTTGCTGTGTCCATATAAAACGCACCTTGTGTTTTATCTTCGTTCCAAGCAACATTGGCTAAATGCACTTCCGTATTGCCTAATGGTGCATTATCAGGTGAGACAACTAGACCTGTAATCGCTGTCAAGCCTGGTGTAAGGGTAACTGCAACTGGCTCCGAAGTCGGTGGAAGATTATCAGCTTGACCACAAGCAGGAAGAAACATAAGAGTAACTAATAAGAAGATAAGATAACCTTTTGACATGTTGAATTACTGCTCCTTATGCTTAGATTTGGCACTTTAAAAACTGAATAGGGAGAAAAGAGTAGAGAAGGCATTCTCTTTATGACAAAGTAGAGGTAACACAAGTCGCGTTGGCGAGTTCACTTCGTAGTCCATGGCGTCAAACATGGCAGGAGCCGTTGATAGCCTCTTCTGTTGTCAACGGCACGAATAACACCAATCATAGATGGTGTCTTTTATCCCTTCTGCGCTGTTAAAGGTCTGTAAAAGATTGTTCCGTCAAGACCTGACCGGTTTTCAGAAACCTGTCAGGTCTAAACCGGGCAGTTATATTTTTACGGACCCTAAGTGAGAGTTTGGTTGGCAGGGATAGTCATGGTGGGCTTTACTTTGTCTCTCTATTCAGTTGGTAAGATGCGAAATTTGGGCTTAGTTTCTCTGGCAAAAAAACATTCCGAAGGTTTCGCCAAAAGTGCTAACCAGTAGAATAAACCTTCGGAAGGTTAGATAGTTACGAGTTGACAGAGAAATAATGAATAGTCCGATGGTATTAGGGTCTTTTCGTTTTTAACCGGGCAAGATTGGTTCAATCTTCAGAGATTGAACCAATCTATAAAGGCTAAAGCTATTTATAAAGGGGACCCTAGGTCACTTTACTTTATAGGTAAATCTACCCAAAATTCTGAATACCTTTGTTGATTATAAATGATCTAAGACGAGATGCTAACCTCATCACCCTCCGACCCACGGCTTTTCCAAAGTCCGATTTCTTAGCGCTGCACCATCGTATCGGGCATTTTCCCCCACCCCTAACCCCGCCCCCAGGGGCGGGGAACTTTCTAAAGTGCCGGTTTTCGAGCGCGTCAGCGCGCTCGAAAACCGGCACTCCTGGTATTCCCTCTTCCCGCCGGGAAGGGGGTTAGGGGGATGGGTCTTCAGACTAACCTTGCAAAAGACTTGTGTAAACCTGTACGAGTTGACTTTGGAAAAGCCCTGCCCTCCGACCATGCATACTTTTACTAATAGGTATAAATGGTGGATGTTACCTGGCTGGAGTCTTGAGTCAGAAAAGCTGATCAAGAGAATTATTCTGAAAAAACTGGTGCTCCGAATTCTAAACTCAAGTAAGCATGAGATTAAAAGCACTAATACACCTGTAGGTATTCCCAAGGTAGTAGGTAAATACTCCATTTGGGTTATGGACGGATGACTGTTTGACGGTTACTATATTTTGGGTAAACCACCAATTTACATTATTTTTAGTTTAGTAAGGAGATATGTTCATGAAGATGTTACGCAAATTAGTTGTTCCGATCATTGCTATGGCTTTGATGCTGGTAATGTTTACCAGCAGTGCTCATGCCAGCGCTCGTACAGCCAGTTGGACCGTTTCGGTTACCTACCAAAACGTAGGTACTGGCCCAGCTACGTTACTTGTGAATTTCTATGCCGAAGGTAGCACAACCCCCATTGCTTTTGATCCGTTGAATGGTGGCACATTGGCTGCTGGTGCTGGTCGTTCTTTCTTCATTGGTAATGTGGCTGCTGTACCGGCAGGCTTCCTCGGTAATGCAGTGATTTCAGCTGATCAACCTCTGGTTTCGACTGCGGTTCAATTCTCTCAGGACCCGGGCTTTAAGATGCGCCTTTTGTATAACGGCTTTTCTTCCAGTGAATCATCTAACCAGGTTTTGGTGGCTACAACCTTGAAAAATAAGTTCAGCCGCACAACAGTCTTTTCTATCCAAAACACTGAGAATGAAGCAGTTAATGCGACCATCAATTTCTATGATGCAGACAACAACGGTGTTTTGGCTAGTACCATTACCCATGCAATCCCCGCTAATTCATCCAAATTCATTGAGATGGATAGTGTGGCAGACACAGGCATTTCGGCCACTGTTTTTAATGGCTCAGCCATTGTTACAGCTGTGAAGCAGGCTGGTGGGGCGGCTAATGTAGTAGCTGCTGCTAATGAGTATTACACAAACTCTAATCTGGCCGCTAGTTTTGAAGGGATTCCGTTGGCTAGTGCTGATAACACCATCTATCTAGCCACAGCCCTCTGTGAGCGATTTGGTTTGGATACTTTCTTTGCTGTATCAAACGCCGAGACTACTGGTAATTCAACAATTACTGTTAGTTACTACAATACGGATGGTTCAGCCGCTGGTACTGATGGCCCTTATACCATTGGTGCTGGTCAGAAGAAGAGCATCCGAACATGTGACGCGGCTAGCAGCAATTTCACTGGCTCTGCGGTTGTAACTAGTACCGGTAACAAGATTGTGGTTGTTGGTAAAGCACAGAATTCGATCAATGCGGGTACTACAGGAACACAGGATGTATTTACTGCTTTCTTGGGTGAACGCAATGGTGCCACTACGCTAGCCCTGCCGTTTGTGCGATGGGCGAATAACACGGAGTACAATGCAGCCAGTAATGTGGGTGGTAAACAACGTGCTTTCATTGCTATCCAGAACTTGGGTGCTTCTACGATTTCAGTAAGCTGTGATTACGTGGATAAGAATGGTGTTACTGTAGCGACTGACACTTTGTCAATTCCTGCTTCCTCTAAGGGTAATACAAACGCAGACTTGGCTGGTGCTCTGGGCGCTTCCGGTATGTTAACTGGCTCCTTTGGTTACTATACTGATGGTACATCTGGTGGTGGGGTTATCTGTAGCTCTTCTGGTTCATTCATTGCTATCTCCCGTGTTCAGAACCCGGGTGCTGGTGAAGACGTGAACGCTGCCCGTGTTCCGTAGTTTGTTCTAGCTGATTAAGCAACTGTAAAATAAAAAGGCAGTACTGATTTTTCAGTACTGCCTTTTTTGTTTTCTATCTTCTACTTTGCTAATGATTTGATTTGTCCCCAGGTGTAGGATTAACGGGGACTTCTTTTTCAAGGGTGGATTGATAGACGTAACTGTAGCCCGCGGCCGCATTCTGGATGGTGTATTGTGCGGCATGTTGGCGAGCTTTGTCAGCCATCTTCTGCATTTGTGATGGGTTTTGCAAAGCTGTCAGGATAGTGTTTGCAAGAGCGGTAGGGTTTTCTGCCGGAACTAAAAACCCCGTTTCTCCAGAATGTATTAACTCGGCGCTACCGGCTATGTCAGTGGCAATAACCGGAATTCCCTGAGACATTGCTTCTAAAATGACGGTGGGAAAACCTTCCCATAAAGATGGTAATACAAACAAATCTAGTATCTCTAATAAATCCCAGATATCTTGCCGAATACCTAAGAAGTGAACAAAATCGTGTAAGCCCAGATGATCTGCTTGGGTTTGTAACTCTAATTGAAGTGGCCCAGCGCCAATGATAAGTAGGTGGGCAGGAAATTGAGGCTGAATAAGTGTCAGAGCTTCAATAAGGAATTTATGCCCCTTTTGTTCTGCTAGACGCCCGATGACACCTAAGCGCGGCCGCGCCTGGGGCACACCTTCGGGTAAGTGTGCAGATGGATGGTTGGGGGGTTGTTGGAACGCGGCCGCGTCAATACCATTGTAACAAAGCACAACCTTTTCTGGCTTGTGCTTATGGTCTAGTAGAATTGCCTGTAATGCTTTAGAAACCACACATTCGTAAGCAAACAGGGGAGGTAGCAAATAATGCTCCAGCCAGGGGCCGAGGCGAGGCGCCGTGCGCCAACGCTGGTCAATATGTATAGTGCGAACACTTCTAGGGTGATAACGATGAAACAGATGAATGGCCGCATTGAACAGGTCACTCCGCTCTGAGTGAGTGTGAATAATATGAGGGTGGAACTGTGTAACGACCTGCTTCAATGACCGCCACACATCCCAGACTGAGCGCCAGCCTGTTTGGGTAAAGGGAATTAACCCCCAAACCGGAATGTTGGCTTCCGCCATTTTTGCTAACCAAATCTGTTCTATAGGTGTGCCATGTAGCCACATAACAAAAATAGCTGGCTCCACTTTTCTTTGGTCGAAACAACGAGCTACCTGAAGGGCATGGAGTTCCGCCCCGCCAGCTAAAGCGCCTATATCCAGACTACTGAGTAAATGCAAAACGCGAATTCGAGTCATAAAGTAATGAGAAGATAGGGTTGTTGGCTAAAGGTGGAAAACAACCCGGCAACTCAGCCGTTAAGCTATTGTTCAGGATTAACACTGCAGAGACTGGGTCAACTTCAGAGATTGAACTAATCGCAAGTCACTAACTTGTAGGCGAACGATTACCAAACTCCTGGTAGAAGCTATATTTTTACTGCCTTTATATTCTGAATTTCTTGTAGCCAAAGTTGGGTTTGTTCGTGAATAAGGGGCCAACGCTCGGTGATGTGCTGGCGCATAGCCTGAGCCTGATGAACCATCTCATCTGTGCGTTCAAGCAACTTAATGGGGGTTACCACCTCAATCGGTAAACAGTAACGGTCTAAACCGAACATAGCTACCATACCTAAGGCTTTAGGCTGATAGCTGATAAGGATCGCTGGTGTGCCATTGCTTAAGGCAAAGATTCCTGTGTGCATCCTGGTGGCAATGACAAAATCCATTTCAGCATAAGCTTTTTTAAGAGTACAGGCATCATGAAACTTATCATGCACAAAGACGACATTGCAGGTTTGATGGATTTGTTCGTAAAGTCGTTGGGTAATTCGCCGATCATCCTGGTCTGGGCTAGGACCATAACATTGGACAAACAAATGAACCTCAGCCCCATAGGTTTTATGTAGATGCAACAATGTGGTCACTAGAGCATCTTCGTACTGCTCTTGTTGTTGAAATTGGGTGTTTTGTTTTCCTCTATCCAAAACAGTTACGCCGATTTTCTGCGGGGGACCGACATTATTTCTTGACGATTCTGAGTCATGGTCAAGGCCAAAAGCCAGGTCAGGTAAGAGCAGAATCGGGGTTTGCAGGTGCAGGGTTTGTTCTAAAAACTGTTGAGAAATCGGTTCCCGGCAGAGGATCAGGCGTACCCGATTGAAAACGAGGCGGGCCAGGGTGAGAGCTGAACGCGGCCGCGAATAGGCCCAAACGATTGCGGTAACATCACAACAGGTTTGCCTAGAGCGATAGCGAGTGCTACGGTCACTAAATTCCAAAATAGGGCGGGACTGGCCGAATGATGGGCATAAAAATTGCCGCCGCCACAACTCAATACCATATCAGCCTGGTAATAAGCCTGTAATAACATTTGTTTTTGAGGATTGCCTGGTTTCCACTCTCTTCCCGTTAGCCTATAAATACATACGGCAATTACAAGTAGAATCAAGTAAAACGGCATCTTTAATTGGCCTTGCCGCCACTGGCCCAAACGGCAATTAGCTACCCAAGAACAGAGGGCAGGTACAACGGTTACGTCAGGAAGTTGCCAACTAGCAGGGTCATTGGCAGCGACGGTAATGTGTGACTCTGGCCATGCCTGACGCAGTGAACTGACCGTAACCGCCATGATGGCTTCATCGCCCAGATTAAGGCGGAATGGACATTGAGGATTAAGAAATTCATGTTTGTTTATCGGAACTGTTGGCCGGATAAAATTTCTCCAGCAAACCAAACGGAGCCGCACCATGCAAGACGGCGGCGATTTGTTCGCCAGTGAGTTTGTGTCGCCATTTGTCCGGTTCTGCTTCGCTAGAGCGGGCAGTTGAGTACGCCCCTTCACTGGCTTTACGGGGGCGATTGTTACTTTGCAGAAATTGGTTCAAGTGAATTTGATGACGGGGTGAGAGGGCAACATTCAAGCGTTCAAATAGCGATTGAAAGCGCAAATATTCATCTTGATCTTGTAGGTGAGACACAAAGGGGTGCAAGTAAGTTTCAACCAGGTCTGGTTGGCGTAAAAGCGTTTCTATACGGAATGGAACTTCATATTTTAAGGCGTGCCAGCTTTGAGCCATAGCACAGGGATGGCGCATGATGATGATGGTTCGCGGCCGCAAATGAGTTTCAATGTACTCACTAGCTAAACAAATGTGGACATCCTTTAACACTAGAGGGCGGTTTGGGCGGAGCCAATCATAAGCATGTTTCCATGAGGGACGCATAGAGCGCTTGATAATGTTGAGAAGCGCTGGATCATCTGCCTGGGCTGAGCGATAAAGCATATGATAAGGTAAACGCGCCGGGTAATTGCGCCAGTTGAAGGGTTCATGAATGATGCGCCCCCCGGTGGCGGCCGCGAGTGCTTGAGCCGCCCAGGTTGTACCACTGCGCGGTAGCCCGGTGAGAAAAAGAAGAAGAGGTGACTTACTCATAAGGGTTATACAGAACTGGTTGCTGTTCTTTTTATCTGCTGACGCACAAGGGGCCAGGCAATCGCCAAATACCCAACCGTTAAAATCAATTCGGTGAGAACATAGACAATCGCTACGCCTATGATTCCATAAGGCTGGATAATAAGTAGATTGGCGCAAACATTAAAGATCGCGGCCGCGATCTGTACCTTCGTGCGCGGTGATTGCCTACCACCAGAAGTTAAGACTGCACCTAAAGCAAAGTTTAACCTATGTAATAAAGGGATAGGGCTAAGTTAGTGCAATACCTCACCGGATGAGGCATACCGTTCCTTATACAGCAGTGTGATGATGAGAGGAGCCAGAGAAAAAGAAAGATGGAGAGTCCTAAGCCTACAACGCCTTGCCTCACAAACTGAACGACACTTTGGCGGGCAAAGCGTGTTCGTTGATGTTGGTAAGTACGAGAAAGGATGGGCACAATAAGAAAAACAATGCCCGTGGGGCCAGGAAAGTGGCCTGCAAAATGTTAAGGGCCGGGCCATACACACTCGTGGCCAGTGAACCCAAAATCAGCGAAATAATCGTAATATCGGCTCGCACATAGACGGCGGTAGCAAATTCGCTCCACAGAAAGGGGCGGGAAAGACGGATAAGCTCACGAGCAGGGGTGAGGAATGAGGGTTTCTGTTGGTAATTGAGGTAGAGAATGAGGAGTAAGAGCGCGGCCGCGAAAACGACAACCCTGTTCGGGCCAGAGCAAAACGGTCAATCTGCCCTTCTGATAAAGGAAGGAACCAGGCCAAACCCAATAAAGCAAGCGAGGATAGCGATTGCACCACTGTTACCAGCTTATGATTCCCCTGAATACGCATCGCTGAGTAAGAGAGGAGTAATATCTGATCGAGCGCCACACCAATAGTGGTGGGGGCTAAGATAGCCAATGGGTAAGTATCTGCGGGTAGGTAAATGGCTAATCCTATCATGCCCACCAACCAGATTATCAGTAAAACTAACCGCACCCGAATCGTGCTCATCCAAAGGGCTGTCGCGCTCGCTTTATCGGAAGGGGATTGTGTCAGTAACCAGGCATCCAGCCCCAAGCCCGGCATCACCACTAAAAAGCTGGCGAGGGCAAAACAAGCCAGATATTGACCGTATTCAATTTTGCTGACACGGGGGGCGATAACAATAAGAGCAATAGTATTTAAGCCGTTATATAACAGCAACCCGGTCAAAATAATCAACCAGTTAGTGGCCGAATGACGCAATGAATGCCAATAACGGTAATAGGGATGCCCTTCCTTGATGCCCACAGCCGTTAAGGCACGCGTGATCATAGTTTGGTGATACGGGCAAAAAGATGACCCGCCTCTCCCTCACGTTGACGGGCATCCAGGCGAGCAAGCCAGGGCATAAAGCGATTGGGTAGAGGGTAGTAAATATTCTTGAGTATATAAAGAGCCAGGTAGGCGTTCCGGTACCAGGGTTCATTCCACCACCAAATTTCGGCTCTCGCCCCGTCAGGCAAACGATTGAGTAGCTGGTCAGCGGCATAACCCCGGCGCACATGACCTATACTTTTTTCAAAACGCTTTTGAATGCGGCCGCCAGGAAACATATAAAAATGGTGTGCTGGTGTGCTTAACCAGATTGTTCCCCCAGGTTGCAAAACTCGGACAGCTTCTTGGAGTAAACGGACATCATCTTCGACATGTTCAATAACATCAAACGCCATCACGTGGCCGAAGGTGTGGCTGGCGAAGGGGAGATGGTAGGCATTGGCCTGGAGCCAGGAAATCGGTGACGGCTCGGTAGGCCAGGTCTGTACCAACCTTAAACGGAGCCTGGATACGTGACAGAAAACCACCATCATCGGCCCCAATGTCTAACATGGGTTCCAAAAAGTGGGTGGGAAAGCCCCAGTGCTGCGTAGCAATGAGCCAGCGGTAATAACTTGCGAAATGAATGCTCATAGTAGATGTGAGGAATCGTTCAGGCCCATTTATACACTTGAACAAAGGTGTGTACCAGTTGATCCCAATACCAATGTTCACGCTGTTTCAGAGCGGCCGTATGTAGTTGTTGCCAGTAGTGCGTGTTTTGCAGGATGGTTAAGATGCCTTCGGCTAGCGCCTGGCTATCTCCGGGAGCGACAAGACAGCCAGATGCGCCCCCACCCAATAAGGTACGCCTATCGCCCACATCACCCGTCACGACGGGGACACCCATAGCAAGGCTTTCCAGTAATTTAAGCGGCGACCGGGCACGTGCTGTCAGGTCATCGTATACCGGGTCCACGGTAACGGTAGCTTCGGCCAGGTAAGCGGGAATGGTGTCTGGGGAACGCGGCCGCAGAACACCACCTGATTCCCTAGCCCTAGTTCTTTAGCCATGCCTTGTAGAAGGTCAAAATCTTCACCCCCTCCCACCAACATCAGGTGAGCATCTGGCTCTCTTTGGTTGATCAGGCTAAAAGCCTGAAGAAGTAAATCCACGGGATGGCTGGCTCGTCCCAGTGTTCCCACATACATAATCAGGGGAACTTGTTCGGGAATGCCCCATTGTTTGCGGAGGTCAAGTGGTGGAATCGTGGCAAAACGACTGCGTTCTACCCCGTTGGGTACATAGACAATCCGTTCAGAGGGAAAACCCAGATTAGCATACCGCTCTTGGGTAAATTGTGTATTGACGGTGATGCCTTTAACAAACTTAACAATACTATCTTCACAAGCACGCACCAGAGCTTTTTGCCATTGGCTAGAAAAACGATTGGTTTCGGCTTCGTAATCATCACAATCACAGAAAACGGCGCGGCCGCGACCGGCCAGGCGTGCCGCCAACACATTAAACGGCTGGGCCTTGCCAAGTTGAATAATATCGGCTGAGGATTGTCTCAACCCCTGGGCCAGACGCCACGTAGCCAGGAATGAAACCATGAGCAGACGGGTAGGACTGAAATAACTTTTATGTGAGCCTGTTTTACGCACATGCATCTGGCTGACATAATGCACCTTGACGCCGTTATCAGTGTATTTGGGGTTAGACAATGAGGTCCAATCAGGATGCAAGGCTAGTAATTCGATTTCATGACCCCGTTGGGTTAATTCACGGGCTAACGGACCATAACGGCCCAAGCCGCTGGGACTATCCAGGCTTTGCGTGAGGACAAAAACGATCCGACTCATGATTGGGTTAGCGCCTCTAAGGCATCTTGTAGATAGTGCCAGGAGAAACGTTGATTGGTTTGTTGGATGTTGGCTCTGAAGCGGGGTTCGAGGTTTTGGCTCAAGTAATGACAGACCGCGGCCGCGAGCGCCGAACTATTCTCTGGGGGCACGACCAAACCTGTCACCCCATCTTCTACCGCTTCGGCCAGCCCCCCTACATTCGTGGTAATCACCGGGCAGCCATGCCCCAGGGCCACCTGCACAACGGCACTCTGGGTGGCATTGCGGTAAGGCAAAATGGCGACGTTGGCCCGTTGAACATAGGACACCAGCTCCTCATCAGGCACATAACGGTCAATGAGGGTGACATGCGGCCGCAAACCCAGCCGCTCTATCTGCCCCGCATACTTTTCTGCCCCCTGCCAAAATTCCCCCATAATGACCAGATGCACCGGTCGTTGGGCCAGCACCAGCGGCAACGCTTCGAGCAGCACATCCAGCCCTTTGTAGGGACGCACGAAGCCGAAGAAAAGCAGGATGGGGCGGTCGGTGGGGAGAGAGAGGGTGGGGGACGCGGCCGCGGATTGCCCCAACCCTTCATACGTGGGCAAAGGCGTTACCTGCACCCGCGCCTCAGGCCAAATACCCCGTAATCGCTGTCCATCTACCTGTGAATGCACGATGAACCCATCCCCCCGATGACAAAGCCAACCGTAAAGCGAATTTGTCCCACCGGCTCTCTTCATGCGGGAGCACATTGTGGCAGATAAATAACAATTTAGGTGGCCCAGGCAACCGCTTGATACCCCAGCCCAGATAAGCCCACACCGGTGCCCAAAAAGGAACCCACCAGGGAATCACCACCACATCCGCCTGCCAGGCGCGAATGTGCCGTAACGTGCGCCACCAACTCAGTGGATTGAGCGAATCAAGCAAATATTCAGCTTCTGCCTTGAGGGGTTCTGGCTCGGATCACGATCATCCCGCCCCGGAAATAACCAGCGCGGATATTGGCGCGAAAACGAGATAAGCAATACCTCATGCTCCTGGCGTAGCTGCTGCGCCAATAGCGTCGTGTAATGGGCTATCCCGCCGCGATAGGGATAGGTGGGGCCAATCAGACAGAAACGAGTCACAGCGTTGATTATAGCGATGGAGCAGAGACGGGTAAAATGAAGGGGGAAAAAATGTTTGGTTGGTCTTTCGTCATTTCTTGAGGCAAAATAATCTAGATGATTCTCGTTACTGGTGGTACAGGTTTTGTCGGGCGGTCGGTGGTGCGCTGGCTGGAGATGGCCGGAAAGCCGCATCTGGTGTTCCGCGGCCGCATCAACGACCCCGTCGCCCTCCGTGAACCGATGCAGGGGGTCCACACCCTCATCCATCTCGCTGGGGCAGAACGGCGCGGTAGTAATCGCGCCCTCCGTACCAATGACCTTCAAGGCACAACCCAACTGCTGCGCGTGGCCCAAAGCGCAGGCGTCCAACACATCATCTACCTCAGCCGTTTGGGGGCTGATCCCAACGCCGTGCCGTTCCTGCTCCGCACCAAAGGGGAAGTAGAACGACTCATCCGCCGCAGTAATCTCTCCCACACCATCGTCCGCACCGCCTCTCTCTATGGCCGCGAAGATCGTTTCCTCAACACCATTCTCAGCGTGACCCGCTGGACCTGGCCGTTGGTTATCTTGCCCGGTGGCGGCGAGATTTCCTTACAACCACTCTGGGTGGAAGATGCGGCCAAATGCCTGGTAGCCTGCCTGGATCGTCCGGATTTGCACGGCCAGACGATCACGTTGGCGGGGGCGGAGCGGTTTCGGTTTAAGGAGTTGATAGAAATGGTGCTGGACGCGGCCGCGATGACCCGTTACCCATTCTACCTGTGTATGCCCTTCACCCGCGTCTTCGCCATACTCCTCTTCGGCTGGCGCTTCCATCCCCCCGTCAGCCGCTATTTCCTGGATCGCCTCTCCATCCCCGAAGTCACCGACCTGGATACCGTGCGCCGCCATTTTGATTTCCAGCCCGCCCGCCTGCGCGAAACCATCGCCTACCTGCGCCGCTGAGAGGCTTTGTGATACAATCCCGCCCCGAAACTGACCACCAGTGTCGAACCAAAATAACCAGGGTTGCAAGGTGGCAAGGTTGCAGAGTTGCAAAGGGGCAGAGTTGCAGAGGAAGTCACCTCTATTCTTTGCCGCTTTGCGACTTTGCCACTTTGCCGCCGCAACTTTGCCACTTTTTACAGGAGAATGGCATGGCAACCGAAGCACGCATTGAAAATATCGCCCAATACGACGGGCAAGAAATCACCCTCAAAGGTTGGATTTACGCCACCACCGGCAAAGGCAAACTCCAATTTTTGCGCCTGCGCGATGGTAGCGGCATTCTGCAAGCCGTCGCCTACCGCCCCGACCTGGGGGATGACCTGTTTGCGACGATTAAAGCGTTGGGGCAGGAATCATCGGTCATTGTGACGGGCAAGGTGCGGAAAGATGACCGTGCCCCCGGTGTACCGGGTGGTTATGAAATGGGCATCACTGGCCTGACGGTGGTGCAGGAAGTTCATGATTACCCCATCACCCCCAAGGAACACGGCGTGGAATTCCTCATGGATAACCGCCACTTTTGGCTCCGCTCCAGCCAGCAATGGGCGATTATGCGGATTCGTTCCACCATCAAACGGGCCATTATTGACTTTTTGGATGGACAGGGTTTCCTGAATATTGACACGCCGATTATTACGCCCGCGGCCGCGGAAGGAACCAGCACCCTCTTTGAAGTTGATTATTACGAGGACAAAGCCTATCTGGCCCAAACCGGCCAGCTCTACAACGAGGCCAACATCATGGCCTTCGGCAAGGTGTACTGCTTTGGCCCCACCTTCCGCGCCGAAAAATCTAAAACCCGCCGCCACCTCTCTGAATTTTGGATGGTAGAGCCAGAAATCGCCTTCTGTGACCTGGATCAACTGATGGAGTTGGAAGAGCAGTTCGTCAGCTATATCGTTCAGACCGTTCTGGAAAAACGCCGCCCGGAACTGGCCGTCTTAGAGCGTGATCTGACCGCTCTGGAACGTATCTCGGCCCCCTTCCCGCGCATCAGCTACGATGAGGCCATCGAGCGGCTCAAAGCCATCCGCGAAGCCGAGAGTGACCCGGAGCGGCGTGACCTGTTAGCCATCGAATGGGGCGATGATTTTGGTTCACCCCACGAGACGGAATTGACGAAGCAGTTTGATAAGCCGGTGTTTGTCTATGGCTACCCCAGTGCGGTCAAGGCGTTCTACATGGAACCGTGGCCCGGTCGCCCCGAAGTGTGCAAAAGTGTAGACCTGCTGGCCCCCGAAGGGTACGGCGAAATCATCGGTGGTAGTGAGCGTATGAGTGATCCTGCCCTGCTCATGGCCGCCATTGAACGCCACCAACTGCCCCCGGAACCGTACCAGTGGTACATTGATTTGCGTCGGTTTGGTACAGCGCAGCACAGTGGCTTTGGCCTGGGACTGGAGCGCACCGTGGCCTGGATTTGTGGCATTGAACACATCCGCCAGACCAGTGCCTTCCCCCGCACCCTCAATCGGCTAACCCCCTAACAGGAGATTTTTGCCACGAATTTCACGAATTAGCACGAATTTTTCTCAGCAATTCTCAATTTGATAGACCATGATGGTAAGGGGCGGAGAGTTCCGTGACTGAAACGATCCTTCCGCGTCGTCTCGCCCTCTTACGATTGCGGCTCATAAGAGGGCGAGACAGGTGGACACTGATGGATCGTTCTTGTCACATCTTGGCCCACTGTCCCGCCTACAATGGCCTCATTAAGAAGATCTCTTAATTCGTGCACCTTCGGGCTAAGTCTTTTCTTGTTCCCTGTCACAGCTTCCAGGTGACGTAGGGTTGGTTGGCCTCAACCCGCTCGCGGATGGCTCCCAAGAGCTTTTGTAAGCCTTCGTTTTCTGGGGCGGTATTCAAGTGCTGGCGTAAAAAGGCGTAGACTAACAAATCACGGTACTCCATGAACAAGGGAATACGTTGAAGCCATTCCGTGCTTAGGGTGGATTCGGTCTGGTAGCCAGCCAGGAAATGGGTCATGAACTCCTGGGCGAAGGCGGCCCGTTGCTCTGCTTCACTGCGGGGATGCGCCAGAGGGCATAGTACAGGGCGTTGGCCAGATCATAAACGCGCCAGTGGTAACAGCAGTCATCGAAGTCGAACAGGTGAATCTGGCCGTGGTGCAGGAACAGGTTTCCGGCATGAACATCACAATGGATGAGGTGGTAGACGTCGCGGCCGCGCTCCCATCCCCTCATCTGTGCCCAAATCCCCTCTAGCCCGGCCCGAATGGCCTCATCCTCAGCCGTTAACCCACCCAACAGCCGCTCCGGGGCATCTTCCTCAAACCATTCCAGCCGCTTTACCGCCGGATCAACCGGGGTGTAATCGACACTCAGCCGGTGCATCTGGCCGATGAGTTGCCCCATTTTGTGATACAAATCGGGCGTAAAATCTTCAGGCTGGGGTGGCCCACCGGGGGCAAATTGCCACACCACCACCACATACGACCCCCCTTCTACAGGCAATTCAACCAACCACCTTCCATCTAGTGTGGCGATGGGCTGACAGACCGCCACCCCACGTGCCGCCAGAAAATTGATCCACGCCAACTCTGCCTGCACCTGGGTAGCCGGGCGGTGGGAGCTACGGGTGAGACGCAAAATCGCGGCCGCGCCATCCCGCTCAAACCGGTAAATCGTATTGGCGAATTCCCGTATAAAGGTTAAATCAGCCCGTGTGCCACCCCACGGCGCAATCGCCTGGGCCAAAAATTCATCATTGATTTGCGTTAGTTCTGTTTGTGCCATCACTCACCTTTTTGTTGGTTGCAGTCTCTCAATCTCTCAGTCTCTCATCTCTCCCCCGCCAACGCGGCCGCACCCCCAAACGGCGCATCATCCCCAACTCAGCCGGGACAATCTCCACATCCACCTCTGGCAAAGCGTGTGTTCTGGCGGTGTTACGCACCGCTTCCCACCACAACGGACCACTTTTAGTGACCCCACCGCCCAGAATAATGCGTTGCGGGTTCATCACGTTACACACCGCCCCCAACCCCACCCGGATTGACCACCACATGCCCGATTTCACCGGCCATGCGGCCGCGTCCCCGATAAGGTTCACCGTTCAACACCCAGCCACCACCCACCCCTGTGCTCACTGTTACATAAAACAGATCATCCAACCCCCGCCCGGCCCCGAAACGATGTTCACCGAGCGCGGCCGCGTTGGCATCATTATCCACCACCACCGGCACACCAAATTCGTCCTCTAGCCAATCCGCCAACGGTACATTGTCCCACCCGGCCACATGATGAGACAAGCGCACCAGCCCCTGCGATACATCCACCGGCCCACCAAAGCTGACGCCGATCACATCGGGAGAGCCTACCTCAGCCACCAATTCACGAGCCATCGCCAGCATGGTGGTATATTCATGCAACCCATCGGCCGAATCCGGGGTGAAGACGCGCCGCCGGGCCAGCCAGTAGGGGGGTGAAGGGGGGAAACGGGTCGCGGCCGCGGATAATTTTGTGCCACCAAAATCAAGAGCTAAAACCAAAGTCATACATCACCTTGTCGGAAGAAGATGTAGCCACGAATTTCACGAATTACCTTCTTTTATTCGTGTCAATTCGTGAAATTCGTGGCAACACTCTTTTTGCTTGCAATCTGTGCAAAACATTGACAAAATAAGTGCTGCGTGAATGCGAAGCTGTACACCTTGTACTCACCGTTCTAATCATGTAGAATGTTCAAAACTTTGTGAAACTTCGCACAAACCCAACTCGAAACTCGAAACTCCGAACTCGAAACTAACTGAAGGATACCATGACCAAACCCCAAACCAAACCCATCGTCCAGCTTGAAAAGCTTAGCAAATCCTTCCAGGAAGGGGGCAAGGAGCGCCTGGTGCTGGACAACCTGAGCAACAACTTTTACCCCGGTGAGTTTGCCGTTTTGTTGGGGCGGAGCGGTAGTGGCAAAAGCACCCTGCTCAACCTCATCGCGGGCATCGAAAAACCGTTATCCGGCCACATTCATGTCCACGGCACGACGATTACCGCCCTGCGCGAACGAGAGCAAACCCTGTTTCGCCGCGATCATATTGGCTTCGTCTTCCAGTTTTTTAACCTGATTCCCACCCTGACCGTGTTGGAGAACATCACCTTGCCCCAAGAATTGGCAGGGCAAAACCGGAAACAGGCGGAGACCGGGGCCATGCAACTGCTGGAGCAGGTAGGGCTGGCGGATCGGCGTGATACGTTTCCTGACAAACTCTCCGGCGGCGAGCAACAGCGGGTCGCCATTGCCCGTGCCCTGGCCCATGACCCGCTCATCGTGTTGGCAGATGAACCCACCGGTAATTTAGACGAGGAAACAGGCGAGCGGGTGATGAATCTATTGCTCTCCCTGACCCGACAGTCGGGCAAAACTCTCATCATGGCCACCCACAACCCCGAAGTTGTGCCTTACGCCGACCGGGTTTTTCACATTCACGAAGGGAAATTGGTGGAAGAAGACGAAGTGGCAGAGTTGCAAGTGGCAGGTTTTTCCACCAATGGGCTGGGCGAATCCGTGCCGCTTTTCAATCGTCAATCGTAAATCGTCAATCGAAAATCCTATGTCCTTACTTCCTCTCTACCGCACCGCCTGGCGACGCATCCGCCGTCGTCCGTTGCAATATTTGTTGTTTGTTTTAGGCGTCGCCATTGGCGTCGCCATGATGGTTTCCATTGACCTGGCCAACGGCTCGGCGCAACGGGCCTTCCAACTGTCTACCGATGCCATCACCGGCAAAACCACCCACCGCATCATCGCCGGTTCGACCGGGCTGGATGAGGCGGTGTATGCCCGTTTGCGCCGCGAGGTGGGGTATGACCTGGCTGCGCCCGTGGTGGAAGGGTATGTGCGCGTCGCCGAACTGGGAGATCAGCCTTACCGGTTGCTGGGGGTTGATCCGTTTGCCGAGCCGCCATTTCGCAACTATCTGGGGGAGAATTTACGCAACGAGGCCCTGACGCCGTTTCTTACCCAGGCCAACACGGTCATCCTCAGCACCGGGCTGGCGGAGCGGTTTGGGCTGGAACTGGGCGACACCATCACCCTGGACAATGCGGGTAATTTGACCACGGCGGCGATTGTGGCCCTGGTGCAACCGGCCGATAGCACCAACGAACGGGCGATGAGTGCCCTGGTGTTTACCGACATTGCCACAGCCCAAGAGGTGTTGAACCTACGCGGCCGCGTCTCCCACATTGACCTCATCATCCACGATGACACGGCCCTGGCCCCCATCCAGGCCATTTTGCCAGAGGGAGTGCGGGTAGAGCTTGCGGCCGCGAGCGGCAACACCATCCAACAGATGAGCGCGGCCTTCACCCTGAACCTCACCGCCCTGAGCATGTTGGCCCTGGTGGTGGGCATGTTCCTCATCTACAACACCGTCACCTTCAGCGTCATCCAGCGGCGGCCCCTGTTTGGCGTGTTGCGCTGTCTGGGTGTGACCGGCGGGCAACTGTTCAGCCTGATTTTGGCCGAAGCCTTCGTGCTGAGCCTGGTGGGTTCGGTCTTGGGGGTGGGGCTGGGCATCGTGTTGGGGCAGGCGATGGTGCGCCTGGTGACGCAGACAATCAACGATTTTTATTTTGTAGTCACGGTGCAAGAGGTGAGCATCCCGGTGCTGAGTCTGGTCAAGGGGCTGGTAATTGGTATCGCGGCCGCGTTGTTAGCCTCCCTCATTCCCGCCATCGAAGCCATGCGCACGACCCCCACCAGTAATTTGCAGCGCTCGGCCATCGAGAGCAAAACCCGCCGCTTTATCCCCTGGCTGGTCGTGGTCTGGGTGGTGATGGTGCTGATAGGCTCATTCCTGCTCTGGCTGAAAGGGGTGAGCCTGATCATCACCTTCGCCGGACTGTTCACCGTGCTCATCGCCTTCGCCCTGCTGACCGCCCCGGTGACGATGTGGCTGATGGAGCGGTTGCCCCCCCTGACCGGGGCCTTGTTTGGCCCCATCGGGCGCATGGCCCCGCGTGACATCGTGCGCTCCCTCAGCCGCACCAGCGTGGCCATCGCCGCCCTGATGACCGCCGTCTCGGTCATTGTGGGCGTCTCCATCATGATTGGCTCCTTCCGCCAGACCGTCGTCACCTGGCTGGACAGCACCTTGCAGGCCGATGTGTTCATCTCGCCGCCGACGCTCACGGCGACCCGCAACATGGGAACCATTGAGCCGGATGTGGTGGCGATGGTGGCGGATTGGCCCGGTGTGGAAGCCACCGCCAGCGTGCGTAGCGTCATGGTCAACCTGCCCGACCTGGAGCGGGACATCGAACTCCGTGCCATTGCCGGGGATGTGACGCGGGGCGAGCGGCAATATGCCTGGACAGATGACCAGCCTGATTTATGGGGGCGATTTATGGCTGGTGAAGGGGTGATGCTCTCGGAACCGTTGGTGTTGAAAGAGAACCTGGGCACCCCCCCCGCCCCCATCACGATTATGACCGACCAGGGGCCGCAGACGTTTCCGGTGTTGGCCGTTTTTTATGATTATTCGTCCGACCAGGGCAGTATCATGATCGGCTCGGATTTGTACCAGCAAGGATGGAACGATACGGCGATTTCGTCGCTGGCCCTGCTGACTGCGCCCGGTGTGGATGTGGACACAGTGGTGGCCGATCTGCAAACGGCGTTGGCCGGGGTGCAGGAGTTATCTATCCGCTCCAACCAGGGCATCCGGCAGGGGTCGCTGGAGATTTTGGACCGCACCTTCGCCATTACCGCCGCCCTGCGCTTGCTGGCAACCCTTGTGGCTTTTATCGGCGTGGTGAGTGCGCTGTTCAGTCTGCAACTGGAGCGGACGCGGGAGTTGGGGGTTTTGCGGGCCACGGGCATGAGTTTGCGCCAGATGTGGCAGATGATTTTGTTGGAAACGGGGCTGATGGGGGCGTTGGCCGGGTTGCTGGCGATGCCCACCGGCTATGTGCTGGCCTGGATTCTCATCTACATCATCAACGTGCGCTCGTTTGGCTGGACGTTGCAGATGGATTTGCAACCGGGTTATTTTTTGCAGGCCCTGCTGGTGGCGGTGGTGTCGGCCTTGTTGGCGGCGGTTTACCCCTCGTTGCGGCTGGGGGGGATGGTGGTGGCCTCGGCGGTGAGGCAAGAATAGAGACTAAGAGACTGAGAGACTAAGAGATTAGGTCCGATCTCAGTCTCTCTCAGTCTCTCAATCTCTCAGTCTCTTAGTCTCCTGATTAAATACAATGAAACGATTTCTCATTTTCCTAACCTTTGTTTTGCTCGTGGCCCTGGCTTTTTGGCTGGGGCAGAGGGGTGATGAAGACGCGGCCGCGGCCGCGCCGTCTCTCATTGCTCAACTTTCCTCACCCAATACGGCGGGGTTTGCTCTGGCCCTGGAGCCAGGGGGGATGCAGTTCCCCCGTGATCTGGGGCCGCATGATGATTATCAGACCGAGTGGTGGTATTACACCGGCAACCTGCAAACCGCCGAGGGGCGTCAATTTGGTTATCAGTTGACCTTCTTCCGCAGTGCGCTGGTTCCCGAAAACCAGTTTGAGGCGGGGGCAGACGGCTCAGATTGGCGTACCAACCAGATTTATCTGGCCCATTTCACCATTAGCGACATTGCCGAGGGGCAGTTTTATGCTGAGGAACAGTTTAGCCGGGGCGCGGCCGCGTTGGCCGGGGCGCAGGCGGAGCCGTATCACATCTGGCTCAATAACTGGCGGGCGGAAGAAGTAGCCCCCGGCCAGGTACGCCTTTTGGCCCAGGCCGAAGAGACAGAACTTGATCTCCTGTTGACGGTTACGCGGCCGCCTGTTTTGCATGGCGATGGTGGGCTTAGTGCCAAAGGGGCCGAGCCGGGCAACGCCTCTTACTACTACTCCCTCGTTGGCTTAGAGTCGGTGGGAAGCGTGACGGTTCAGGGGGAATCGTTTGCTGTGAGTGGGCATAGCTGGAAGGATCACGAGTACAGCACCAGCGCCTTGAGCGAAGGCTCCGTGGGTTGGGATTGGTACTCCATCCAGTTGGACAACGGGTATGCCTTGATGTTTTTCCAGATTCGGCGCGAGGATGGGTCATTGGAGCCGTTTTCGTCGGGCAGTTGGATTGATCCGCAGGGCAATGTGACCCATCTGACGCTGGCGGATTGGCAGATGGAGCCGTTGGACAGTTGGACGAGCCCCACCAGCGGCGCGGAATATCCCATCGGCTGGCGCCTTACCCTGGACACGATTGGGCTGGAACTGGAAGGGCAGGCCCTCATGCCCAACCAGGAACTCAACGTTTCCACGACCTACTGGGAAGGGGCGTCGGCGTTTACGGGCACGCTCAACGGCGAACCGGTGACGGCGTTGGGGTATGTGGAGATGACGGGGTATGCGAGGTAGAGGGGAACTCGTAGGAACTCTGGGAACTCAGGGGAACTTGGGGGAGAGGGAACACGGATAGGAGGGAACACGGATGGAAAAGAAGGTTGTTGTGCGTGTTGAGCCTGGGATTGTGGGGGTTGTGGTGACTGATGACACTTTATCCGTAGACCTGGAAGATGGGCGGACGA
>JADJUV010000045.1 GCA_016716885.1 Candidatus Trichofilum aggregatum | reverse complement strand
GGCGTTGGAATACATGATCTCCAGCACCGGCAACGACCCCGCCCCCGACCCCGACGCCGACCCATCCAACACGGATGACAACGGCACAACCGTTGTGGGTGGGGCCTGTGATGGGGGTATTAGTTCACCGCCAGTGACCGTGACAATCAACAGCGAACCGACCAACGACGGCAACACCGACCCGAACACCCCCGACCCCAGCCATAACCTGACGGTGGACTTCGGTATGTTCGAGCCATTGTGTATTGGCGACCTGGTCTGGTTTGATGCTGACAACAGCGGCACGGTCAACGGTGGCGAATATGGCATCAATGGCGTTCTGCTCAACCTGTACCGAGACGTAAACGGCAACAACACCTTCGAGCCAGGTGGTGCAGATGGGGCGTCCATCGCCAACACCACCACCGCCCAGGTGGGTGGCGTGGATGGTTCTTACAGCTTCTGTAGTGTGCCCAAGGGCAGTTACTTCATCCAGGTTCCCAACACGGAGTTCCAGGCGGGCGATCTGCTCTACCTGTTTGGTAGCAGCACCGCCGACAACAACCCGGAGACAACTCTGACCGAGGATGATGATAATGGTACTGACGGTGGTAATGCCGGAACCAACGGGATTGCTTCGGTCTTCCCGGTCACACTGGCTGTCCGCACCGAACCCACGGCTGACAACAATACTAATGACAATGGCCGTCGGGACGCCAGCACCAACCAGATGGTTGACCTGGGTCTGTTCGCGCAGATGGATTATGGTGACTTGCCCACCAGCTACAACAAAACCATCTTTGGCGAAAATGGCCCCCGCCACCCCAACACCGGCCTCATCCTGGGCACGCTGTGGGATGCGGATAACGATGGGCAAGAGAGCGCGGCCGCGAACGGTGACGACACCGCGACGGCAACGACGACGAAGATGGTATCACCCTCAACTCTGCCACCTGGGGTTCCGGTACGGGTAGTATAGACGTAACTGGTATCGTTGGTGGGGCTGGTTGTCTGGTCGGATGGGCCGATTACAACGGCGACGGCGACTTTGGTGATACCATCGTTGATGGTTCCGGCCCGGATGCCGCTGAAGTAATGTTTATCAACTTTGTGAATGGTGCAGGCACGATCAACTTTACTACCCCCAACTCCTCTGATAGTGGTGGTACGTTTGTCTACCCCGGCACACTGAACATGCGTTACCGCCTGTTCCCGGCTAACGATGCCGTATTCACAGCGGCTGGCCTCACCCTGGATGGCAATGGTTGTCCCGCCGCCAGCAATACCACCGCCCAGATGGCCGCCATCTCCGTCGGTGGCGCAACGGGTGGTGAAGTTGAGGATTATCAGCAAGGGTTTGGCCCGACGGCTATCTCGCTGGCAACCCTGAAAACTATCAGCACGAACCCGATGATGTTGGTTGTCGTGGGTGTGATGATGCTCCTGCTCCTGGCGACGGGTCTGGCCCTTCTCCGCCCGGTTTACCTGGCCCGCCGGTTCAAATAATCGTTCAAGCATGATTGGTTCAGGTTGGTTCAGTTGCAGAGATTGAACCAACCTACGAACCAAAACCGGCTTCCATCTTTGGGTGGGAGTCGGTTTTTTGTCTATACAGGTGTCAGAACTTATGCCTACGCTCTGCGTGGGAATACCATCCTGGACGCTCTTCGCTAGCAGGCAGCGGTTGAAGGGGCATTCCACGCAGAGCGTGAACGGACGTTGTTAGCCTGGTTGTGATGTTTGAGCAACGCGAACGCTATTGAAGGTTGAGTTTGTCGAAGGCAACGGGTTTGGTAGTTACGGCAGGGCGTGATATTTTTGGCGCATGGGCTTAGAATACGGATTGGTCGTTTGAACGGCTGTGTAGATGCAATGGAGATGGTTATGTCTCGTGTAAGTTGGTTGTTACTAGGCTTGATCTTGTTGGTGGCTTGCCGGATCGAACCGGACGCCCCGCCCACAGCCACCCAACCGGCCTTGTTGGCTTCACCGGTCAACCCGGAGATATTGGCCCAACAGATACCGGCTCTAGTGGCGCGTCGGGCCGCGGCCGCGGCCGCCTTACAAACCACCCCCCCCATCCTCTTGTTACCCGGCCTCACCGGGGAAGCCGCCCAGGCCCAAACCCTGGCCCTGCAAAACAGCGATTTCCTGAGCTACGCGTATGATCTCACCACCGGCGCGCCCTTGCGTAATGAAATCATGGTGGTGCGGCCTGCCCTGCCCAGCGATCTCGTCAACAGTGGTATCCCCTGTACCCCCGACCATTGTTATCGGGTGGAGTTATATAGTTATGCTCAGAATGTGACGACGGTGGCGTTTGTGGACGCGGCCGCGAACCAGGTAGCCCAGGTAGCCCACCAAATCAACGTCCAACCAGAAATTCCCCCAGCCCTGACCGACCTGGCGGTGGAAATTGCCCGCCATGCCCCCGAAGTGCAGGTAGCCTTAGGGGGACAACCCGGCACACCCGTCATGCCCAACGTCAAAACCGCGCTCAATGGCAGTCAATGTGAACGCTCGCGCCATCTGTGTGTGGCCCCACCTTCATCGTGGGTGATCGGGCGCTGTGGGCTATCGTAGACCTGACGGATGAGCAATTGGTGGGTATTCGCTGGACGGAGTTAGGGGCCAGCGGCCCGGCTTCGCCCATCACCGAACGTGGGCTGGAAAACGAGGTGGTTTATGCTAATTACTGTCAGCAAAGCCACACACTCAGCCAGGCCGGGTGGGAGATGAGTTACATGCTCACGAGTTCTGATGGCCTCAAGCTGACCGATGTGCGTTACCAGGAGCAGACGGTGTTGAACAGTGCGGCCCTGGTAGATTGGCATGTTAGCTATTCCCAGACCGATGGGTTTGGCTACAATGATGCCATCGGGTGCCCCATTTTTAGCTCGGCGGCAGTGGTGGCGTTTTCGGGGCCAGTGGTGGAAGAAATCGTACAAGATGGTGCGGTGGTCGGGTTTGCCCTGGTGCAAGATTTTCGTAGCCCGGACTGGCCGGTCCCCTGTAATTACCGCTATGAACAGCGGTATGAGTTTTATACGGATGGTCGTTTTAGGGTGACGACGGCTAACCGCGGCCGCGGCTGTGGCAATGATGGCACCTATCGGCCCGTTCTACGGCTGGATGTGACGGCTAGTGGCGATGGCACAGACGATAATTTTGCCGAATGGGACGGTCAAAATTGGCAACCCTGGAGTGCCGAAGGCTGGCAGCGGCAGGACGAAAACACCCCGTACACGCCGGAAGGGTATCAATATCGTCTGACCGGAGCCGAGGGGCAGGGGTTTTATGTGGAACCAGGGCAGGGGCAATTTGGGGATCGCGGCCGCGGCGATAATGCCTTTGTCTACATCACTATCACCGACGCCAACCATGATGAAGGCAAGTCGGATCTGGCAACCCTGGGCGCGTGTTGTAACACCGACTATCAGCAGGGGCCAGAAGAGTTCATCACCCCTGCCGAACCCGCCACTGAGCGCGATTTGGTTCTCTGGTATGTGCCCCAACTCAAAAATGAGGACACACCAGGGCAAGAATATTGTTGGGCCGATACGGTTATCGAGAATGGTCTGCTGGTGGCCCGCTCCTGGCCTTGTTATGCTGGACCGATGTTTGTGCCGATTCGGTAAAATTTTTGTTCGTAGTGACCGCTTTAGCGGGCTAGCCTGCTAAAGCGGTCACTACGAACTGAACAGTAGCTCCGAACGCTAAACGCAAGATGTTTACGCAAATATGAAAACCAAAACATTTCTCTCAACCTGTTTCCTCATGCTCATCGTTATGGGGGGGAGTATGGCCTGCGGCTCCCAACCCGAAGCGACACCAACTCTGCCCCCCGGTTACACCATTGGCCCGACTAACCTGTGCCAGGCAACCCCCCAATTTGTGGGTGGCCTTAACTTTGAACAGCCGGTGATAGATACCACCCAAGAGTTAGCCATTGGTCTGTTGGTGACTGATTTGGCCGATAACAGCCGCATCTACCAGCATGAAACCTGGGATGACGCGGGCAAGGTGGGGGCATTTGCCATTGATTGGTTAGGCAACCTCTTTGTGGCGCCGGCAGCGGTGATTAGTCAGGAACTCAACCCGGTTGAAGAACAAAACAAGGTATATCGGGCCGATACACGCACGGCAGAGATGGCGGTATTCCTCGATTTGCCCTGGCCGCTACCCCCGGCGGGCAGTAACCCTTATGGGGTGTTGGGGCTGGCCTATGATTGTGAAACCGGTAGCCTGTACGTGGCTTCGGTGGCGGGTTCTACGGCGCAGGAAGAGGTGGGGGTTATTTATCAGGTGAACGCGGATACGGGTGAAATTCTCTCCCAACTGGATAACACGGATGCTATTGGCGTGGGGGTGTTTAACAGTGGCACGGGGAAGTGGTTGTATTACGGGGCGGGGCGGGTTCCTGAGGTGTATTCGGTGGCGTTGGATGATCGCGGCCGCGTAACTGGCCAACCTCGTCTGGAATTTTCTCTGGCGGCCCAACCTGGCGGCTCCGATGTCAAAGCCCAACGCATCCAATTTACCGTGGAGAACAGCCTGGTGGTCAAGGCCATTGAATTCAACTACAGCCTTCAACCGACCAACCGCATAGAGAAAAATGTATACACTTTCCTCTATCAGCCCGAAACCGATACCTGGTTATTCCAAGAGATTACCAGCCAGTAAGGACAGTAAACAAACTGGAGTTTGGAGACTTTTGATCTCAACCCTTTGTGAGACTAAGAAGACTTCCGAGACCCTTACGGGATTTCCAGAGGTCGTTCTAATTTTCGCCAAAGTCGATTATCTACCATGTCAGTGCCGGCACTGATTTTATCGAGGCGCGTGCGAGATTTTAGTCGGAACGTCTCGACCGGCTAGCAACTTGGTATTCATCGATGTCAGTTGATCATTTCGGATTTTAACCTTAGCTGGCAACAAAAAAGGAGTGCCAGGGCACTCCTTTACCATTTTCTACTCAAGCCAGCGTGTTGTTATCCACCCGCCGAGCGTACCCACAACATTAGCCCCGTACCAATACCCATAATCAGGACACCGGCCACAATCACCCATATCAGACCCCAGTCTGTGGTTTTATTGGCACTGGCCTCTGATTCGGCAATAAATACGCGGGGGCGGTACACAAAAGCCAGCAAAAGGGCGGTCAGGATCATGAAAATCCAACTGAGAATGGTTGAACCAGCCACCAGTTGATCGCCAATTTCAATATCACCGCTGGGGAAGAACACGCCCGCAAAAACCAAACCTAAAAGCCACGCAAACATGAGGGCTATGATAGACGTGGCGGCGACGGACCAGCGGGGTTCCTCATGCGAGGGGATCGGGTCGGCGGGGCGGGCTTTGTTGATTAGTTTAAGCTCGTCTTTTTGTTTCTTTTCCAGTTGGGCGACGGTTGTCTTGAACTCACTGTCTTCTTTGGTGGTCAGGACGAAACGGTCTAGAAATTTATAGGTGGTGGCTATTCCCCCGCCCACGACGACGATACCACCCACAAATACGCCCGCCAAAATGAGCATGAGCACTGGAGCGGACACAGCCAGATTCCTTTCGTTCAGATCAGCGATGAAGGGAACCTTGACCAGTTCTTCACCCAGGAGAAATTTGTCAATCTGGATGGTGATCATTTCGGTTTCACGGGTTTCTTTAACCTCAACCCGTTCGCGGCCGCTACCTGCCAGGGTGCTTCTCACCAGCGAACTAATCGGCAAAGCCAACAAGGCCACGACGAGAAAGACGATAATCAACCCATACGTTTGTACTTTTTCTTTCATTGTGAGTCCTCAACCGCATCATCAACGTGTTGGTGGGCAACCGTTGCTGTTAGTTTATGAGTTTTCCTTAAATAATGAGCCTGTGCATTTTAGCACAATCCCCAGGGGGGTGGCAAAATCGTGACACTAGCCATAATTTTTCTGTCATGGGTAGCGACTGATGAAGATTCACCCATTACATGATAAATGGCACGTGACAAATGGGGTATAATGAACGACATTATTCCGTGTACAGAAGGTTGCCCTATGAGTGAAACTGCTATGCCGTCCTCAACCAGGCCTGATGAAGAGCCAATTTCCCCATCGGCCACGAGACCTAAAGAGGGAGCGGGTGGAGAGGCAGAACCGGTACGATGGGAAATTGTGGAGAGAACCAGCGGCCTACTCCCGGCCCAAATTAAGGCTGGGCGATTACAGGCTGAAGGTATTCCGGCTCGCGCCTGGGCAGAAAGTGCTGGGGTAGCTTATGGATTGACCGTCGGTTTATTAGGGACTGGTTATGTCAGTGTACCGGAAGAATACGTTGATCAGGCCCAAGAAATTTTAGCGGCAGAGTTTGATGAAGAAGGAATAATAGCCAATAGCCAATTTGGAGGTGTATGAATGGCGAATACGACATGGACAGCGATTGAAGGTGAGATGGGTCAAAGTGGCTCCAAAAATAAAGTTAAATTTATTGTAGGTGGGGTGCTGATCGCGGCCGCGATCATTTTTCTCATTGTGAACGCGGCCAGTGGCAGTACCCAACTTTATGTCACGGTGCAGGAGTTCTACCAACAACAAGACCGCCTCATGGGGCGTGACTTACGCATGGGCGCGTTGGTTGTGGGTGATTCCATTCAATATACCCAACTAGATACCACCACATCCCGCCTGGAATTTGATGTAGTAGATAGTTATGACAATGCTCAGTACACCATGCATGTGGTGGTGATGAATGAGCCTCGACCTGATCTGCTCCAGCACGAAGCCACGGCTCTGATCGAAGGGCATGTGGGGACAGATGGACATTTCTATGTCAATCCTGGTGGTTTGCTCCTGAAATGCCCCACCCGTTACGAAGAAGCTGACCCCGCCGGACATCCAGAGGGTGTATCAGCCAGCACCAATTAGTCATAGGGTGTGTTTCCTTTCAGTGGAGAGAAAGAGAATAATTAATGGGTGAATTTGTGAATTGTTGAATGATTAATGAGGGGAGTGTCTACCGCTTCATTAACCATTCAGCCATTCAACAGTTCAACAATTAATGATTCAACTCATTTGAAACACACCCTTAGTCATATGGCTTGCTAAAGTTTAGAGCGGGAGCGAGAGGAAGAAGGGGATGGTTTGCCCTTAACTCGAAACTCTGAACTCGAAACTTGCTTACCCCACTCCAGGAAAGAATTATGATAGCGGATATTGGTAGATTATCGCTTTTGATTGCCTTTGGCGCGGCCGCGTACGCTACATTAGCCTCGGTGTATGGGGCGTGGCAAAACAGGCCCGCCGCCGTGGCCAGTGCCCGTAATGCTACCCTGATTATGTTTCCCCTGGTGGGGGTTGCGGCCGCGGCCATCATCTACTCCCTGGTCATCGGTGACTTTTCCCTGGATTATGTCGCTAGCGTTTCCAGTATGGGAATGCCCGCCTACCTCAAAGTAACCGCTTTGTGGGGTGGACAGGCTGGTTCACTCCTCTTCTGGAACCTGTTGCTGTCCGTTTTTATCTTTGCGGCCATGCTCCGCAAATGGCGCGGCGAAGAACACCTTGTGGCTATGGTCGTTTTCGTCCTGGCTTTTACCCAGGGGTTCTTCTTACTGGTCAGCAATTTCTTGGAAAACCCCTTTGCTCGTCTGGCCATCGTCCCGGCTGATGGGCAAGGATTAAACCCGTTGCTCCGTCATCCCGGCATGATCATCCATCCGCCCATGCTTTATCTGGGATTTGTCAGCCTCACCATCCCCTACGCCTTTGCCTTGGCCGCCTTGATCAAAGGGGACAAAGACGACGGCTGGATTCGTACTACTCGCCGCTGGACGTTGGTCGGTTGGTTATTCCTGAGCCTGGGACTTATCCTGGGTGGACGTTGGGCTTATGATGTGCTCGGCTGGGGTGGGTACTGGGCCTGGGACCCGGTCGAAAACGCTTCGTTTATGCCCTGGCTGGCCGCCACCGCCTTTCTCCATTCCGTCATGATTCAGGAAAAGCGGAGTATGTTCCGCCTGTGGAACATGGGACTCATCATCGGCACATTTTGCCTGATGATTTACGGGACGTTTATTGTCCGTAGTGGTGTCATCACATCCGTGCACTCTTTTGCGCAGTCACCTATTGGCCCTTACTTTTTTGGCTTTTTGGCGCTTGTGTTTATTAGTTCAATCCTGCTTATCATCATGCGCTTAGACCAGTTCAAAGCTGAGCATCACATCAGCTCTTTCCTTTCACGCGAAGCCGCATTCTTGCTCAATAACTACCTTATTTTGGGTATTTTGCTGGCGACTTTCATTGGCACCACTTTCCCCATTCTGTCAGAACTGGTAACTGGCGAAAAGATGAATGTAGGTGAGCCGTATTATGAGAAAGTAAATGGCCCCCTATTTGCGGCCCTGCTCCTGTTAATGGGTATTGCCCCGCTGACCATGTGGTATCGTAGTAGTGCGGAGCGTTTGCAAATGGCGTTGCGCTGGCCTGCGCTCGCGGCCGCGGTCATTGTCACCATTCTCTACTTTGCTCTGCCCTTACGCGGATGGGGATCACCGCTTGGTCTGTGGATCGTCATTTTCTCTACCATTTTGACGCTCTTGGAGTTCTGGAAAGGAACCCGTGCCCGTATGAAGAGTAAGGGCGAATCGCCTTGGTTAGCCTTTAGCAGCCTGATGGCCCGCAACCGGCGGCGTTATGGGGGCTACTGGATTCATCTGGGGGTGTTGGTGTTAGCTTTTGGGGTTATTGGCACGGAGTTTTACCAACAACAGACCCAGATTCGTCTGGAGACAGGTGAGTCGGTGACACTGGGCCGTTACTCTATGACCTTTAATGGCATGCGTCAATTTGCCGGTGCCGATGACTTGCTCATCACTGAGGCGAACCTCTCGTTGTATGAAAATGGGCAACTGGTAAAAACCTTGACGCCTCAGAATGAGTTGTATACTCGTACTGGTCAGCCCATGACGATTCCTGATCTGCGGGCGACCATCAGTGAAGATTTTTATGTGCTGATTGTGAACTGGGAAGGGTTTTCCTCTAATGCGGCGACCTTCCGGGCTTATTTGAACCCGTTGATCAATTGGGTATGGGCCGGGGGAATTATTTTTATCATCGGTACACTGATTGCCGCCTGGCCTGATCCGGTGGATGAGAAGGCGAGAGCGGCCGCGAAACTGCCCGCCTTACAACCCGTAGCTGGGGATTAACAAGGCAGTATCCAAAGTTAAGTGAATAAGATTGCGTCAATCGCGAAGACGCACTTGGCAAATCAAGGTAAGAGGGTGACAAGGTGAGATGGGGATTGCGTATAACTGCTGGTCTGATTTTTCTGGCTTTGATTTTGGGGCCGGGGTTTGTGTATGCTCAAGATGACACCGTTACGGCGGATGAGGTGAATGCGGTAGCGCGTGAACTGTTCTGCCCCACCTGTGAAAGCACACCCCTTGATGTATGTCCTACCCAAACCTGCCAGGATTGGCGTGATCTCATTCGTCAACAGTTGGCGGAAGGCCAATCGAAAGAAGAGATTTTAGATTATTTTACGGCCAATTTTGGGCCGCAGGTGTTGGCTGAACCGCCCCAACAAGGGTTTAACCTGACCGTGTGGGTGGTGCCAGTCATTCTTATTGCGGTGGGGGGGGTGTTTTTGGCCCTGTATATGGGGCGTTTGAAGAAGGCAGGAACTGCCGCGGCCGCGACCCCGCGCCCCCCAGCTCCAGCCAGCCAGTCTTCCCCCCTGGATACTTATCGCGACCAGATTGAGCGCGAGTTAAAAGATTAAACCGTGTGACCAACAGAAAACCGGGATAACCGGATGTTGGTGACTGCAAAGAGGATCTGTTTTATGACTGCCACAACCAATGAGATAAATTCTCCTTCAGAAAACGAAACACCCACCCGCAGTAAGGTCAATTTGTGGGCTGTGCTGGCTGTGGTGTTCGTTTTAGGGCTACTGGCTTTGTTGGGCTGGGGTCTGGTTAATACCAATCGCACCCGACCCATTGAAGGTAGCCCCGCACCCGAATTTACGGTGCAATATTATGATGGCTATGATTGGCAGGGCAAGGAATCATCAGCCCTGTCGGATTATGAAGGCCAGGTGGTCGTGTTAAACTTTTGGGCTTCCTGGTGTGTGGAATGCCGCTACGAGGCTGATTTGTTGGAACAAACCTGGAAGGATTACCGGGATGATGGGGTCGTGTTCTTGGGTGTCGCTTATGTGGATGTGGAACCCAAATCTCGCGAATACCTGACCGAGTTTAATGTGACTTACCCCAATGCCCCAGATTTGCGCTCTCTCATTTCTAGAGCGTATGAGATTACCGGTGTACCGGAAACATTTATCATTGACCAACAGGGGGAAATTGCCTATGTCCACATTGGCCCTATTGATGCCCCCACGTTATACGGTCAAATTAACCAACTGATTGGTGAATAAGACACAGCCATGACTACAGGTTCTATTCTTTTTGGTTTAGCCCTTCTTGTAGGTGTGGTGTTGTTTGTGGCCTGGCCTTATTTTACGGACCCGCGGCCGCAACCTTCCACCTTACCTTCCCCTCGCCAGCAACTCCTGTTGCATAAAGATGTTTTGTTAGAGCAACTTCGGCAAATGGATTTTGACCAGGAAACCGGCAAAATTGATCCTGAGGTGTATGCCCGTGCGCGGCCGCATCTTGTCGAAGAAGCCGCCCTTATCCTTAAGCGACTGGATGATCTGGCTGATCCACACACGGATTCAGCCATTGAAACTGCCATTGCGCAGTTCAGAACCGGCCAACCCACCCCAGCCCCCGCCAAAGTACAACGGAACGGCACTGCGCTTCCGACTGACGACGCCATCGAGGCGGCCATCGCGCGCAAACGGAGTGGTAGTCCGGCTCTGGCTTTGGCTACCCCATCCGGCGGCAGCAGTGTCCGGGCAACCCACCCGGTAGGGTCAGCCGTGGACGAAGACCGGTTTTGTAGCCAATGTGGTAAACCATTGGCCGCGGAAGATCAATTCTGTGCCTATTGCGGCCGCAAACGAAAATAGTTCGTAACGATTCACCCTCAGCCCCAACCCTTCTCCCACACAGGGAGAAGGGAGTCAGTTCCCTCTCCCAAAGGGGAGAGGGTTAGGGTGAGGGTTCTCACCCATGCATCCAGCCATCTTTCTTGACCGCGATGGGGTCATCAACGAAAACCGTGACCACTATGTCCGTGGCTGGTCCGATGTTACGTTTATCCCTCAGGCCTTAGCCGCCCTGCAAGCTGTTCACCATTTACCCCACAAAATTATTGTTGTGACCAATCAGTCGGCGGTTGGCCGGGGTATCCTCTCCTGGCCGAAGCCACGGCCATTAACCAACAGATTGTGTCTGCGGTACAGGCCCAGGGTGGGCGGATTGATGCCGTTTTTATGTGCCCCCATCACCCTCACGAGGAATGTGAGTGCCGAAAACCTAAGCCGGGTTTACTGCTTCAGGCCGCACAGGCCCATGACCTGGATTTGCGTCATTCGGTTATGGTGGGGGATGGGCTAAGTGATGTGCTAGCTGGCCGATCAGCCGGGGTGCAGATGGCGGCCCTGGTGCTGACCGGGCGGGGTAAAGATCAGTTACAACTCGCGGCCGCGGCCGCGCTCCATCCTTTTCCCATTTATCCTACCCTCGCCGAAGCCCTGGCCGATTTGGTGTTAAAAGAATCAGGCAACAGCTAAATCTTGTTTTACCTTTCCCCCGCTCCCTGTTATCATCTAAAAAAACCACCCCATAGGAAATAACCATGATACAATCCCTTACCTCGGCCCAGAGCCGCCGCCTTTGTGATCCTCAACAATTCACCTTCACCACCACCGCCGAACTCGATGACTCCGATACCATTATCGGTCAGCCCCGAGGCACACGGGCCATTGAATTTGGTATTAACATCAAAAGTCAGGGGTACAACATCTATGTGTTAGGTGAAGTCGGCACCGGTCGCACCACCGCTATCATGCGTTTCCTGCGGGAGAAAAGCCAGGAAAAACCTATTCCTAATGACTGGATTTACGTCAATAATTTTGTTGCCCCGCATCAACCACGGGCCATTGAGTTTCCCCCCGGTGGCGGCAAACTGTTTCAAGGTGAAATCACGACACTCATCCGTTATTTGCAGGAAGATTTGCCCAAGGCTTTTTCTGCCGAGGCTTATTTGGAAAAGGTAGAGAGCCTGCAACGGGATTTTGAGAAACAACAAAACCAACGGTTACAACAGCTTCAACAGAAGGCGGCCCAAAGAGAATTAGCCATTATCAGTACCCCTTCGGGTTACGGTATTGCTGTGGTGCAAAACGGACAGATATTAGAACCCGCGGCTTTCCAGCAATTGCCGTTGGAGAAACAACAGGCTTTTCAAGAACAGCATGAGGAGTTGTCAGAAGAGTTAGAGGAGATGTTGAGCCAACTTTATCATCAGGAAGAGGTTCTGCGTCAACGGTTGGATGGGTTGCAGCGGGAGGTCGCGGCCGCGACCATCAGCCATCACTTTAACCGACTCAAGGGCCAATACGCGGACCATAAAGATGTCCAGCTTTACCTGAATGAAATGATCAACGACATTCTGGACACGGTAGAAACATTCCGCCCGGATGCCAGCGAAGAAGAAGCCAATCCGGCCGAATTAGACAGCCGCCGCTATGATGTGAACCTGTTTGTTGATAACAGCACCATTGGGGGAGTGCCGGTCATCGTAGACACGAACCCCACTTACACCAACCTCCTGGGACGCATTGAATATGAGACGATAGGCGGAGCCGTCATCACCCATTTCACCAATATCAAAGCCGGAAGTATCCACCGGGCTAATGGCGGTTATCTGGTGATTAATGCCCTGGATTTATTGCGCCAGCCATTAACCTGGGAAGCGCTGAAACGGGCCATCAAAGACCGTCAAATTTGCCTGCAATCACCCGAAGCTTTGTTAGGTGGACAGATTGCCGCTAAGTCACTTGATCCGGAGCCTATCCCGCTGTCCGTGAAAATTATTCTTATGGGTAGCGCCGGTTTGTATGAGGCATTGTATGAGCGGGAAGAGGATTTCAACGAACTGTTCAAAGTAAAGGCGGATTTTGATACGGTCATGCCGCGTGATACGTCCCATGAGCTATTGTTTGCCGGTTTTATTGCCAACTGTTGCCGTGAGGAAGGGTTGCGTCACTTTGACCGATACGCGGCCGCGAAAGTGATTGAATACAGTGCCCGCCTGTGTGAACACCAAAACCGGCTTAGCACCCGCTTTGGGGCCATTGCCGACCTGGTGCGGGAAGCGAGTTATTGGGCAGGGGGACGCGGCCGCGACATCGTCACCGCCGAAGATGTACAAATCGCGCTGGCGGAACGCACCTACCGGGCCAACCGCCTTGAAGAACGTCTGCGCGAACAGATCACCGACGATCAAATCTATATCACCACCCACGGCCACATGATCGGTCAGGTCAATGCCCTTTCCGTGATAGACAGTGGCGATTATCGCTTTGGTATCGTCAGCCGGATCACCGCCCGCACCTACATGGGTGACGAAGGTGTCCTGGCGATTGATCGGGAAGTGGAGATGGCTGGCCCTATCCACAACAAGGGTGTGCTCATTTTGACCGGTTATTTGGGTGGTCAATATGCTCAGGATCATCCGCTGTCACTATCTGCCAGCCTCACCTTTGAGCAAAACTATGGTGAGGTAGATGGGGATAGTGCTTCATCCACGGAGTTATATGCGTTGCTTTCTAGCATTGCCCAGATTCCGCTCAAACAAAGCATCGCCGTTACCGGTTCTATCAACCAGCGCGGCGAAATCCAACCCATTGGCGGGGCCACCGAAAAAGTTGAAGGGTTTTTTAGTTTGTGTCAGGAGCGGGGTTTGACGGGTGAGCAGGGGGTGATTATGCCGCAGGCCAATGTGATTAACCTCAACTTGAACGATGAGGTCGCGGCCGCGATGCTCGCCGGACAATTCCACATTTGGCCCATCCGTACTGTGGACGAGGGCATTACTCTGTTGACCGATATTCCCGCCGGTGAGCGCCAGCCGGATGGCGCCTTTCCTGAAGGCACGGTTCATGCCCTGGTGGAAAAACGTTTGGGCCACCTGGCCAAAGGGTTAAAAGAGTTCAGCAAAGAGGATGAAGAAGATGATCCGCCCGGCGAAGAGGGTGTGAGCTAGAGTAAGAGGATAGGTGAGAATGAACCCAAGAGCGAGAGGAGAAGAATTGCCTCTAGCTCTCGCTCTCCCCTCTAGCTCCCTCCACCAGACTGAGAAAATAAGCGTGTAAACTGGGGTCATCGGTCAGTTCTGGGTGAAACGAGGTTACCAGCCAATGCCCTTCTTGGGCCGCCACGGCTGTGCCATCGGCTAACCGGGCAATCACGTGGGCGCCATTTTGTGTTGCCACTAACCGGGGTGCGCGGATAAAAACGGCCGGAAACGGGTTGGCTAACCCCTCTACCGGCACATCCACCTCAAAACTATCCACCTGGCGACCAAAAGCGTTCCGTTCGACGACAATATCCATCAACCCCAACAAGGGCTGGCTCAGGCCAATCTCTTTGGCCATGAAGATCATGCCAGCGCACGTGCCCCAGACCGGGTGCGCGGCCGCGAACTCCCGCAACGGTTCCATCAAACCATACATCTCGGCCAACTTACCAATAGTGGTACTTTCCCCACCGGGGATAATCAGCCCATCCAGCCCTGCCAGGTCTTGCGGCAGACGCACTTCCGCGGCTTCCACCCCTAACCGTGCCAACATCTGGCTATGCTCAATAAACGCCCCCTGTAGTGCCAAAACCCCAATCTTCATACCTACTCCTGAGAAAACAAGTTGCGAGCGGCGAGTTTACGAGTAGCGAGTGAACGCCCACTCGCAAACTCGCCACTCGCAACTCGCATACTCACTATTTTCATTCCTCTTGGTGAGTACCCGCTTATGTGGAACTCCTACCAACCGCGAGAAGCCAGCCGCTCTGCCGGGATCAAACTATCCACATTAATGCCGGTCATAGGTGCGCCCAACCCTTCACTCACTTCAGCCAAAATTTGGGCGTTGTTGTAATGGGTCGTGGCTTGCACGATGGCTCTGGCTCGTCGAGCCGGATCAGTGCTCTTGAAAATACCAGACCCCACAAACACCCCATCCACACCAATCTGCATGAGCAGCGCCGCATCAGCCGGGGTCGCAATGCCACCCGCCGCAAAATTCACCACCGGTAACCGCCCTAAATCCTTCGTCTGTTTCACCAATTCAAAGGGGGCACCAATGTTCTTGGCGTACGTCATTAGCTCTTCATCGGGCATGGCTTGCAGGCGGCGGATGTCGCCCAAAACAGTGCGAGCATGGCGCACAGCTTCGACCACATCCCCCGTACCCGCTTCCCCTTTGGTGCGGATCATGGCCGCCCCTTCACCTATACGGCGTAAGGCTTCACCCAGGTTGCGGCAGCCACAGACAAAGGGTACTTTGAAATTGCTCTTATAAACGTGGAACTCTTCATCGGCGGGGGTTAGCACTTCACTTTCGTCAATATAATCTACCCCTAGCGCTTCCAAAATTTGGGCCTCAACAAAATGCCCAATACGGCACTTGGCCATAACCGGAATTGTGACTGCGGCGATAATCTCTTTGATCAGGCCGGGATCGGACATACGGGCCACGCCACCTTGAACACGGATGTCGGCTGGCACCCGCTCTAGAGCCATGACGGCCACGGCCCCCGCTTCTTCAGCAATGCGCGCCTGTTCCGGGGTCACCACATCCATGATGACGCCCCCTTTGAGCATTTGCGCCAAACCAGCTTTGACTTTGAAACTGGCAACTTCCCCTTTTTTATGTCCGTTTTCCATGACTATCCTCCTGTAACGTGTTGTGTATGGGGCCTGGCAACAGACCACCGCACCTGATTGATTCAATACTCAACTCTGGGAAAATTGCCCCCCCCCCCCCCCCCCCGGCGCACCCAGTTTAATATTCACAGTTGATTGTAAGTTTGGGGTTGTTTGCGGGCAAGGAAATTGGCTCCACTAGCATGGCAAAAAAATCCTCAAATAAAAGCCAATTTGTGTTCTTTCCTTCCTTCCGGTTTAAATGGAAAAAAGTGCCAACATCGTGATGGGGTCTTCGACTCTGGCGAAAATTTCGACGACCTCTGGAAATCTCTTAATCCCGCTCTTGTCTCCAGAGGTCAGCACAAAACGCCGCAGCGGCCCCCCCCCCCCAGCTGTGTATCAGGCGTCACGCTTTTGTAAAACGAGGAAATGGGATAACCCCCAAACCGCCAGGGGTGTTTTTTCGGCGGTGTAGAGGATGTTTTTGAGGAGACGGCCCAGCCGCGGCCGCGACCGTTCAATATTGTCATATCCCCCATAAATACGCCCATAGTGCACTACCTGCACCGGCAAGTCCCGCCACAGAGCCATCAGCTTCCGTTTGCTATAGGTGCGAACATGCGGGGCGAGACGGTTACGCAGGGGGTCAGGTAGGTAGTTTACCAGAGGGATATTGCCAAATTTGTAGCGGCCGCGCCAGAAAATACCGTGTTGTTCAAATGGATACCAACGATTAGGGCAGAAAATGACGATGCGGCCGCGAGGCTTCACCACGCGTACCATCTCCCGCACCGCCAGGGCATCATCCTGCACATGCTCCAGCACTTCGTTACTGAGAATAAAATCAAAGGTGTTATCAGAAAACGGCAATTGCTCCCCTACCGCATTCACAATCCCTTCCGCCTGAGGCACCGCCTGAACAGCTCGTTCAAGCTCCACTTCCAGTCCAAACCGTGCTTGAGTGAATCGGCCAAACGCTTCCAGATAAGTGCCCAAACCACAGCCATTATCCAGAATAACCGCCCCTTCTAGCGTCACCCATTGCCGGATCATCCCCAGCCGACGCTCCTGGCCTGACCGCCAGACATAACCCGGTTCTCCACGCTCTGCCGCTTTATCCGAATGAGACATGAACGCTCCTACATCAGTTCATCGTACTTTTGACGCGCCGCCTGGATGTCCTGCCAGGTCAGGGCCTTCGGTGAGCCTGGCTCACGCGAAGGATTACGCAACAAATACGAAGGGTGAAAAACCGGCATGACCCATCGGCCCTGCCATTCATACCATTTGCCCCGTATCTTAGTGATCCCTTGTGTCTCATTCAACACTGATTGCGCGGCCACACCACCCGTTAAAATAATCACTTTGGGGTCAACCAGCCGCACAATCTCTAAGGTATAGGGTCGGTAAAAAGCAATCTCCTGGTTTGTAGGTTTACGAAAAGATTTGCCCGCATCCCCTGGCGGCAAACGGAAAACCGAATTGGAGATAAATACATCCTTCTCCGAATCAAGTTTTACCGCCTGTAAAATTTGATCCAATAACTGCCCGGAACGCCCAACAAATGGTTTGCCTTGTTTATTTTCTTCCGGGCCTGGGGCCTCACCAATCACCATAAATTTGGCCTCAGGATTGCCCCGGTAAATCACCATATTCGTTCCGGCGGGAAACAGGGGATCATGGTTCATCGCCATCATGTCTGTCACCAGGGCGGTCAATGAGTCAAAGTGAAGCGAATGATCTAACTGGTCTGATTGCATTCTCTTGCCTCCTGAATGGTAACTTTTACCGTACTCGACTTCGGCGAAATTTGGCCGACTTCTGGAAATCTCTTAATCGCTCAGTCTCCAGAGGTCAGCAAAAAACGCCCCTGTCGCGACCGTATTTAATCCTTCAATTGTAACTATCTTTTGACGGATGCTCTAATTAAGGGCAAAATAGGGCCAAGTTTGCATTTGACCCCAGCAAAACACCACGAAACCCCAAAATGTCACTTTCTTGCCACCGTATTGACTATTTGTGTGATTTGTTTTACAATCACACGGTGCGGATGGAAACAGAGTGCAGGCTGGAGCGATTTAAACACAGCCTCTATCTCATAATGGAAACCAGCGCATTTTTGCGCCTGAGCCAGCTTGTGATATAAAGTTGAGTAAGGTGTTTTCCAGGTCGCCAGTAAACCACGCAACAAAACACAGAACCCTATAGAGGGACACCCACCTGGTAGTCTTCTTATTCACAACACAATCTGGGGAAAAGGTGATGGAACATTTATTAGAAGTACGTAACCTAGTCACGAGGTTTTACACCGAAGGTGGCGTGGTTCACGCGGTTAACGGTATCTCGTATACCCTAAACGAAGGTGAATCCATGGCCATCGTTGGTGAAAGTGGTTCAGGGAAATCGGTCGGAGTCTTGACCTTGATGCGGCTCATCCCTATGCCCCCAGGGCGTATTGAAGGCGGGGAAGTGCTCTACAATGGTCGGGATTTGTTGAAATTGAGCAATGAGGAGATAAGGCAGGTTCGCGGCCGCGAAATCGCCATGATCTTCCAAGATCCCATGACTTCGCTCAATCCGGTTCTCACCGTTGATCGCCAAATGACCGAAATGCTCCGCCTGCACATGGGGTTAAACAAAGATCAGGCCCGCGAACGCGCTGTTGAAATGCTTCGCCTCGTCGGTGTGCCCAACGCCGCCGACCGCCTCAACGACTACCCCCATCAATTTTCCGGTGGACAACGCCAGCGCATCATGATAGCCATGGCCCTCACCTGCAACCCATCCATCCTCATCGCCGATGAGCCAACAACCGCCCTGGACGTTACCATCCAGGCCCAAATTATTGACCTGGTTCTTCGCCTCAAAGAAAAACTGGGCATGGCCATCATCTGGATTACCCATGACCTCGGGGTCGTTGCTGGTATGGTAGATAAAGTCATCGTTATGTATGCCGGGTATGTCGTCGAACAAGCTCGCGTCAGAGACCTCTACCATCAAACGAGTCACCCCTACACGTTGGGTTTGCTCCAATCTCTACCCAAAGTAGACACAAAACGAGAAAGACAGCGCCTGATCGCTATTGAAGGGTTGCCCCCTGATCTGACCATCAAACCAACCCATTGCCCCTTTGCCCCACGTTGTCGCTTCGCCATCGAAAAATGTTGGCAAGAAGTGCCCCCCCTCTACGAGGCCGGTCCAGATCATTATTCCGCTTGCTTCCGCTGGGAAGAAGTGCGTGCGGGGATGCGATCATGAGCGAGACAAATCAAACCAACGGTAACCCAATACAAAAACCACTTCTTTTGGAAGTTCGTAACCTTAAAAAACATTTCCCCATCGCCCGGGGCGTTTTTCGCCGCGTGGTGGGTCAGGTTTATGCCGTAGATGGCGTAACCTTTGATATTCGTGAGGGTGAAACCCTTGGTATGGTAGGTGAAAGCGGTTGTGGTAAATCCACGACTGGGCGTTCCGTGCTTCAATTACTTGAGCCAACCGCCGGCGAAGTCATTTTCAAAGGCCAGGAGCTAACCAAACTCAAGCCAGGCGAATTGCGTAAAATGCGCCGCCACATGCAAATGATCTTCCAGGACCCCTACGCTTCCCTGAACCCTCGTATGACCGTCGGTAGCATCATTGGTGAGCCACTGGAAATTCATAACATCGGCAATGCCAACGAGCGCCGCGAACGGGTCCAGGAACTGCTGGCCCTGGTGGGGCTTAATCCTAATTTCATTAACCGCTACCCCCACGAATTTTCCGGTGGTCAGCGACAGCGTATCGGTGTGGCTCGTTCCCTTGCCACCAATCCCCAGTTCATCGTTTGTGACGAACCTATCTCCGCCCTCGACGTGTCCATTCAAGCGCAGGTCGTCAACCTTTTGGACGATCTCAAAAAACAACTGGGCCTAACCTATCTGTTTATTGCCCATGACCTATCCATGATTCGTTACATCAGCGACCGGGTAGCCGTCATGTATCTGGGTAAAGTTGTGGAATTAGGGGAAGTCGATGAGGTGTATGATCACCCCATTCACCCCTACACCATCGCCTTATTATCGGCCATTCCCGTACCTGACCCGGATAAAGAAGCTAACCGCAGGCGTATTATTCTCGAAGGGGATGTGCCCAACCCGGCAAACCCCCCCTCGGGTTGTTACTTCCACCCCCGGTGCAGTCATCGCACCGATATCTGTACCCAGGAAGAACCGCCGCTCCGCAATTTGGGCACGGAACTACAACCCCATTACACCGCTTGCCATCACTCAGAGAAATTTCTCTAAACCTGGTTTTCCCTACAGGGGCTTCATCAGCACTCACAACATACTTGGTCCCTGTGCTACTTTCCTACGCTATAACCTGATACGATCCCACGAGGAGGTGATGATCGAACTCAACTGAATAAGCAAACCCAAGCTAGTCTGCTTTACTGTGTCAAATGTTTAACCCATGTATGGAGGAGTTTACAATGATGAATAAGAAGAAGGCCATTTTATTGGCCCTACTCGCGCTGGTAGCTCTGTTTGTCGTGGCTTGCCAGCCCACAACAGTTGAAGTTACCAAAGTTGTAGAAGTTGAAACAGAAGTAACCCGCGTTGTGACAGAAGTTATCGAAGGCGAAGGTGGGGAAGTTGAAGTAACCCGTCATTGTTACCGAAGTGGTAAGTTGAGGAACCCCAGAACCGGTAGAACCTGAGATGGAACCCATCACCCTGTATCAGGGCAGTACCACTGACATTCCTGCACTCGACCCCCAAGTTGCTGAAGACGCCGTAGGTATTACCTACATCGAGAACCTGTTTGTGGCTCTGACAAATTACGATCTGGAGACCACCGAAATCGTTCCCGAAGCCGCCACCAGCTGGGAAATCAGTGAAGACGGTTTGACCTACACCTTCGCTGTCCGTACCGACATCCCCTGGGTGAAATACAACCCCGCCACGGGCGAAACCACCCAAGAAGTGGATGAAGAAGGTAATCCCCGCTTCGTGACTGCCAATGACTTCGTCTATGGTATCAAACGCGCTTGCGATCCCAACACCGGTGGTTACTACAGCAGTGTCGTCGCCCCCATCATCTTGGGTTGTGCCGACGTTTTGAATGCTGAAGATCCTTCTGCTGTACCCCAAGAATTGATTGATGCTATTGGTGTGACTGCTCCCGATGCGGGCACATTGGTTATCCAACTGGAAAACCCCACCAGCTTCTTCCTTTCCATGACCCCCATGTGGGTGTTGAATGCGACTCCCCAGTGGGCCATCGAAGCCTATGGCGACGACTGGACGGAAGCCGGTACGGTTGTCACCAGTGGCCGTTTCGTCCTGGCTGAATGGGTTCACAACGTGCGTGTGATCGTACAACGTAACCCCCTGATGCCCGCCGACATGGCTGGTTCCGGTAATGTCGAGCGCCGCGTTGTGACTATCGTTCCTGACGTCACCACCACCTATTCTCTGTGGTTGAATGGCCAGTTGGAAACATCTGGTATTCCTGACGCCGAACTCGAAGCGCATCTGGCTGCCTACCCCGATGAAACCGTACAGATCCCTGACCTGGCGGTATTCTACATCTCCTTCCGTTACACCAAAGCACCGTTCGACGATGTCCGTGTACGCCGCGCTTTCAGCGCCGCGTTTGACCGTGCCACCTATGTGACCGAAGTCCGTCGCGGCCAGGGCTTGCCCATGCGCCACTTTGCGCCTCCCGGTATCTTCGGTGCGCCCGCCATTGACGAAATTGGTGTGGGTTTCGACCCCGAATATGCTGCCCAACAACTGGCCGACGCCGGTTACCCTGGCTGTGAAGGCTTTCCGCAAGTTACTCTCTTAGGCTACAGTGGTGCATCCACCCTGAGCTGGATTGAATTTGCCCAGGCTAACTGGTCCGACAATCTGGGTTGCGATCCCAGCATCATCCAGATTCAGCAACTGCCTTTCGCTGAACTGTTGGCCGCCACGGCTGGTGATGCTCCCGATGAAAGTGCGCCGCACATGTGGACACTCGGTTGGGGTCCTGACTACGCCGACGAAAACAACTGGGTCGGTGACGTTCTGTGGTGTGGTAATCCCGAAAATCGTCAGAAGCGTGAATGTACCGAAACAGACGATTTAATCGTGGAAGCCCGTTCCGAAACAGATCCGGCTCGCCGTATCGAACTGTACGCTCAGATTGAAGAGAACTTCTTCGGTCCTGAGGGTGAGTTCCCGTTTGCGCCTATCTTCTTGCGCATCGCTTATGTTGCCCAGCACTCCTGGTACACCAATGTTCCTGCTCTGTTCGGTGGGAATCAGTGGTACAACTACAGCATTGACCAAGAAGCGCAATTAGCCGCTCGCGGTGAATAACAAGTTAACTTGTTTAGTCTGATGTAATGTAATGGGGGAGCAGGTTATTAACCTGCTCCCCCATTACTCCCCCACTGCTGTTCAATCGTTATTTGTCATTCGGTCCCTGGAGGTGATGTATGATCACTTATATCATCCGCCGTTCGCTAATCTCTATCCCTGTCCTGTTCTTCATCATCTTAGCTACCTTTCTGCTCGTTCATGCCATCCCAGGGGGCCCATTTGATAGTGTTGGTCAGCGTCCCATGCCCCCGGCTGTGCGTGAGCGACTGGAAAATCGCTATGGCCTCAACGAACCTTTGTCCACCCAGTTTTTTCTCTATTTTGGCAATCTGGCCAAAGGAGAACTGGGGCCACTATTCAAAACGCCCAGTCGAGATGTCAATGATATTGTGGCGGAAACGTTTCCCGTTTCTATTCAGTTAGGCCTGATGGCCTTAACGGTGGGTTTTAGTATTGGCATCCCGGCAGGCATCATTGCCGCCTTACGCCATAATTCGATGATTGATTACACCGCCACGTTTATGGCGGTATTAGGTGTTTCTATTCCTAACCTGGTGTTAGGGCCTGTTTTGATCTTGATTTTTGGGGTTTATTTGAAATGGTTTGAGTTTGGCCGCTGGGGTTCCGATCCGCCCTTTGTTTTAGGTTTTTTGCCCCAGTTTAGTGACATGTTTGGTCCGGATGCCAAATTCTTTGAATTAGCCATTTTGCCCGTATTTGCTCTAGGAACGGCTTATTCGGGGGGTATTGCCCGGTTGACTCGTGCTGGTTTGTTAGATGTTTTGGACTCTGACTATATCCGGACAGCTTATGCCAAAGGGTTGAAACCCTCAACCGTTGTTATCGTCCATGCCCTGAAGAACTCATTGATACCTGTAGCCACAATTCTGGGGCCATTATTGGCTGGGGCCGTGACGGGTGCTTTGATCACCGAGAATATTTTTGCCATTAACGGTATGGGACGACAATTTGTGTTAAGTATTGGTCAACGAGAATATTTTCTGTTGACTAGCCTGACCCTTTTGTTTGCTGTCTTGTTAATTCTCGGAAATCTGATGGTAGACATCATTTATGCCTGGCTGGATCCCCGTATTCGGTTTGATTAGCTAAGGGCAACCGTTAAAGGACGATTTGCCAAATCGTCCTGCATCAGTGTCAAGATAAAGTGAATCACACCGAAATTTCCCTGATGTTAGGGAAAAAATAAATTGGGCTTGGCCCAATCGTGATGAGAGTGAGGATTGTGCGGGTATTTTACCTGGAGAGGTGGCAAAATGGCTGTAACATTGGATGCAAAAGGCAATAAGGTGGAAAGAGGCCGAAGCCCAGCGGCAGATGCTTTTCGTGAATTTCGGCGGAATAAGGTCGCTGTGGCCGGGATGATTTTTGTCATCATCGAAATAACTATAGCGTTACTGGCCCCGATATTAACCCCTTATAATTATCGTACGCAGAATGTTTTTGCTAATTACCGGAAACCTTTAACCGGTTACGATATTGTCGAAACTCGCTTAAATGATGATTGCCATTGGGCCGGTACTCCTTTCGAGTGGGGTTGTACGGTGTATCTGGCTGGCTCTGATGCGTTGGGTCGAGATTTGTGGAGCCGGGTTATTTATGGTAGCCGGGTCTCGCTTTCGGTGGCCATTGTGGCTTCAATGGTTAGCCTGGTCATTGGAATTTTCATGGGGGTATTATCTGGTTATGCGGGCGGCTGGGTAGATAACCTGATTATGCGGGTGGTTGATTTTCTATATGCTGTGCCGCTGTTGCCGCTGATTATCCTTGTGTCTGTTTATTTTAAAGCACTGGGTAATTCAGGGGAACAACCGGGCATAACCGGGTTTATTCTGCAAATCGATCAGCTTACGGGTGGTTTATTCCTGGTATTTCTGGTCATTGGTGTGCTTAACTGGATTGGTCTGGCCCGTCTGGCTCGAGGGCAGGTGCTTTCTTACAAACGCAAAGAGTTTGTGGAGGCGGCTTACGCCATGGGAGCCAGCCACAGCCGGATCATGTTCCGACACCTGCTTCCTAATATCATTGGTACCCTTCTTATTGCCGAAAGCCTGGCCATTCCCGGGTATATTTTCCTGGAAGCGGCGCTTAGCTTTATTGGTTTAGGGGTTAATCCACCGACCCCAAGTTGGGGTGCCATGATTAACGAAGGTTATCAGGGCATTCGTTCGAATGCTTATCTGGTGCTGATTCCCGGTCTTGCCCTGGTAGTAACAACATTGGCGTTTAACTTTATGGGGGATGGTTTACGAGACGCGTTTGATCCTCGGCAACGTGGTAAGCATTAGACCTATAGAGTTGGAATTCGATATTTAATAAGCTGATTTGAGATGCTTGCTTGAGATTGTTGTTCAGGCAAGCATCTTGATTTTGTAACAGTTCATCCGTTTTGCTGATTGACATTGATAGGTCAAAGTCTTAAGTAACTGTTTTGTTGGTCAACCTTTCCTATTCACTGGTACAATCTGAAGTTTAGAGTTCGGAGTGAGAGCTAGAGGTTTTTCCAGAGTAGTTTCTCGGCTAGCTCTGAACTCAAGAACAGTGGAAGAGGGTATGTGAGTTTGAAATTCGTCCTTGAGAGGAGAAAGGCAGTCACTATGAAAACAAGGAAAATGCTTTTTTGGTTGGTCGTTGTGGTAGCGTTGACCATGTTGGCCTGTAGTCGAAGTGGAGAGGTGTTGTCCGTAGAAGAAGCCACCAGGCGGGCTGAACCCACGCCCTTTCCTACGATAGACGCGAGTGCGACTGTGTTAGGGGACATTGAAATTGGTAAGGATGCAATCCTGGTGGGCCGAAGTTTCATCGTCAATCTTTTAGATAATCCTGAGGGTGGAATTGTGGCCGGGGAATCTCGAGGCACAACGGTTACGGTGCTGCAAAGTGTGGCCGGCGCTGAGGAATTAATCTGGTATCAGGTGGAGTCAAGTTCTGGTCAGATTGGCTGGGTAAAGGCGGAAAATCTGGAAGCGAAGGCTGAAGAAGGGGCTGATCCAGCAAATACATCTGGCCAGGGTGGGTTGAGGATTGGGGATGAATTCACGATTACAGGTAAATTATTCCTGGTTAATATCCTTGAGGAGCCAAGCCCAGTCGGTCGAATTATTGGTGGTGTGGCTCGTGGCGAAGGGGTAACTGTTGTTCAAGTGACGCAGATTGACGGGAAATTCTGGTATCAGGTGGACACATCGGCTGGCTCAGGTTGGGTTTCAGAAGATAATGTCTTAGATGAAAGTGAATGATGAAGTAAAAGGGATGTTTGGCGATAACTTTTAAGGAAATGGTTTTGGTTTGTGGGTGCAGCTTTAGCCGTTAGCGCCAGTTCCGCTAAAGTGGTCACTACAAACCAACCCCCAATGGTTATCTGAACATCTATAAATCCGATTTAATTGAATAAACAGGGAGGCGCAATTCACTTGCGGCCTCCCTGTTTTTTTCTACCAGTAGTGGTTCATAATGTGAGCCTGATGTTATGAGTATGATGATACGACGATATGTTTTTTGGCTGGTTTGGTTAGGAGTGGGCCTTGGGCTTGTTGCCTGCGGGGGTAATTCTCCGCAATATCAGTGGCTTAAAGCACCTGGTTGGAGTCGGGCGTTGACTGTAGGCTCAACGCAGGTCGGTAATTATTCTGGCGTAATGATGGTCTCGATCTGTTTTGGCTGAGTGAACGAACCCTCTTTTATGCCCGGCTGAATGCGGAGGGAGATATTGTCGTTGCACCAGGGGTGATCTCCCCAAATGAACTATCGGTGGATGCCTATACCGTGGCTTATGACCAGAGTGGGGCTGCTCATATCTGGTTTGCTGGTCCGCGCCGCTCACCGGGGCTATACGCTCTGACGCTTGAGGGGGAAACGCCCGCGGCCGCGATGGTTGACGCCCGTGGTATCTCGCCAGTCATCATCACGGATGCCAACAACACGTTACATGCGGTGTGGGCCTACTATCCTTCAGGTTCTGGGACATTGACCCTTTTATATGCCAGTTACCCTGATGGTGTATACCAGCCAGACCAGGAAGCAGTTGTACTTGAGGCGAATGTAAGTAGTACCAGTATTTTGCGTGGACCAGAATTAGGTTTAGACGACGAACAGATTTATCTGTTTTGGACAATAGAAATCAGGACAGGCCCTCAGGCTGGTGCGATTGATACGCGGTATGTGACATTCCCCCCGAGTGATTTGGCGGCTATAAGCCCAACAACCCCCTTACGGGCACCCATCAGTGCTGAGTTGGCCTATGAAGAAAGGGATGAGGTAGGTTTTGTCACCGGGGCACGCGTACAGCATCTAGAACAAGGATATGCCTTATCCGGGGCAGTAAACGACATTGTTACCAATAAAGCCATTGGGTCAGAGTTGCCCATTGCGATTCATAATGCCAACGTGCAATTCGAATCACGACAAACCAACGGACAAGTGGCCCTGTTATTTCTAGAGGATGGACAGCCAACAAGCTATCAGTTGCTCAGTTATTCAACTGGTTCACCCCATGCGCCTTTTCTGACCAGTAACCAAGCGGGTGAGCTTTATCTAACCTGGCTGGAGGCCGCTACACCATCCGGGTTTACGGTTTATTTTGCCAGTACCGCTCCGGAGATGGTGGATGCTTTGGGCCAACTTTCAGGTGAGGATGTCGTCGAAATGGGTGGCACGACGATTTTTGGCATGTTATCGGGTATGGTTTTGTCACCGCTGGTTGTTTCGGTCTGGTTGTTAGCACCCATGCTGATTGTGGGTCTGGCCTTTTTCTTTCAGGGAGGCTTCCGCGAAGATGAGCTTACGACTGGGGGTTTGATCAGTATTTCGCTGGGTGTAATCACTTATTGGATCGTCAAACTGATTTCCTTGCCTAACCTGTTTGTCTATGTGCCCTTTTCGGCCTGGGTTCCCATCATTCCCCCCTGGCTAGAAATCGTCTTGCGTTATGCACTCCCTGTGCTCATCACCCTGGTGGGTATCGTTGCGGCCTGGTGGTTCACCATTCGGCGGCACGTCTCTTCACCGCTTTATTTCATGTTGATTTTTGGCCTGGTAGATGGGGTGCTGACCCTGGCTCTATACGGGATTTACTTCTTCAATTTCCCCGGCCCCCGCCGCGCGGCCCCCGGCCGCTTATGATAAACGGTGTGTGGTTATTGCTGTTATGGGCGGCTTTGGTGGCCTGCCGCACTCCAGAACGGAACCTTCTTCCCCTGGCGACGTTTCCCGGGCCTACGCCCCAACCTGTCACTCCTACGGTGGTGGCTACGGCCACGCTACCGGTGTCACCCATCCGCCGTTTGCAAGCGGGCGAGCTGGTTATTGCGGCTGATACGGATGATATTCCCGCCATTATGGCGCAAGAGAGTTTTTTCGCGGCCGCATCCACCTCTACCGAATGGCTTGAAGATGAATACGTCATCGGCCTGGCCCTCAATGGCGAGGCACGCGCTTATCCCATCCGCCTCTTAAGCTCCCATGAACTGGTTAATGACATGGTTGGCGGGGAGCCAGTGCTTATCTCCTGGTGTCCGTTGTGTTTCTCCGCCATTGTGTTTGAGCGCACGATCAACGGACAGGTGTTGACCTTCGGCGTATCCGGGATTCTTTACCGGGACAATCTGGTCATGTATGACCATCAGACCAACACTTTATGGAGCCAGTTATTAGGTCAAAGCCTGCGAGGAGCCTTACGCCAACAACGACTAACGGTTATTCCTTCGCTTATCACCACCTGGTCGGAATGGAAGCAGTTGCATCCTGAGACATTGGTGCTGTCGGCTGAGCTTCTTGGTCAGTATGAAGGGGAACTGATTGATCCCTATGCTGGCTATTACACCAGTGGTTCGGCGGGTTTGGCTGGTGATGTCAATCACCCCGCCGATGTGGCATCCAAGGCTCTGGTGGTGGGGGTCCAGGTAGGCCGCCAATTCCGGGCTTACCCCTTGTCCACATTGAGTGAAGGCGGGGTAGTAGAGGATGAGATTGGGGGTGTCCCCCTTGTGCTGGTGTATGATGACGAATTGCAGGCGGTCTATGTTTACCACCGGGTAATTGCTGGTGAAAAGGTCTCGTTCGCGGCCGCGAACTCCCCGCACACGCTCCAAGACAGTCTCACCGGTTCTACCTGGGACTGGCGCACCGGGCAAGCTACCGATGGCCCGTTGGCTGGAACCAGCCTCACGCCCTATCCGTCCACCTTAACTTTCTGGTTTGCCTGGGCGGGCATTTTCCCAGAGACAGAGGTGTATACCCCTTAAGCCTTACACCCGTATCATGACAAAATAAAAGGCGGTATTACAAATTCCTGTAATACCGCCTTTTTATTTGGTTTTATGAACGTAGCCTGATTAACCAGCTAACTCTTGCATATATTGGGCTAAGGCTTCGGGTTGCGGCCGCAACTTCTCATTCGGCACGTTCGCCAGAGGTGTGTCACCCAGGTGGGCCACTTCAGCCAGCGAAGGCCGGTCAGGATTATAATAAATTAACCCGGTAATAAACTCCTGTTTCTCTTGCGCCCATTGCAACCGGTGTAACGCACCCATTTGATCCGTAGGATCATAATCCGATTCCAGTTTGCGCAATTGAATCATTGAGCCATCATGCATTTCCACCATCCGCATCTCACCCGGCGCATAATCCTCAATATGGATTTCATCACGCTTGGGCACATAACCAATCTCATGCAGAGGTGATTCGTGTTCCTTGCCATACGCATAGCTCTTGGGTGACCAATCATCATTGTTAAAAGCCACACAGGGGCTAATGATGTCTAATACAGCGGTACCGCGATGGCTTAGCGCCGCCTTGAGCAACTCACGCACCTGCTTGGCATCCCCAGAGAACGAGCGAGCCACGAAACCACTGCCCGCCAGAATGGCCTCCATGCAAATGTCAATAGGGGGTAAGCTGTTCTCCCCGGCATATTTCAGCTTCAGCCCTTCCTCAGCGGTGGCCGAGAATTGTCCCTTGGTGAGGCCGTAGACGCCGTTATTCTCCACGATGTAGACCATGCGGACGTTGCGCCGCACCAAATGTTTGAATTGCCCCATACCAATGCTGGCGGTGTCACCATCACCACTGACGCCGATTCCACGCAGGTGATGGTTGGCGATAAGAGCGCCCGTGCCAATAGAGGGCATACGGCCATGCAGGGCGTTGAAACCGTGGGATTGGCCCAGGAAGTAGGCGGGGGATTTGCTGGAGCAACCGATGCCGCTGAGTTTAATGATTTCATGCGGCCGCAAACTCAACTCATACCCTATTTGCACGATTTGGCTGGCGATGGAGTTGTGACCGCAACCCTGGCACAAGGTAGTGGGGTTGCCGTTGTAATCGGCTTTGGTCAGGCCGACTAAATTAACATTGGATCGTGATCTTGTTTGACCCATCATTTCACCTTTTATTTGGCCTCGGCCGCTTCTACAGCCGCCACGAGCCAACGAGCCGTCATGGGCATTCCGTCCAGATAAGCAATAGAGCGAAGTTTGCCCGCAATTTCCGGCATTTCTGTAACCAGAATGCCATGTAACTGACCGTCGCGGTTCAGTTCAACGACGTACACATGATCATGGTCGGCGACAAACTGCTTGACTTCGTCATTGATGGGCAGAGCGCGTAGACGCATGAAGTCAGTGGGCAGCCCCGCGGCCGCGAGCCGATCCCGCGCCTCTTCAATGGCATACTCCGTCGTACCCACAGCGATAAAACCAACTTTAGCCCCCGCCATCGTCTGTACAACCGGCCCAGGAACCATATTCCGTGCCGTGTCAAACTTCCGGGCCAGACGCATCATATTATTGTGCCAATCTTCGGGCTTTTCGCTATAACCAGCCTTTTCATTGTGCCCCGTACCACGAGCAAACCAGGCCGAGCGTGGATTTTCATTGCCCGGTAGCGTGCGATAGGTAATGCCATCACCATCCACATCCATATAACGGGCAAATCCTTTTTCCTGCACCTCAGCCGCTGTCAGCACTTTACCCCGTTTTACCGGTTCCGTAGGATAGGTAAACGGCTCCGACATCCAGTTATTCATGCCCAGGTCCAGGTCACTCAAGACAAACACCGGCGTTTGTAACTCTTCGGCCAGGTTGAGCGAGGTTGTGCCAAAATCAAAACATTCTTTGATTGAAGCGGGGAACAAGATGATATTCTTGCTATCGCCATGCCCAAGGTAATAAGTGAAAGTGATGTCACCCTGACCGGTGCGGGTAGGCAGACCGGTGCTAGGCCCCACACGCTGAATATCCCATACCACCGTCGGTATTTCGATGAAGTATCCTAACCCGGTAAATTCAGCCATGAGCGAGAGGCCCGGCCCCGAGGTCGCCGTCATTGAACGCGCCCCGGCCCAACCGGCCCCCAAGATCATGCCCATTGCGGCCAATTCATCTTCTGCCTGGATGACCGCACAGGTGGGTCCACCATTCTCCGCATCCGTGCGGAAGCGGGGCAGATAATCGTTGATGCCATCTATCAGGCTGGTGGAGGGCGTGATGGGGTACCAGGCTACAAAACTAACGCCGCCAAACACGGCCCCGAGCGCGGCCGCTTCGTTGCCCGACATCAGGATCATCCCGGTTGTTTCATTCATAGGCGAAACCGAATAGGGATCGACCTTCACGATGTTCTCAGTTGACCACTGGTGCGCCGCACGCACCACGGCCATGTTGGAATCAATGAGTTTGCGCCGTCCACCAAAGTTAAAACTCATTGCCTCTTCAATATATGACAGAGGAATGCCAAACAGGTAGGAGACTGCACCCACATAGACCATATTGGCGATGTAGTTCCCTAGCTTGCCTTTTAAACCCGTTTCGCGCACAAACATATTCACAGGAACGGCATAAAGGGTGATGTCCTCTCGGTTATGTACATTACGCCAGTCAGCGTTGTATATACAAACCCCGCCGGAAGGCACGTTTTTAATGTCTTCGGCGACGGTGGTTTCATTAAAGGCGATCAGTAGTTCCGAAGTATGGCGGCGAGCTACATAGCCATCTTTGCTGACACGAATATGGTACCAGGTGGGTAAACCCTGGATATTGGAGGGAAAAATGTTTTTACCATTGACGGGAATGCCCATTTTGAACATTGCCCGTAAGATAGTCAGATTGGCCGTTTGGCTTCCAGTACCGTTTTCCGTAGCAACGACGAAAGAAAAGTCATTAACAATGGGTTCACGGTTGTTAGCGGGCGCGGCTACAGGTGCAGGCTCAAGTAAAACGCCCATTTTGCATAACTCCTTTATAAAGTGGAATTGGGCATACGTTGGGGTTCCCCATACGCAGTCGTAATTTTTAACAAACGAACTGTAAGTTTACTCAAAAACAGATGGGGGTACAACCAGGACAAATGGCGAGTTAATGAAGTCTGTTACGGCGCTGTCTGTTGATGGACTGTTTGCAGGTCGTCAAAACTGGTTATAGGGGCCATCTTTTGCATGAAAGCATAAATGGAGTCGCTTTGCTGAAAAATGGTGACGACCATTGGCCCGGTGGGATCGCCCCCGGTGGCTCCGGGCTGATCGGCGTAGGAGCCGTAAAAGGCAAAGTAAGCCTGGTTTATTTTGCGTACCAGATAACCCGCCGCTACAAAAAGCAGTCGACGCTCTTCCATGTAGGCTTCTGCTTCGGCGACTTTACCCTCGGCCAGTAGTTTTTCGGCCTGAATGCGGGTGGTAGACATCTCGGCCCGGAAGTCGAATGTGGGTGGAGCCTGTGGTTCTGGGTTGGGCAGGGATGGAGCTGGTGGCGGTGGCACAAGGTCGGGATAGTACCGTTCTAGCACTTTTAAACCGATGGCTTCACCAAAAACGCTGGCGACTGTTTCGTTGATGACACGCATGGAGCTATCGGCGCTGTAGCTGAGGCCTAGCGGCCGCAACGTGAGCCAGTTGTGCGCCCATTCATGAGCTATCACATCGGTCAGGAATACCAGGTTGGTTGTCTCTAGTATCATGGCCGGGTAAGTACCGATACCCCCCAGGGGCACAACCAGGGCAGAACGGTCGAGTTGGTCATAGATGGTCGTTTCCAGGGTTTCTATATCCGGTAGGGTTTGCCCGGGAACCAGGGAAATACGATATAACTCTTCGATGCGGTCGCGCCGGGAGACAACGAGTAAGAGCGGCAGTGGGGAGATGCGGGATAGGACGGGGGGGAACGGTTGCCCAATGGGGCCAAAGCCTTCATCGAGCAGGACGCTGGCGATTTGATCTTGTAGGATGCTCTCGGCCAGGGGTTGTAGTTGGGTAATATCGGCGCGCAGGGTGTCTAGTTGAGATTGGAGCGGGGCCGCGGCCGCGAACGGATCTGTCACCGTGCCATCGGCAAACACCAGGGCTATCTCATTGCTCAACTGCCGGGCTTCACCCACGCTTTGCAAATAGTTCAGCACAATTTCACGCTGGGTAGACTCATCCAGATAAAGCTGTCCCCCAGCCAACTGGGCTTCCCCTTTACTGATAAGCGCTTCCACTTCCCAGACCAGAAAATCAAACTCACCCAGGCCAATCAACCGCTTTAGTTGATGCCATTCATCCGCAAATACCGGCCATTCTGGGCTGATGACCAGCACCAACCCCAGCATCAAGAGAAAAATCTGGCTAAAGACCCATAATCGTTGCAGACGCATGGGCAGATGATAGACCAGGGTGCAGGGAGAGACAAGAAAAAGGAGTTCGCTATGCTGATTGTTATGTCCAAATATCAGGTTCCCTTATGTTACAATCACCAATTACATCACAGCAGAAGGAGTTCTTATGCGTTTCTTGATTACTGGCGGGGCTGGTTTTCTTGGTTCTGCCCTGGCTAATCGGTTAGCCCAAGATGGGCATACGGTGCGTGTTTTGGACGATTTAAGCAATGGACAGCAAGAATATCTGGATAAGAATGTCGCTTTTACTCAGGGGGATGTGAACAATGTGCCTTTGCTTTGGTCTCTGTTGCAAGATGTAGATTGTGTTTACCATCTGGCGGCACGCGTCTCTGTGGCTCAGTCTATCCTTTATCCCCGTGATTACAATGCGGTGAATGTGGGCGGCACGGTTAGTTTGATGGAAGCGGTCAGAAGCACCGGGGTGCGCCGGGTTATTCTGGCCTCGTCGGGGGCACTCTATGGTGAACAAGATGAACAACCTGTTCACGAAACAGACCTACCCCGACCTGATTCTCCTTATGGGGTTAGCAAATGGGCGGCGGAGCAATATGTGCAAACGATTGGGGCGCTGGGTGATATTGAGACGGTTATTTTGCGAATTTTTAATGCGTACGGCCCCCGGCAAAGTTTACCGGCCTCCCATGCGCCGGTTGTACCGCGTTTTTTGTACCAGGTACTTACGAGTGGCTCGGTGGTTGTTTTTGGGGATGGGTTGCAGACGCGGGATTTTGTGTATGTAACGGATGTGGTGAACGGGATGGTGAACGCGGCCGCGAACAAAGCCGCTGTTGGTCAAACATTCAACCTGGGTAGTGGGCAAGAAATAAGCCTTAACCACCTCATTGAAGCTATCAGCACCGTTGCCGGCAAACGGGTGACACCCCTCTACAATCGGAACAAAGCCGGGGGCGTTCGCCGTCTCGTCGCCGATATTTCCAAAGCCCGCCTCGTCTTAGGCTTCCAGCCTCATACCAGTTTAACCGAGGGCCTGCGACGACTCGTCGCCCAAGATGAGCGCTTTCAAGTGTAAACAGATAACCGCTTTAGTACTTTACGAGTTAACTTCTTGACCAGATAGCCAGAAAACAGTTACACAGAGAACACAGAGGTGAAGACACAGAGATTCACAGAGAAATCCAGGCTTTTCTTAAAACTCTGTGTTCCTCTCTTGTTTCTGGTTTATCCAGGTTACTCGACATTGGCGTTTTTTGTGCTGACCTCTGGAGACTAAGAGACTAAGAGACTGAGAGATTAAGAGATTTCCAGAGGTCGTCCAAATTTTCGCCAGAGTCGAACAGGTTAGTAATAAAGTTCAAATAACATCTGGAACGGAGATGAGAGACTCATCCAGCTTTACCCAAGCCCTGGGCAAATTTAGTCGGAAGACCCATCCCCTTGACCCCGTTCCGGGCGGGAAGGGGGAAATACCAGGGGTGCGGGTTTTCGAGCGCGGCCGCGCTCGAAAACCCGCACTGTGGAAAGTTCCCCCCTGGCGACGGGGTTAGGAATGAAATTCACCCTTTGGGAAACTGCCGTTGGATGGCAAATAAAAAAAGCCAGACATTTTATTGTCTGGCTTTTTGTGCCCTGGAGAGGACTCGAACCTCCACGCCCTAAGGCATAGGCCCTCAACCTACCGCGTATGCCAATTCCGCCACCAGGGCAAGCATTCAGTATTATAACGAGTGCTCATGAGCCGGTCAAACCCCATAAGTACATCCACATAAGCATTGGTTGTCTTACAGGGGTGGAGTGTTATAAAATGCACTAGTCTGGTCGCAAGCTGATTGGCCCGACACTTCAGCAAAGGAGATTGAATTATGGCAAGTTTAGGTGGCTGGGAATGGGTTATCATCCTGGTAATTGTCGTTCTTGTATTTGGTGTAGGACGCATTAGCAAAATTGGTAGTGAGTTAGGCCGGGGCATTCGCTCCTTCCGTGAAGGCATGCGTGAAGGACAAGACGAAAACAAAAAAGAAGATAAAAACCCCGAAGATAACGTCACAATTCGCTAGAAAACTGCGCTTACGGTCTTTCAGATTACCTCAAACCCTGCATGGTTTTAACCAGGCCTGGTTAGCACAAGCTGCTGGCCAGGCTCTTTTTATTTGACCTGCTTTGTCAACCCTCTGGCGCACTGGTATAATCTTTATTCCATTAGTCTGGAAATCTAACTACCAGCAGACAATTATCCCCGAAAATATAGGAGTGCTTCGTGATTCAGCCTCAGACCCTGACCGAAAAATACTGGGGTGCTCAGTTTACGCTGACGGAAGCGGACATTGAACAAATCTACAATCTCTTTTTAGAAAAAGAGAAGCCCCTGACCATTGAGCAAGTTGCCCGGTATGTAATGATCAACCGTGTAACGGAAGAGAAAAATGAAATAGAGCGTCGTTTAAGCGGCCGCATTCTCTATCAACCGGCTAAATCGTACCAGGTTGGTGAAGAGTTGGTGTTCCCGGCGCTAAAATTTGCCTCCGGCAAAGTCATTTCCCTGCGTGAGGGAAACAACCCTCAAGATGGTTTGTTCAAAGTAATCAGCGTTGAGATCAACCAGAAAGTACGTGAATTTGCGGCTGAACTAACCAATGATCATGTTCTCAATCAGATGAGCAGTGACAGTTGGAATCCGGCCGCTGAAGCAGATGTTGACAGCCTGGTGGCGCAATATGGTGCCGAGGTATCTGCTAAAATTGCTACGCACCTCAAGAAGCAGAGCGAATTCGTTCGGCTGGCTGGCTTCTGGTTTGCCAAAAGCCTCTTGCCAGAAATTTCTGTCGGCCACCTTCATCTGGCTCATGCTGTATTAGAAATGTATGAAGGCGGGCCACTTCCTACCGAAGAAATTGTTCCCCACCTCGATTTAGATAAAGGCCCCTCATTAGATGTCAATATTTTTGCCCTTAATCAGTCCATGTTGGAAGATGAGCGGTTTGATGAAGTGGCTCCCCAGGGGCAAGTAGCCTGGTTCCTGCGCAAAATGGAACCGGCTGAGGTGAAAGACACCCCGGAGAGACTTCGTTATCGTTCCATTCCTTATGATCGTGCTCTGCTTAGCCCACAGTTGATCTTATTAGAGCGCGAACTGGATGATGAGTGGTCTAATCTGGAATCATACGCCTCACAACAGCCGGTCATGTTCACCCTGACATACCCGCATCGGGCGGTGGGCACACTGCCGTTGAGTTCGCGGATCAAAGCAATTCTGCCCCTGGGTGAAACGCCCCGTCAGCGCTTCCGTTTTCTTGATCAAGGCTCGGGGCAGGAAGTGATAGGGTGGGTGGTAAAAGAGGGACGGTATATTGCCGGTTTTCGGGAGTGGTTCCAGGAGCACAATATACCAGTAGGTGGTTACATCACCCTGAAAATGGGTGAAGAACCGGGAACGGTATTATTGGATTTTGACCGTCGGCGGCCGCAACGTGAATATGTGCGTCTGGCTTCGGTGGATGAAAATAACAAGATTAAATTTGAACACAACAAACGTAATATCAGTTGTGGTTTTGATGACTTACTCATTGTGGGCACAGATTTTGGCGCCGCTATAGATGCCCTGTTCCGACGAGTGGAATCACGCCAACAATCTATTGCCGATTTGTTAGCCGAGCTATTTCCTGAACTATCGGGACTGAATCCGCAAAATACGGTTCATGCCAAGACGCTCTATAGTGCCATTAACATGCTCCGTCGGGTTCCCCCTGGACCACTCTTCTCAGAATTAGTGCGTCACCCTGCTTTTGTGGCTGTAGGCGATCATTACTGGCAATTCAACCCACAACGGTATTAGGCCACTAGCCTGGAAATCGGTGAATCATGAGTAATCCACGTCCTAAGTTTGCTACTCCTAAGCTCAATGTTGTTACCCCAGACACCCGGTTTTACATTGATTATCACTGGTGGGACACGTCTAATCTTGATCTGAAAGGGTTTATCCTTTCCCGTTTGCAGTTACAAAATGAAAACCTGACCGCCAATGACATGAATGAAGTGGACCTTGTTAATCCACAAACCGGTGAAGTTCAGCGAGTAGATGGTTTTCAGTTCATGATGCAAACGTACTTCAGCGAATTAACGGATGAGTTTATCGCTAAGTCTTCGCTGGTAGATGCCGTGTTTTGCATTTTGTTGGCCAATGCCAATCAGCCCATGACGGGTCTGGAAATTGGGGCCAAGGTGCGCCGTGACCCACAGGTGATCGTTAAGACATTTGGTGTGGCGCAGGTTTATCACGGTATCCGCCCCGTTTTTGATGAAGATTAGTCATGTTCTGGGTGCATTGTGGAAGTTGAGGTTAAGTTACATGGGGTTTTGCGTCGGCATCGGCCAGCGAATCAAGCTGGTGCGGCCCATCATCCGTTTATTCTGGTTTGCCAGCCTGGAGAATCACCGCAAACGGTTATGACCAGGCTGGGGCTTGATGAGGGGATGGTGGTCGCGGCCGCGATCAATAACCAAAATGTTCCCCTGGAAACTCCCCTCCAACCCGCCGATAAATTGGCCTTCTTCCCCCCTTCCGCTGGTGGTTAGTCAACGATAGGGACTTGCGATGAGTTGACGGCTATCTGGTGGACGTTTAGAATTCAGCCATTCATTATTAATTGCCCCAGTAGCTCAAAGGATAGAGCAACGGACTTCTAATCCGCAGGTTGGGGGTTCGATTCCCTCCTGGGGTACATTATCAAACTGTAACGACCGTGAAAAACGGTCGTTTTTTTGTCAGGTAGTTTCCAACATGATACTGGTCACCGGCGCTACTGGCTTTCTCGGCCACAACTTGATTCCCCACTTGAACGCGCAGGGATATAAGGTACGGGCCTTGGCGCGGCCGCAAAGTGATACCCGCTTCCTGCTTGAACAGGGTGTAGACCTGGCCTATGCACAAGACATCAATGATGAACCGGCCATCAATAAAGCGATGGAAGGGTGTTGGGCGGTCATTCATGCCGCCGGACATTTTCGTTTTTGGGGCAATTGGGCGGATTTCTGGCAGACGAATGTGGGAGGCACAGCCACAGTTCTGGCCGCGGCCGCGAATCATCCCATCCAACGCTTTGTCCACATCTCCACCATCGCCGTCGCTGGTCATCCCGCTGGCGAACGCATCATAGACGAAACCTATCCGGCCAAACCCATTGGCCCCTACCAACGCACCAAACTCGAAGGGGAACAACTCGCCCTGGCCTACCAGCGCGAGCGTGATTTACCCGTCATTGTTTTACGTCCGGGTGCCTTCTACGGCCCCTGGGGGCACTACGCCTTCAACCGCCTCTTCTTTGAGGAGCCACTACGGGGCTGGCGAGCCAAAACAGATGGGGGTCGTCATATTACTTTTCCTGCCTTCGTGCCCGATGTAGCGCGGGGCATTGTCCTGGCCCTACAAAAAGGGCAGGTAGGCGAAATTTATAACATTTGTGGCCAATCCCTGGATCACAACTCCCTCAATGCGATTGTGAGTGACCTGGCAGGCATCAGCCATTTTCGCCTCTCCGCCCCGCGCAAGCTGATGGTTCCCCTGGCCCGTGTCTGGACGGCCCTTTCCCGCTATACCGGTCACGAACCCATTTATCCGATGGGGTTGGAACCATATATCTTTGGCGATTGGTTTGTTTCCACCGCTAAAGCGGAACGGGAACTGGGTTTTATGGCTACACCCTTTGCCATTGGGGCTAAAATTACGCTGGAGTGGTACTGGCAAACAGGGCTATTCAAGCGTAAGAAGTGACAAGCCGCTATAATTGGCTGACAAAAATCTATCTGGTATTGCGTATTTTTTAACGAATCAAACGTACCCAATACCCAACACGTTAACCTCAACTATGCTTAAACAGATTGCCCAAGTTGTGTCCCGTTATGAAGAATTGGAACGGCAGATGACCGAGCCGACGGTTCTGGCGGATTACAGCAAACTCAACGAATTAGCTCAGGAACGGTCTGACATTGAACCTATTGTGCTGGCATATCGGGCGCACGCGGCCGCGGCCCGGCAACTTATCTCTGCCCGTGAAATGGTCGAACAAGAAGAAGACCCCGATCTGCAAGAGATGGCCCAAGAGGAAATCAACGACCTCAACCACCAAATCGAAGCGCTAGAAGCCGAAATGCGTCAGCTCCTCGTACCCAAAGACGCCCGCGACGACAAAAACGTCTACATTGAAATCCGGGCTGGTGCCGGTGGTGATGAAGCGGGCCTCTTCGCCGCTGATTTGTTCCGCATGTATACCCGTTATGCCGAAACACGCGGCTGGAAAGTGGAACTGATTGACGAAAACCGAACCGGCGTCGGTGGTTATAAAGAAGTGATTATCCAAATCAAGGGCAAAGGGGCATACTCGGTCTTCAAATATGAAAGTGGGGTGCACCGGATACAACGTGTACCCGCCACCGAATCCCAGGGGCGCATCCACACGAGTACCGTCACGGTAGCCGTTATGCCCGAACTGGAAGAAGTCGATATTGTTCTGGATGAACGCGACCTGGAAATCACCAACACCTTCTCGGCTGGGCCAGGTGGTCAGCACATGCAGAAGAATGCCACTGCCGCCCGTGTGGTTCATAAACCCACGGGCATCATGATCCGCATTCAATCTCAGCGCAGTTTGACGCAAAACAAGCTTTTGGCGCTGCAAATTTTGCAATCTCGGCTTCAGGAAATGGAAGAGAGCAAACAAAACGCTGCTGTCGCCGCCGACCGTAAAGCCCAGGTGGGGAGCGGTGAGCGGAGTGAAAAAATCCGCACCTATAACTACCCCCAAAGCCGTGTCACCGATCACCGTATCGGTTTCACCAGTCACAACTTGCAAGCCGTGATGGAAGGCAACCTGGAGCCATTCATTGATGCCCTGACCATCGCCGACCAATCAGCTAAACTTGCCGCCTTACAGGAAAATTAATAATCTGGGTGTCGTGGTGTTGCGAATTCAATCCGTAGAGGGTGTAAACCGAGTAGGCCCCTTTGGGTGAATTATGCCCACAATACGGCGCATTGGTCGTTATCGCTTTCATTTCTTTAGCAACGAAGGCGATGAACCTCCGCACATCCATGTAAAAGCCGGAGAAGATCAAGCTAAATTCTGGCTTGAGTCTATCCAGTTAGCCTCTAACTACGGCTTCAAGAGTCACGAATTAAATGAGATAGCTCGTATGGTGCAAGAGCACCGACAAGAATTTCTGGAGGCGTGGCATGAACACCTTGGCTGAGACAAAGAAAAAGTTCCGTCGAGCCTATCGCCCTACGACGGCACTCGCGAAAAGTGTGCAGTTTAGCGAGGACATGATGAAAGTGTATTTGGCTGATGGACGCATCATCAATGTACCACTCATCTGGTTTCCTTTGTTGTATGAGGCTACACCAGAACAGCGATCCCAATATGAAATTGGTGGAGGTGGGACTAGCTTGCACTGGTCTGAAATAGATGAAGATTTGTCAGTAGCCGGATTGCTGGCAGGAGCTGATGAACAATCAGCCTGATTTGATACATCACCACCGAAGGAATGATCATGACTGATAACAACGCAATTTCTCGCGGCCGCTACTTTGAGCAGTTTAACATTGGCGACAAAGTCGTTACCGTAGGTCGTACTATCACCGAAGCCGATATCGTGACCTTTGCGGGCGTTTCGGGGGATTTTAACCGTATTCACACCGATGCGGCGTATGCTGAAACAGCCCCTTTTGGGCAACGCGTCGCTCATGGGCTATTGGTGCAATCAATCGCCACGGGTTTGGCGGTGCGTACCGGCGTCATCGAAGATACCGTTCTGGCCTTTCGTGAACTATCTTGCAAGTTCAGTTTACCCGTTTTTATTGGTGATACGGTTCATGTGGAACTGGAAGTAGTGGAAACGAAGGCCTTCCGTCGGCTAGGCGGCGGCAACGTTACCATGAAGGTAAGTGTTATCAATCATAAGAACGACGTCGTCCAACGGGGCGAATGGGTCATGTTAATTAAAAGTAGTGTGGGCTGAGGCGTGAACTGCCCAAAGGATGTGGCTGATTCACCCTTAACCCTCAAGCCTGAGTATGCCTTATGACTGATGAAAAAGACCGCGGCCGCAATCCTCGTCCAACCCCACCAGGGCCGGAAGAAAAAAAAGAAGACACCATCTCCCTTATGGATTTGATGGATGAATTAAGCGGGGAAACACCGTCGCCAACCCGTAATCCCACACCCTCGCCTCTGGTAGTGACCGTACCCCCTGAAGATGTTGACGGGGATGCCCCTACCAGCACCGGGCCAGCCACGGGGGGCACACCCGCTTCAACGCCTGCTCCCTTCATACCATCCCCGCGCCGCGAATCGCCCCAATCACCGCCCCCACCGGCACAAGATATAGGGGCTACGAAAGTTCAGCCGAGGGTGGCCTTCCCGGGACAAACCAGGTTAGATCCGCCCACGCCTCCCGCCCACCGACAACCTACACCGGACAGGGCGCAACCGCGGCCGCAACCCCCAACCCCTACGCCTGATCCCCGTTACCCCGCCACCCAGGTCATCAAACGGGACCCGGTGCCGCCGCCGGCTATGCGCCCGGCTGTTCAGCCAACCCGGCAACCCGTGCGTGACACCCCCGCAGAGCGCCCCACTGTCTATGTGCCGCCGCCCGAAGCCGCTCCGGCTCGCCGTCGCCCCCCCAAGCCCAAACCACCCCGCAATTGGGGACAGACTTTCAAACGCTTGTTTCTCTGGGGCATCGTCCTGAGTGTGATTGGGTTTGCCTTGCTCAGCATGGGGGTTATCCTGGCCTATGCCAGCATCGCCAACGATCTGCCCGAGCTGGCCGATTTGCGCGCCCAGGCCAGCCAGTTTGAAACGGCCCAAATTTATGACCGCAACGGCAACCTGCTCTACTCCCTGGCCGATCCCAGTGCGGGCAACCGCACCTACGTGCCGTTGAGTCAGATCAGCCCCTACCTCATCTCTGCCACCATCGCCACCGAGGATTCCCGGTTTTACACCAACCCTGGTTTTGATCCGATTGGCATTGCCCGGGCCGTCTACCAGGCGGCCCGAGAAGGGGAGTTTGTCTCTGGGGCCAGCACCATTACCCAACAACTGGTGCGGGCCATTGTTTTGGATGAAGAGGAGCGCACCCAGCGTACCTTTAACCGCAAAGTGCGGGAAATTATTCTCTCGGCCGAAATTTACCGCCGGTACGAGAAGAATGAAATCCTGGAGCTATACCTGAACGAGATTTATTATGGCAACTGGGCGTATGGCATTGAAGCGGCCGCGCAAACGTATTACCACAAATCGGCTCGTGATTTAACCCTGGCCGAAGCCTCACTCCTGGCCGGGTTGCCGCAGGCTCCCGCCGCCTGGGACCCCATCACGGCTCCAGAACTGGCCCTGGGGCGGCAGAGCGAAGTTCTCTTCCTCATGCGTCAGGAAGATTACATCACGGCCGAAGAAGGGCAGGCCGCGCTTAATGAATCGGCTAACTATGTGCGTTATCAGATGACACCGCCAGAAGTGACCATTCGGTATCCCCATTTCACGTTTTACGTCCTTACCGAATCCGAGCGTCTGCTGGGGGCGCAAAATATTTACCGGGGTGGTTTACGCATTTACACCACCGTTGACCCATCGGCCCAACAATTGGCTGAACAGACGCTGGCGAACCGGCAAGAGGCCATCAACAGCATTGGGGCAAACAATGCCGCTTTGGTGGCTATCAGGCCAGACAGTGGCGAAATTTTGGCTCTGGTGGGCAGTGTGGACTTTAATGACGAGGCGATTAGCGGACAGGTGAATATGGCCCTGCAACCGCGCCAGACGGGTTCGACGATAAAACCATTGGTCTACGCGGCCGCGTTTGAGGAAGGCATGACCCCCGCCACCCTTTTCTGGGATGTGCCCACCAGCTTTCCTGATGGGGCCAACGCCCCTTATGTGCCCAAAAACTACGATGACCGGTTCCACGGCCCGATTCGTTTGCGTTATGCGCTGGGTAACTCCTATAACATCCCCGCCGTCAAAGCCCTGGAATATGTGGGTGTGTGTGCCTTTATCGAACGAGCACGGGTTTATGGGCTGGAAACACTTTCTGATCCCGGTTGTGAGGAATCAGGCCAGCCACGCAATGTCGGGCTGGCGATGGCTCTGGGTGGGGTAGAAGTGAGTGCTCTGGATATGGCAACCTCGTTTGCTACCATTGCCAACCTGGGTAATCAGCCTGATCCGTATGCCATTCAGCGGATTGAAAACCGGAGTGGTGAAATCTTGTTTGAGCGCACCGCCCCGGACGCGGCCGCGGCTCAGGTAATGCGTCCCGAACATGCTTATTTGTTAACTCATATCCTCTCCGATAATGCTGCCCGGCAACCGAGTTTTGGCTTGAATAACTGGCTGGTGTTACCGGGCCACGTCGCGGCCGCGAAAACAGGTACCTCTGGCTCTACGGCCTTTGATGTGCGTGATAGCTGGACCATTGGTTACACCCCCCATGTCGTTACGGCCGTCTGGGTAGGCAACACCATTCCTGAACCGCTGGCCCAAGGCGTTTCCGGTGGCAATAGCGCCGCCCCCATCTGGAATGAGTTCATGACGGCCTACCATAGCGATAAACAGCCCTTGCAATTTGTGCGGCCGCCGGGTGTCATCGAAATGGGCATCTGTGCTGACTCTGGCACGCAACCTGGGGCCAGTTGTACCAATCGGGTGAGTGAATTGTTCGTTGGTGACCAGCCGCCCCTGTCAGCCGATCAGGATTTTTTGCAAAACGTCCCGGTTGATCTATGGACCAATCTGCGAGCCAATGATAACTGCCGCGAAGCCATATTTGAGGCCAGCTTTTTCAGCCCTATCGCTATTGCCCGTGACGATGTGATGGAGCGGGAGCAGAGCAACGCCCTCAATTGGATTCAAGGTACAGCCGAGGGTCAGGCCTGGGCGGGGGCACGCAATATCGCCTTGCCTCTACGCTTGCCCCCCACCGAATCCTGCACCCCGGAAACGCCCCGTCCTGTCGTGGAGATCACCTTCCCGGTGGCGGATAGTGAAGTGAATGGCACCTTTGATATTCGTGGTACGGCCAAAGGGCCAAACTACGTCGGTTATCGCCTGGAGTATGGCCTGAGCCATGATCCGGGCGGATGGGGTGAACTGTTAGGCTTGCAAGCCATAGCGGTTGAGGATGGATTGCTGGCAACCTGGGATACCAGCACACTTAATGGTGGACCGATTACCATTCGCCTGCTTATCTATGGGCCGGATAATCCGTATACGCCGGAAGAAGATCGGGTTGCCCTGGAATCACGGGTGCTACTGACGCTATTACAGCCTACGGAAACGCCTACACCTACGACAACCCCCACCGAAACCCCGACAGTGTCGCCTACACCAACACCGACGCTCCCGGCCTCACTCACACCCACGGCTACGGAGACCACGGTGTTTACGCCCATCCCCACCGCCACCGAAACACCCCCTGTTCCGGCTACGGTCGTTTTCCCCACGAATACATCCACCCCCGAAGTAGAACCACCCACGGAAACGCCCACGCCGGAGCCAATCTCGTCTTGAGACGCAAAAAGACCCTAAAGGTTTTTAGAAACCTTTAGGGTCTTGGTAAAACCCTCTGTTGTATAACCTGTGAGCCATCTGAAATAGCCCACGCAAGGGACACAAAGAATGCCTAGCTGAGGCCGTAGACGGGCAGGGCTGCGCCGTGGATGGCGCGGCTGGCGTCTGAGGCCAGGAAGAGGATGACATCGGCTAACGCGGCCGCGGGAACCCAACGGTTAAAATCGGCCTCAGGCATATCTTTCCGGTTGCGTGGGGTATCAATGGTTCCGGGCAGGATGCAGTTGACGTTAATACCTTCACCCTTCAGTTCATCAGCCATGGCTTCGGTGAGACGGATGACAGCGCTTTTAGAAGCGGTATAAGCGGCCATTTTGGCTTTACCTTCCAGACCGGCGCGGGCGGCGATGTTGATAATTTTGCCCTGTTTCTGGGCCAGCATGTGGGGTACCGCCGAACGACAGGTGTGGTAGACGGTTTTGGCGTTGAGGTCGAACATGAAGGTAAAGGTTTCGGGTGGGGTTTCGTGCAGCCGTGGCCCCATGCTAAACCCCCCGGCGATGTTGACGAGGGTGTCTACCCGGCCAAATTGGTCCAGGGCATCAGTGAAAAGGGCGTCTACCGCGGCCGCGTCCAACAAGTTAACCGTCGCTAACAAAGCCGTTCCCTTTTCCGCCATCGCTCCATACATTTGCTCCAACCGGTCATAATTCATATCCGCCAACACCAGGTTGGCCCCCGCTGCATCAAAAGCCACCGCGACAGCCTCGCCCAAATTGCCCGCTGCCCCCGTCACCACCACCACCTGATCCGTAAAGTTGAACATATATACCCCCTATCGTCTTTTCGCTTGAACCGTTGATTTGACTCAATCGTAAGTCCAAACGGGCAAATCGCCAATATCACTTTAGAGAGGTTTTTGGCGGAGGGGCAAGGTGGCGAGTGGCAGAGTGGCAAAGTAAAATCGTTACCTGCAACCTGCAACCTGCAACCTGCAACCTGCAACCTGCAACCTGCAACCTGCAACCCGCCCCTCTTCCCCCTCACGTCAGCATGAGACGATGTTTCAAGCCACTGCCGGTATTAAAAATGAGAATACGTTCGTCGGGGTGGACCCAGCCCTGGCTGATGAGGTCTTCCAGGGCGGCGACGGTCGCGGCCGCTTCCAGGGAGACAAAAATGCCTTCACGTTGGGCCAGTAGGCTCATGGCCGCCTGAATGCGATGATCGGGGACAGCGACGCCGGTTCCCTGGCTTTCCCGCAGGGCCGTCAGCATGAGGCGGCCGCCAATGGTCACGGGAACCCGCAAGCCACCAGCGATAGTAGCCGCGTTGGGCCAGGGTTCAGTGGCTTCAGCCCCATCGTGAAACGCTTTGACCACCGGGGCGCAGCCACTAGCCTGGGCGGCTACCATACGCGGCCGCTTGGGGCCAATCCAACCCAGGGCTTCCATCTCAGCAAACGCTTTCCACATGCCAATCAGCCCGGTGCCGCCGCCCGTGGGGTAAATAATGACATCGGGCAGTTCCCAATTGAACGCAGCCGCCAGCTCGTACCCCATCACCTTTTTACCTTCAACCCGGTACGGCTCTTTGAGTGTGGATACATCGAACCAACCACCCGCTTTCGCGGCCGCGGCCGCTTCTCGCCCGGCATCATTGATCAGCCCATTTACCAGATGCAAATCGGCTCCCGTCATTTGCACTTCCAAAATATTGATCAGCGGGGCATCCTGGGGCATGTACACATGGGCGCAGACCCCGGCGCGGGCACAATAAACGGCTAAAGCCCCACCCGCATTACCGGCTGTGGGAATCACAAATTCACGTGCGCCCAATTCAAGGGCACGGCTTACGGCCATTGCCAGCCCCAGAGCTTTGAAACTGCCGGTAGGATTTTGGCCCTCGTCTTTCAGGTAAAGCTGATTCAGCCCCAGCAAATGGCCGAGATTGTTGAGTTTGAGGATGGGTGTGCCCCCTTCACCCAGACTAATGCGGTATTGGGGATCCCGCACGGGCAACATTTCATGGTAGCGCCACATGTCATTGGGGCGATGGCGCATTTCATCACGGTCTAGCGTCGCGGCCGCGTGTGCCAAATCGTAACAGGCTAACAAAGGGTGTTCACAAGCCGGGCATACCCGAATTAACTGGTCCGCCTCATAGATAACATGGCACAACGAACATTGCAGGTGGGTGAGGAAACTCATGGGTACTCCGATTGGGGAAGGGGAACAGGTGAGGGGTAACAAAAAAACAAGACCTGGAAAGCAACCATGCTCACCAGGTCTTGAAACGATTGGAGAAAAAGGAACGGCTGGTGAACAGATCAGGCGACCATCGGTTGAGGGGCATACACCGGAACCGACACGGGGCGGCGCACTGGCTTGGGTTCTGGCCGATCCAAAATGGCCCGTAATGCGGTCTGTATTTCCCGAATACCAGCCGGTTTGTAGAGAAAACCATTGGCTCCAGCAGCTAAGGCTTCAATCTCTGTTTCAGAGTGGCCTGCCTGCGTCAATAAAATAATGGGGCAGGTCTGTAACGTGGAAACCTGGCGTAAGGCTCGTGTTAGGTGAATCCCCCCTCTTTCGCATTCCAGGTTCATATCGAGCAAAATCAGATCGGGTTGACTGGACAGGGCTAACTGCCAACCACATTCCCGGTCATTGGCACAACGGGTCTCGTGACCGTCTTTCTGCAATATCCGCTTGACAAGTAACTGATTGAAGAGATGTTCATCGAAGTAGAGAATGTGCCTGGTCATGATTTTAGCCTCAGGATGATAGATTTAGGCGCGGGACAAATGAGGAGACCTATCTTTTCATCCCTAAGATGACGGGGTGTTTAATCTTGTAAGGGCAAACCAAAAATAACACAGGCATAGTTATCAATCAAGGTGATAGTGACTATGCTTATTATTGAAGTTGACTATAATGTGATATATGTCATAGGCACAAAGTCGCAGGATAGTACTGTAATAAGGGTAGCCTGGAAGAAGAAAAGCAGAGGGAAATTTATCCACAGATGACACAGATGGACACAGATTTTTCTTTTCTCTGCGTTCTCTGCGTCTCTGCGGTTCGTTATTTTCGTAGGAACTCGCACACTCGCCACTTATTTTCTCAGGAGTGAAAATGGAACTCGATCAATTACAAGCGTTTGTGGCGGTTGCCCGTGAGGGGAGTTTTACCGCGGCCGCGGAAGCAATGAACCTGACTCAACCCTCACTGAGTACCCGTATCCACAATCTGGAGAAATTGTTAGGCGGTGGTTTATTCCAACGGGAAAGACGCCCGGTGCGTTTGACGTTAATGGGAGAGACGTTTTTGCCCTATGTGGAGCGAGCTATCAATATCTTGGAAGCAGGGCAAGAGGCATTACAGTTGGTTCGGCAAGGTGTGGTGGGCCGCGTCACCGTTGGTTCCACCTTTTCCCTTTCCACATACCTTTTGCCAGATATTGTGATGGATTTTAATGCACGTTATCCGTTGGCCGATTTGTACATTGAAGCGGGGCACACCGATTTTGTTCTGAATCAGCTCAAAGATGGGGTGCTAAATTTGGGTTTAGCGGCCGCGTTTCCCAACTTGCTGGCCCAAAGCCAGGTGCTTTTGCGGTTGCATGATGAAATGATCGTGGCCGTGGCCCCGGAGCATCCGCTGGCTAACAAGCACAATATTTCCTTGGGGCAATTGTGGCAATACCGGCTAGTGTTAATCCATTGGGGGAAAGCGTTTGATGTGCACGTGGAAAGTTTGCGCCAGATGGTTCCCGACCCTGGGCCTGTGTTGCGGGTTCCGCTCGCGGCCGCGCTGCCCATGGTGCGCCAACCGGATACCATCACCTTCATGCCCCGTCGTCTGGCGGCAGTTTCTGGCCTGGCAGAGGTGGTCAGTCCTGATTTAGTTTATGGTTGGGATTCTGTGTTGATTACACGCCCTGGCCGAACCTTGAGTTTGTTGGAGCAGGCGTTTGTGGAAATGGTCGATAAGGTGTGGCACCAGCGGTAAAGGGACTAAGGAGACTGGAGACTGGAAATCTTAGTCCTCGACGCTTTAACACCCTTGGCTAGTCGAGCCCCCCGCCTTGGGGAAGGGTTTTTTCAGATTGGTCCACTGTTCAAGATTGAAGCAATCTACTCATTCTTGCTCCCGAGACACGTCATCCACAATGCCGACAATCACGGCGCGAATCGGGGCTTCGGCCAGACGAAGCACCTGGCGGGCGCCATTGCCTTCGTCTAACACCAACACGCGATCCCCTGTTCCCGCCTGCACCGTATCCACGCAGATGTCATATTCGCCGGTGGGCTGGTTGTCTAAACCGAGGCGATCTACCAGGAGCAGTTTGCGGCCGCGAAAGGCTTCATCTTTTATCGTAGCTACCACGGTGCCGGAAACCAGGCCAATGTACATGGTTTATCCCTCTATTTGGGCGGTGTCCACCGCATCCACAATACCGACAATCGCATGGTCTATCGGCACAAATTTAATAGGCATAGCCTGAGCCGCTTCCCGGCTGCCCACGATGAAGACCAGTTCACCCGGCCCCGCTTGAGCCGTGGCATCCGCAGCGACCACCGGCTCCCCGTCTGGTTCTTGCTGCTTGCTCAAAGGTTGAACCACCAGGAATTTGATTCCGGTTAACCCTTCATATTTTTGTGAGGCCACGACTGTGCCGATGACTTTGGCTAGTTGCATGATGGAGTTTCTAGTTTCGAGTTCTGAGTTTCTAGTTGGTTAGAAAATTTGCCAGTTAGAGGTTTCGCCGAAGCGGCCGCTAAGTCTTAGATTAACCTGCATTTCTTCGTGGAGTTGGGCGATGATGACGGAGCGGATGAGGTGGTCGGACACGCGGCCGCAACCGATCTCCACCGCCGCTTCTACATCTGCCACCAGTCCGGTAAACAAGACGAGGCCCTTGCCTCCCAGCCCATCGGCCAGGCGCAACTGCCACAACCCCACGTCGGCCCCTTTCACCCCGGCATCAGCGGCCCGGATCGCGGCCGCGACCGTGCTTGTTTCTACAATCCCCACCGCATCACCAGGCCGTCCGGGCCGCTCCCCACCCAACGCGCTGACCACATCCGGGTGAATCTGCGGCAAAAAGACGAAATCCCGTAATTCCTGCTGTGCCAGAGCTTGCCCTGCCTTCAACGCCTCTTCCACCGAAGCCACATCCCCGGCTACCAATACCAGATACCGCCCCGGATGGACTGTCCCACTCTGAATACGGCTCACCGGGGCGCGTTTCACCATGGCATCCCCCGCTTGAATACCCAGAGCAATACTATCAAATTCGAGGAGCGCCAGTGCCGGTTCCAGCATAAGAATTTACGATTTGCGATTTTAGACTGATGAAGGCATCACTCTAACCTGAACAAGCGACCAAAGGGGCAGAGACTTGGAGACGATTTTATATTGCGATTGAACCCCCTGCCACCCGACTCGTTGACTCAACGTACTAATAGCCAATTAGTTTTTCACAATTTTCTGCCAGATGGCTTCGGCCATGTTTAAGGAAACGGTGGGGATGGGTGATTGGGTGGTGGTAATCGCCAGCGGGACACCCTGAGCCAACGCCCGTGATTGGTGTTCGTCGAAGCCAAATTGGAAGGGTAGCCGGGTTCCCAACCCTTTTTCCACGGCTGAAGCGGGCAGTTGAATTTCCGGGGTGATCTGGTTCAAAACATGAATCTTTTGCTGTAGATTGAGACCAAAACGAATAAGTGCCCGGGTGGCCTGGACCTCAACCTGCACTGACACCACTTCCGGGGTGACAATGTGAAACACGATGTCGGAAGCGAGGAGACTGGCCCGCACGGCGGGATTAATCATGGGTGGCAGGTCTATAACGGTGAAAGCGACCCGTTCACGCAACATTTTTAAGATGGTGTTGGCAAATTCACCGGATGGTTTGGTGGCTAATTGGGGCAACATGGGCGCGGCCAATAAACGGAGTCCTGATTGGTGCAATAGCAGAAAATCCTTGAGCATGGCCGGGTCTAGCCGTTCCGCGGCCGCAAGCTCTTCCCAGCTCACCTTCGGCTGAATGCGCAAATGCATAGCCGCCTGCCCCCCCGAAGGGGAAAAATCCACCAAACAAACTTCCTCACGCGTCAGACGGCGTAAGGCCGTCGCCAGATTTACCGCCAATGTCGTGCGCCCTACACCACCCCGCATCGAAAAGACGCTTAAAATAATGCCCTCGCGGCCCGGTTTTACGACAGGCTGTTTACTGGAAAGCAGGCGATCAATCCGCTCCATCAACTCATGGGATGTTACCGGCTTACTCATGTAATCATCGGCACCGCTTTTTAACGCCGTCACGCGATCCACATCTTGAGCACGAGCCGTCAAAATCAAAATGGGCAGGTAAGCCAGCTCTTCTTTGTCGCGCACATGACGCGCAAAATCATGCCCACTCATACCTGGCATCATCACATCCAGAATGAGCAAATCTGGTTTACCCTCTTTGAGCTTTTCTAACCCTTCAAACGGGTTATTGATGAGCGTGGCGGTATGACCACCCCGCTTCAGCATCAGCCCCACCATTTGTAATAACTGGGCATCATCATCAATAACAAAGATGTTCGCCAATGTCAGCCTCCCAAAATTGTCTGCGCCTATGGTTACTACCAGGCTCAACCATTGTGTGACATCTTTGATGCGTCATTCTGCGCACCATACTTCATCAGCGGGGTTTCTCCAGACACAATATACCCACCCGCTCTTTGTGAATCAAAATAAGATCACCACTATAACTAATCTCTGGGTGTAAAGAGGCCGAGGCCGTCGCACTAAAAATGAGCAAAAATTTACCCAACGCCTGGGTCAAAATGGCATTGGGCGAGGCCTTGCCTTCGTAGATAAGTTCGCCCCTGATTTCAAAGGAAGGCACGGTGACATAGGCAGGCACGGGGCGGCCGCGTGTAAAAATAGAACGTCCATGTTGGGTGCCCACAGGAACCCCATCACGCCGATCCGTTAACACGATAAAGTTAATATTGTCTTTGCGAAAAGCGGCCAGATTGTAACTGGCAATGATACTGCCTGGTTCATGAATGCGGGAAATATACGCATCATGCAGATCAAGAAAATTGGAGTTGGGGTTGCTTAGTTCCGCATGAATGCCGCCTGCACCCACCGCTGCCCGTCCTGTTACCCGGTAGGCATCGGTGAAAATATCCATATTCACGAGGTTGCGACCAAATTGGCTCAGAGTCATAGTCTGGTAAATGGATAATATTTGATCAAGACCTGTCAGGTCTAAACCAGGAAGGTGTATTTTTACGAACCCTCAGTTAAACGATACGGAATGAATCAACCAACGTACAGCGACGCAAACGGCTGAAACTGATAGGGCCAGTCAGCCCTTCACCGGTGGGGCTGGCAATGGTGAAGGAGCAATGGCCTTCGCCCCCATAACCGACACCAGCCAGGCACGGCCCGTTCTTGACAAAGATACTACAATCCATCTCGCGGGCCATCCGGCTTAGATTATCCAGGTTTTTGGAGTGCATGATGGCGGTGTGGCGGAAACCATGTTCGGCGGCGACGGCCAGGTCAATGCCTTCATTGGCATGGGCCACGCGCACCACGGGCATGATGGGCATCATCTGCTCCGACCAGACGGATGGATGTTGGCGGTCTACCTCAGCCACGATCTGGCGCACTTCTGGCCCGGCGGAAATGCCGATTATTTTGAGCAACGCGGCCGCGTTCTTGCCAATAAACGCCTTATCCATGTCCGCTGGTTTGCCGGGGCCACGATCCTTCACCGTGACCGCTTTCCACAGCCGCTCAAACTGCCAGGAGTTCAGTTTTACCGCGCCGTTGTGGGTCATCACCTTGATCAGTTCATCGGTGATGCTGTCCACGGCGAAGGTTTCCTTTTCGGTGGTGCAAACAATGTTGTTGTCAAACGAACCACCAATGACAATATCCCGACCGGCCTGGGCAATGTCAGCCGTTTCATCCACCACAACCGGGGGGTTGCCTGGCCCGGCGCAGATGGCTCGTTTGCCACTTTGCATGGCCGCCCGCACGACGGGTGTGCCACCCGTAACGGTCAGCAGACGGATGCCTTTATGGTGCATCAAGGCGGTGGCCGATTCCAGGGTAGGTTCACGGACAGCGGTGAGCAAATTGGCTGGCCCCCCGGCCCGCTGGATGGCCTGGTTAAGCAGTTGCACGGTGCGCCCGGAACAGCCTTTGGCGCTGGGGTGGGCATTAAACACCACGGCGTTCCCGGCGGAAACCATAGCAATGGCGTTGCAGATAACGGTGCTGGTGGGGTTGGTGCTGGGAGTCAGCGCCCCAATGATGCCGTAAGGGGCGTATTCGACAATGGTGAGGCCGTCGTCGCCGCTCCAGGCCTGGGTGGTGAGGCTTTCGGGCCCCTGGGTTTTGGTGGCGTTGAGGATGTTTTTGACAATTTTATCTTCTACGCGCCCCATGCCGGTTTCGCTGTGGGCCATCTCGGCCAGGACAGCGGCGTTTTCCCGCCCGGCCTGGCGCATTTGGGCGACCATATCCTGACGAATGGCCAGAGGGAGTTGTTGCAGATGGCGGAAGGCCTGGGTCGCGGCCGCAACCGCTTCATCCAGGGTATCAAACAAACCGAGTTGCCCCGCCAGGGGTTCCGGCAGAGGCACAGAACGAGAGGGTAGGGGCGCGGCCGCGACCGTTGGCGGCGTTCCCTGCCCAATCTCCCGCATAACCCGGTTGATGATGGTCTGGATTTGTTGATCGTCCATAGGGGATTTACGATTTTAGATTGACGATTGAAGCAAAATCGTCAATCTTTTCGATATTTCTCCACCCCAGCTACTTCCCAGGTGTCTACAATGGCCATAATGACGGCATCGCAGGGGCGTTTGTCGGTGACGCGGGTCTGGCGGGCGGAGCTACCGCTGGCGACCATGACTACTTCACCCACCCCAGCGCCCACGGCATCCACGGCCACGACGTAGCCGCTGGTGGCCTCGTTTTCTACCGTCAGGCGGCGCACAACCAGGAATTTCAGCCCGTTCAGGCTCTCTTCTTTTTGGGTGGCAACGAGTGTGCCGATGACTTGGCCGAGAAACATAGTTAGTTACCAGTTATTCGTGATCAAGACTTACCAGTCTACAGTACAACCACTGGTGTACTGACTTGGCGCGAGGTTTTTCACTCTTCACGTTGTACTCACCGCTTTTGGCGACCAAGGGGTAAGCCTGATCCACATTGGCATGCGGCCGCGGAATGACATGGATGGAAACAACTTCACCCACTTTTTCCGCGCCCCGTGCCCCGGCTTCCAGAGCGGCTTTCACGGCGGCGACATCACCCCGCACGATGGCGGTGACATACCCCCCACCAATTTTCTCGTAGCCGATAAGTTCAACTTTGGCCGCTTTGACCATCGCATCGGATGCTTCTACCATGGCGGCAAACCCACGAGTTTCGATCATACCTAAGGCATCTGTCATAATTTCCTCCTGCGGAAGTAGCTTGTCAGCTAGGAAGCTAGTCAGCCGGTCAGCCAAAAGCTGAAATGCTGACTGGCTGAAATGCTAAATGGCTTTTAATCATTCATTGCGGCCGCTTTCCGGCACGCGGCCGCCGATGCTTTCAATGGCGTCAATGGCCGCCTGATACCCGGCCATAATGTCTCGTTCGTCGCCGCCCAGATAGACCCGACCAAAACTGCCATACGCCTGCACTTCGAGAATGTTGAGTGCGGCCGCTTTTTCGGCTTCGTTGGCGGCCAGGGCGGCATAAGCGGCTGGTTGCACTTCCATGACGTACAGCGTTTGCCCGGCCAGAATCATGTGACCGTGGCGCATCCGGTTAATCAACTGGGTCTGGTGCGGATCAATGTTGCGGATGATCTGGCTGGAGATGACGCGGGGTTTAAGCCGATCTTCTTCCTTGAGGTCCAGGGCCGCCAAAATAGCGGCGCCGGCGGCACGGGTTTCGGCCTGGCTGGATGAATGCACTTCCAACAGGCCATAGAGCCGCTCCACAATTTGCATCCCTGGTTTGACATTGGTGGCTTTGAGGGCCACATCGGTGATGCGGTTGATCTCAATGCCAGGGGAAATCTCGATCCAGAGCGAGGCGTCACCGGGTAAGGGCAAGAAGCCCCGGGCTACGGTTCCCAGGAAGGCGGCATGTTGCGGTTGTAAACTATCTAAAAAAACGTAGCTACGAAGTTCGACGTTCATAATTCGCTCGTCAGCTTTCAGCTTGTCAGCAATCAGAACACTGACTGGCTGATAGGCTCTAGGGTTGTTGCGGATTGGCGGCGGGGCGTTGATAAGGACGACGCACCACCGGAAATGACTTGGGTGGGGTGATGATGGGTTGGCTGGTCAGGTTGTCCAGCAGGTGCATATAGTCAAGGTCGTATTCGATGCGGCCGCAGACATCACAAACAATCGCCGGTACATACGGGATCATCACCTGATAATTATCAATATCGGCCAGGTAAGAAACCTGGGCCTCGTGCAAACGGCCAACGGAGCAGTTTGGGCATACATTCATGTGTGCGCCTCTTTGATAATTCTCACCCCAGCGCTGGCTCCTAAACGAGTCGCCCCCGCGGCGATCATGGCCTGGGCATCGGCAAAATTGCGTACCCCACCGGAGGCTTTTACCCCCAGGTCTGGCCCCACTACCCGCCGCATCAAGGCAACATCATCTACGGTAGCCCCACCGGGGCCAAAGCCAGTTGATGTTTTGACAAAATCAGCCCCGGCCGATTTTGATAACTGGCAGGCGATGACCTTTTCTTCATCCGTCAGCAATGCCGTTTCGATAATCACTTTGAGCAGGGCGTTGCCAGCATGGGCGGTGCGTGTCACGGTGGCGATGTCTTCGTAAACGGTGTGGTAATCGTGTGATTTGAGGGCACCGATGTTGATGACCATATCAATTTCGCTGGCCCCATCACGAATGGCCTGTTGGGTTTCAAATGCTTTGACCGTGGCTGGTGTGGCTCCCAAAGGGAAACCGACGACGGTACAAACGGGCACATGGGAATCCTTGAGCAGTTGGGCGGCCAGTTTGACATGAGCCGGGTTTATGCACACGGAAGCAAAGTGATGGGTGCGGGCTTCGTAACAGAGTTGGGCGATTTGATCCTGGGTGGCTTCGGGTTTGAGCAGGGTGTGATCAATGAGGGAAGCAACGTTTTGGTTTTGCGGCCGCACGCCTAATGGCGCTGTGACTCTGGCGGCTCCTGCCAGTACGACCCGCTCTACTCGCCCGGCACAGTTCTGTACACAGGAACCATCGGTGCAATTACAGCCACCCGGCTCCGGGGTTTTGACAGATTGGTTGAGCCGCAGAAGCACCTCGCGGGTGACTTCCTCGATAACACGCTCAACGGTGGTTTGGTCATAAGAAGCGTAAGACATAGGGTGAGAATGGGTTTATTGGTGTATTGATTGTTAGAGATAGAAACTGATTGTAAGTGGCTATCTCTTTGGTGCAATTATACACATCTTGCTAAGAGTATACAGAAAGTAAGGACACAGGGGTATAGCCACGTTTTGTGGGAGACCTGATAGGTTGGCAAAACCTGTCAGGTCGGCAACCCTACGATTGATGGGTATACACAGATACAGTGATGATTAGCTTAAAGAATAGAGAATAGAGTTCATCAGCAATAAGAAATCTCACGCAAAGGACGCCAAGTCGCCAAGAGAAAATCTTTGCGTCCTTTGCGCCTTAGCGTGACATCATGTTAATTCCGATAAGGCCTAATGATTTAGACAATGCTGAGAGTTGATGCTTGATGGCTGGTATCGGGGTTATCGCTAAAGGTGATTTATTTTTGAAAACGACGGGCAATAGCGTCTATTTTGTCTACGCGGCGGGTGTGGCGACCACCGGCAAAGTCGGTGCTGAGGAAGGTTTGTACGATTTGTTGGGCCAGGCTGGAGCCAATCAGCCCCGCCCCCAGCGTGAGCACATTGGCGTTATTATGTTCGCGGCTGTTGCTGGCGGTAGCCTGGTCGTAACACATCGCCGCCCGTACCCCTGGTACCTTGTTAGCGACCATACAGCTACCAATGCCGGCGCCATCTATGATGATGGCCCGCCAGGCTTTGCCGTTGGCGACATGTTGCGCGGCCGCGTACGCCATATCCGGGTAATCCACGGCCTCGGTGTTATGGGTTCCACAATCCAATACGGCATACCCCTCTTTTTGGATAAAACCCTTCAACTGCTCTTTCAGGGCGTACCCCCCATGATCGGCGGCTAGAGCGACGGTTTTTTGACCGGTTGCCGCGGCCGCGACTGGTTCATTTCCCTCATGTAACCGAATGCGCCGCTCCAGAGCGACCTGCCGGGCCAATGGGGTGATGAGGGTTCCGGGGGCGATGTTCTGTTGTGAGCCGGTGGGCCAACTTTGCACCTGGTCGGCATCCAGGATGGGGCGCGTTGCGGCCGCGGGCGATTGTTGGCCCAATGTTCGGGTAACAACTTCTCGTACCAAGGCGGCAATGTCAGCAGGTGATTGGCTCATAATTTCCAGCCAGCAGGTAGGATCAAATAATTAAGTAGCTTGCGGAACTGGGACTGATGAGAGACTGGAGCCTAAACAGTCTCTCAGTCTCTCAATCTCCCCCTCACGGTAAGCTCACAGTCTCAGGCAAAACCCCCAAGGCGACCGAATGGTAACGGTAATGATCAACATAACCCCATTTGTCTGGGGGCCAGAGCACCGCCAAGGCTTTACCGATGATGTTTTCACGGGGCACAAAGTTCCAATTATGGGAGTCGCTAGAGTTATTACGATTGTCGCCCAGGACAAAATAGTTACCTTCTGGCACCACCCATTCGCCGCTATAAGCGGGAGGTGAATTAATGTAAGGCTCATCCAACGCCTCACCATTGACGTAAACTTTTTGATCTCGCACCATCACCGTATCACCTGGCAAGCCAATGACCCGTTTGATCAGGTTGGTGCCAGAGTTGTTGGGGTGACGAAAAACGATGACATCGCCTCGTTGGGGATCGTCCAGGTAGTAGCTCGTTTTACTGCTAATGAGATATTCCCCGGTCCAAAAGTTGGGTTGCATACTGGGGCCTTCAATGCGATTGCGCCCAATAACGGCGTTGACCAGCCAAAAAATGAGCAGGGTCAGGAGTAGGGTCTCGACGATTTCGCGAATGACCTCTGAAGTAGGCTGCCGCCAACTGGCGGGTGATGGCTCTTCAGGGTGGGGGCCAGGTGGGGGGGTAGGGGGAAGCAAGGGGGCGATGCGGCCGCAGATAGACAGGCGTTATGGGTTGCTTTACATCCACGCCGTCTGGCCTTGCTGGCCCGTTTACTAATTCACTCTCTGTCGTCATCTATTTACCAACCTCCAGATAGGTGGATTATAAAAGAGCCAGAGGCGAGGCGCAATTAGCCTTATGGCCTTGCTTATCTAGCGAGCACCCTGAAGCATACTCCCTAACCTGAATAAACCAGAAAATTTATCCGCCGATTAACGCCGATTTTCGCTGATTAAAGAATATGCGTTCATTCCCAAAATCTGCGGTTAAACTTCTTGCCAACTGTACGAGAAGTTAACTCGTAAGTGCCTAACCTGTACAAGCCACAACCAAAGAGATTTTTGCCACGAATTTCACGAATTCGCACGAATGGGATGGGGGAAAGCCACTTTGAAAAATTCCTCGCCTCTGGGGATGAGGAAAACGCGTATGGAATTGCCTTGCTGGGGACTGTAGGGCTTTTCCAAAGTCAACAATTACAGCTTTACACAACTCCTGAGCAGATTTAGTCGGAAGCCCATCCCCTACCCCCCCCCTCCCGCCGGAAGGGGAATACAGGTGCCGGTTTCCGGCGCGGCCTCGAAAACCGGCACTTAGAAAGTTCTCCGCCCCTGGGGCGGGTTAGGGGTGGGAAAATACCCGACACGATGGCACAGTGCTAAAAAATCGGACTTTGGAAAAGCCGTGCTGGGGACTGGAGACTGATTGGTCTTGCCGAGGGACGGTGCTAGAATCTTCCGTTGGTTAGAGGAATCTTATGAGTGAACAAGCGATTTTGACATTTGACCAGGTAAGCAAACGGTTTACCTTTGCCACCGAACAGCCAGGAACGATCCTGGAAACGGTGATTGATAGGCTGGTTCCCGGACGCCGCCAAAGAACAAACCCGAACCAGGGTGAGTTATGGGCCTTACGGGGTATTAGCTTTGCCGTAAAACCAGGGGAAAGCCTGGGCATTATTGGCCGTAATGGCAGTGGCAAGAGCACACTCCTGAAACTCGCCACCCGTATTATTAAACCCACGAGTGGCACGGTGCAAGCCCGCGGCCGCGTGAGTGCTTTATTAGAGTTAGGCGCAGGTTTCCACCCCGACCTCACCGGACGGGAAAATATCTTCCTCAACGGCTCCTTGTTGGGCCTCAGCCGCCAGCAGATGGAGCAATCCTACCAGGCCATCGTAGACTTTTCCGAATTGCACGACTACATCCACATGCCGGTCAAACATTATTCTTCCGGTATGTACATGCGCCTGGGCTTCAGCGTCGCCATTCATGTTCAGCCCGACCTTTTGATCGTGGATGAGATATTAGCCGTCGGTGATCAGGCGTTTCAGAACAAATGCACCCAGCGTGTTTATCAAATGATACAAGACGGGGTGACAGTCATCATGGTCAGTCACAACCTGGAGAGCATCCGCACCATTTGCTCGCGGGTGGTGTGGATTGAAGATGGCATTATGCGTGGGTCTGGTTCTGCGGATGAGGTGATTGCCCAATATCTGGAGCACACCTATAGCCGCGCTTTACCGGGCAAACAATGGCAATCAATTGGTGATGATACATTTCAGCGGTGGGGGAGTCAGGAAATTGAGGTGACGCGGGTGGCCATTTTGGATCAAGCGGGTCAACCAACGACCAGTTTTAAGACCAATGATCCCATGATGATCGAAATCCATTACCGGGCACATGAGCCGGTGCAAGACCCGGTTTTTGGTTTGGCAATTTTCCGGTCGGATGGGGTGCATGTGAATGGCCCGAATATCCGTCATGCCGGGTTGAATATGGGATTGGTACAGGGGGAAGGGGTTTTACGCTACTGTGTGGAGCGTTTGCCACTGTTGCCCGCCCAATACAAAGTGACCGTGGCGGTGTATGACAGCTTCATCAAAAAGGCTTTTGATCATCACGAGCGGGCTTACACCTTGCAAGTGATCGGCGGAGGCACGAAGGAGATTGATGGGGTGGTTACGCTACCCGCCACCTGGGAGTGGGAACCGGTAGTCTGATGAGGCTACGGGAAGAAGCCACGAATTGCACGAATGAGTGACCTGAAATCAGGGGACTCTCTAGTCTCTCAATCTCTAGCTCCATCTTCCTCATTCCTTACGCCGAAACAGATACAACAACGTGCCCGAAAGCATCGCGGCCGCGCCGAGAATGCTCCAGTTGAGCCAGCCAATTTTCTTCTCCATGCGGTCCAATTGGCGTTCCAAATCTTTGTTGGGGGCAAACTGCACTTGCAAGCGGCCGCGTTCCGCCGCTGAGAGCACCCGTTCCACCTGCGGCGGCAGTGAGATAAACAACTGCAACCAATGACGAACCACTTCCCAGCCCAACTGTTGTGTTTGCCGCTGGCTAATAAACTCCTGGGCAAACTTCTCCACCTGCCGCCACGGGTTAATGGTCGGGTCTAACAAAAAGCCATGCCCGAAAGGATACCCATCGCCCGCCCCAGGTAGATAAAATCCTGGGGAATCTGAATGGGAAAATCATAGAGCAAATCGCGAAACTCACGACCAAACTCAGCCACTTCTCGGGGTCGGGCTGGGCTAAATCCAGCAGGTTTCGGCCCCAGAGCTGATCCAGCAGTTTGGCCTGGGCCTGAGTGATGCGATCCAGGTCAGCGTCAGGCAGGAAGAAGCCTAAATCCTGATACGCTTCGGTGAGGGCGCGGGCGTCTTTCTGGCTGACGCTGATCAGCACCTTACGCAGATTTTCGCCCATCAACGCTTCGACGTGCCCCACCATGCCAAAATCAATAAAAACAATCTGGAACGGGGTGCTGTTGTCCTCATCGGGTTCGGTAAGGGGTTTGATGAACAGGTTGCCAGGGTGGGGATCGGCGTGGAAGAACCCTTCGCGGAAAATTTGGGTGAAATAGACATCGAGCAGGCGGTCGGCCACTTCTTTGCGGTCAATGCCTGCCGCATCCAGGGCCGCCAGATCAGTCAGTTTGATGTTCTCGACATTTTCGATGACCAGAACTTTGCCGGTGCAATGTTCGCGGTAGAAACGAGGAATATAGACGCCAGGGTTAGCGGCGAACAGCCGTTGGAACCGTTCGGCGTTGTTGGCTTCGGCTTCGTAATCCAACTCTTCCCAGAGGGTACGGGCAAATTCTTCTAGCAGAGCAGGCACATCGGCCCGGCGGCGGATGGGGCCGTAGCGCATGGCCCATTGGGAGACGACGCGTAAGGCTTCCAGGTCAGTGCGGACGATGGCGTCTATGTTGGGGCGCTGAACTTTGATGACGACCCGGTCGCCGGGGGTGTGGTCTTCAGCATAAAGGCGGGCGCGGTAGGTCTGACCCAGGGACGCGGCCGCGAGCGGTTCACTTTCTATCTCGGCAAACCGTTCCGCCAACGAGCCTACTCCTGTATCAGTACCACGGAAATGGCCTCGGCGGGCACGGGGGTTACTTCATCCTGTAACCCCTGAAGCTCTTCGGTGATTTCTGGGGGCAAAACATCTACGCGGGAGCTAAGGAATTGGCCCAGTTTGATGAGCACCCCGCCCATTTCCAGGGCTAGAACCCGGAATTGGCGTGAGAGTTGTCGCCAGCGTCGCGGCCGCGAACGTGTCACCCATCGGCCAGCCACCCGGCGCAAAAAGATATCCCACAGGATAAGGTGTAAGATGACACCAGCAAAAAAACGAATGATACGACTATACCGTTGACGATCAATCGTCGAAACGGTCGTTGGGGAAACATCTACAGTGGACATAACAGACACTCTAAAATTGGGTAGGCTCACCCGCATTAATATCTGACGAGTCACTTTCTTGACCAGTGAGCAAGAAGATC
>JADJUV010000044.1 GCA_016716885.1 Candidatus Trichofilum aggregatum | reverse complement strand
GGTGTGCGTCACTTGTGGATGCCAACGCCAAGCAAAACGGGTAGGCCAAAACCTGCTTCCATGGATGATTATTCGAGCGACGATAAGGCCGAGAAGTCTGGTTCGAGGAAGGGGCAGAGGCCGAAGGATGGGTCGAGTAGGGATAAATTGAGTGGTGGGGAAACATCTTTGCCAGGGAGTTGAGTGGCAGTCTGAAGTGCCAACGCTGTTGTTGCCGCCAAGTAACCGTCTCGGGCCAGGTTTGTGGCCAGCGGTCATTACAAAGGACATCGCGTAGTGAGCCAGGAGCGGGTCAACATGAGAGGCTTCCAACGCATGCCCGCTTGTTTGAAGCGACGTTGGACGACGACTTTATGCCCAATCGACAGAGCCAGAACCAATGGGATAGTGACGATAGCGAAATGGGGTAATCAATGGGGTAAACGAGACGGTGCAGAAAAGGGTGCGGTCTATTGCGCTTCTTTCTTCGTCTGACGTGGCTTTGGGACGCAAGAGGTACAAATCAGCCAGGGTGCGCCAGCGTACGTTGCTGGAACCGCTGGCGAACGCGGCCAAAACCAGTTGCGGAACGCTTCGCCCCCTCACCCCAAATCAGTTTACTGACAGGCGACACGAGCCAGGCATGAGAGAAGTCAAGAATCCGCACCGCCTTGGGGGCTGATAATCCACGAATTGTTGAATCCCACTTGCGCCATCGTTGACGGTGACGACCTCCTCTGGCAGTGGCTAAACCCCCGTCGCATCAGTTCTGCCGTCGCCCCGCGCTCAAACTGCCGCACCGCATAGCTTACGGCTGAAGTAGCTCAACTTGGTGGTGCGGGTCTGCCACCGCTGTTCTTTTTGGCTGACCAGTGCGACCCAAACTCACCCATCGCCACACTTGACTTCACGCCGGTTCACCATTGGTCAAATCGAATGAACGACCCATCCACACTGAACACCAGTTGTGCCGGGTTGACCTCTGTCACCCCTATCCCAGCTTCTAAAATCATTAACAACGGCCTGTTCCAGTTGCTCCGCCGCCCGACCGGTTTCCTGTAGGTTACCCGCTGGAGGGTGGTTTCACCAACCTGTGTTCCAAAAAAAACCGTAGGCTATCTCTTCCACCGCTTCCCGAAAAGGCAGTTTCGCCCCCATCGGCTCAAGGCCGCTAGTGCGTTTTGGCGTGTATTTCGGCAACAGCCCCAATTCCTCATCCAGAGGGGAAAAACTTGTCCCACACTAAATGCTTACCGGTCCAACTCTTACCCCCCCTGGGATACAACCAAGCACCCCGTAAAACCCCGCGCGCTCAAAAACGGGGCAAACCGCGGGGGCGGGGGCAGGAGGCAAGTCCCCGGGGGGGGGGCGCCGACCTTGTGGACGGGGCCAATCCCCCCCCGAGGGGAGGGGGGGGAGGGCCCCCCCGTGTGACAACTAAAGCCCTCCCTTTTGCCCTCCCCCCCAAGTTCCCCATCGACACTGGCTTTACAGCCAACTTACCCCCCCCTGAAAAACCAAGCCCCCCGTAAAACCCTAGCCCACTTCCCCCCAAACGGGGCAACCCGCCAGGTCGGGGGCGCAGGAAGCAAAATGTCCCCCCGGGGGGGGTGGGGCATGTCCGGACCTTGGGTTGGTACTCCCCCACCCCAACCCCACCGGAGGGTTAGAGGGGCCTGGCCGGGATGTTGGTCTCCCCTGGGGGGTGAACAACTAACAAACCCCTCCTTTTTCGCCCTCTCCCCCGACAATTGTTGTTCCCCTATTGTCCCTCCACAAACCCCCCCCCCCCAGGTCTTTTTTATCTTGACGTTACCCCGCAGACACCCTACAATGCCCCATAGAAAACGATGAATCAACAAAGTTTGGCCGTCGTTTTTGTCCTTCATCAACCACCCTAGGCTCACTCACTCCAACCAACATGATCCAACCCTGGCAAAAACTTCAGCGACAACTCACCGGCAACTTTCGTATTTTTGATCTTTTTACCGATACCAGCCAATCCCCGATAACGGGCAAGGAACATCATTTTTATGTCCTCAGCACAGGTGATTGGGTGAATGTCATACCTCTCACGCCGGATAATCAGGTAGTAATGGTGCGTCAGTTTCGGCATGGCATTGAGCAGATAACGCTGGAAATACCAGGTGGTATGGTGGACAAAGAGGATGGTGACGCGGCCGCGGCCGCGCACCGTGAACTCCTCGAAGAAACGGGCTACCTGGCCGAAGCCTATATCCCTATCGGTACGGTCGCCTCCAATCCCGCCATCCTGGACAACCACACCCACACCTACCTGGCCCAAAATGCCCGCCTGGTAAGTTCGCAAAAGCTTGATGGCACAGAAGATATTGCTATTGAACTGGTAAATTTGGCTGATGTGCCGGAAATGATCCGCTGCGGCCGCATCACCCACGCCCTCGTCGTCGCCGCCTTCTACCACCTGCAAAACTACCAGCGAGGGAACACGACTTTATCCACAGATGGCACAGATTGACACAGATTTTTCTTTTCTCTGCGTTCTCTGCGTCTATGCGGTCGTTATTTTCCAGGAGTCCTCCGGCCCCCGGGAAGAAACCGGGTTTCTCTCCGGCATTTCCCCAGGAGAATGAGATGAGCCAACAGAAAACAGTCGTTAAAAGTGGCCCTGAAAAGCGCAACCAAATTCGGCGACGCAAATCGCGCCGGGTGGGTGAAGCGGATGAACTATCGGGCATGGCTTACAACGGGGGCACATCAGAAAGCCAGGTCAACACCCTGCAACGATTATCGCGGCCGCAACAACAAACCGCCCTTCGCAACATCGGCCAGGTGCAGGGCAACCGCCGCGCCACCCAAGTCGCCGGTCAGCTCCAACGCCATGCGGGGCATGGTGCCCTCAGCGGCGAACAAGAGGACATGGTCGGCCACATGGCCGCCAATGTCCAACGCACCCCCACCATCATGCGGGCCGAACTAGAAAAAGAGGCCACCCAACAAGCCACTGTCAATGCAGCGGCCGCGCCCCTGACCGTCTGGGACAGCGTCTCTTTATTTGCCAGCTCTCTGGGAACCCTGCCCGCCGGGGCCAACGTTCGTATTTTGGAATCCGGTTTCCTGTTTACCTCGCGTCCACGTAGAAAGAGGCCCGTTAGCAGGCGTAACTGGATTTGTGCCAACCGCCAGCCTCACCGTCGCGGCCGCGCCCACATCCGTCCGTACCCCCATCGGTGCACCCGCCGAAGATGCCTACGCCCAACTCGTCGCCGAATTAGCCAAACCCGCCCCATCAAAATCAGACGTTTTTTCCATTATCGAAATGCGCATGACCGCCGACCAACAACAGCGACTCCTTCAGGCGGGTAATGCCGAATATCTGGCCTTGAAGGCCGGAGCCTTCCTCAAAGCCGATGATTTTCTGCACATTTTGGACATCCTCGGCACCCCCTTCCACCGCAAATTAACCGATTATCTGGACAAAAAGGGCAAAGCAATGGCGTCTCTTCGCCTCATCTTTGCCACCGCCAACGATGATGAACGCCTGCAAGTAGCCAGAGACGACGCTCTGGTAGATCGTCTACGCAAAATCCTGAGCAGTGTGCACCCGGAAATCATCTTTGGCCCCACCGTTTTGATGAACCTCTACCCGGCCGATGGCAGTGTCAAAACCCTGGCGACGACCAACCCCAACCTGGCCCGCTGGCTCAAACCCTACATCGGCAAAGAAAATCTGGTCACAGAAGCCCAAGAGCGAGCCGTCGGTTTGCAGGGAGCACTCATCGCCCTCAATACCCAACCAGCCAAAGACGCCAAAAAAGCAGTCTTGGCCGCTATCGAAGCCGCCCCTCGTGGCAGTGCCTTACCCGCCCCGGAACGCACCGCCCTGGATTCCATCGAAGAACAGGCCTACAACGCTACCAATTACACCTCAGGCGACTTGGGCAAAATGTTTGTCACCCGCTGGGGTCGGCCTATGGAAAAGGCCGCTACCCACCCCAAAACCTTCTTGCACCGCCTGTGGTTAGCCCTCAAAAGCCTGCCCGACGACAACGTTCTCCTCAACAATGTCCTGACCAAGTTCAGTCTCAACACCAACCCCAACGCCGCCGGTTCCTTCACCGATTGGCTGGGCAGTGACGCCTTTGGCACTATCCGTTCCAATCGCCCCCTGGCGGCTGAACCCGTTCACGCCGACGGGGCGCAAAACAGTCGCACCATTAAGGTCAAAGAACCCCAGATGGATTTATTCCAGAAAAAGGACGCCATCAACGTCACGGAAACGGATGGCAGCACAACCGCTACCACCGTCCAGTCCATCAATGCCACCAAACGGACGATCACCCTGGCGAACAAGGTGAACGTAGATGATAATGCCACCTTAGCGCCCAGTGGCTTTCAGGCCTGGGTATCAGGTGACGCGTTGCGGATTACCGCCGCGGCCGCGTTCTTTGCCGATAATGCCGGTGCGCCCAATACCGCCGTCAACCAGGGCACCCTCCAGCCGGGTGTCATGGCCAGTAAACTAGGCGAACAAACCGTAGGGCCAACCAAATATTTCCAGGTGCGGCCGCTAAAAGGGGGCTTTCCAAGGGCAGACCGGTTGGATTGACTCTGCTACCGTTACCGGCATGGGTATGTCAGCCGGAGCCGCCAACTTTGAGTGGACCCTACGCCATGAAATGGGCCACGCCCTCGATTTGCAGGTCAACGGCTTTAGCCAGTTCAGTGCCCCATCAGAGGCCCAATGGCGCAAATACACCGGAGCCGCTGACTGGGTAACCGATTTGGTTAATACAGCGGGTGTTGCCAACTCCGCCACCAATGTTGTCCACAATGGTGTCAATAGCAACTTCCAACAGGCGGCCCGAATTTATAGCGAGGCCGTCCAGGCCAGTAACACGGGCAGTGCGAATGCTTTGCTTTGTCAACAGTGGCTTCAGGGCTGGGTGGTCGCCGGTGGGAGTCAGGCGGTTTATGACACCGTTACCCAGTTTAATGCCACCCGCCAATATTTCAATCAGAACAATTTGGGTCTGCCCCCGCTCAGCGGCCGCATCTTTGGCGCCCACTATAGCGAATGGTTTTCCGCCGCCGACGCCGCCCGTACCCAAAGTCTGGCTTCCGGCGTGTCTCCTTACGCCTACACCTGCACCTACGAGTTTTTTGCCGACCACTACGCCTCGTACACCGGCCCCGGCACAGGCGGTGAAACCTATGTCCGCGCCGTACCCGAGTGGGCCAAGAATTACTTTGACCGGCTTGTGGGTCGGGCAGGTGCTGGCCCCCGTCAGGGGATGCAACGGCGACGGATGGGGCCGTAGGGATGGGAACTCTAGGAACTAGGGGAACTCTGGGGAACTCGTAGGAACTCAGTCCTCGTTCCCATCACTTTTAACTTGTCAGCTATAGTTTGCAAAAGATTTTGTTTGTCGTGACCGCTTTAGCGGGCTAACACCAGCCCGCTAAAGCGGTCACTACAAACAAAGACGCCAAATGATTATCTGAACAGCTATAGTTATGACAAAATTGAGGTAGATATGACAGTTGCCGAGTTACGCAAGGAATTGAAAAAGTTAAACCATTGGCAGACTGGACTGGTGCTGGAGCCGTTTGATTGGTTGGTTGATTTTGGTCCGGCGGATGCCTTAACCGGCATCTCTGCCTATCGGCTGATTGATCCGGATTGGCAACCGGCTCGTGGTGAACATGGCCGCAACTGGCAACCAGTTTTGGCAGTAGGTGAAAAGGTATTGGTGGGGGCCTCGCCGGAGATGTTAAGTGAATTGCTCGCGGCCGCGGGCTACTTTGAGCGGCCGCAACAGTTCCAAAATCTGCTCCTGCTCCAATTTCATCGCTTCGCCCTGGACTTCTACCAGGGGTACGAAGTGCGCGAGCAAAACATCACCTACCAGGCTGGCACACTCACCTACACCGGTCAGGCCACATCCGGCTCCGACCATGAGCCAAACGGCCAACCCTTTACCACCACCGTCCAACCCAACAAACCGGCCAAATTTACCGTAACCTAAAACTCGAAACCCGAAACTCAAAACTCGAAACTTCCCCTGGAGAATACCCATGAGCGACACCTTCGACTTTGGGGGTGAATTTGTCTGGGAACCAACCCCAGCCTATATCGAACGCAGTAACCTTAAACGGTTTATGGATCAGCACCAGATCGGTTCAATGGACGAGCTACAACGTCGTTCCACTGAAGATGTGGCCTGGTTCACCGAAGCCGTTCTGCAATTTCTCGACATTCGTTTCAGCCAGCCCTACACCCAGGTGGTCGATTTGAGCCGGGGCATGGCGCGGCCGCGTTGGTGCGTAGACGGTCATCTCAACATTGCCACCAACTGTGTAGACAAATGGGCCGAAGATGAAACAACTCGCGGCCGCGTGGCCCTCATCTGGGAAGGAGAAGAAGGTAAGGTACGCCAGCTTACCTACGGCCAACTAGCGGCGCAGGTTAACCAATGCGTCAACGCCCTACGCAGTTTGGGGCTAAAAAAAGGGGATGGCATTGGCCTGCACATGCCCATGACCCCCGAAATTTGTGTGGCTCTGCTGGCCGTCGCTAAACTAGGCGGCATCATCATCCCCCTCTTTTCCGGGTTTGGCTCAGGGGCCATCAGCACCCGCCTGAACGATCCGGGAGCCAAAGCCTTGTTCACCACCGACGGCATGTTTCGCCGGGGCAAGGTTGTGCCCCTCAAACCCCATGCCGACGAAGCCATCCGCGATGTGCCCACCCTGGAGCATGTCATCGTTTTACAGCGGGCGGGGAATGAGGTAGAGATGGTTCGCGGCCGCGACCATTGGTGGCACGATTTGATACCGCAACAAGCAGAAACGGCCGCGGCCGCGGACACCCTGGCCGAAGATATTTTGATGATCATTTACACCTCAGGAACCACCGGCAAACCCAAAGGAGCCGTCCACACCCATTGTGGTTTCCCCATCAAGTCCGCTCAGGACATGGCCTTCGGCACCGATGTGCAACCCGGCGACCTCATCCAATGGCTGACCGACATGGGCTGGATGATGGGGCCGTGGCTGTTATTTGGCTCCACCCTGCTGGGGGCATCCTGTTTCCTCTTCGATGGTGCGCCCGATTATCCCGACGCCGGGCGATTGTGGGCCATGGTCGAACGGCATCGCATCACCCAGATGGGCATCTCCCCCACCCTGATTCGCTCCCTGATTCCCCACGGTGATACCTACGCCACCCAATATGATGTGTCATCCATTCACCTCTTCGCTTCAACCGGCGAACCGTGGAATCCGGCCCCCTGGACCTGGCTGTTCAATGTCGTAGGCGGTGGCACGCGCCCCATCATTAACTATTCCGGCGGCACCGAAATTGCCGGGGGCATCGTTATGGGCACACCCATTCAGCGACTCAAGGCCACCGCCTTCTCCGCCCCCTGCCCCGGCATCGCCGCCGATGTGGTAGACGAAAACGGTCAATCAGTCCGCAACACCGTCGGCGAACTGGTCATCCGCACCCCCTGGATTGGTATGACGCGGGGGTTCTGGCAAGATGACCAGCGTTATCTAGACACCTATTGGTCACGCTGGCCGGATGTGTGGGTGCATGGGGATTGGGCGGCCATTGACAGCGACGGTCAATGGTACATTCTGGGCCGCTCGGATGACACGGTGAATGTGGCTGGCAAACGGATTGGCCCGGCGGAGATGGAATCAGTGCTGGTGGATCACCCGGCGGTGGCAGAAGCGGCCGCGATTGGCATCCCTGACGCCATCAAAGGCAGTGCGATTGTCTGCTTTTGCATCCTCTTTCCCGGTTATCTGCCCACAGATGAGCTACGCCAGGAATTAAAGGATAAAATAGCCAACGACATGGGAAAACCTCTGCAACCCAAAGAAATCTGGTTTGTGCCGGATTTACCTAAAACACGCAGTGCCAAAGTGATGCGCCGCATTATCCGCACCGCCTACCTGGGGCAAGACCCTGGGGATACATCAAGTCTATTGAACCCGGAAGCGGTGGCAGAAATACAGAAGGCGAAGTGAGCCGCTTCTGTTGTAGTAACGGCTTTAGCCGTATGCGGTCACTACAAACGGGGGAACGTACACCAGGTCTTTGTTCGTAGTAACGGCTTTAGCCGGTTAAGCCCGCTAAAGCGGTCACTACAAACGAGGAGCGTGACCACGGAGAACGTATGCCCGGTCTTTGTTCGTAGTAACGGCTTTAGCCGGTTTGCTTGAACTGTTTGCCAACTTAATAAATCCGTGTCATCTGTGTTAATCCCTACTCTAAATTTTGCGAGGAGAAGAATATGAGCGACGAAGCCACACTGTGTACCGCGATAACCAAGGCGGGCACACCCTGTAAAAACCGCGCCGTAACAGGCATGACGCTGTGCCGGGTTCATGCCAAGGTGGCCGAACCTGTAACTGAACCGATTGACACAGCAACCGATGATGCTGAACCCACCCCCGAACAGCGGCATCAATTTGAGGCCACCATTGCTGAAATTAACCGTCTGGCGAAGAAACTTCAGCAAATGGTTCCGGGTTATACACCACCAGCCTTTTCCCCCACCGAATTGGCCCATTTGCTGAAAGAAAACATGGAGCGGTTCACTCCTGAGATGCGCCTGGACATTTTGCGCGATTTGCAGGCAGGTTTGAGCGGCCCATCGGCCAAAGATTTGCTTGATCTGGATACCTGGAAAGGGTTGTGGTATCTGCTCAACTACTCCGCCGAGACCCAATCGCGCACGGTGTTTAGCGAGATGCGGCAGATGGTTGGCAATTTACCAGGCATGGGGTTGTTAGCCTCACTACCGGGAGCCAGCACCGTTTCTGAAGTGATGAACATGCTGGAAGGCTCGTCCCCGCGTGATTTTATGGATGTGGATACCTGGAAAGGTATCTGGTACATCGTTAACTATTCGCTGAAGTACGAGATGGATGAGATGCGTAAGCGGATTACGGGGCAAACGGATGAGGATGATGAGGAAGAGTAGGAACTCATAGGAACTGAGCGCGGTAAGTGCCTGGCATGGGGCTGAGAAGCCTGAACAGTCGAGATGTTACTGCCCCGTGCCAGGCACTGGATAACCTGAGTTCCTACAGTCCCTCTGAGTTCCCCTGAGATTTACGATGGAACGACCACCTGCATTAGAAGCGCCATTCGTTAACGAGTTTGTAGCCGTGTGTCATGGTAATTTGGCACGGGTGCAAGAATTATTGACCCAAGAGCCAGCCCTGGTGAATGCCGCCTGGGATTGGGGTGGCGGTGATTGGGAGACGGGATTGGGCGCGGCCGCGCACACGGGTCAGCGTGACATCGCCCTCTATCTACTGGCCCACGGCGCACGAATGGATCTGTTCGCGGCCGCGATGCTGGGTCAACTAGCCGTGGTCAAAGCCATCCTTGAGGCCAACCCGGCCCAACAACATACCCCCGGCCCTCATGGTATACCGCTGATCACACATGCCAAAAAGGGTGGTGATGCGGCCGCAGAAGTGGTCGCCTATCTACAAAGTTTAACCGAATAGCAGTGTTGCCATTCCGCACGGTGGGCAACACCCATTCAAACCATGGAGTCAACCATGTCCGACCTGAAAACCCAATTTGAACAAGCGGCCGCGAATGTGCAAAATCTGAGCCGTCAACCGGGCAACGATGTGCTGTTAGAGTTATACTCCCTCTACAAACAAGCAACGGTGGGTGATGTCAGCGGTAGCCGCCCTGGCATGTTTGACATGGTAGGCCGGGCCAAGTACGACGCCTGGACCAAACTAAAAAAAACCAGTAAAGATGAGGCAATGAAACGTTATATCGCCTTAGTCGAGAAATTGACGAAAAAGTAAGAGGACCTATTTTGACCGATACAACCATTGAACCGAACGACGAAACAGCAGTTCCTGACCTGGCCCAGGTAGACACGAGTTACCTGGTGGAGCCGGAGAGGGCTTTACCCCAGGCCACAGTAGCCGATTTGCCCGAACCGTTACAAAAAGCGGTCGCGGCCGCGGGCTGGACTGAACTCATGCCCGTCCAAAGCCGCACCATCCCCTACATGGTAGCCGGGCGTGACCTCATGGTGCAATCCCGCACCGGCAGTGGCAAAACCGGGGCCTACCTCATCCCCATTTTAGAACGCATCAACACCCGTCTCCCGGCCTGCCAGGCTCTTGTGTTGGTTCCTACCCGTGAACTGGCCCAACAAGTCAGCCACGAAGCCGAAGTGATGGGGCCAGCCACCGGCGTCAAAACCGTCTCCGTTTATGGCGGCACACGCTTTGGCACCCAAACCGACGCCATCCGCCAGGGAGCGCACCTGGTTGTGGGCACACCGGGGCGGGTTTTGGATCACCTTCTGCGCGGAACCCTCAAACTGGACGAGATTCGCCTGCTCATATTTGACGAAGCCGACCGCATGTTAGACATGGGCTTCTACCCAGACATGAAACAGGTTCAGCGTTATCTGCCCCAGCGCCAGGTTAACACCTGCATGTTCTCCGCCACGTTCCCCCCCTACGTCATGCGGCTGGCGCGGGAATTCATGCACGAACCGGATTTCCTCAGCCTGAGCCGGGACAACGTCCATGTCGCCGATGTGAACCACATCTATTACCAGGTTCCGCCCATGGAAAAGGACCGGGCTTTGGTGCGCCTGATCGAAATGGAAAACCCGGCTTCAGCCTTTATTTTTTGTAACACCAAAGCCAAAGTTCATTACCTGGCGGTGGTGTTGCAACGGTTTGGTTATGATGCCGATGAACTAAGTGCCGATTTAGCTCAGGCAGAACGGGATCAGGTGATGGCGCGGGCACGGCAGGGTACGTTGCGCTTTTTGGTGACGACCGATGTGGCCGCACGGGGCATTGACATAGAAGATTTGTCCCATGTCATTTTGTATGAGCCGCCGGAAGATGTGGAGTCGTACATTCACCGGGCGGGACGCACAGGGCGAGCCGGGGCCAGTGGTACAGCCATTACCCTGGTGGAAAACATCACCGAGGTGTTGCGTATTCAGAAGGTGGCTAAACAGTATAAGTTTGCCATTGAGGAGCGCCCTCTGCCTACGGATGAGGATGTAGCGGGCATTGTGGGACGGCGGTTAGAGGTGTTGCTACGGGCCAAACTACGCGGCCGCGATAAGTTACAAACGGAACGGATGCAACGGTTCTTTGCTCTGGTACAGCAATTGGCCCAAGATGAAGATGGTTTGCCCCTGTTGGCGATGTTGCTGGATGACGAATACCAGCAAACCTTACATGCCCCGGCCATCCCCCCACCCCCGAAACCCCAGGTGGAACGGCGGGAACAACCACATCGAGACACGAAAAGAAGCGGCGGCCGCGGCCGCAGACGATAAACTTTGAACGATGGGCATAGTTCAGGTTAGCTTTACAAATTTGCCAAACGATTTGTAAAGGATGTGTTTCAGCTCAGTTGAGGGGAAGAAAATAATTAATCGGTGAATTTGTGAATTGTTGAATAATTAACGAGCGGATGCGTCTAACGTTTCATTCATCATTCAACCATTCAACCATTAATTCTTCCCCTCATTTGAACCACGCGCTAACCTGGACGAGCCAGAACCAAAGAGGTTTTTGCCACGAAATAAACGAATTACACGAATTTTTCGTTGCTGGCTTGGCGTCCGCTGCGCCTTTGCGTGCGTTTTTTCAGTAGACTCATTCATGAAATTCGTGGCTGATCTTCTTGTTTTCTGTACAAAAAGTTGACTGGTAAAGCACAAACTTGAAGAACATCTTCCCCTCTCTAAACCAGGCCAAAAAAACCTGAATAAATGCGTTTAATCTCCCAAGAGTCTCGACTTATACCATCACAAAGGAGTTCAACATGGCAAATGTCCAGCTAAACGTACCGTATCGCTCACAATGGGATCAGGACGCCAAAAACAATGAAACAGACTGTGGTCCCACCTGCGCCGCGATGATCTTGAACGCTTATGGCGTCGCCATCACCCCCGATGCCTTCTATAGTTTGATTGACACACCCAAGAAGCCCCGAGATTTCACCACGTTTAATGAACTAATGACCGCCACCAAGAAAAAAGGGATTACCATGGAATGGAAATCCTACGTGGGTCAAGGGGAAGCCTGGGAGAAGTTGAAGGCCAATATCAATGCCGGTAAACCGATGATCGCCCTGGTTAAGTACCAACCCTGGCGCACCTTAACCGGTAATCAATTTTCCGGCGGCCATTTTGTGGTGGTCGTTGGTTATGACGAACAGAATGTCTATATGAACGATCCCTTGTTTGGTCTGTGGGCCACCCGGAGCAAAGGGGATCATTATCCCATGCCGCTGAATACATTTTTGAGCGCCTGGGGTGGGTTCCCGGTGACTGAGAACCCGAATTTTGCCTGTGCTATTGTGACCCAATCGCTCACGACCGCGGCCGCGCCGCCTTCACCGCCCCCCGCGCCACCCCAGCCCGAACCCATAACGACACCCCAGCCCGTCACGACACCAACCCCCATTGGTCAGGCTCCCGCCATGACCCCCGACGTGCGTCGCCGCATTATGGCCCTGGCCGCTATGCTGCGGGCCGTTCCCCCCGACCTAGACACACCAGAAGATGCGGATTTTTGGGGCACACGCCTGGGCGACTTTGGTGCCCAGATACAGCGTTATACCGTTGTTTCTGGGGATACCTTTGCGGGAATTGCGGGGCGTTTCTACAAAGATTCGAGCAAATGGCGTGGTTTGCGGGTGTTCAACAACGTTACCAGCGAGTTTGTGTGGGTCGGTCAACGGTTGGAGATTCCCTTAGTGGGTACAACGCCCCTGCCCACCGATTTCATCCCTGACCCGGCGGCCATCAGTTTTGCCGTGGAAGGTGAACCCGAAGCTGAGGTCGCGGCCGCGGACTATGATTCGTTTGCTGAACTAAACGCGGGCTTTAACTTTGCCGCCGGACTAGAAGAAGGTTAAGCATCGCGGAGCCAATCGCGGCCGCGATCCTTCTTCGCCTGTCCACGGCGTTTTTTAGCCGCATGGCGACGTTCCTGTGAAGCCAGTGATGGTTTTGTGGGGCGTCGCTTTTTTTGTACCTTGAGGGCATCGGCCAGCAGTTTTTGCAGGCGAACCAGCACCTCTTCGCGGTTCTGGTGCTGACTCCGATGGGTCTGGGCGGTCACCTGCAACACACCTTCATTATCCAGCCGGGAAGCCAGATTCGTTTGAATGCGGCCGCGTTGCTCCTCACTCAGGCTGGGCGAATGGGCCACATCAAACAGCACAATCACCTTCGTCTCCGTCTTGTTGACGTGTTGGCCCCCCGGCCCACTGCTGGCAGCAAAACGAAAACTCAACTCCGCCAACGGAATCGTCAGTTCCTCATTGATCCTCAAACTGTTATCGTCAGCAAAATCAGTCATCAGGAATAGGGGTCTAGTGGCCGAGGCCGTGCTCGCGGAGTTTGGCGATGACGCGGGCGGGGGTAAGGGGGATTTCCTCAAACCACACGCCAGTAGCGTCATGAATCGCGGCCGCAACCGCAGGCGCATACGGTATCAAGGGCATCTCAGCCATGCCGCGCACACCCCACGGCCCCAGCGGATCAGGATGCTCTACCAACACCGACTCGACCTGAGTGGGTATGTCCATAATGCCGGGCATGAGGTAGGTGCTAAGACGAGGGTTAAGGAGGTGACCGTTTTTGCTTTGGAAATGTTCGGTGATGGCATAACCGTGGGCCTGCACCACAGCTCCCTCTATCTGCCCCACAACCAGTTGGGGGTTGATAATTTTGCCCACATCGTCCGCACAAACCACCCGATCAACTTGAATATGGCCTGTTTCGATATCTACGGTCAACTCCACCGCTTCGGCTACGTAGCCGTAGGTGAAGTTGGGGGTGGAATGTCCCGTCTCGGGGTCGAGGCCAGTAGTGGGGGGTGGGGTGTAGCGATAATGACCCCGTGCCGGACGCTCTTCACTTTTCCAGGCTTCCAGGGCTAACGCGGCCGCGCCCCGTATAGAATTCCCCGCCATCCAGGTTAGCCGGGAAGCTGAAGCGGAGCCGGAATCGCCTGAGGTGGCCGTATCCGAGGCCACGACCGTTACCATTTCCAGCGGTACACCCACCGCCTCAGCCGCCATCTGTTTAAAGGCGGTGTGTGCTCCCTGCCCCACATCGGCCCCAGCATGGTAGAGGATGACCTTGTCAATGTCACCTTTACCCCTTAGCTCGATGGTGGCTTCACACCGTTCGGCAAAACCAAAGGAAAAGCCGACGTTTTTGAAGGCGCAGGCAAAGCCGCGGCCGCGACGGAGCATAAGCGGGTTGGTATTGAGTGTTTTGATGCTGTTGAAGGCCTGGGGCGTGGAGCCTGAGGCGTAGGACGCATCTCTCCCCTCTCCCCTCTCATCACGCCACCCTGCGGCCGCGGCACACGCCTCAATCACCTCTGGCATACTCACCCCGGCCGGCATAATGGTCTGGACAATCGCCTCACTGCCTTCACGCACCGTGTTGCGACGGCGAATTTCTACCGGGTCAATACCGAGGGCCTGAGCCAGCTTGTTCATCTGATTTTCGGCGACAAATGCCCCCTGCGGCGACCCAAATCCTCGGAAGGCCCCGCCGGGGGTGTTGTTGGTATAAACGGCGTAGCTGTCAATCCAGGCATGGGGAATTTCATACGGGCCAGCGACGGTAACATGGGCATTACCCAGAACTTTGTTGCTGGTGTAGTTGTATGCCCCCGCATCCAAGATCACCTCAGACTTAATGGCCGTAATTTGCCGTCTCTGGTCGCGCCCCATTTGGCGTAGATACTACCCTGATGCCGTTTATGGTGGCCGATAATACTCTCTTCTCGTGACCAGATGACTCGCACGGGGCGATTAATACCTCGTTCTTGTAAACGCCAGGCAGCCAGTCCCAACACAATTTGCACCGACATATCTTCGCGGCCGCCAAAGGCCCCACCGATAGCCGGATAGATCACCCGCACCCGGTCGGCCGGTAAATCCAGGGCATGGGCAATTTGCATTTGATCTTCATGGATCCATTGGCCGCCCACCACCACTGTCACCCGCCCTTCTTCGTCAATGTAACCCAGTCCGGCTTCTGGTTGCAGATAGGCGTGTTCTTGCATGGGCAGGTGATAAGTAGACTCGATGATGATGTCCGCGGCCGCGAACCCTTCGTCCACATCCCCTTTACGTATCTGATACTTCTGGCGGATGTTGGTGCCGTGGAGCCGGTGCAGAATCACCTCATCTTTCATCGCCGCAAACACATTATCCAAAATGGGCAGCGGTTCCCACTCAATTTTGATAAGGTCGCGCGCTTCTTCGGCCGCTTCTTCACTCTCAGCCACAATAAAAGCGACCTGATCGCCTTCCCACAAGCTGACATCACAATTAGGTTTACTGCTACCCAACCCAACTAACACCGGCTGATCAAAAATCATCAGCCCGTATTCGTTTACCGGTACATCACGGGCGGTAAAGATAGCCACAACACCCGGTACTTTTTCCGCCTCGCTCACATCCATGGAGAGCATCCGGGCATGGGGTTGACCACTGAACAGCACTTTGGCATGGAGCAGGTTCTCCGGGGTGATGTCACCCGCATAAAGGGCATGACCAGTCACTTTAGCCAACGCGTCAATTTTGGGAATGGTGGTAGAGATAGACATGGTGGACCTCGTGGTGCGTGGTGCGTGCAAACGGAACACGCACCACGTTACGCAATTTAAGGTTTTAACAGGATAGGTAAGCTGATGGTATGGATTAAGATTTCAACCGTACCGGTGTATGTGTCATTGCCAGCCGGGTTGGTGACGGTGAGGGTGACGGTGTATGTGCCCGCGGCCGCGTACTGATGGGTCGGGTTCTCGTCCGTACTACTACTGCCATCACCAAAGTCCCAGTCATAATTCAGACTGGCCCCAGTCGGGACTTATCAGTAAAGGTGATGGTGTACCCAGATAATCCGGGCTGGATGAGGTAAAACTAGCCTGAGGGGCGGTTATGGCCGTGATGTCCAGGAAGACGGCACTAACCGCTCCCCAATTACCGCTGGCATCCTGACCGTGCATAAAAATGGTGTGTCGTCCTAAAGAAAGACTACTGGTATCTATTATGGCCGTAACACCTTCAACGGGGCTATTAAAAGCGCCATCGGCAGGGGACATGGGGTAAGGGATGGGTGTGGTTGTGGTGATCCAGGGGGGGGTGTCGAGGTAGTAGGCCGCGGCCGCGATATTTTGCGTCGGCTCCGTGCCATTACTGTTATTAAACCGGGTGTCATTAATCGTCGCTGTCAGCGTCACCACCGTCCCACCCGTCACCGTCAGGGCCGATGTCGCCACATTCAGCGCATCCGGCCCAACCGGAATGATATAAGGAGCCTGGGCGACCTTAGCCGCATACACCAAGGCTGGAATGTTCCAGGGAATCAGATTATTTTCAAAATAAGTCGCAGGATTGGAAAAACTGGCTTCCCAGTTCAAAGGTATACGCCGCCAGACCTAATTCACCATACGCAAAATCATCCGTCGTGCCATCCGTAGCATAAAGACCAATGGCTTGTTGGGGCAGGGAATTATTGAAATAGGCAAACTTCCGACCCAGGGACTGCAATTGCGCCCCATTTCCCGTCGGCTGGTTGGTAAAGCCCCAGGGCCACAATACCAGTTGCCCGGAGCTATGAATATCCATGAAAACCCCCGTAGCCGTGATAAACGCTGGGGTCGTAAAATCATTTTCCGCCGCCAACCGTTGATCCGGGAACTGGCTATTGACGTAATTCACAACTGCTTGCGTCTCCGGATCAGAGGTAGGGCTGGGGCCACGGTAAGTTGTCGAGCAGGCACTGCCACTAGAGCCACCCCATTCACCCCATTCATAAGGAAAGTTGCGGTTAATATCAACACCACGAGAGGTTGATGTCGCGCCACAGTAGTTCTGGTTGGTGTTTTTGCGCCAGGAGATGCCCGTCTCGGCCTGCTTACGCCCATCCGGGTTGCCCTGAAGCAAGAAATGCACTTCGTTGTAATCCAGAAGCCAGGTCACATCCGCGTTTGTGCCATAGTTGTTGACCAGGTATTCGGCATAGCGGGTCACCAGTTCGGCCGGGGTATACTCGCGGGCGTGGATGGAAGCCATGATAAACAACTTGGGTTTAGGCCCAGAGGTAGCCGAATTGGTAAGGCGCAGAACCATGAGATCATACCCATCATTGGGGTTAACCGTTTTTTCCCAGGAGTCACCAATATCGGTCCAGGTCGCCAGAGCGGGGTAATCGGCGACAATGGTTTGCGCGGTGGTGTAGGTTTCTTCGACCGTGCGGTAACAGGGGTAACCAGGAATGCCACCACCCTGCCCGGGTAACATCTCATTGGGCGCATTGTAGAGAGCCATTAAAGCTTCGTCTTCCTCCAGGCGAAAACCCAACGTCAACAAATAGTCATACTCTGTCTGCGTCACTTCAATGACCAGATAACCTTCCTCATCATTGACGGCCCACGGTTCGTTCCAGGCAATAACCTGGCCCTTGAAAGAAGCATCAGGGTAGTAAGCTCGCACCAGCCGAAAATCAATTTCTTCCTGAGCGGTGGCCTGGGGAACCGTGCCCACCATCATAAAAGCAACGAGAAACAGCGGAACGAGAAAAAGGGTAAGGATGAGGATAAGACGCTTCATGAGACTCCTGTGAAAGTGGCAAAGTGGCAAAGTGGCGAGTTCCCCTGAGTTCCTCTCATTTTCATTTCTCTTGGTGAGCACCCGGCTCATGGGGAACTCCTGCGAAAATGAGTGGCGAGTTGGCGAGTAGCGAGTGAACGCCTACTCGCCACTCGCTACTCGCAAACTCACCGTTTTCACGGATGGGAGACAGGTCGTTCTGGTTGCTAACGGCCAGCCGCTTTCTCAACTGCTTCGATGATTTTGTAGTAGCCGGTGCAACGGCATAGGTTGCCAGCAAAGGCTTGCTGAATATCACTGAGCGTGGGTTGCGGCCGCTCTTCCAACAATTTGGCCCCCGACATAATAAAACCGGGGATGCAGTAACCGCATTGCACCGCCCCGGTCTCGATAAATGCCTGTTGCAGGGGGTGCAGGGTTTCGGCGGTGCTCAGCCCTTCGATGGTGGTGATCGTGGTGCCATGAGCACGGGTGGCCGGAACCAGGCAAGACATCACGGCCAGACCGTCCAGATAGACGGTGCAGGCTCCGCACTCACCTTCGGCGCACCCTTCTTTGGTGCCGGTGAGCAACCCTTCTTCACGCAACCAACGAAGCAGGGTTTTGTGTTGACCATTGGCCGTGGTGATGGTTTGGCCGTTGACGGTGGCGGTAATGGGTGTTGCGGATGTGTGGGTGGCAGCATAGGCGTCACCGGTCGGCCAGTGACCGGCGGTGTCCCCCCAGAGCATGACTGGGTTTTCGGGCCAATTGACACGTTCTTGTCCATCACGCAGGGCGACCAAAGCCCGTTTGCTAAGGACACGAACCATTTCGGTGCGGTAACGGGCGGGGCCACGGATATCATCAATGGGGGTGGCGGTGGCGGCGATGCGCGCGGCCGCGTGCTCAATCACCTCATCCGTCAAGGTTTTTCCCACCAGATACTCTTCCGCCACCGGTGTGTCAATTATGGTGGGTGCCACACTGCCCTGAGTAATCTTAGCGGCCGCGACCCGTTCTCCCTCAAAGGTTACAATAAAAGCCAGATGCACCACCGAAATAGCCTGCGCCTGGCGCAAGCCCAATTTGGTAAAGATTCCCCGTTGGTTAGCTGTCATGGCCGGGAAACGAATCTCCAACACCATTTCATCCGCTTGCATCACCGTTTTACGCACCCCGGTGTAAAACTGATTCAGGGGAACTAACCGTTCACCCCGCACGGAGGCCAGTTTTAACTCTGCGCCCAAGGCCCAAAGCGGGGTAATGGTATCGTTGGCCGGGCTGGCCGTAACCAGATTACCAACCACCGTGGCCCGGTTGCGCAGTTGGGGTGAGGCGATTTCCCAACAAGCCTGGGCCAGCGGCAACGCCTGATGCACAAGCAGCGGCGAGGCCACAACCTGATTATGTGTCACCAACGCCCCTAGCCGTATGGAGCCATCATCAGCCTGACGAATGGTATCCAGGCCGGGAATACGGGTCAGGTCAATGAGGCATTCAACACCGGGGCGCTGGCCGCGTTCCAATTCCAGGAGCAGGTCTGTACCCCCAGCGATGAGGCGCGCCTGTGAGCCATATTGGGCCAAAAGTTGCAGGGCTTTGTCCACCGTTGTGGGGGTTTCGTAATGTTGCACGATTTGTCGTGGGGGGGAGAATGGGGTAGTCATTGGTTCACCTTTGTGTGGGGCGTTTTGTGGGCTACGTGGGTGTTATTCGTTTTAAACTGAACAATGGGTTGCTCAGTAACCCGTAGTTTACCTGTAATAAGGTCTTAAGGAAAACAGGTGGATACCGTCCTCGTTGATAGGAAAGGATGATTTATGGGAAGTTGGCAAGAGGTGGGTCTATTGGCGTTAAAGTTGGGAGCAACGGCGTTTGGGGGGCCAGCGGCGCATGTCGCTATGTTGCATGATGAAGTGGTGACGCGGCGCAAATGGCTGGATGACAAGCATTTTTTGGATTTATTGGGGGCCACAAATTTAATTCCGGGGCCAAACTCCACCGAGATGGTGATTCATGTGGGGTATGTACGGGCGGGATGGCCGGGGCTTATTGTGGCAGGGCTAGGCTTTATTCTGCCGACGGTGTTCATTGTGTTGGCATTGGCCTGGGCGTATGTGCGGTTTGGCAGCACGCCCGCGGCCGCGTGGCTGCTTTATGGCATGAAACCAGTGGTGGTGGTGATTGTGGCCCAGGCCCTGTGGAATTTAGGCACAAAAGCGATACGGGGTTGGTGGGGCGGCGCGGCCGCGGTCAGCATTCTACTCCTCTACTTATTCACCGGCATTGGCGAAATCCTTTTACTCCTGGTGGCGGGTCTTATCTTTACCCTGGCCCAAAACCGCCCCTGGCCCCGGTTCAATGTGTGGGGGCTATTACCGCTCCCCCTCGTTACGGCATCACCCCTTCAACTTATCACCCTGATACCAGGCCAACTTGTCACCCTTTTTCTCACCTTTCTCAAAATTGGCTCCATTCTCTACGGCAGTGGTTATGTGTTGTTAGCCTTTTTACGGGCCGATTTTGTCGTGCGGTTGGGCTGGCTAACCGATCAGCAGTTGATTGATGCCATAGCCATCGGCCAGATTACCCCAGGACCCCTTTCTTCCACGGCCACTTTCATTGGTTATGTGCTGGCGGGTGTGCCCGGCGCGATTTTAGCCACGCTGGGTATCTTTTTACCCAGCTTTATCTTTGTGGCCCTGAGTAGCCCCCTGATCCCGCGTTTGCAACGTTCACCCGTGGCGCGGGGGTTTTTGGACGGGGTGAATGTGGCTTCCCTGGCGCTAATGGCAGCGGTAACGGGACAACTGGCCGCGGCCGCGTTGACCGATTGGTATGTCATTTTATTGGCTGGAGTGACGGCGGTGTTGCTGTTCTGGTTTAAGGTAAACACGACCTGGCTCATTGCGCTGGGCGCGGCCGCGGGTTATCTCAGTACCTTAATTTTTTAACGACAATTCAGCCATTCTTTGTTATGATCAGCCGGGTTAGGCTAGCACTATCGACAAAAATTATCAATCTTCTTGGAAAATGGAAGGCTTGGGAAATCTTTTGTACACGGATAGGAGAAACACGGATAAAAGCCAAAGCCATCCGTGTTTCTCCTATCCGTGTATACACCTTTTTCCCAAGCGAAGTCTGGGAAAAGATATCGTACCTTCCAAGTCAGATTCTTATACCGTTAGCAAGAAAATTATCCGCAGATTTCTGGGATTAACGGCGATTTTTTAATCTGTGAAAATCGGCGTTAATCTGCGGACAAACCTCTTTGGTTCTGCCTTGTCCAGGTTAGGCTCAATAAGACGGTATCGAAACCAGGTCGTGTAAGAACTAACGCCGTCAACCTGTCCAATAAGTTGTTTCGACATAACCAGGCAATAAAACCGGGATCACACAACGTGTGCCCGGTTTTTTCTTCATTTAGGGAGTAGTAATGCGTCAACGTGATATTATGTGGTTCTGGCTACCTCTGTTTGCCAGTTGGATGTTAATGACCGCTGAAGGGCCAGTGATTAGTGCGGCCATTAATCGCTTGCCGAATGAGGTCATTATGCTGGCGGCGCAAGGGTCGTCATGGGGCTATCGGTCATGATCGAAAGCCCCATTATCAATATCCTGGCGACTTCAACCGCCCTCAGCAAGGATTGGGCCGCCTTTCGCCTTATTCGTCAATTCACCCTTCATATGGCCCTTTTGTTAACCGTGATCACCGCCGTAGTTAGTTTCACGCCCCTGTTTGATGTGGTGGTAGAGCGATGGCTGGGCGTGGAACCGGATGTGGCTTATTGGGTGCGACCGGGGATGCAGATTATGCTCCTCTGGAGTGCGGCCATTGCCTGGCGACGATTCTTGCAAGGGGTGATGATTCGTTTTAAAAAGACACGGAATGTGGCCTGGGGCACCGTCGTGCGTCTGATCTTCTCGGCGGGGGCGGTGGTGGGATTAGCCTTGTGGACGGATTGGCCGGGTATTGTGATTGGGGCCACCGCCTTGATGGCCGGGGTACTGGCTGAAGCGGGTTATGCGACCTGGGCGGTGCGGCCGCAATTGCGCCAGGAACTCAGCCCCACCAACCCACCGGCCACCGGCGAACCCCTCACCTACCGGGATTTGTTCTGGTTCCACCTTCCTCTAGCCCTCACGTCCGTGTTAGTCCTGATGCTTCAGCCACTCGTTACCTCTAGCCTGGCCCGCCTGGACAACGCCACCCTGAATCTGGCCGCCTGGCCCCTGGTCTTCCAGGTATCGCTGATGATCCGCGCCCCCGCCTTTGCCCTACCCGAAGTCGTGATCGCCCTGACCAACGGGGTAGAAAATCGCCGGGCCATTCAGCGCTTTACTTATCTCCTGGTTGGCCTGGTGACGGTGGTGATGGCCGTTTTGGTGCTGACACCCCTCTCCAATTGGTATCTGGTGACACTCCAGGATGCCGCCCCGGAAGTAGCGGAACTGGCGCGGGCGGGACTCATCTTTCTGCTACCCTTGCCGGGAATGACGGTGCTGGTGGCCTGGTTGCGTGGTTCGCTGATTGCCCATAAATTTACGCGCACGGTGAACGAAGGGATGTTCATCAACCTGGGTATCACGGCGGCCCTGCTGTTGCTGACGGTATGGATGCGCTGGCCAGGGCTGATCGCGGCCGCGATTGCGCTCAACATCGCCATATTCATCGAACTGCTTTATCTCTTTTGGCGGGTACAGCAAAAACTATCGTTTACTTTTCCCCGGTTGAAGTTTGCCAAAGCCCGACCTACAATGTAGAGGGTTGGGGAGGAGATTGAGAGATTGGGAGACTGGTAACGGTTTACTCGTCCTCATCGGAATTAACATCTCGGCATGGTTCAGGTCAGCTTTACAAATTTGTAGGACGATTTACCAAAGGGTGTTGTTTCATTTCAGTTGAGAGGGTCTATGATTCAAATTCACCAATTTCCTCTGGGGCCGTTGCAAACGAATTGTTACCTGTTGGGCTGTGAACAGACGATGCGAGCGGCCATCATTGACCCTTCGTGGGATGGGCGGAGTATTTTCGCGGCCGCGGACGAAAGCGGCTGGGAAATCAGCCACATTCTCCTTACCCATAGCCATTTTGACCATGTAGGTGGGCTGGGCCAACTCAAAGAGGAAACCAACGCCCCCATCTACATCCACCCAGACGCCGTAGACATGCTCCGCGATGCGGGTATGTCGGCCGCTATGTTTGGCCTGAAAATGCCCCCCGTGCCCGCCCCAGATGTCATGCTCCATGAGGGGGATGTCATTGAGGTAGGCAAGTTACGCCTACACGTGCTCTACACACCGGGCCATGCCCCCGGCCATGTCAGCTTTTATTTGCCCGATTATCAGGTGTTGTTTGATGGGGATGTGCTGTTCCAACAGAGCATTGGCCGCACCGATTTGCCGGGGGGTGATCACGCCACCTTAATGAAAACAATTCGCGAGAAGTTCCTCATCCTGCCCGACGATACCCATGTCCTCTCCGGGCATGGTAGCCCCACCACCATCGGCGAAGAACGAGACCACAATCCATTTTTACAGTAACGTGGGTTTTATGGCTCATTTTGCCAGGTGAAATGTTCCAGCGCACTGCTATTGCCCACCGGGGCGTAGATAAAACCACCATCTTGTCTGCGGCCGCTGACGCTGACAATCGTCACGCGCCATTGAAAACGGTGGCCCGCTTCATCTAACGGTCGCCATTCCCCTGGCAACTGGAACGAGGTATGCCGGGTAAACGCCCTACGCGGATGGCTATCCACATCGGTCAGATCAATAATCTCTACCATATACCATTCATCTGGCAGCAAATCCATCACCGTCACCCATTGCAAAGCCACCACCGCCTCAGCCGCCGTTATACTCGCTTCATCAATGGGGTAAAGCAGTTGCGGCCCCTCGGGAATAGGGGTGGGGCCAGGAGTGGGGGTGGGGCCGGGAGTGGGTGGCTGTTCACTACCCAGAAATTCCACCACCGGCAGGCATAAAGAATCGCGCGGCTGAATAATTGAGGTTTCCGTGAGCCGATTGGCGGCAATAATGACGCGGAAGTCTACCCCCTGTTGGTTACCAATTGCCACCAAAGAATCCCCATCCTGAATGGTATAAGGATTGGCACAGGCACTGGCATCGGCGGCGAAATATTGGCCATCAATTTCGACTAAAACTGGCTCTAGCGGCGGGGTAGCAGTGGGCCAGGGAACCAGTAAAGTCTGATCAATGATAATGTTGGCGTTGTCACCCAGGCCATTGAGTTCGGCAATGCTGTCGGCTGTCACGTTGTAACGAAATCCCAGGGTAAACAGGGTTTCACCGGCCTGCACGACGTGATTTTGCGGTGGTTGCAGTGTGGCTGTCGGCGCGGGAGTGAGCGTGGCTGTGGGTTCGGCGGTGGGCGCACTGGTTTCGGTGGGAATGAGGGTAATGGTAGGGGTGAAGGTGGGGATGACGGATAGGGTGCTGGTGGCCGCGGCCGCAACCTCAGTGTCTTGAGTCTCTCCATTAGAGTACGGGATAACAAATACGGCCAAAATGACCAGGAGTACCAGAACAACCCCAAAAATAAGGTTAGTCGGTAAAGCGCGTCTGCGGCCGCGGGCCGTGGGCATGGGGCGTGGGGTAAATGTGGACGGGGTTGCGGCCGCGCTGGATATTGGCGGTTTGACCTCGGGTGGTTTGGCGGTAGCGGTGGGCTTGACCGGTTCCGGTTCTGGTTCAGGCGGTAAGGGTGGTTGGTTTATGGGTGCGGCCGCGGGTTCAACACTGGCAATGGGTGGTTCAGGCTGAACCAGGGGTGGTTCGATGGGACGAACAGTAGGCGTGCCAGGTACAGGCTCCGGTTTGGCTTCAACAGGTGGTAAGGTGGCCTTCGTTTTAGGCAAAGGTTTACCACACATCAAACAGCGCCCCGCCCCTGGCCGTACAACCGAATCACAATAAGGGCAGCGTAAAGGTTCTAAATTTTGACCGGAATCACTCATAATGTGTTAAAAGTAGTCACAACATCAGGGGCAAAAAAGGTGAGGTTGTTAGTCGTTCGTGGTTATTGCCCCAGAGGTAAACCCCTTTCACAGGGGGAATCTGCACCGCAATCGAGCATTATAACAAAGACCCAGGGCCTTACAAACGAGCCGGTTGGCAGGCCAAGGCTTTTCCAAAGTCAACTCGCACAGCTTTACACAACTCTTTAGCAGGGTTAGTCTGAAGACCCATCCCCCTAACCCCCCTCAAAAAACGACACAAAATAACATTCCCCGCCCCTGGGGGCGGGGGTTTCCGGCGACAAACAAATGGTGAGACTTGTCATAAAAACATACGTCGTACTTTCGTAAAGTTGTACGAGAGAGACGTGAGGGTAATCTGCCACTCTGCCACTCTGCCACTCTGCCACTCCGCCACTCTGCCACTCCCCAGGAATCACCATCTCATAGCAGGGCTTGATCATAGAGCACCGAATGCACATGGTTGATGAGCTGTTGCAGATCATACGGTTTTTGCAGAAAGCTGGTGAAGGGATCATGGGCAAAAACAGGGATGATTTCTTTTTCGCTGTAGCCTGAGGAAAGGACTATCTTGATATCGGGGGACAGGCGGCGCAATATTCCATAGGTATCTTCACCACTGAGGCCAGGCATGGAAAGGTCTAAAATGACCAGGTTGATGGTGGCCCGGTGCTGTTGAAACAGGTCCAAGCCGGTTTGTCCGTCCGCGGCCGCGAACACATTAAAATTCTCCAGCGTCAAAATATCTTCCAGGGCTTCACGCACCGAAATTTCATCATCAATGAGCAGAATCGTCGCCCGATTCTCCAGCGCCGACAGCTTCTCCACCGGGTTATCAGCCAGCAAATGACTGGCCGTTAGGGCGGGAAAAAGCAGATGATAGCAGGTTCCCACACCCGGCTGGCTCGTCACCATCACACCACCCTGGTGACCACGCATGATACCCAACACAGCCGCCAGGCCTAACCCTCGGCCCGTGGCTTTGGTAGAGAAAAAGGGATCGAAAATCCGGGCCAACATCTCTTGATCCATGCCCAGGCCATCATCTTCCACTTGCAAACAAACATAATTTCCCACGGCCAAGGGTTGCCCCGTCAATTGCCCATAACGCTCTCGCCATTCATCATCCTTCAAATAGTACCGTTCGGTTGAGAGGCGAACATTGCCTGGTTTGCCCACAATGGCTTCTGCCCCATTCAGTATCAGATTCATTAATACTTGTTGCATCTGTCCGGCATCGGCTTCGATGAGTGGCAAGGATGTGTCCAGGTGGGATTCAAGTTGCACATGGGGAGGCACGGCCAGTTCAAACAGGCGTATGTTGTCTTGCACCAGGGTGTTCAGTTGGAGAGGCTGTACATTAAATTGCCCTCCCCCTGAGTAGGCTAATAGCTGATGGGTAAGCGCGGCCGCGCGTTCAGCCGCACTTTTCATTTTTTCAATATGCGGCCGCGCTCGTTCATTCTCATCCAGTTTAGCCAGAGCAACCGAAGCCTGCCCCAACATCGCCACCAACAAATTATTGAAATCATGCGCTACCCCACCTGCCAGAATACCCAAGCTTTCCATCTTTTGCGTCTGGCGTAGCGCTTCCTCCACCCGTTTTTTCTCCGTCAGGTCAAAAACCGCTCCCAAACGAGCCTGTTTGCCGTGATAAATCGTGTTTTTAGCGATGATTTCCATAGGGAAAGTAGAGCCATCCTTCCGCACACCCACCGCTTCAATTGGCCCCTCTTTTTTGGCCGTAATATGCGCTAATACCCGTTGGGCTGACTCCGGCGTCTGCGTTTCAAGAGGGGTTAAACCGAGCATCTCCTCTGAGCTATAACCAAACATACGCGCAAACGATTCATTCACATCCAAAATCACCCCATCTGCCGAAATGACGATGCCACTAAACGACTGTTCAACAAATACCCGAAAACGTTCTTCGCTTTCACGTAAGGCTTCCTCGGCCAGTTTGAGCTTTTGGGTGTTAATAACAATCGTCAAGTGTGCAGACTGGTTTTGAAAAGCGAAAGGCACAATTGATACACGGTTCCAGGCCACAACATCATGTCCATTCCGCAAACGGATTTCATGATGCTGGAGAGCGGCCTGGCCCTGCGTCAAAGCGACAATTTCCTGTCGCCCGGCTTCATCCGCACAAAAATCTAAAACCGAGCGTCCAATGAGTTCCTCCGCGGGAAGACCGGCATATTTGGCCCCCAACCGATTAATCCAAAGAATATTTCGGGATTCATTCTGGCTGGAAATAATGACGGCTGTCGGAATCGCTTCAATTATTTGTTGTAGGCGCTGATGCTCTGTTTGTTGTTGCTCTTCAGCCCATTTGCGCTCCCGAATGTCAATCAAACTACAACGAATGAGCCGCTGTTGAGCAGCCGGCAAACGGACAAAACGCACTTCACAAGGAAAATGGTTCTGTTGGGCGTCATACAACCACCACTCAAAAACGGGCATTTCGCCGCGCAAGGCTTTTTCTATGTAAGTCTGAGTGATGCTCACAGAAGACTGTCCATTGGGCTGTCTGGATGGGCTAAACGCCAGCGGGCCTATTTTGAGCAATTCCTCATGGCTACGACCCAATAATTGGGTGGCACTTTTGTTTACATCCACAAAACAACGGGCATCCACGTCATAAACGAGAATGGCATCGGGGGCATGTTCAACCAATATGCGGTTGCGGGCTTCACTTTCTTGTAACGCATCAACCAACAGCAGTCGGTCTTGGATTTCCTTCTGCAACTCTTGATTAAGTTGTAGCAACGCATCGGCATTGGTACGGGCTTGCTGGTAAGCTGATTGCACTCTGCGGATGGTCAAATAAAGCATGGTTGCCGTGACCAAGATGTATAACGTTTGCAGGGTGTAGGAGCTAACCAGAAGGTTTATGGGAGAGTCAAAGGGGGGAAGTAAACCATTTTGTTCTAGCAGTAGGAGACCTGTAGTGGCTAAAAAGCTGAGAGCCGCAAAAAAACCGCTGGCCCGCCTGCCCATTAACAAACCGGCCATCATGATAATGAGTAAATAACCACTCACACTTGGGTTGGTAACACCACCTGTAAATAAAAAAGCTGCGCTAAAAAGCACCCACAAACCAGTCGTGAGGGAAAGACTCGCCAGGGTCAGATGGCCTCGCCGGGCAAAAACCCAGGTTATAACCAGATGAACGAGGATCAGTATGATGATTGTATGGCTGACATAAAAGGTGGGTGAAAGGGCAAAAACGACCACGCCATAAACAAACACGGCTAACATGCTGGCTAATAGCACGGTGTGAATGAGTTGACTGATGCGTTCCCGATCCTCATCCATAAAGGCTGGACCGCGGATAAGTTGCCTGAAATATTCGACCATTGCCTGAGCCTTTTACTCTGTTTTCTCTTTAGCCGATAATTGTACAATAAGCTGGTCGTAGTGGGGGGCAAGGGAGAACCAATTGTACGCGGCCGCGACCCCCGCCAACTCCCTGCCTATCTGCCTTGCTTCACCAGGGTGCTCCATCGCCCAGCGCAGCCGCTGAACCAATCCCCTTTCGCTCTCATACAAACAACGCAGATGATACGAAGCGGGAATAAGCTCCGGATAACTGAGACGATGGGGCAGGATAGGAAACGTGTGGCAATAAATGGCTTCCAGAATACTGATGCCAAAAAACTCATGATGCGCGGTTGAAACGGTGGCTGTGGCTGACCACAATAACGCTTTGTAGGTCTCATCATCGGCATAACCGGCATGAATCACCCGTTCCCCCAGGCGATTTATCGCTTCCTCAAACTCTTGCGGTTTCTGCCGGAAATTCTCCCCACACAAAGCGACCGTAAACGCTACCCCATCCTCTACTAACCGGTACAAAGCGCGAAAAAAAGCTGGTGCGTTTTTATCATAATCCCAGCGTTGATTCCAGAGGATGAGGGGGGCCGTTGGCGGTTGGCCGCTGGGGGCTGGCCAGATCGGGCTAACGCCCTCTTCCCCCAATCTTGGCAGATCAATTCCCACTGGCAATATTTGGCTTTTATCGGCCAGGTATGAAATCGTTTCTAGCTCCTTGTAGTCAGGAAAATGGTTGAGCAGGTTAGGCAAGGCGGCAAAAAAACTGTCCCGATGATAATGGGAGTTAAAAAACACCTGATCGGCGGCCAACATGGATTTGTAGTTGATGAGGGCGTAATGGCGGTCACGTTCACCCATTTGGCGGCGCATAGGGCCAGTGGTGCCATCTTCGGGCAGGGGGTAGGTGAGCTGGTTTTCGTGCATGTAGAGGAAGAGGGGAACGTGGGAAGGGACGCGGCCGCGGACCAACCCCAACCACGTCGCCACATCCAGCATTGAAGTTGCCAACACCCCATCCGGCTGGAAATCCTCGGCCAAGAATAAACGGGCCAACGTCACCGCTCCCCCTGCAACCGCCACTTCCAAAACTGTCCCGGCAACGTCAGCAAACGTACCTCATGCTGGCTATGCCGGGCATACCCTTCCGCCCAGGCTTTATGACTACCACTGTGGTACGGTGAAATTAGTAATAGTTTCATGATGTGGTTGATGGATAGGTGAGGAACAACCCCCTTCTCTCCGCTTTTCCTTTGTGAAAAATATCATCATTCATTCGACGCTCTGCTGACAATGTTGTATCATATGTCAAGCTGGTTGAGTAATCCCAACCCTTAAATGTGTATGCCTTATTTCGTGTGATTTAGGCTAAATAAGCTGTCATCCTACGCGAAAAATACACAATACGTGGCTATGCAAGAACTATATTGGGACTCAACCTACGCCGTCGTTGTTGCCTTGATAGAGCAATACCCCCACCTTCAGCCAGAAATGGTTGGCCTGGATGAATTAGCTGAATTGGTAGAACATTTACCCGGCTTTGTGGATGATCCTGTCGTGGCGACTGAACGGATGCTCATGGATATTCAAATCACCTGGTACGAGGAATATAGTAACCAGTGACTTTTATTGAAGGAGAAAACTATGACTGCGGCCGCGAAAGCCTTCGAGTCTGATATCCCCATCCCCAGCGATTTACAAAACAACATCTTCATCACCAGCCTGGACAAAATCTACAATTGGACCCGGCGCAACTCCATTTGGCCCATGGTCTTCGGTCTTGCCTGCTGTGCCATCGAAATGATCTGCACCGCCGCCAGCCGCTACGACCTGGCCCGTTTTGGCATGGAAGTATTCCGCGCCTCCCCCCGCCAGGCTGACCTGATGATCGTCTCCGGAACCGTCACCAAGAAAATGGTTCCCACCATCGTTCGGCTCTACAACCAGATGCCCGAACCCCGCTACGTCATGGCGATGGGCGCCTGCGCTTCCGGTGGTGGCCCCTTCAAAGAAGGTTACAATGTCGTAGACGGCATTGACAAATTCATCCCCGTAGACGTTTATGTACCCGGTTGTCCCCCCACCCCCCAGGCCCTCATTCACGGCCTCATCGCCCTCCAACAAAAAATTGACAACCAATCCATCCTCACCGCACCCTGGTATCCTTTCAACAAAGTGCATGATGAAACCGTTGACCTCGTACCCGTGCCCATTCTTGGCCCCGATCTGGTAGACGTGCGTCAACTCGATATCATCCGTGCCCAGGCCCAAAAACCCCAGGTAGTCGAAGTTGCCGAGGTAGCCGAAATAGCCGAATCTTAAACGTGTAAAAGTTTATTAGTCTTATTGAACTAAGACACACATACACGAATACACCTCTTTGGAACAACATTATGAGTGACATGATTGCCGAAATGGAAACCCCCGTCACCAACGCTAATCCGGTAGACGAAGCGTTAGCCAAACTCCAGGCCTTATACCCGGAACACGTCGCCGCCGACAGCCGCCCCGGTTACAGCGGCCTCGTTGTTGCCCCTGACAAATTAGTCGAAGTCGCCACCACTTTGCGCGACGAATTGGGCTTCAACTATCTGTCCAGCGTTACCGGTGTAGACCTCATCGAGGAAAACAAGCTGGAAGCGGTTTACCATATTTATAGCATTGACAAAGGTGGGAGCGCCGTTGTGCTCCACGCTCAAACAGACCGTGGCAACCCCATCATTCCTTCCCTTGTACCCGTCTGGCCCGGAGCCGATTTCCAGGAACGTGAAGCCTACGACATGATGGGCATCCATTTCGACGGCCATCCTGACCTGCGCCGCATTCTGATGTGGGATGGTTTCGAGGGTTTCCCCTTACGCAAAGATTGGCGTGAACCCTTCTACGAAGAAGAGGTGAAGCCATTTGGTAGCCGTTGGCCCGGTGGTGATGTGCTTCGCGCCGAAGAGCAAAACCCCTACGGCAAAAACGTACAATACCCGGCAGGTTGGGTTCCTACGGGCGACGAATACGAAGTCGAAACGGAGATGTACGAAGGTGTGACCATCAGCCGCGATGCCACGCCCGGCCTCAAAACCGACAAAGTCACGGTTAATATGGGGCCACAGCATCCCTCTACCCACGGCGTATTCCGTATGGTCATCACCCTGGATGGAGAAACCATTTTGGCCCTCAAGCCGGTGATGGGTTACCTGCATCGCAACCACGAAAAAATCGGCGAGCGCAACACCTTTATCCAGAACATCCCCTACACAGATCGCCTCGACTACATTTCCTCCATGTCCAACAATCATGGCTATGTGATGGCGATAGAAAAGCTCATGGGCTTAAAGGTATCAGAGCGGGCTGAATGGATTCGCATCCTCATGGTCGAGCTGACCCGTCTGTGCAACCATTTCTGGGCGTTGGGTTTCTTGCTGAACGACCTGGGTGCATTACAAACCCCCATGCTTTACCTGTACATTGAGCGCGAACTTATCCTGGACCTGTTTGAGGCGACCGCCGGTTCCCGCATGATGTGCAACTACATGCGCTTTGGTGGTCTGGCCTATGACTTACCTGATGAGGTACGGGGTCAACCCACCATGCAATTCCTGCATGAACTCATCCATGAGCGTTTGCCCCGTGTTATCACCGAATTTGATGATCTCATCACCAACAATGAAATCGTGAAGGTTCGTTCTGTGGGTGTTGGTTATCTGTCCAAAGAAGATGCCATTGCTTACAGCGCGGCTGGCCCTCTCCTGCGTGCCAGCGGTGTTAAATACGATGTGCGTAAGGCCGAACCTTACTCCTTTTACTCCCATTTAGATTTTGATGTAGCGGTGCGTTACAACGGCGACATTTATGACCGTTATCTGGTTCGTCTGGATGAAATTTGGCAAAGCTTGAAGATTTTGCGTCAAGTTTTACCCTATCTCCAGGAGACCCAGGGCATGAGCGTCAACGCCGAAAAACCCCAATACTCCTTGCGCTCCCCCAATGCCGGTGAATCTTACGCCCGGGTGGAAAACCCCAAGGGTGAGCTAGGTTATTATGTCACCGCCAAACGGCGTTCAGGCAACCCTGACCGGTATCACGTCCGCGCCCCTTCGTTTATTAATCTGACTCCTTTAGAGAAAATGAGCGTTGGTTACAAGGTAGCTGATGTGGTGGCGGTGTTGGGCAGTATTGACATCGTATTAGGTGAAGTTGATCGTTAATCGCGGTTGGCGTATCTGAGAATAAAGACACAATACGCACCACGTTGAGGGAATTTATGTACGGACTTGGCATTCTTAGAGGCATGGCGATTACGCTGAAGCATTTTATAGCCACGTATACGGATGATCTGTTCTGGGTGACACGTGGCGGCCGCTACTACAATCCGGCGGCCTTAAAAGTACGGCAAAGTCTGAAAGGACGCGGGGCCATTACGGTCAATTACCCCGAAGAAAAGATGGCGATGCCGGAACGGTTTCGTTTTGTGCCGTTTTTGGTAACGGATGAACCGGCCCCCGGTCAGGCGTATGGCAAAGATTGGTGTACGTCTTGTGGTATTTGCGCCAAAGTATGCCCGCCGCAATGTATCTGGATTCAACGGGGGGTGCTGCCCAATGGTCGGCCTAATCCCGAGCCAGAAAAGTTTTTCATTGACATTGATATTTGTATGAACTGTGGGCTGTGCGCGGAGTTTTGTCCTTTTGATGCCATTAAGATGGATCAGGATTATGAACTGGCAAGTTATGACCGCACGACGGCTCATATTCATGATAAGGCCCGGTTGAGTAAACCGATTAGCTACTGGAAATCTGTTGCGCCCAAGAAAGCCGACTCTGAAGCGGCCGCGCGCGATTTCGTAGAAGCCAAAAAGCAAAAACCCCGCAAACGTGGCGAAGAAGCGGGTGAAGAAGACAAGTTGGGTGAAGAATTTGCCCGTCAGCTACCTTATCGGGGCGCGGGCTACTAGACAGTAACCAGTTGGCAGTTATCAGTTGAGATTTGATATTGGGTAAGTGGGTAATGACACAATTACCCACTTACCCAATTTTTTTATAGGTGTACTATGTTTGGCAAAAAGAAAAATGGTGTGACCGAAGAATCGGTGATGAAGGCACTCAGTACCGTGATTGAGCCAGAGCTGCATCGCGATCTGGTCTCCCTCAACATGATTCGTAACCTGGAGATAAACGGGGAAGATGTGACCTTTACCATCATGCTCACGACTCCGGCCTGCCCTTTGCGGGGCAAAATGGAAGGGGATTCACGAGCGGCCTTAGCCCACGTGGATGGCATTGGCAAAATCAACATTAAGTGGGATGCCAATGTGCCTCAAGACCGCCGCATTGGTGATCAGATTGGGCAAAATTGCCGCAGTATCATTGCCGTCTCCAGTGGCAAGGGTGGTGTGGGTAAAACCACCGTGTCCGTGAATTTGGCGGTGTCACTGGCCCAACAAGGAGCAAAGGTGGGTTTACTGGATGCGGACATCCTCGGCCCTAATGTGCCCAAAATGATGGGTATCGAGAAGATGCCCCCACCCCGCGACCGTAAACTTATTCCGGCCGAACAGTATGGGGTGAAGGTTATTTCGATGGCTTTTCTGGCTAAACCCGATGAACCACTGGTGTGGCGTGGACCCATGCTCCACAGTGCCATCCGCCAATTTTTTGTGGATGTGGACTGGGGTGAACTCGATTATCTGATTGTTGATTTGCCACCAGGAACGGGGGATGCCCAATTGACGTTGGCCCAAATTGTGCCGCTGACAGGGGCGGTGATTGTCACGCAACCGATGGAAGTGGCGGTAATGGATGCACTCCGGGGCTTCAAAATGTTTGAGAAGCTGAATGTGCCGATTATCGGCGTGGTGGAGAACATGAGTGGAGAGTTCTTTGGCGCAGGTGCGGGGCAAAAATTGGCTGAGGATTACAAACTGGAGTTTCTGGGCACAATCCCGTTGGATGCCCATGTGCGGGTAGCTGGGGATAGTGGTAAGCCGGTGGTGGTGGAGTTTCCTGAGGGCGCGGCCGCGGCCGCGTTCACCGTCGTCACCAAACAAATCGCCGCCAAGGTCAGCTTGCTCAATCTAGCCAGTCAGCCCAACTTCATTCCTATTTCCATGATTGGCTAAGCCTGGAAAGAAAAATAGTAAACAAAAACCAGTCATAAAGCCCCGATATCGGGGCTTTATTTTTGAACCAACATGACCCCCACCATGACCTTTGACACTGTCAAACATGACCCCCCTGCCTGTAATCTATCTGAGTGATACCAGGAGCGGCCAAGAAAGTCTGATTCAGTAAAAGGTTCAGGCCCTCATCCCCAGCCCTTCTCCCTTGCGGGAAGAAGGGTATCAGTTCCCTCTCCCCAGTGGGGCGAGGGTTAGGGTGAGGGGCTGTATAGTCACAAAAGGGTTTGTAAACCACTGTGGGCAGTGCTATAACCTTTGGTTATACCGGATTCACTGGGGAAACCCGTTCGCATCTGGGAAGGCTCACGCCTCTACCCCGTCCGATCCGGTAGAGCCTACCTTTTCTATCCCAATGTTGCACTCTTAGAGAAAATACGCCGTATAGCGCGTGCCACGTTTTTCACGCAACACGCAACACGCAACACGCAACACGCAACACGCAAATCATCATCTCACCAACCGAGGTCATCCATGTCCACCATTATCGAAGTTCATAACCTGGAAAAGCAATATGCCCCCACCGCCGAAAAAGCCGTCAAGGGCATCTCTTTCGCCATCAAGCAGGGAGAAATTTTCAGCCTGCTAGGACCAAACGGCGCCGGTAAAACCACAACCATCTCCATGATCAGTTGCCTGCTGGCTCCCACCGCCGGTGATGCCCTGATCGCTGGTCATTCCATCCGCCGGGAACCGATGAAGGTTAAACAAACGATTGGTGTGGTTCCCCAGGAAATTGCCCTGTATGACACCATTAGCGCCCGCGAGAACCTGGTGTTCTGGGGGCGGATGTATGGCCTCTCGGGCACAAAGTTACAGGAACGCATCACCACCACCCTGAAAATCGCAGGCCTGGAAGATCGGGCCGGTGATAAGGTTGAGACGTATTCTGGGGGGATGAAACGGCGTTTGAACATTGCCGTAGGTTTACTCCACGAGCCGCAGGTGCTTTATATGGACGAACCCACGGTGGGCATTGACCCACAAAGCCGTCGCCGCATACTGGACACGGTAAAAGAACTCAATCGGCAAGGGCTGACGGTGCTTTATACCACCCATTACATGGAAGAAGCCGAAGAACTCAGTGACAGAATTGGCATTATTGATCATGGTCAACTGGTGGCGATGGGCACGCAACAGGAATTGACTCAAACTGTGGGTCAGTTTGATACCGTCGTTGTGCAAATGGAAGGTGAAATAGAGACAGCGGCCCTTCTGGCAGGTGTTAGCCAACTCCCGGGAGTACACAAGGCTGATGGCACGGTCGCCCATCTCATTGTGCAAGCCAATGATGCTAAACAGACATTGTCCCATCTACTCAATTGGACAGATGGACAGGGATTGCATCTGCGTGGGGTGGAGATTCAGGAGCCAAATCTGGAAGCGGTATTCCTACACCTGACGGGACATGCGTTGAGGGATTAAACATTAAGTGCTGAGGACTGAGTGCTGAGGTAAAAGTATGAAAGCCTGGACGATTGCCTGGAAAGATACATTGATTCGGTTTCGCGATGTCAACGCATTACTGTTTATGATTGCGGCCCCGCTGTTGATTACGGCGATTATTGGCTCGGCCTTTGGTAATTTTTTTAATGATAGTGGTGATGTGCCGATTAGCGGCATCCCCTTCATTATTGTGGATGGGGACGAAACAATATCGAGCGAGCAGTTGATTGCTCTGTTCACTGATGATGAAATACTGGCTGAATTGGTGGCTACAGAACAGATGGATGATTTGGATGCGGCCAAACGGCGGGTTATGGTGGGTGAATCGCGAGCGGTGTTGTACATTCCGCCGGGGTTTGATGAGCAGGTGCAGGGGGCTGAGGCGGAAGCAGACGGTGCAACGATGTTGGAACTGTATGTGGACGCGGCCGCAAACATTACCCCCAACATTATTCGCGGTATCCTGGACCGGGTAGCCGCCGGATATAGCACCGCTCTCATTAGTGTGGATGTAGGTGTGGCCCAGGTGGTAGACGACGCGGCCGCATACGGCCCCGCCCTCGCTAACCTGGAAACAGTCGTCCAGGAACAGGTCAACGTGATTACCGAAGATCGCGGCCGCCAGCGCATCACCCTGCGCCAGGTCATTGAAGGGCAAGAAGAAGAAGAAAGCAACTTCAGCCCGGCGGCCTTTTTTGGCCCTAGCATGGCGATTTTCTTCCTGCTGTTCACCGTCATGGAAGGTACACGCTCCATCCTGGTAGAAGATCAAGAAGGCACACTGCCGCGCCTGTTGAGTACACCGACTCGTCCGGCCACCATTTTGTTGGGCAAGATGGGTGGTGTCTTTCTGACGGGGGTGTTGCAGTTCACCATACTCCTGGTAGGGTCAAGGCTGTTGTTTAACATGGATTGGGGCAATTCCCCTGTGGGTATATTGTTGTTGGTGGTAGCGTTCGTCGCGGCCGCGACCAGTCTGGGCATGTTCATCGCCGCCTTCGCCCGTGACAACGTGCAGGCCAACATCATCGGCTCAGCCATCATCCTCATTTTCGGCATCCTGGGCGGAAATTTCACCACCACCTTAAATTACCCGGATTGGCTGATTACCGTTAGCAAATTAACCCTCAACTACTGGGGAATCGAAGGATTTTCCGACCTGACCTGGCGTGGCCTGGGTCTGGTTGACATCTTGCCCGAAGTGGGTGCCCTCATCCTCTTCGCTCTCATCGCTTTTGCCCTGGCCGTCTGGCGGTTTCAGAAACGGTTGATCAGATAGCGGGTGGCGGGTGGCCGTTAGCCGCTGGCAATTAGTTGATAACGTTGGTCATCTTCATACACGTAACACGCAATACGAAACACGTACACGCACCTATCATGTTGAAAAAAATCATTCACCTCGCCGTTTTTTATATCACCAACACCTATCGGGAAAGGGCCGTCTTTATCTTCAATTTGCTGATGCCCCTGATTTTCACCTTTGTTTTGGCCCAGGCTAACCAGGGACCACAGTCGGGGCAAGGGCCAACGAACTGGCCGCTTCAGGTTGTGAACCAGGACGAAGGGACATTGGGCGACGTTTTACAGGAGCGGCTGACAGAGAATGAGCTACTGACCGTGTCCCTGGCCGAACGTGAAGTGGCTTTACAAGCCCTACGCGACGAAGAAACGGTGGCCGTGCTTATTATTCCGGCTGATTTTTCGACCCAGGTGTTAGCTGGGCAAGAATTGACCCTGGAATATCACGTGACGCAGGTAGCCAACGAAGTGCAGGTAATACAGGCGGTGATTGATTCGGCCCTGACGGAAATGAGTGGCTCGCTCGCGGCCGCGGACTTTACCGTGAACATTGCGGATGAACTGGGACGGTTTGAGGGGGACGCGGCCGCGCAAGACAGCTACTATCAGACCGCCTTCGCGGCCGCGCAAGAACGCTGGCAAGAAAATCCCCCCGTCACCGTACAAACCCAAAGCCTGACCCGGCTCGACGTTCACGAAAACGCCGTAGCCGTTGGCGTCAATCAATCCGCTCCTGGCATGATGGTTATGTTTGCCATGTTCTTCACCATCGGGGGTGTCGCTGTGCTCGTCGTAGAGCGGGAACAAGGCACATTACGCCGTTTACTTGTTTTACCCCTAGACAAATTTACCCTGATGACCGGCAAACTCCTGGGCATCTACCTGGCAGGTATCGTCCAGATCGCCGCTCTCATTTTGGTCGGCGCATTCGTCTTCAAAGCCGACTGGGGTCGTGAACCGGTCGGCCTGACCATCCTGGTGCTCTGTTATGCCTTTGCCATCACCAGCCTGGGTATGCTCATGGCTGCCCTGGTACGCACCTCAGCCCAGGCCAACACCCTCACCACGGTTATCGTTCTACCCATGGCCGCTCTGGGTGGTGCCTGGTGGCCGCTCGACATCGTGCCCGCCTGGATGCGCACCTTTGGTCATGTGTTCCCCACGGCCTGGGCCATGGATGGTTTCACTGACCTGATTACCCGTGGCCTGGGAACCCAAGATATTTTGCTAGAAGCAGGTGTTCTGCTACTCTATGGTCTGGTTTTTATGGCTATTGGCATCTGGCGATTCCGCTTTGAATAATAAAAGAGGGTGATTGAGAGATTAAGAGACTGAGAGATTGGCTCATAACCAGTCTCTCAATCTCTTAATCTCTTAGTCCCCCACTCCAACTATGTACACCATCGAAGAATGGCTCCCCACACATCCCCGTTGGTCCGAATTTGTGGCCTGTGTAGACAGCGAGGCGCAAACTCGCTGGGTCTTCAACGAGCATTTCGACCAATTCCCCCGCTATTTTCTGATCGCTTTGCAGGAAAACCAGGTTGTAGGTTTCCTTATGTTTTACCTTCAGCCCATTGGCCCGGAAGCTGATTGTGCCCCTCTGCACATCAACGGGGCCTGGCTCATTGAAGCCAAAATCATCGGTTTTGGCGTCAAAAAAAGCCAACGCCGCCAGGGGATGGGGCAGGCATTACAAGAATATGCTATTCGCCGGGCCAGAGAGTTGGGCTGTTATCAGGTGCGCTCCCACAGCGACAGCCGTAATGTGGCTAACTATCAGCTAAAGCTACGGATGGGTTTTGCCGCCGTTCCCGTCAACCGGGGGGATGATGACAAAGGGATGTATTTCATCATGCCTTTACGGGGTCAGTCCCTGGCGGCTGGTAGTTAGCCGTAGGCAGTAAGCCACCGGATTTTGCCTCAATTCGTTTTCTCACCCTATTTCACGGTACAATTACATAATCCATTGACCTATTAGACATTATTCTTAATGTTAAGTGGGTCTTATCACCTACAACAAATGTGAGCATTTTCACCTTACGGTAGCCGCAACCAGCGAACCGTATCGGAGTAATTTATGACAAATGATGTCGTGGGTATCCGCTTTCAACAGTTGGGAAAGCTATACCATTTTAAGACTGGTCAGGTAAAGGATGTACGTCCTGGGGATCAGGTTATTGTGGAGACCAAACGCGGCCGCCAATTGGGCCAGGTTATTGACTATGTTGAACCCGATCCATCCCTCAAAAGGAAAGGGATGCGCCCCATTGAGCGGCTGGCTACACCCCGTGATCTGGTGATGCGCCAGGTGTGGCAGGAGAAAGAGCTAAGTGCGCTCATCCTCTGCCGAGAAACGGCCCACAAACAAGGGTTGAAAGAGATCAAGTTCGTCAAAGCCGAATACAGCTTCGACGGGAGCTGGCTCATCATCTACTTCACCACCGAGAACAAGAAGCTGGACTTGAACCCTCTGCAAGCGTCTATGAATCGGGCTACCCGTGCCCGTGTGGAGCTACAACTTATTGGCCCACGCGATGTGGCTAAGATGTTGGGCGGGTTTGGGGCTTGTGGTCAACCCCGTTGTTGTTCCACCTTCCTGACCGAATTCAGCCCGGTATCTATCCGCATGGCCAAGGAACAGGGTATTTCCTTGAGTCCCCAGGAGATTACCGGCATGTGCGGCCGCTTACGTTGCTGTCTTGTTTATGAATATGAACAGTACGTGGCCGCGCGTAAATCCTTGCCCAAAAAGAACAAACGGATCGGCACGCCTCATGGTATCGGCATTGTCAAAGATGTGCGGCCGCTGAAAGATGCCGTTTTAGTAGAGCTAGAAGGGCAGGATGTGGATTGGATCGAAGTATCACGAGAAGAAATTGAGCCGCTAGAAGAGTTAGAAGCGCTGGAAAAGAAAGCGGCCGCGGGCTGTTCTAAACAAGAAGGGGGCGGTTGCACTTGCGGGGCCAAACGAGCGCCCCAAACCGACGCCACCCTGGATGAAGCCGCACCTGACGTTCCCCCCACTGCTGAAATATCGTCCTAAATCATGATAGATTGACGCTAGCCATTTTTATGAGCCAGCGTCAATCTATTATCTCGCCTCCTCTCGCCATGAAAACCACCAACGACGCCTGGAACCTGGTTTGTGAGTTTGTCCAAGATGAAGGTCTGCGCCGGCACATGCTGGCCGTATCCGCAGCCATGCGCTGGTACGCCCTTCATTTACAGGCGGATGCCGATGCCTGGCAAACCATTGGCCTTTTGCATGACTTCGACTGGGAAATTCATCCCGACCTGGACCGTCATCCCATCGCTGGCTCCGTTATTTTGCGCGAACGGGGTTGGGATGAAGAGACGATTCGTATTATCCTCTCTCACTACACCGAAGGTACCGGCATAGAGCGCGAAAAACCGGTGGATTTTGCCCTGCTGGCCTGTGACGAAATTACTGGCCTCATCATCGCCTCAACGCTGGTGCGTCCCTCTAAAGACATTCGCGAAGTGGAATTGAGTTCGGTGCGGAAGAAGTGGAAAAACCGGGCCTTTGCCGCTGGGGTGGATCGTGAGCACGTTGAGCAGGTCACCGCCGACTTCAGCCGGGTCTGTTTTGCCGGGCAGTTGGACCTGTGGCAACATGTGGACAATGTGCTGGTAGCGATGCAGGACGCGGCCGCGACCCTCAAATTGGATGGTTCCTTAGCATGAACGAGTACCTCACCGTTGCCGAAGCCCTGGAAGCCGTGCTGGCGGGCATCACCGAACTACCCGCCGAAACCGTACCCTTGTTAGAGGCTTTGGGCCGGGTGCTGGCCGAGCCAGTTACCGCCCACGACAGTCTGCCCCCCTTCGCCAACTCTTCCATGGATGGTTACACCCTGCAAGCCAGCGATAGCCAATCGGCCACGAATGATCGTCCGGTAGAATTGCGCGTCATTGGGGATATTGCCGCCGGCGCAGTTGCCGATATCACCATCATCCCCGGCACGGCCGCCCGCATTATGACGGGTGCGCCCCTACCCCCGGGGGCTGATGCGGTCATCCCGGTGGAAGATACGAACGAAGCCTGGCGGGACAAGGCGCGGCCGCAACTCACCACCGTTCAAATTCGTCGGGCCGTGCAAACCGGGGATTATGTGCGCTGGCCCGGTGAAGATGTGCAGGCGGGACAGGTTGTGTTAGAAGCAGGCCACATGTTGCGGCCGCAAGAGATCGGGGTTCTGGCCTCGCTAGGGGTAAGCCAGGTGAAGGTCATCATGCGGCCGCGGGTCGGCATCCTGGCGACTGGTGACGAACTCATCGCCGTCGATGAAGCCTTGCAACCAGGCAAAATCCGCAACAGCAACGGCTACGCCCAACAGGCTCAGGTCATGGCCCTGGGGGCAATTCCCGTATCATTGGGAGTAGCCCGTGATACCGAAGCTGATGTCCGGGCCAAACTTCAGGCCGGTCTGGATGCGGGCGTGGATTTGTTCATTAGCTCGGCTGGCGTGTCGGTGGGGGCCTATGATGTGGTGAAAGCAGTTTTGGAAGAAGAAGGGGCCATTGGCTTCTGGCGCGTGCGCATGAGACCCGGCAAACCCCTGGCTTATGGGCGTTATAAGGGTGTCCCTTACCTGGGATTACCGGGTAACCCAGTCTCGGCCATGGTGTCTTTTGAGCGATTTGCCCGGCCAGCTATTTTGAAGATGGGGGGAAAGCAGCAGTTAGCGCGGCCGCAGGTCAACGTCATCATGCAAGAAGAGATTCACTCCGATGGCCGCGAAAGTTACTTGCGAGCCATCGTACAACGAACCGGTGATGCCTACACCGCACGGACAACCGGCCAACAAGGTTCTCATATGATGACCTCATTGGTACAAGCCAATGCCCTGGTTATTGTGCCTGAAGGGGTGCAACACGTTGCCCAGGGAGAACAACTAGTGGCGCTTATGCTTGATTGGCCGGAAACTGTATTTTAAACGGCGAAGCGGCCCTGGCTTAAATTTTGTTGCCTTAGCCGTTGGTCGCAGCAAAGCACCAACCCCCCTGACCGCCAAAATAAAAAGGCGCGTTATGCGCCTTTTCGTTTTTTGGGGGTTAGTAAACTTTTATCCGTGTCGCAGGGTACGGTTAAGAATTTCATCCTGCTGCGAACGAGTCTTGTGCCGGAAGTTGTTCTTCTTCTGGCCTTTTTTGCCCTTGCTACCCTGATAATTGTCACCCAGAGCGGAGCGGAAAGCCATTTCCATAGCTGTCAAAGGCTCTTCTTCCGGCTCTTCAACTTCTTCATAATATTCCTGGCGGTTCTTCAACCGTGAAGAGAACGTGCGGGTGCTTCCACAACCGGTTTCTCCAGCAATGCTTTAACACTCAGGTTGATGCGCCGTTTCCGCTTGCTGAAATTCAGCACCTTGACACTGACTTCATCACCTACACGCACAGCTTCAGAAGGATGTTTTACATAATCGTGACTCAATTCACTGATATGGACCAACCCTTCTTTCTCCGCGCCAATGTCTACAAAGGCGCCAAAAATTTTCCAGCCGAATCACCTTGCCGGCGTAAACTTCTCCTTCTTCCAGATCGCCCCATTCGACACCGACAGGCTCAACCATCGTCAGGATAACCTGGTTCTGCGCTGGATTGACGCGATCTACCCAAACCTCAACTGATTGCCCTTCTTTCAAAACATCAGACACCCGGTTAACACGATCTTGCCCTATCTGTGAGATATGCAAGATTGCATCTGTCCCAATGCCTAAGTCTACAAACGCTCCGTACAACTCAACCCGTTTTACGGTGCCTGTGAGTTGCATCTTCCGCTTGAGATCGCCGATGCTTTGGGGAGTTGCAGGGGCCGTTGTCAACTCAGCGGTGGGCGTTAATTCATCACTCATGGCTATTCTCCTCTTTTCAATTCACACATTTGACTCACCCGACCAGCGGGTAGTGAACGTTGTTGTTTTGTAATCACCCGATGGGGAGCCAAACATGGGTCGTATTTAGCAGAGGACAATTATAGCCCGTGAAAAAAGCGTGTCAATTTAATAATGGGGGCAATTGTGCCAATTTTCACATTTCCACAAAACCAGAGGTACTGCCGCTATAGATATTCAGAATCATTTGGGTGGCCCCCACCAACTTAAAGCTTGGTACGGAGACTAGTCTCCCGCGACAATGGGTTCCTGGGGCAGATCGACGCCCCAGGCAACGAAATGTCACCTGGGGCGTCTAAGCAGAGCAGAGCTGGGAAAAGCAGATTCGTGGTGGTGGCGAGGCTACCCTTGTTAAGCCAATTCTAGTTCTGCGTCGTCGTACCGATCTTCGACGACAGAATCAGGGACGAAGGCATTGGTAGCGATGGATTGGCGAATGATTTGTTCAACTTCCTGAAGAATGGTGCCATTCTCTTCCAGGAAAGTTTTGGCGTTTTCACGACCTTGCCCTAAGAGCATATCGTTATAACGGAAATAGGCACCTCGTTTGTCCACGATGTTCATGGTTACGGCCAGGTCGATGACATCACCACTGCGAGAGATGCCCTGGTTGTACATGATGTCAAATTCGCACTCCTTGAAAGGGGGAGCGACTTTGTTTTTCTTGACTTTAACACGAGTGCGGTTACCGATGACATCGCCGCCCGCTTTGATGGCCTGGATGGAACGAATATCCAAACGAACAGAAGCATAGAATTTGAGGGCATTACCACCGCTGGTTGTTTCCGGGTTACCAAACATAATGCCGATCTTGTGGCGCAGTTGGTTCGTGAAAATGGTGACGGTGTTGGTTTGTTTGATGATGCCGGAAAGTTTACGCAAGGCCTGAGACATGAGGCGGGCCTGTAAACCAGGATGATTGTCACCCATTTCGCCTTCGATTTCGGCGCGGGGAACCAGAGCGGCCACAGAGTCTACAACGACGACATCCATGGTGCCGGAGCGGATGAGGGCTTCGGCAATCTCAAGGGCTTGTTCACCCGTATCGGGTTGTGAAATATAAAGATTTTCTACATCTACCCCCAGTTTGTACGCATAAGAAGGGTCGAGGGCATGTTCCATGTCTACGAACGCGCAAAGGCCACCTAGTTTTTGGGCTTCGGCGATGATGTGAAGACAGAGGGTGGTCTTACCAGATGATTCGGGGCCGTAGATTTCTACGACGCGGCCGCGGGGCACACCACCTATCCCCAAACAAATATCTAAAGAAAGGCAACCCGTGGGAATAGATTCCACAACCATGTTTTGAGCATCCCCCAAGCGCATGATGGCTCCTTCCCCATATTTCTTAGTCAACGTATCAATGGTTTGTTTTAAGGCGCCATCTCGCCCATTGCTACCCTTAGCCATGTAAAACCTCCATATGGTAAAGCGGATTCTGGTATAAACTGTTGGTACTCGTGCTACAAAAATTTAGACCGTTTGTTCGCTACAATGAGGGGAATTTTAGCACGGGTGTTCCGTATTGTCAAGGGAGATTAGAACGATTGTTCAGTATTGGTTTTGTCGTATCTACCATCAGGCGCGTGATACGATTTGGACGTTGGTCTGCCAGGGCAATCAAGTACAATGGGGGCACTGGCTCTTTGCCAGCTAACAGACAATTACCCCAAAGGGAGTGGTGATGAACCCTATCAGGCAACAAAAAATCCCCTACACCATGGCCATGATTGCGGCGGTGGCGGCTAATCGGGTCATTGGCAACGAGAATAGTTTACCCTGGCGCTTGCCAGGTGATTTACCTCGTGTAAAGCGGCTAACGATGGGCAAAGCGCTCATCATGGGGCGAAAAACGCATGAATCTATTGGGCGCCCCTTGCCAGGGCGATTAAATATTGTCTTGACCCGCCAAACGGGTTACCAGGCAGAAGGGTGTGTCGTTGTGCATACGGTTGAAGAAGCGCTCGCGGCCGCGGCCGCTTACGCCCCCCACCAAGAAATCATCATCTTCGGTGGGGCCGATCTGTACCGCATCTTTCTCCCCCAGGCCGACCGCCTCTACCTGACACTCCTGGCCGAGCCGTTTCCCGGTGATGCCACCTTCCCTGAGATTGATTGGACCGAGTGGCAAGAAATTGAGGGCGAAGCTTTTCCCGTCAGCGAAAACAATCCCCATGCGCATTATTTTGGCGTCTGGGAACGACGGAAACCTGATGCAATGGGGGTGATAATGGACGCAATATCGTGGTAAGTTCTCTGGGTTTTCCCAAAGCCTCAACAGTTCGTTCAGAAGCCGTAGGGTCACAGCCAATAGCGGTTAAGCTTGTTTCCTTAAGCTGGGTGCAGGAGGTTGTCATGAACCGGTTCTTCGATTTTCCCCCACGCAGATTCTGGTGGGTTATCGTTTTTTCCACGCTAATGACCCTGTTAGGGTGTCAATCCGCTAATGGCGCGACAAAACCGATTGTGATCGGCGTCATCAACCTATCACCGCAACTAGAACCGGTATGGTTTAGCTTTCAAACAGGGCTGGTGTCTCTAGGCTATGATGAAAGCCGAGTGACCTATATTTATGCCGGTCCGCCCCCGGATATAGAAACTTTAGATAAACTGGCTGAGGATTTGGTAGCGGCCGATGTGGATTTGATTTTGTCTATTAGTACACCTGCTACCCAGGCTGCCTACCGGGCCACCCTGGGCACAGATATACCCGTCATATTTGCCCCGGTGACTGACCCGTTGGGCGCAGGTGTGGTAATGGACACCAGTCAGCCGGGGGGCAATGTAACGGGGGTTGCCCTGGGCACTCAGAGTGAAGGGCAAAGGCTGCAATGGTTGTTGCGCCTGGCACCAGACATCAAGCAGATTTATTTGCCCTATAACAAACAAGATGCCAGCGCCCTGGCCTCGGTGAATGCGGTTCTCGCGGCCGCGACCCTTTTGGGCGTTGAAGTGATCACGCAAGAAGTTAGCACCGAATCTGAAATCAACAGGGCCATTGCCACCGTTCCTGAAGATGTCCAGGCCATTTTTTTGGCTCAAGATAGTCTAGTAGCCGCCCACATCGCTGAGTTCGCGGCCGCGGCCATCGCCCACCAATTGCCTTTGTGTTCCCCAACTGATGGCCAGGTTGAACAAGGAGCGCTCGTTTCATATAGCTTTCGGCTGAATGAAATAGGCCAACAAGCCGCTCGCCTGGCCGACCAAATCTTTTCTGGTATACCCCCAGCTAATTTGCCTGTAGAAACAGCCGAGTTCTTCTTAACTGTTAATCTGAAAACGGCCACCGCCATTAATCTGACTCTCTCAGATGACCTACTCCGAACCGCCGATAGAGTGATTCGCGAGTAAGGATAGGGAGAAACGTTATGCGCCATAGCCTTCGTCGTCGCCTCAACCGCACCTTCATTGGCTTATCCCTGGGGCCACTCCTTCTTGTGGGCCTTATTTTGACCTGGCTGGCTTATGTGGTTGAACGACAGCAGACACAGGTTCAAGAGACGTTGATCGCCCAACGAGTTACTCAGGAAGTATGGGCGCTCGTGAATGAAATGGAAGATGAATTGCGTCTGACCGCCCAGTTTGGCCTGACTGAGTTATCCCCTGAACGACAAGAAGCGGTGCTATTGAATTTACTTTATTACCATGATCATTTTGAAGAATTGACCTTACTGAATGAGAAGGGTGATCAGCAAATACGGCTGGCCCGGTTAGCCTTGATAGCACCAGGGCAGGTAGAAAACGACGCGGCCGCGGACGAATTTCGCCTACCGTTTACCACCGGGCAAATCTATTACAGCCCCGTCACCTTTGCTCCCACCACCAGGGAACCCCTTATGATTATCTCTGTTCCCATCCTTAACCCGCGAGATGGTCAGGTTCAAGCCGTTCTGGTTGCCCAGGCCCGTTTAAAACAGGTCTGGAATTTGATCAGCCAAATACCACTCCGGTCTGGGGAAAGTGTCTATATCATAGATAATCAGGCGCGTGTTGTGGCGCATCATAACCCGTCTGTGGTTTTGCGCGGGGAACAATACCAGGTTCCTGCTTCCAACCAGATCGTAACCGGTTTGGATGCCAGGTATGTTATTCTGGCGACCGAACATCTTCAGCTAGGGGAACAAACCTTGTCGGTAGTAGCAGAAAGGGACGTCTGGAACGCTCTGGCTCTACCCCTTATTACCGGGGGCATCACCGCCGGACTCATCTTTGTCACGTCGATCATTGCTACTTTGTTAGGCATGAGGGCTGTGGCCCATATTGTGAAACCGGTGCAAGACCTGGCCCAAACGGCCCGCACCATCCGGGCAGGGGATTATTCACAACGGGTGGTCGTGAGCCAAAATGATGAGGTGGGTGAGCTTGCGGCCGCGTTCAATGAAATGACCGACCAGTTACAACACACCCTGGCCGGCCACCAGCAAAAAATTGTCGAACTAGAAGAGATGGGAGCCGCCCTCCAGTCCAGCGAAATCCGCTACCGGACAATCTTTGAAAATGCTCAGGAAGGCATCTACCGGGCCACTCCCGAAGGGCAATTTATCCTGGTAAACCCGGCTCTCGTTAAGATATTAGGTTATGCCACCGCCGCAGAACTCATGAGCCTCAATATTACCTATGACCTGTACAACAACTCGGCTGACCGGCAGGCCATTATCAAGCAACTGGCTCAGGAAAGCCAAATCACTCATGTGGAAACGGTATGGAAACGCAAAGATGGTTCACCTATTGTCGTCAGTTTGTCTACCCATGTGCTGTACGATAATCAGCAACAAATCATCGGTTATGAAGGGCTTATCTTCGATATGAGTCGGCGGCGAGAGATGGAACAGGAGCGAGAAGCCCTCATTGCCGAGTTAGAGGCGAAAAATGCGGAGCTAGAGCGATTCACCTATACCGTTTCTCATGACCTGAAATCCCCCCTCATTACGATTCGGGGCTACCTGGGGTATCTGGAAAAAGGGGTAAAAACTGGCAACCTGGAGCAGTTTCAGAGTGATATGAGCCGTATTGTGGAAGCCACCCATAAGATGCAACGGCTTCTGGCCGAATTATTACAACTATCTCGCATTGGCCGCAAAATGAATCCGCCAGAAACTATCTCTTTTCAGGAAATTATCGAGGAAGCCTTAGCTCTGGTTGAAGGGCAATTGGTAAGCCGAGGTACCCGGGTCACTGTTGAGCCTGATCTCCCTCTTGTGCAAGGGGATCGGGCACGCCTGGTGGAAGTAGTACAAAATTTGGTGGACAACGCCAGCAAGTACATGGGTGACCAGTTAGACCCCCACATTGTCATTGGCAAACAGGTGAAAAACGGCAAAACGATCTTTTTTGTGCGCGACAATGGCTGTGGCATCGCCACCCAGTACCATGAGAAAATATTTGGTCTGTTTGATAAATTAAATCCTCAGAGTGAAGGCACGGGGTTGGCCTGGCTTTGGTCAAGCGAATTATTGAGATTCACAGCGGCCGCATCTGGGTAGAGTCGGCTGGTTTAGGTCAAGGTTCAACGTTTTGCTTCACCCTGCCACTGGCCGAATGATTTGTTTTGTCGCTGCGTCGAGTATAACCATGTCCATAACGCTTTTCGTCTCTAACACCTGCCCCCAAGCCTGGTCTGTGGTTCAGGTGTTGCAGGATTACGCTATTCCTCATGTGCTACTGAACATTGATGAGGACGCGGCCGCGCTCACTACCTTACGTCACCTGCAAAACGGCCAACAACGAGTCCCCACCCTCATCTTGCCCGATGGCACCATCCTCGTTGAACCATCCTGGCCGGTTCTTTACCAGTTCCTTAACCTTGAACCCGATAACTGGGATTGAGATTGCCCCTGACCTTGCCGTTGCCTACAATTAACAGGCTGTTGGCCGTTGGCGGCTGGCTGTTGGCGATAATTTCTATAGAACTTCAAAATAATGATTGAGGGTAGGGGCTGGCCTTGTGTCTGCCCACTCAGGAGAGGGCAACCACAAGAGTTGCCCTACACAGGGTATCAACCCCCTGAATTCCAAAGAGCCGAGAAATTCACTCTGGAAAAACCCTCTCGCTCTAGCTCTGAACTCTAAACTCAAGCCCTTATGTCTGATAATTTTAGTTGGCACACGGATGAGGATGAGGGCTGGGATGAACCCACTCCCAAAGCGGCAACCCCATTACCCCGGCGCCGTTGGCACTGGCTCTTAGGCATCGCCGCGGCCGCAATCCTTATCAGCACCGTCCTCTACCTGCGCCTGCAACAACAGGTGCAAACCGCCACCGCCACTGCCCAGGAAGATTTGCTGGCCGCCCACCAACTGAGCCAACAAGCGGCCGCAACCAACGACCTCGACCTGTTCCGCTCCAACCTCTCGCGCCGTGACCCTGAGTGGGCCGACACCCAACGGGCCTTGATCCTGGCTGGATTGTTCCTGGACCGCTCCGCCTTTGGCCTGCGTTGGTGGGGCGAGACGGAGTTAAATTTGACTGACGCGGCCGCGACCCCCACCTTGCCCATCACCGTCACCTTCTCCCCCGACCTGCTCTCGGCCGAACTGGTATACGAACAAGAATATTTGCTGGTGGAGAGTGACTCGGTTAGCCAGACCGTGCGCCTGCAACAGACCGCCGTCTACCGTCGGGGTGGTGGCCGCTGGCTCCGGGCGGACCCTCTACCCGAATTTTGGGGGGCTTTGCACACGGCGGAGCGGGCGCACCTCACCCTCACCTATTCCCAACGAGACGAACCCATCGCCCCGCGCCTGGCCGATGATCTGAACAGTGAACTGGAGCGGCTGTGCACCACCTTACCCAGCCTCAACTGCCCGCCTGATCTGCACCTGGAGATGCGCCTGACGCGGGATCCAGCCAGCTTCTTCAGCCTGGTAACGTTGGAAGATACGCTTATGGCTGACGATGAAATTATTCTGCCCGCACCCACGCTAATAGGGTTGCCGGTAGATGAAACGGGTTATGAATTGTTATTGAACGGGTATGCGGCCCATCTGGTCGCGGCCGCGATCACTCAACTCATCCCATACGAATGTTGTCACCACGGCTACTACTACCACGCCTTCATGGACAAACAACTGAGCCAATTGGGGCTACGTGCCTGGCCCATGAACCCCGCCACCTACGCCACACTCGATCCCGAACAGTTCGAACCGTTCCTTAGTCGTTTCTGGGGGCGTGGTTCGCTTGATTATTCCGACCTTGAGGACCTGCCCTATCTGTATAGCCTGGTAGATTATCTAACCGAAGGTGTACAGCCCAACCTCACCCCTCTCGATTGGCTACGTGAGATATTGCCGGGTGTCAGCTACACGGGCTGGCTAGAAAATGTTCTGCCTGATAACCCTGGGTTATACCTGTTTAATACTCGCTGGCGCGGCTATATTTACCGCCAACAACATCCCCAGCCTGACCTGCCTGTCTCTTTGCCCACCGGCACCATCCAGATGAGTTGCAATTCCGAGGCGGGTTTACCCACTGTGTACAGCCACGATCTACGGTCCGGCGAATGGTCCGAACGCTTTCTATCGTCTGAGTTTTATGAACCGGTTTTGGGCGGCTATATCACTCAGCGTGTGCCCAGCCAACTCTTGTTTGTGAATGCTGCTGACCAGAGCACCGTAATTATGGAAGTTGGTTCACCCAACAGCGTTTTCTCGCCCAACTATTTCTATACGGACTATTTTGCCTCGCCCCCGCCGGCTGAATTGTTCAATTTTGTCACCTATCAGGTCACGGCGAATGCAACCACACAAATGCAAAACTGGCTGACCGACCTGGATAGTTGCAAATTGGGTGATTGCCAGACGCGGCCGCTACCTGGAACCCCCATCTGGTCGCCGGGTGGTCAATATTTTATTGCTTATGCCGACGAGGGGAGTGATGAGTTGAACAATAACCTGTTCTTAAGTGATCGCTCGGCCCTTGACTTCCTACCGATTGATACGGGTTATCTACCCTTCTGGTTGGATGAAACCCATTACGGTTACTTCAAAATCAACGAAACGGCCGCCATCGTGGAAATGTGGGTCGGCGAGGTCAATGACACGCCGCCTCGGGTTCACCTAACCACCGAGGATGTTATGCCGCTCTTGCCCAGTGCCACCAATGATTTCGTTTATCTGGCCTGGGTGGTGCCGCGGCCGCAAAGCACCTCCCACGAAGCTCTCATGGTTGCCATTAGCAACAGTGAAGACCCCCTATCCCAGGGGCAGTACACCCATTTATCTGTTCAGTGGGATGACAACTGGGAAACCGTCCAAGCCATTGAAGTCCAGCGAACTTTACCCCATACGGGCCTCCCCCTTTATTCCCCCAACGATCAATTTATGGTTGTTCTGGAACAAAAGGCCAACGAGGCGTTCCTCTATGAAACCAGCATCACCTTCATCAACCAGACAACGCAGGCTGAACAAACGTATTCGGTAGGGCAATTCCGCAACTTCCCTGTCTGGTCAGAAAACGGGGAATGGCTCATCAATGTGTCTGATGTGGACATTCTCTTAATCAATCCCGCCCACCAGACCGAATGGCGCATACCGCATGAGTTTAACTTTTGTAACCGCCATTTTTACGTTCCTCAGTCGGAGTAAGGGCTGAGGTCTTATGATGTGTATTAGTGTAAGGATCAACTAGCTTGAGTGCAGAGCTAGAGCTAGAGGATTTTCCAGCATGACTCCCTCTAGCTCTCTCCTCTCGCTCTAAACTTCAGTGACCAATGCACCAATAGACTCACATTCCCCATGTCACAAAATTTCTCCTGGCAAACCGACGAAGACAGTCATTGGGATGAGCCTCTGCCGGGGCCACCAACTGGCCCGCGCCAAAGGGGCGGCTGGCAATGGCTTTTGGTTATCGCCGCGGCCGCGCTCCTTATCAGCACCGTCATCTACGCCCGTCTGCAACAGCAGGTCAAAGAAGCCACCACCCAGGCCGAGCAAGACGTTTTGGCCGCCCACCAACTGAGTCAGCACGCGGCCGCGAGCAACGACCTCGACCTGTTCCGTTCCAACCTCTCCCGCCGTGACCCCAACTGGGCCGATGCCCAACGTGAACTCATCAGCGAAGGGTTATTCTTGGACCGCAGTGCCTTTGGCCTGCGCTGGTGGGGCGAAACCGGGATCACCTTGACGGACGCGGCCGCGACCCCCACCCTGCCCATCACCATCACCCTGGCCCCTGACCTGCTTTCCGCCGAAATCGTGTACGAGCAAGAATATTTGCTCACCGGCAGTGCCACCACCAGCGAAACCATCCGCCTGCAACAAACCGCCGTTTACCGGCGCGGCGGTGGCCGCTGGCTGCGCGCCGACCCCTCGACGATTTCTGGGGCGAAACCGAAGAGCTAGTACAGCCCTACCTGACCCTGACCTTCAACCAGCGGGATCAGGCCATCGCCACCCGGCTGAGCCAAGACCTCAACCAACAAATTCGGGTTATGTGTGAAACCTTTCCTGATTTAAACTGCACTGACGATTTTCACCTGCGGCTCCTGCTCACGCGCAACCCAAAACGTTTTTTTACCCTGCAAGACCTGGAAACCATCATCACCACCGAGAACCAGCTTAGTTTGCCCTCGCCCACCCTGGTTGGCCTGCCGGTTGATGAGGCGGGTTACCAGATCATCCTCAAGGGATACGCCGTACCTCTGGTTTCCTTAGCCATTACCCGCCTCACCAGCTACGAATGTTGTGAACATGGCCTCTTTTTCCAGGCTTTCCTGGAAAAAGAGCTGAGTCAGCTTGATCTACGGCCCTGGCCGCTCACGGCCGATGTTTATCCCAGGCTTACGTTCGCCAATTTAGCCGCTACGACTTCAGCCTTATGGAATCGTGACCGTCTGCACGACCTTGTCACCGATGAGCAACCTTATCTGTACACCCTGGTAGATTTCTTAACCGAAAAACATCGCCCGGACATTAGTTTGGCGCAGTGGCAGGTGGAAATGGCCCGTAACTCAAGTTATTGGGGCTGGCTGGAGCGTGGTTTAGGAACCACACAAGACCGTGCTCTTTTCAACACCCAATGGCTGGGGTTTATCTACTGGCAGGCCCAACGCGCTTTGCCCGCCGCGCCGCTCCCTGCCGGGACGATGCAGATGAGTTGTAGCACCGATACCGGGCAAACAGTCCTGTATGAATACCAACCCCAGAGCGATGCGTGGGCAGCAACCTCGCCACCCTCTAATTTGCTCCAATCGGTGGCCGGGGGGTACGTTTATGAAGAAACAAGCGGCCGCGGCCGCGCGCTCATCTTCGTCCGTGACAATACACCGACTGTCATCACCACCACCGCCACCGTCAACAGCTATTACACCGGGGCCTACCCGTTTCTAGCACTTCTGAACAGTGCCGTCCCTGAAAACCAGTTCCATTTCATGAGTTTCAACAGTTTTGCCAGCGACGGGGCCAGCCAAAACTGGCTGGTAGACCTCAATGAATGCACCAGCGGCGTTTGTAACCCCCGATCCATCCCTGGTTTACCCATCTGGTCTCCGGATCAGCAACATATTCTTTTTTACAATGATTTCTTTAACGAGGAAGGCGTCAACAATATTCAACTAGGGGATAGGCAGGGGCAAATTATCAGCATCGCCGGGCTGGGGCAATACCCATTCTGGCTGGACAACAGCCATTATGCTTATTTCAATTATGATGTGGGCAATCTTGAGGAAGACACTCTGACAACGGAACTCCATATCGGTCATATTAATGGCGATCCCCCGCAACCCCTCTTCACTCATGCCGATCTCCTTACCCTGATCCCGGAAATAACCGACTCGAATCATTCCATCATGATTTTTGGCAACGCCCGTCCTGGTGATCATCAAGAGATGTCTATCCTGGTCATACCCTGGAACGAATTTGAGGGTGAACCTCAGGTTTATGTTATAACGCTGCGGGGAGATGAGGACTGGCAAAGGATAGAGACCAGTTACGTCACCTGGAGTGGTTCATCTACCGTCATTCCTTCTTATTCACCCGATGGGCGCTTCCAGCTATTCAGCAATGCCGACGGCGCCCAAACGGGGCCAGTGGTCACGATACGGGATCTTACTGATGGGGCTGAACAGGTGATCCAGACTGTTGTAACGGGTAACAGCTTCTTCTCTAGTTTCCCGGAATGGACCGAAGATGGTCGTTGGTTTATCTATGTCAGCAACGATGAGTTGATCTTTGTGAACCCGTATGAAAAAACTGAATGGCGTGTACCCCATGCGCTGAATCAATGTAGTCAAATGTATTACGCTCCGGGCGAGGAGTAACATGGGCAGTAATTTTTCCTGGCAAACGGAAGACGACGATAATTGGGATGAATTACCCACCCAACCGCGGCCGCATCCCCCCAGGCGACGTTTTTGGTTATGGGCGGTGCTTGTGCTCGCGGCCGCCATCCTCACCCCCCTCATCATCTACAACCGCCTGCAAAAACAGGTGGAGACCGCCACCGCCCAGGCCAGGGACGACGTGATAGCCGCCCACACCTTGAGCCAGCACGCGGCCGCGAAACAAGACACCGACCTCTTCCGTTCCAACCTCTCTCGCCACGATCCCTACTGGGCCGATGTGCAACGGGAACTCGTCAGCCGGGGTCTCTATCTCGACCGTTCCGCCTTTGGGCTGGTGTGGTGGGCCGAATCAGCCCTCAACCAGGCCAACCCCGTCCAGCCCATCAGCCTGACCCTCGCCCCAGACCTGCTCACCGCCCACATCACCTATGAGCAAGAATACCGCCTCACCGATCCACTTTCCTCTGCGGCCGCGTCTAACCAGACCATTCGGCTCCAACACACAGACATTTATCGGCGTGGTGAAGACCGCTGGCTACGGGCCGATCCCCTGGATGATTTCTGGGGCGCACTGGCAGAAGTGAAGCATACGTATCTCACCGTGCAGTACAATGCCCGCGACGCCGCCATCGCCACCCGGCTGGCTGAAGACTTGAATGGGCAACTGATCACCGTCTGCCAGACGTTTGCGGCCGTGAACTGCGACGACCTGCACCTGACGTTGCTCCTCTCCCGTGATCCCGCTTACTTTTTCACTGTGCTGGATTTAGAAGACATAGTCACGACCGGGGATATCCTGCGCCTGCCTGCGCCCACTTTGGTGGGAATGCCGCTTGAGGATGTGGGGTACCAGTTTCTATTGCGCGGCTACGCCGTACCGCTGGTTTCTCTGGCTATCACCCGGCTGACCGGTTACGAATGTTGTAACCGGGGTCTCTTTTTCCGGGCTTTTTTGGACAAGGAGTTGCACCGGCTCAATCTGGGGCCGTGGCCGCTCACGCCGGAACGTTACGCCACCCTTGACCCGGCGACCGCGGCCGCGTCGGTTTTGGCCGCCTGGGATGTAGAATCGCTCCTGGGTGGACAAAGTGACGCCTATCTGCCGGTGTATAGCCTGGTGGATTTCTTGACAGAAGCCACGCGGCCGCAACTCGACATCACCTACTGGCAAAGCAGTCTGCGACCGGGCATGAGCTATTGGAGTTGGATCGAGCCGCGTCTTCTTACCACCACCAGCCCCGGCCTCTTCAACACCCGTTGGCTCAACTACATTGAGCAACAACGCCAGGCCATCCCCCCGCCCCCCATCCGCCTACCCGAAGGGGAACTCCAGATCAGTTGTATGGGCGGCACCATTCATTACCAGCCTGCCAGCAACAGTTGGTCCGAATCTAACCAGACATCGGCTATCATTAGAACCATTCCTGGGGGGTATCTCGCCCAGACAGTTGCGTACCAGGGCGATGCCCGCAGTCTGCTCATGGTGCAGAATAACCATAGGATGGTGATCACCAGCACCAACCAGGCCGATATTGTCTATGGCCCTTCCTTTTTTACCCAACCCTATCCCTGGTTCCACTTTACGACCATCAACCTGACTACCCCCGACACGCGGCCGCAAGATTGGCTCGTCAATTTAGACAGTTGTAAAGAGGGGGAATGTGAGTTGCGGCCGCTGCGGGGCATACCCAGCTTCTCTCCTGATGGTCAAAATATGCTCGTCCTCGTTGATAACCTGGGCGCTGGGTCCCTGGACGATATCTACCTGACGACCCCCACCGCTCCCACCATGCGCCAGGTTGGCCGTGGGTATGGCTGGTTCTGGCTTGACAACGAGCATTTTGCCTTCTTCTATGACTTCACCAACCGCATCGAAATGTACATCGGCCGGACAGATGGGAGCACACCCCGACATGTTTTCACCAATTCCGACCTGAGCGGATTTTTCCCTGAGGCGCACGCCGATAGCCCTTATCACATTAATTGGATCACCCCGCGGCCGCAGGCCCCTCAAGAAACCCTACTCTGGATGACCTACACCGGTTCCCCCTCTTATGAACTGGTCTTCCATCTGACCTGGGACGACACCTGGCAAACGATTGTGGAAACGAACCTGGTCTGGGAGGGAGACTGGGCCGTGCCATCCTTTTCGCCGGATGGCCGCTTTTATCTATTCGATCAGCCAGGACCCAATCGGGCCTTGATCTTGCGTGATATTGCCTCGGGTGCGGAGCAAATGTATGCCTGGGGCCAGACCCGCAGTACGTTCTTCAGCACCCCACTTTGGCTGGACGATGGGCGCTGGCTTGTCTACCTCAACGATACCGAACTCACCCTGATTGCCCCCCCACGAAAATTATGCCCGCCGCATTCCCCACGCCCTCACCAATTGCAACTACGCCACCCACCTGCCGCCAGGGGAACCGCCGGATATGCGCGGCCGCTAACCACGCTCAAAATTACCCGCATGTTTGACTAATGTGAGACCATTCGTAGGGGCGGGACAGGTGGGCCAGGATATGACAGGAACGGGACCACCCTACACTTCGTGGCGTACCTACCCGCCTGTCTCGCCCTCTTTTGAGTCGCCATAGCAAGAGGGCGAGACGACGCGGAAAGATCGTTGCTCGGTTCATCCCCATTGAACCCGTGTCGTCCCGCCCCTACCATCATTGGCTGTCAAATTGAGAATTGCTATTGAGAATTGCTGTTGACCAACAACTCAGGTTCTTAATCCGTTCCTTTCTCAATCCGTTGAAGTCATTCTTCCCTCCCCAAACTTCCTCACCCTAATTACGCAAGGACAACCAGACAATTGGTGCTAAAATTCCCCTGTTTCCTTTCCCCCTCGCCTCAATAAAAGGAGTCCGCCATGCACGGCCTGATGATGAATTACCAACTGACGATGGATCGTATTCTCGAACACGCCAACCGCATGTTCCCCCACAAAACCATCACCACCCTCCAGCCCGATGGTTCCCGGCACCGCACCACCTATGGGGACATGTACCAGCGCGTCAAACGCCTCTCCAAAGCCCTCGTCAACCTGGGCATCCAGCCCGGCGACCGTGTGGGAACCTTCGCCTGGAACAACTACCAGCACATGGAACTCTACTTCGCCATCCCCGGCGCGGGGGCCGTCTGCCACACCCTCAACATCCGCCTCTTCCCCGAACAACTTTCCTACATCGTAGACCACGCCGAAGACCAAATCGTCTTCATTGAAGCCAGCCTGCTCCCCTTGTACGAGCGCATCGCCCACGAAATCACCTGCGTCAAACATTACGTCCTCATCAACGCTCCCCGCACCATCGAAACCCGCCTGCGTAACGTCATCCACTACGAAGACCTCATCGCCGAATCCGACGAAGATTTTGAGTGGCTGTCCACCGATGAAAATATGGCCATGGGCATGTGTTACACCAGCGGCACCACCGGCCATCCCAAAGGCGCGCTCTACAGCCACCGTTCTATGTATCTGCACACATTAGGGGAAAATCAAGCGGCCGCGCTCGGCCTACGTGAATCAGATGTCGTTCTGCCCGTCGTGCCCCAGTTCCACGCCATGGCCTGGGGCCTGCCCTACGCCTGCGCCATGGCTGGCTGTGATGTCGTCATGCCCGGCCTGCACCTCAAACCCGAACCCCTGGCCCGCCTCATCGAAGAAGAGCGCGTCACCGTCGCCGCCGGTGTGCCCACCATCTGGATGGCGTTGTACCAGGAACTCAACCAAAACCGGCGCGACATTTCCTGTGTCCGTGCCCTCATCGTCGGCGGTTCAGCCATGCCGCGTGGCCTCATCGAAGCCTACGAGCGCGATTTAGGCGTCAGCGTCCTGCACGCCTGGGGCATGACCGAGATGTCACCTCTGGGCACGGTCTCCATTTTGCAGAAACACCACGAAGGGCTAAGCGACACCGAAAAGTGGGATGTGAAAGCCCGACAGGGTTACGCCATTGCCGGGGTGGAGATGCGGATTATGGACGATAGCGGCCGCGAACTGCCCTGGGACAACAAATCCGTCGGTGAACTCCAGGTGCGTGGCCCCTGGATCATCCGCCAATATTTCAAACGGGAACACAGCGAAGACCAGTTCACCGCCGATGGCTGGTTCCGCACCGGCGACGTTTGCACCATTGACCCCTACGGCTACATGACCATCACCGACCGCACCAAAGATTTGGTCAAATCAGGCGGCGAATGGATTTCTTCCGTCGAGCTAGAAAACGCCATCATGGGTCATCCCGATGTGGCCGAAGCCGCCGTCATCGCCATTCCTGATGAACGGTGGTCAGAGCGACCCATGGCCGTCGTCGTGGCCCGCCCCGGCACCGAGCTAAACGAGGCCACCCTCAGAGCCTACCTGGAAAACAAAGTCGCCAAATTCTGGATGCCCGACCATTTCGTCTTCGCCCCCGAAATCCCCAAAACCAGCGTGGGCAAATTCAGCAAAGCCACCCTGCGCCAGATGCATGCCGATGGCAAACTAAATGAAAAGGGAAAGAATGGTTACATTGAGAACTCAGAGGAGACACAGAGTTACACAGAGATTTTCTCCGTGCTCTCTGTGCCTTCTCTGTGAAACTCTGTGTCCTAATCTGTTTATGAGACCTCTCTCCAGCCTCAACATCCTCGACTTCACCACCTTGTTGCCCGGCCCATTTGCTACCATGATGCTGGCAGACATGGGGGCCAACGTGTTGCGTGTGGAAGCGCCCAACCGCCCCGATATGGTGCGGTTTACGCCCCCGTTCACCGGTACAACCTCGGCCTGGCACGCCATGCTGGGGCGCAACAAACGCTCCATCAGCCTGGACTTGAAACATGAGAACGCGGCCGCGATCATCCACCGCCTCATCCAACAATACGACATCGTGGTCGAGCAATTCCGCCCCGGCGTCATGACCCGGCTAGGGCTGGGGTACGAAGCCTTACGCGCCATCAAGCCTGACCTCATCTACTGCTCCATCACCGGCTACGGCCAGACCGGCCCCTACCGTGATCGCGCCGGGCACGACCTCAACTATCTGGCGTTGGCGGGGGTGTTGGGGCACAGCGGCCGCAAGTCATCCGGCCCCACCCCTCTGGGTGTGCAGGTGGCCGATGTGGGCGGCGGCTCCTTTGGGGCCGTCACCGGCATTTTGGCGGCGGTTATCCAGCGGCAAGTTACCGGCGCAGGGCAATGGGTAGACATCAGTATGTTTGACATGAGCGTGGCCTGGAACAGCCTGGCGGTCAGCCAGTTTGTTGTCGGCGGGGTCAACCCCACCTACGAAAGCTGGGCGCTCAACGGCGGCGGCTTCTACGACACCTACCAAACCGCCGACGACCGCTACCTCTCCGTAGGCAGTCTGGAACCGAAATTCTGGGCCGGGTTCTGCCAGACCATCGGCCGCCCTGACCTGATCAACCTGGGGCATGTGCAAGATGAAGCCGTACAGGCCAACCTGAAAGCCGACCTGCGCCAGATCATCGCCCAGAAGCCGCTAACAGCATGGGTAGAACTGTTTGCGGCGCAAGATGTGTGTGTGGAACCGGTGCTGACAGTTGAGGAGATGCTGGCTCACCCCCAAACCCAGGCCCGCAACCTGCTGGTAGATGTGCCCTGGCCCGATGGCACCACCCAAAAACAGATCGCCAGCCCGTTCCACTTTTCGGCCAGCCAGCCGGAATACCGCCACCCGGGCGGTGCAGTGGGAGCGGATACGGCTGAGGTGTTGGGGGAGATGGGCTGGGACGCGGCCGCGATACAAACATTACGGGTCTCAGGGGTGCTGGGATGAAAGGATTGTGGTTCCGTTACTTTTTTGCGTGATCCCCCTTGCCGTTATAAAATGCCCCTACCGTTTCCCAGTCATCACACCAACCGAAAAGTTTTACACAGTGTGCTGGGTGAGATTGAGCCTATCGCTCAAATCGGTCGTTTTGTTGCCCTTTTTGCGTGAGGGAATGTATCCCCACCACTGCAAAACACTGACGGCAAACCAGCCCTGGTTTGTCGGCTCACTGGTATAGCCCCCCATAGCGTGCCAGATCGCACCGGATTTCAATGTTCAAACGAACGATTTTCTGTCAGTAAACAGTAAACCGTATTTCGTGAACCGTCTTTTTGACCGTTCGCTGTTTCCAGTTGACTGTTCATTGATAACAAGGGAGACAGGATGTCCAATGTGCCGGCCGTTGAGCTTCGTAGCGTTACTAAAAAATTCGGCGAGTTTGTGGCGGTAGATAACGTTGATTTACAAATTCAGGATGGGGAGTTTTTCTCGTTATTAGGGCCGAGCGGTTGTGGCAAAACCACCAACCTGCGCATGATCGCCGGGTTTGAACAACCCACCGTCGGTGAAATTTATATCAAAGGCCAGCAAGTCGCTGGCATCCCCGCCTATCGTCGCCCCGTCAATACCGTTTTCCAAAGTTACGCCCTTTTCCCCCACATGACTGTGGCCCAAAATGTGGCCTTTGGCCTGGAAATGAAAAGAGTAACGCCCCCCGAGATTAAACGGCGGGTAGCCGAAGCTCTGGAACTGGTGCAACTGCCACACATGAGTGAGCGTCGCCCCAAACAGCTTTCCGGGGGCCAGCAGCAGCGAGTGGCTCTGGCCCGGGCGTTGGTCAACCGCCCCCAGGTGTTGTTGCTGGATGAGCCGTTGGGGGCGCTGGATTTGAAGTTGCGTAAGGCCATGCAGTTGGAACTGAAACAGATTCAGGTGGAAGTGGGGATCACCTTCATCTATGTGACCCACGATCAGGAAGAAGCCCTTACCATGTCTGATCGCATTGCCGTGATGAATAATGGTCTGGTGCAACAGGTGGGTGAACCCCGGCGTATTTACGAACATCCCACCAACCGCTTTGTGGCCGATTTCATTGGCGAGACCAATTTTGTCAGCGGCCGCATCAAAACCATTGACGCGCTGGCTGAGGTAGAGATACCCGGCGCCACCGTTCTTGCCAGCAACGAAGGGCGTGTCCTTAGCCCCGGTCAAGAAGTAACCCTGGCCATTCGGCCAGAGAAGATTAACGTCTACCCCACCGGTAAAGTGGACTTGATGAAGAAGGAAGCTGGGATTGATGCCGAAGCGGCCGCGAGCCTGTTCGGTGGCAAGATTCCCACCGGTGAAGTGGATGTCAAAGAATATCTGGCTATGGAAAAGAACAGCGTGGTCGTTAGCGGCCGCGTGCTGGAAGCCATCTACATTGGCACGGATACGCGCTACCGGGTATGCCTCAATGAAAGCGAAACCTCGCTGGTGGTGCGGGTGCAAAATTTTGGCAGTCGCTACGACACCATGTTCAAGGTAGATGAGCCGGTGTATGTCCACTGGGCGGCTGAGAATGCGCAGATTCTCTTAGACTAAAGGATTCGGTTATGGCAACAACAACCATCAAACCCCCCGAAGATGAAATGATGACCGCTGGTTTGAATCCGTTATGGCAAGCGGCCGCGTACCTGTTTTTGGCTCAGGTGGTGGTGTGGGGTTTCTTGCTCTTCCGCTGGTTGACCTTTGGCTCCATTGGTTGGACGGCCACCGCCTTTGAGAATACGCTGGCTCAGGGGGGTGGCCTGCTGGGTTATCTGGTGTATGGGGTGTTGCTGGTGGTAGATTTATTCGCCGGGATTGGCCTGCTCAGAGAGGTAAAACTGGCGAGTAAGATGGGGGTGTGGCGTGCGGCCGCGGGGGTGGTTTTGGGGTTGGTTTATTACTGGCTGACACGTGAGTTTTACGGCGCGGCCGCGTTCGTGGCCTTTTCCGGCCTGTTATTCTTCCTCATCCGCCGCAACACCGCTGGGGCCTTAGCCTACCCTGCCGGGTTTTGGCTGGGCGTCTTCTTCGTGGCCCCCATGCTCATCGTCCTCATCGTCAGCCTGGGCGAACGCACCCGCTCCGGAACCGTCACCTACCCCGAATTCAGCCTGGGCAATTTGGGGGCTTATTTCAACGATTACGTGCGCTTTTTCAGCCCCGTCAGTGGCGATTACATCTACCTGCGTATTTTCTGGCGCTCCTTAGGCATCGCGGTTTTTAACACCATCATTTGCCTGCTCGTTGGTTTCCCCTTTGCCTACTGGATTGCCCGCCAACCGCAGAAATACCGCAACACCTATATCTTCCTGGTCATGATTCCGTTCTGGACCAATTTTCTGGTACGTACCTATGCCTGGATGCTCATTCTGCGGGATTCCGGCTTGATTAACAATTTTTGGAGCATTACCCTGCATGAACAAGCGGTCATGTTGTCCGAAAATAGTGCCTTTTTTGCCTGGTTAGCCGATCTCACCTCGGCTAAGTTGCCGTTATTGTTCAACCAACCAGCGGTTATGTTGGGGTTGTTTTATGGTTATTTGCCCTTTATGGTGCTGCCCCTGTACAGCGCGTTGGAGAAGATGGATTGGTCGTTATTGGAAGCGGCCGCGGACCTGGGCGCCAACACCTTCTGGAGCACCGTGCGCATCCTCATCCCCCTGACCATGCCCGGCATCGTCGCCGGCTCCATCATCGTTTTCATCCCGTCGTTGGGGGCCTATGTCACACCTGACCTGATGGGGGGTGCCAGAGTCGCCCTCTTGGGCAACCTGCTCCAACAGCAATTCATGACCGTGCGCGACTGGCCGTTTGGCTCGGCCATCGGCTTCATTATGATGGCGATCATGTTAGCCGCCACCTTGCTTTACTTCCGCACCTTGAACAACAACAAGCAACTTACTTAGTTTCGAGTTTCGAGTTCAGAGTTTCAGTCCTCAGTTAGCAGTCAGTCTCTTAGTCTCTTAGTCTCTCAGTCTCTTAGTCTCCCATTCCCTCCCAGAGGCAACCATGACCACAGCCACCGCCAGCCGTTCACAACCCCTCACCATGCCCCGGCAGATGTTCGGCCATAACCTGCGCCAAACCTTCAACAAATATATCTTGACCTGGCTGGCATTGGGTGTGTTTTTGTTCTTGTACCTGCCCATTATCGTCCTGATTATCTATTCCTTTAACGCCAACCAGGTGGTAGGTGTCTGGACAGGCTTCAGCACCCAATGGTATAGCGAATTATTCAACGACCGGGCGTTGGGTAATGCCTTGCGGGTGAGTTTGTGGGTGGCGTTTTGGTCCACCGTGCTCAGCACCTTTTTGGGCACATTGGCGGCTCTCGTGCTGGAGCGGTATCGGTTTTGGGGCAAAATGACCTACGATGCCATCCTCTATCTGCCTGTCATCATCCCCGACATTGTGATGGCCCTCTCCAGTCTGCTGTTTTTTGTCATGTTCAACGTGGCCCTCAGCCGCTACACCGTGCTGATCATTCATGTGGCCTTCAACATTGCCTTTGTAGCCATTGTGGTGCGGGCGCGGCTGGCAGACATGGATGAACGACTTGAGGAAGCGGCCGCGGACCTGGGCGCTAACGAATGGATTATCTTCCGCCGGGTTACGCTACCCTTGCTCACTCCAGGCATTGTTTCCGCTGCCCTCATGGCCTTCACGCTTTCACTCGATGATTTCGTCATCACCTTCTTTGTCTCTGGTCCCGGCTCCACCACGCTGCCGGTGCGGGTGTACTCCATGATCAAATTCGGCATCACCCCGGAGATCAATGCTATATCCACGCTGATGTTACTGGGATCAACCATCCTGGTTGTATTTTCGCTGATCCTGCAACGCCGCTAAAGCGGTATATTGGTGTAAACTCGGTATATTAGTGGAATTGGTCAACCTACCCTAGACCAATGCACTAATAACCAAGAACAGTCTGGCGATTAGCCAATCCTTAGTCTCATGGAGGAGAAAAAATGAAAAAGATACGCTTGTTATGGTTACTGTTGTTGGCCCTGGTGCTGGTCGCCTGTGGTGGCGGCCCTTCGGGTGGGCCAAGTGACAACGAGGCCAATACGGATGCCGAAACTGAAGACGGTGAGGTCGTATTAGCCGACGAACTCAGCGTTTATAACTGGACTGATTACATTGACGAGGAAATTATAACCGCCTACGAGGAAGAATACGGCGTCACCATCATCTACGACACCTTCGCCTCAAACGAAGATTTGCTGGCTAAACTCCAGGCTGGAGCCGCCGGTTATGATGTCATCTTCCCCTCTGATTACATGGTCGCTCAGATGATTGACCTGGATTTGCTGGCCGAAATTGATGTCAACGAGATACCCAACTTTGCCAATATCGGCGACGATTTCCGGGATGCCCCCTTCGACCCCGGCAATCAACATTGTGTGCCCTACCAGTGGGGAACCACCGGCATTGCTTATCGTGCTGGTCATCCCTTCTTTGACGAAAATCCCCCCGATAGCTGGGCCTATCTTTTTGATCCGGCTCTGCTGGAACAATATTCTGACGGTGGCATCAACGTCCTCAACGATCAACGCGAACTTCTCTCAGCGGCTCTGGCTTATTTGGGGCTTGATCTTAACACCCAGGAACGAGCCGATTTGGAAGCGGCCCGCGACCTGATTCTCCAGGCCAAGCCGTATTGGAAAACGTTCAACAGTGAGGATTATGAAGATTCATTGATGGTGGCTGACGAAGTGGTTTTATCCCATTCTTGGAGTGGAGATGCGTCCGGGGCTTATTATGCTACTTACAACGAGGAGACTGAGGACGGCAACTGGTATTTTGCCATTCCCAAAGAAGGTGGGGTCAAGTGGATGGATAATGCCTGTATCACCAAGTCATCACAACGTTATGACACGGCAGTGCATTTCATCAACTACTTATTGGATGCTGAGGTCGCGGCCGCGGTAACCAATTTCACCTACTACGGCAGCCCCAACGAAGCCGCCAAAGCCTTCATCCTGGAAGAAATCACCAGTGATCCCAGCATCTTCCCCCCCGAAGAAACCCTGGCCAAGTTGCAGTGGTTAGACGACCCCGGTGATGCGGTGTTCATCTATGACGAAATGTGGACAGCGATTAAGGGACAGTAAGCGGAAAGTAACCAGTAACCAGTGAATAATCTGCTGGTATGAAAACGCCCTGGGCCAATATGGCTCAGGGCGTTTTTTGTTGTGGGGAGAGGGGAACTCTAGGAACTCAGAGGAACTCTAGGAACTCGCCACTTTGCCACTTGCCACTCTGCCACTCTGCCACCCGCACTCACTTTCTCAGGAGTTCCCCGCCTGACTTTGCCAATGCTGACGAACAGTTTGACCATCCTGGTAGACCGTAGAAGTCACATTTTCCAGGTCGAATTCAAACAAGACATACCGATCAGCCGGGGTATAACTTGCCAGCCCCACGGCCAACGCACGTAGCTCCGGGTTGTCTATGAAATAAGCCCGCCCCGTAACAATGAACTCGCCCCCCGCACCACTGTTATCACTTACCCCACAATGAAGGGCATAACGTCCATCGCGACGGAGATCGTGACCTTTCGGTGAGGTTGGCTCCATAAATACAAAAAGGTGCCCCTGACCAACAATGGGGGTTACGGGATGAACACGTGGCGAACCATCTTTACGGATGGTTGCCAGATATGAGACGTGGCCGTTAAGACGCTCTGCACCAAAGGCAGCGAGTGCAGGTTGTGTTTCTTCCAGGTTTTTCCAACTCATGATCAATCTCCGTGCTTACTTGTTAAGCAGAATTATATCAAAAACGCATTGTCTGACGTTTGGAGTTTGGGGGAAGGGGAAAGTTAGGGATAGAGATTGCCCACTTGCGAATATCGCAATATAATTGCCTTATTCTTGCGAATCACTCAATTAGATTGGGTTATCTCTCACCCGGACATAATTACACAGCTTGTTATTTACTCTTCCCATGGATAACCTGGATCGTGCCATTCTCTCGTTTTTGCAAAAAGATGGGCGCAAACCGTATACGGAAATCGCCCAGGCGTTGAACGTCACCGAAGGCACGGTGCGGAACCGGGTGGGGAAGTTGATTGAGGAGCGGGTGGTGCAGATTGTGGGCATGGTGGACCCGTACCAACTTGGGTATGATGCCCCGGCCCTGATTGGTGTGAGTGTACAACCCGTGGAATTGGATACCGCGGCCGCGACCATTGCCACCTTTCCCGAAGTCAGTTACCTCATTATGATTTCCGGTGAATACGACCTCATGGTAGAGGTCATGTGCCGCAACCGGGAACACCTGGCCTCGTTCATCAAAGACCATCTCCACCAGGTTCCCGGTATCACCCGCACCCAAACGTCACTCATCTTACACACCTACAAAATGGCCTATGGGGCACAACCCATGCTGACGCAACCTAAATGAGGGGATGAGAGCGGAAGGGTGAGGAATGATACTCAACACTCCACACTCTCACCTCTCCACACCAAAAGGTAAACCATGAAACCCATATACATCAACGGACGCTTTACCACCGGCCGAGCCACTGAGTCAATCCAGGTACTTAATCCGGCCACGGAAGAGGTGTTAGATGAAGTGCCACGTGGGACGGCAGAGGATGTGAATGAGGCGGTCGCGGCCGCGAAACAAGCCTTCCCTGCCTGGTCCCGCACCCCAGCTACTGTCCGGGCCGGTCTGTTGCACGAGGCCGCCAACAAAATGAAGGCCCACGCCGAGGAACTTACCCACTTGCTCACCGAAGAAGAGGGCAAACCGTTCGTCGAGAACGAAGAAGATTTTCTGGACTTACGACACCTTCCACTATTATGCCGAACTGGCGCGGCACGAACGCGGCCGCTTCCTGCCCCCTGGCGACCCCGACCAGATCAACTTCGTCATCAAGGAACCCTATGGCGTGGTCGGTTGCATCGTCCCCTGGAACTTTCCCCTGTTGCTATTAGCGTGGAAGATCGCGGCCGCGTTAGCCGCTGGCAACACCGTCGTCATCAAACCATCCGAACTGACCCCGCTCACCACCTTGCGCCTGGTCGAACTGGCCTTCGACCACCTGCCCCCTGGCGTCGTCAACGTTGTCACCGGGTACGGCCCCGAAGTCGGTGAACCCCTGGTACGCCACCCCGATGTGCCCGTCATCGCCTTCACCGGTTCGGTGGAAACCGGCCAACGCATCGCCAGCATCGCCGCCCCCATGATGAAGAAGGTTCACCTGGAGTTGGGCGGCAAAGACCCGATGGTGGTGGCCCCGGATGTAGACCTGGAGATGGCCGTGCGCGGCGCGGCGTATGCCGGTCTGATCAACGCCGGGCAGGTCTGCACCAGCACCGAACGGCTCTACGTTCACGAGAGCATCTATGGCCGCTTCAGCGAAGAACTGGCCGATTTTGTGGGCAAACTGCGCCTGGGTAACGGCCTCGACCCCAACACCGACATGGGGCCAATGATCCGTAACCGGTTCCGCGAAAACGTGGAACGGCAACTGGCCGAAGCGGTTAGCCTGGGTGGACAGGTGCTAGTGGGTGGCAAACGCCCGGCTCACCTGTCCAAAGGGTTCTTTTTTGAGCCAACTGTCCTGGTGAATGTCAACCACAACATGGCCATCATGCGCGACGAAACGTTTGGCCCCATCCTGCCCATCATGCCCTACCGGGACTTCGACGAGGCCATTCGCCTATGCAACGACACCCGTTTTGGCCTGGGGGCGACGCTGATGAGCCACGACGCCAGGTTAGTAAAGCGGTTCTTCGACGAAGTAAAGGCGGGCACGATTTGGATCAATGACCCGCTGACGGACAATTTTGCCGGGCCGTTTGGTGGCATGAAGATGACCGTCGGCGGCCGCGAACTGGGTCAGGAAGGGCTG
>JADJUV010000043.1 GCA_016716885.1 Candidatus Trichofilum aggregatum | reverse complement strand
TGCCCCAGCGCATAAATATCACTACGCACATCCGTATGCACCGAATCGCCGCCATATTGCTCCAATGGCGTATACAAAGCCGTGCCCCGTCCCTGAATCACGGTGATGGTACGCACATCATCTTCGGCCATCAGCTTGACAAGACCAAAATCTACCAGTTTAATTCGATTATCTGGCGTTAGCTTGATGTTGGGTTTGATATCACGATGCAAGACGGGTGGGTCTTGTTTGTAAAGATATTCCAGAGCGTCTAAAATTTGCCAGGTCCAGCCCAAGACCACTGCCGCATCGGGTAATTGGCCTTGTTCATAGTTCTTCTGTGTTAGCTCGCGCAAATCCAAACCCGGCACATAATCCATGACCAAAAAATCACGGCCATCATCATGAAAGAAATCGGATACTTTGGGTAAGTTTGGATGATCCAATTCAGTCAAATACTGGCCTCACGCTGAAACTGCGTTTGGGCCTGCGCCTGCAATTCCACAGACAGATTAGGGTCTGGCTGAACCTCTTTAAGGGCACAAACTCGCCCTGGCAAGCGAACATCTTCGGCGCGATAAACACAGCCCATGCCCCCCTGACCCACCACATTGGTCAGGCGGTAACGATTACGTAGAATAGTGTCGTCGGTTAACGGTGGTAACATAACAACTTGAGTTTAGAGTTCAGAGCTAGAGCTAGAGGATAAAGCAATTCCCTCTCGCTCTATCCTCTAGCTCTAAACTCCAGAGAGCAAATGTTATTGGTTATTTACCCCCATCAGACCCACAGAACAAATAACCATTCATCTGATTATACAAGAGAGGTAAGGTTATGAACGAAAAGCCAGTCATTGTAGCCCGAGAAGGGCAACTAGCCGGTCAACGTTGGACCATTGATACAGACGAGTTCATCGTTGGGCGGGGCAGTGATTGCCAGATTGTCTTACCTGAACGACAGGTTTCACGCCACCATATCAAAATCATTCATGAAAATGATAACTATGTTTTGCATGATCTTGGAAGCAAAAACGGAACCCACTTGAATGGCGACCAGATTACCGGCACGGCCGTTTTGCGCGATGGGGATGAAATCCAGATTGCGTTGGCGGTCAAGTTGGCCTTTGTGGGCACGGATGCGACCTTGCCTCTGACGTTTGAACGGCCCAAAAGCCAGGGCAATCTGGAACTGAATGAAGAGTTACGTTCGGTGATGATCAAGGGGCAGGTGCTAAACCGCCGCTTTCGGGCCCAATTCCATCTGTTGAAACTGTTGTGATACGGATGGGGCAGTGGTAGATCGGGACGGCATTGTGAATGTAGTTTGGCCAGAGACAGGGGGCATGGGGGTGACGGAGCAGGCAATTGATGCTTTGGTGCGCCGCCTACGGGACCGGTTGGTGGAATTGGATGATTTTAATTACATTGTGACGGTGCGGGAGCATGGCTTCCGGCTGGATAATTCGCCGCATTAAGAAAGTAAACAGTGAACAGTAAGCAGTGAACAGTAAAACGCCGCTGAGAGAATCAACTTTCTCAGCGGCGTTTTTGTTTCAGGGGAATTATAGCTTTCAAGAAAAAGATTTTGACTTTTCCTCTGCTTTGCCCAGAGTAACAACAATCGTAAATCGTAAATGTAAATGCTATAGATGGGCAGAAGTCTGGGGTTAGCTATTGTTCAACCGGGAAACCGGCAGATGACCAGGCGTTGATACCACCTTCCATGTTGTGAACGTTGGTGAACCCTTGTTCGCGCAAGAAATCAGTCACTTGACCACTGCGGTTGCCGCTACGACAGGTGACGATGACCTGCTGGTCGGTGGGGATTTCGCTGAGGCGGTTGGGAACTTCGTCCATGGGGATGAGGGTTACGCCGGAAATGTGACCTTCGTCATATTCAAATTGCTCACGGACATCGAGAACAAAGACGTTGGCGTCATCCTTAATGGCGGCGACGGTTTCTGCATCTACGGTGTCGGGTAAATTGGCGATGTCTATTGCGGCCGCGTTCTCGTCACCGCCCCCACAGGCTACCAACAAAACCGTCAACACAATCAGCAGGGCAAGCGTTACTTTCTTCATCTCTTCAAAATTCCTTTTGCTTATTTCTGCATTTTCTTGGCGATGGTGGAAAGGCCAAAGGGCAGGTAGAGCGGGCAGACGGCCACAAAGCTGGTGAGGGCAAAAACGATCGCCAAAACGCCAAGAATTAAAGCCACTGTACCCGAAATCACGCCCGTAAAGTAGAGAACGGCGACGAGTAAAGCGACGACCAGGCGAACAATGCGATCAGTTGTACCCATATTTGGTTTGAATGACATGATAGACCTCCGTGTTGGTTTGCAGGTTAGAAAAGGGCTTGCAGAAGCAGAACCAGTCCGGTGACAGTCCCTAAACAAAGGACACAGACGAGAAACAGTTTGATTACTTTTTTACCTGGGCTGTCGTTCATGGCTCAATTTGTCTCTGTTTGCCTGATTGACTGTTTTGACGGAGATGATGGTCAAAGGTGACACAGGTACAAATAATTGGTTACCACGCGGCCGCAAAAATCTCTTCTATCTCTGTTACCGAAGTGATGGGGCGGGGGGTTTTGTGGACAGTGGCACTGCTCATGGCAATTTCGGCCAACCGGGGGAGCATCTCCGCCCCCACCCCCACATCACGCAAACGACGAGGTAAACCGGTCTGGCTGGCAAGCCATTCTACCTGCTCAATCGCGGCCGCAACACCCCTCACCCCCATCGCTTCAGCCGCTTGCGCCAGCTCTGTCGCGGCCGCGACCTGATTAAACCTCAGCACATGCGACAACATAATCGTATTGGCAACCCCATGTGCCACCCCCACCGTGCCGCCCAACACATGGCACAAGCCATGATGCAATGCCATATCTACCGTCGCCAGCGATGTTCCAGCCAGATGCGCTCCCAGGAGCATCTCTATGCGAGCTTCCAGGTCGGCTCCGTTTTGCAAGCAGGTCGGCAAGGCATGATGAATGGCATGTAATCCAGCCAACGCGGCCGCGGACGAGAGCGGGTTCTTCGTCACCGAGTACAACGCCTCAAAACAGTGGGCCAGGGCGTTCATCCCCGTTCCGGCGGTCTGGCTCGGCGGCAAAGTAAGCGTGATCTCCGGGTCGTATATCACGATTCGGGGGGCGATTTTGGGATCACGCACGGTGATTTTGCGACTGGACCCATCGGCGAGGTGGTGGGTGATGCCGTACACCGGGGTCATTTCGGAACCGGCGTAGGTTGTCGGCATGGCAATAACCGGGATCAATGGCACATCCAGAGGTGTGGTTGACCGAACTTCATCCACTCCACTCAGACGGCTCTCCCAGGCCAGGCTCAATGCCTTCGCTAACCCAATCGGGCTACCCCCACCCATGCCGATGATACCGTCTATCTGGTGTTCTTGGGCCAACGCCAGCACCTCAACCAGTTGGTAATCTTGCACATGGGCCTCGGTTCGGCTGAAGGTAGCGAGGAGATGGGGCTGGAGCGCGGCCGCGAGCCGTTCCACCTGCCCCCCTTTTGCCAGCGAGGGGCTGGTAATCAACAACAACCGTTTCAACCCCAACTGAGCCGCGGCCGCGCCAATCTGATCCAGCGCACCCGGAGCAAAGAGAATACGTTGGCTTTGTATGGTGTAATTGAACATAAAAGGGGGACACGGATGAACAGGATTTGCGGATAAATCCGCAAATCCTGTTCATCCGTGTTCTGAGTATCTCTGTTTACTTCTCCCACTCGGCATCCGGCGTGAGGTAGATGAACGGTAGGGAGAATAAGGTTACACCATATTTTACGACCAGGTTGAAGAGGAAAATTTGTCCGACGGTGGCCCAGGGTAAGGTGAGGAAATGGTTTTGCAGGCCCGGCAAGGCAGCAAACGCTCCCAGGCTAAAAATGAGTGTATCTAGCGGCACACTGACGCTATTGCTGAGAAGAACCCGTGCCCACTGATATTTGCTAGTAATTTTGGTAGCAAACCAATGATATACCTCGGTATCTACCAGTTCGCTCACCACCTCGGCCACAATCGAGGCGATGACGATGCGCCACAGGGGGCCAAGCACAGCGGCAAACGCTTCCTGAAACACAAACCCTTCGCCAGCCGGTACGCTGGCCGACCACATGAGATAAAGGGCCATGAGCAGGTTGATGATTGCGGCCGCGATAATCAACGTCTGGGCGTTTTTCTTGCCAATCGTTTTATGCACCAGATCACGCAGGGTAAAAGTAATGGGGTAGATGAATGTCCCCATATCCACCGACAACCCAGCCACCAGACCAATCTTGGTGCTGGCAATATCAGCAATCATTTGGGCGGCGATGTAAGCGGAGATAACCAGAACCACAACACGGGGGATGGACACGGCCATCGGGCGGGCCAGCGACTCCCTGGAGCCGGCCACTGAGGTCAAACTATTCATTTAAAACTCCTTTGTTTTTATAAGGTGGGTTCTGCGACCACCACAGTTTTGATTGGCCTATCAGGAAGTTGATTCCTGACAGACCTACCGGGTAGCTGTCACCGGTATTGCAGAAGGGGGGGAATTATACCGTTGGCCTTCTCTTTTGCCAGAAAATTGACGTTCTGGCTTCGCCTGCTTTACAATGCACTTAAGACCAGATGAGGAATTGTTTATGAATACAATCAGCTTAACTTCACAGACTTATCAGTGGCTGGATCGGCGAGCCAGAAAAGAAGCCCGTACACCGGATCAGCTGGCAGATGAACTGTTGCGGGAACAGTTAACACCCGCAACATGCTTACATTGACGTGGTGGACAGAATCGGTAGGATCCAGAGCGATGATTCGCGGTAGTCGTGTGGCCGTCAGTGATATTATTGGCTATGTGCAGGTGGGAGAGACGCCGGAGTCTATTGCTCGGGATGTTTTGCCTCATCTTTCCTTAGCCCAAATTTACGACGCACTAAGTTACTATCACGACCATCACGATGAAATTGAAGCCGAACTGGCGGCCAATGATGAACAAATGGCGCGAGCGTATTTGCGCGAACGATTGAGCGAAGAAGGTTATCAGGTCGTTACCGGGCAAAAGCCATGAGCGATGATCCCATCCGGCTTTTATTGGATGAGCATATTTGGGAAGGGTTAGCGGCCGCGTTACACGCTCACGGTTTTGATGTTGTTCATGTCAACCATGTGGCCTTGCGGAATACCGACGACGACATCATCATGGCGTATGCGGCCGCGGAAAAGCGCACTATTCTCACCTATAATCACCGCGACTTTGTGCCTTTGGTGGCACTCTGGTTTGAGCAGCAACGTGAACACAGTGGCGTGATTCTTTCGGTGCAGTTACCAAGAGGTGAACTGCTCAGACAAATGCTCAATCTCCTCAACCAACTGAATCGTGAATCATGTCAGAATACAGTTCGTTGGTTGCAAGTGTACAAATAAAAACAGCCCGGTGACATCATCAGCGGGCTGTTTCTTTAGCGCAGAACGACTTCTGTCCAGGCTTGTATCCACGCTTCACGATTGGCCTCAATCGCGGCCGCGTCCCCCCGCACCGGTTCATCGGGTATTTGTGCCCATTCGGTGAACACCTCTGGCAACTGGGCCTGCTCATTGGCCGGGAAGACAAACATATTCAGTGGAATGTCTTCCTGAAATGTTTGGCTTAACATAAAGTCAATAAACTGTTCGGCCACCTCCCGATTCTCCGTTCCCTTCAGAATACCCACGAACTCTACCTGTCGGAAACAGGTTCCCGGAGCCACGATGCTGGCGGTAGGGGCCTCATCCGGTGGTGTTTCGGCAAAGTACACCTCGGCGGGTGGGCTACTGGCGTAGGAGACGACCAGCGGCCGCGTCCCCCCACCCCCCACCGTGAACTCACCGTAGTACGCCTCTTCCCAGCCATTCGTCACCAACACATCATTGGCTCGTAAATCAGCCCAATAGTCCAGGTAGGTGTAATCGCCGCTTTCACCAAACTCCTCAATGGTTGTCACCAGGAAGGCCAGCCCCGGACTGGATGTGGCCGGATTTTCTACCAGCAACAGGCCGGCATAAGCCGGATCGGTCAGTTCCGCCAACGATTGGGGTACAGGCACATTGTTTTCGGCAAACCAGGCTTTGTCGTAGTTGAGACAAACGTCCCCATAATCCACCGGCGTCAGGTGATGGGTGGTATCCAATTCCAGGTCATCCGGCACATCAGCCAGGGCGGGTGATTCATACGCCTCAAACAGGTCGGCCGATAGGGCGCGGCTCATAAAATTGTTGTCCACGCCAAAGAGCAAATCGGCCAAGGGATCGTCCTGGCTCAGAATGGCCTGATTAAGCATCGCACCGGCATCCCCCGAAGGCAGAATTTCTACGGTGACATCGTTTTCCTCTTCAAATTGTTGGATAGTTGCTTCGCTAAGGGCAAAACTATCATGGGTCATCAGGCGCAAGGTGGCCGGTTCCTGATTCCCACACCCTACCAACAGCAGCAAACCGATCAGATAGTACTTCTTTCTATAATTTTCTCCTATTGCCGTAACCATTCTCAGTGAGTTTCGACGTTACGTGGGTTCCAAGTTCCCCATTCACAAGTTCCCTTTCCTGATCCTGACCATTTTTTGAGTTCCCAGAGTTCCTACAAGTCCGCGTCTTGCCGGATATGAACACACAACAACACCCCTTCCGCTACCTGCACCTGGGCGGTTGTGCCGAGCAGGACGTTGCTGACGCCTCGCGCCGGGCCAAAGTGGAGCCACTCGTCGCGCAGTTGCCATTTGAGGCCGGTGGTCTGCCGAATGTGGACATCACCCGCTAAAGGAATGAAAGAAACGGTATCGCCGGGTTCGCCAGTGATGGTGGCCTGGTCATAGACCAACCAGGCGCGTTGCTTCGCGTCAACCAGTTGAACATCGCGGCCGCGTAACCCCGGATGCGCCAACAACAAAATATTGGCCAGGGCCTGGTCCAGTCGCCCACCAAACCCACCCACAATGAGAATGGGTTGCTCAGGGTAGGCCGCGGCCGCGTGCAACAATGCCAGCTCCAAATCCGTCTCATCTTTATCACGGGGATGTCGCCGTATCTCGACGCCCGCCTGTTCCAGTTCCGCCTGTACCGCCGGGTCTAGCGAATCCAGATCACCAATGATGAGATGCGGCCGCAGACCCAGTTTCAGCAAATGATACGTGCCCCCATCCGCGGCAATCAATACCGTGGCCTGAGCCAGATGCGGCCGCAACCACTCCCCCAGTTCACATTCCCCATTCGCAAAGATAAGCACGGCCATCGCTCGTTCCTTATAGCTGGTCAGCTGGTCAGCTTGTCAGCCGGTCAGCCAGGCTGACAAGCTGACTGCTGACTGGCTGAAATGCTAAAACGCCAATAACAAAAAACGCCACCCGGTGAGGGGTGGCGTCGAATTAACTTTTTCTCCATCCCTACGCCGGTATTATCCGGATCAGGTTCGCAGGTCGGTGGTGCTTCAACCACCCTCTCAGCCGGGTTGCCCCGGCTCCCTGTGGAACGTATGCAGTTGTGGCAAAGATTATAGTACTCTTTTTACCATAGGCCAAAGCGTCTCATTTCTGGCGGCGATACCAGTAGCGGTACGCTTCTGCAAAGCCAAAGCGGGCGTATAACCGGTTGGCAGGAGCGTTGCCGGTTGTCACTTGCAGGTAAGCGGTACTGGCTCTGGCTTGAATGGCCCAGTCAAGCATAGAGGCAACCAGTTCACGGGCGTAGCCGCGGCCGCGTTCCCCCTCATCCGTCACAATATCAAACAGACCAAACAGGCCATCGTGGAGAATCCCCAGGCCGCAAGCCACCACCTTGTCATCCACCATCAACACCATCGGGCACTTCTGGCCCAGGCTGGCCTGCACAATTTTGAGATGGTTGACATGATCGGTGCGCCCGGTGTGGATGGCATGGAAGGAACGGAACCAGGATTCCAACCCGGAGCGTCCGGGAAGCATATAGGCTCGTCGGGATGGTTCTCCTTCCCATTCATCCAGATCAAGCACCATGTGGCGGGTTTCGTCCAGGTATTCGTACTTTTGTTGGGCGAGGAATTGGTCGAGCGCGGCCGCGTCCGGGTGAAACGGCAGCAGGCGAAACACCGCAGGCAGGTTCCGTGCCCGGAAAACTGCTCACACCATTCCACCTTCATTTCCAAATCTAAATCACCACTGCCCGGATACAGCGGCGTGACCGAGTTGGCCCGTTTGGTATAGCCATCGGCCCAGCGCACCACCCAACCATCATACAGGTAGGTGAGCAATCCGGGCCAGGCGTTGAGGGCAGTTTCTTCGAGGTAGGTGAGGGAGAGAGACATAGTGATTGGTGGTTGGGTGAATAATTAATTGTTGAATTGTTGAACAGTGAATGGTTAATGAAACAGCCGTATCTCTGTGTTAGTCATTCAACAATTCACCCATTCACCGATTAATTATTTTCTTCCTCTCATAAATCAGGTGCGGTAGTCGGCGTTAATGGCGACGTAGTCGGCGGTGAAGTCGCAGGTCCACATGGTATCTGTGCCGGAACCGCGTCCAACGTTGAGGTGGATGAGGACATCGGTTTGGGCGAAGATCGCGGCCGCGTCCCCCTCCTCATAACGCGTCGGCATCCCATCGGCAAAAATAGTCAGCGGCTCAAGGCCCGGCCCAGTGATGGTCAGGCTGGTTTGTTGGGGGTCGAAGGGGATACCGGCCCGGCCCGCGGCCGCGACAATCCGCCCCCAGTTGGCATCACCCCCCGCCAGGGCCGTCTTGAACAGCGGCGAGGTGGCAATCGTTTCAGCTATGCGGTGGGCGTCGTCATCATTGGCCGTGCCCGTCACCCGAATTTCCGCCACCTTTGTCGCCCCTTCCCCATCCCGCACAATCATCTGCGCCAGGGTGAGGCAGACGTGGTGGAGGGCGGCGGGGAAGAGGGCCGGCTGAGGGTTGAGAGGCGTGGCGAGGCTAACGGCTGCAGAGACTGGTAACTGCTCACTGATTACCACCCCGCTGGCTCCATTTGCCAACAGCAACACCGTATCATTCGTGCTGGTGTCGCCGTCTACGCTGATGCGGTTGAAGGTGCGGTTGACGGCCTGGGTGAGCCATTTTTGGAGCAAAGGGGCAGGCGCGGCCGCGTCCGTGGTAATCACCGCCAGCATCGTCGCCATGTTGGGGTGGATCATGCCTGCCCCTTTGGCCATGCCGCCGATGGTGACGGGGCCGTGGGGGGTGTCGAACTGGACGGCGACCTCTTTGGGGCGGGTGTCGGTGGTCATGATGGCCTCTGCCGAGGCGTGGCCGTGGGCGGGGGAGAGGGATTGGCTCGCGGCCGCAACGCCCCTCCTTACCTTCTCCATATTCAGCGGCACACCGATGACCCCCGTGGACATTACCAACACCTGTTCCGACCCACAACCAACCGCTTCCGCCACCAAAGCCTGGGTTGTTCGGGCATTCTGTAACCCTTCTGCGCCCGTGCAGGCGTTGGCGTTGCCCGCGTTGATGACGACCGCCCGCAGGCTGTCCCGGTTTTGGGCTAACGTTTCTTTGTCGAGGATGACCGGCGCGGCCGCGACCAGATTTTGGGTGAACACGCCTGCGGCCGCGCAATCCCGCTCCGACACCACCAGGGCCAGGTCAGGTTTACCATTTTTCTTGAGGCCACAGGCGGTTGCGGCCGCGCTAAACCCCTTCGCACTTGTTACGCCACCATTTTCCAAAAGTCGCATAAAACCCCCGAATAAGAGGAACACACAGCGCACAGAGGAGACACGGAGATACACAGAGAAAACAAGAAAACTCTGTGTCCTCTGTGCCTTCTCTGTGTATCTCTGTGTCCCTCTTCTTAATCCCGTTTGAACTTGCTGTAATCCGGTTCTGCGTAGCGGGTTTTGCCGCCGTCGCTGACTTCCATCATCGCCTTGACCTTCATCGGCAGGCCAAACAGGGTGATAAACCCTTCGGCATGGGATTGGTCATACACGTCTTCCTGCCCAAAGGTGGCGAAATCTTCGCGGTAGAAGCTGAACGGACTTTGCCGCCCCATGACGATGATGTTCCCCTTGTACAGTTTCACCTTCACCCAACCCGTCACCGTCTCCTGGGTTTTCTCGATGAACGCCTGGAACGCCTCGCGCAGGGTGTGATACCACTGCCCAAAATAGACCAGTTCGCCGTAACGCAGGGCGATTTGCTCTTTGTAGTGCATCGTATCCCGATCCAGGCACAGCGATTCCAGTTCCCGGTGGGCGGCGTACAGAATCGTGCCGCCGGGTGTCTCGTACACGCCGTGTGATTTCATCCCCACCAGCCGGTTTTCCACCAGATCAATTCGACCGATCCCGTGTTTGGCCCCGTATTCGTTCAATTTGGCGATGAGGGCGGCAGGGGGCATTTGCACGTCGTTGATGGCGACCGGCACCCCCTTCTCGAAATCAATTTTGACGATGTCGGCCACGTCCGGGGCATTTTCCGGGGCCACCGTCCATTGGTACATGATCTCTTCCGGTTCTTGGGCCGGGTTTTCCAGCCGTCCGCCCTCGTGGGAGAGATGCCACAAATTGCGGTCGCGGCTGTAGATGGACTTTTCGGTTTGGGTGACGGGGACGTTGTGTTTGCGGGCATAGGCCAGGGCATCCTCGCGGGAGCGGATGTCCCATTCGCGCCAGGGAGCGATCACTTTCAGGGTGGGGTTGAGGGCCTGGAAAGTGAGTTCAAAACGCACCTGATCGTTGCCTTTGCCGGTGCAACCGTGGGCGACGGCATCGGCCCCTTCGGCTTCGGCGATGGCGACCTGCCACTTGGCAATCAGCGGCCGCGCTACCGACGTGCCCAGTAAATATTGCCGCTCATACACGGCCCCCGATTGGAGCATGGGGATCAGAAAATCTTTGGCGAACTCATGGCGCAAATCTTCGATGTACACCTTGCTGGCCCCGCTGGCTAACGCCTTCGCTTCCAGCCCGCCTAACTCTTCCCCCTGCCCGATGTCGGCGCAGAAGCAGATGACTTCGCAGTCATAATTTTCGCGCAACCAGGGCACAATCACGGATGTATCTAACCCGCCGGAATAGGCGAGCACGACTTTGTTGACTTTGGCTTTCTTGGACATTGTAAACTCCTCTTCAGAAATGGATTAGGGACACAGATTTACGATTTTAGATTTTTTCTACCCGCTGCTTCACCATTCCGTTTGCCGTTTCGTCGCAGTTATTGACGAGCGGGCATTTCTGGCAGTCGTGCCACACTTTTTCGGGGAAGCGGTGTTTGTCGGTGATGGTGAAACCGCAGGCGAGAAAGAAGGGCACGGCGCGGGTCAGGGCGAACAGGGTGGGGATGTGCCGGTTTTTGGCTTCGGCGATGAGGGCGTGCATAAGTTTTTTGCCGATGCCCTGGCCCTGCACGCTGTCGGATACGGCCAGGGAGCGCACTTCGACGAGGCCGCTGGTGTAGCGCAACAACGACACACAGCCCACAATCACCCCATCCCCCTCGGCCACGAACCAGTTGCCGATGCCGTGGGAGATGGCCTGGGCCGACCGGGGCAATAAATCGCCGCGCCGGGCGTATTCGTTGACCAGGGCGGCAATGCCGGGAACGTCGTCGTGGGTGGCGAGGCGGACAAGGGGAAGAGACTGAGAGACTGAGAGCGGAGTGGGGGAGTGAAGGTGAATGGTGAATGGTGAATGGCTAACGGCTCACCGATCACTGGTGACTGATCGGGCGCGCTCACTGCTCACTGCTAACTGCTCACTGCTGACCAGTCCCGAGTTCCCCCGAGTTCCCCGAGTTCCGTTCCGGTTAGTTCAAACATGCGCTCAAGACCTCCATCGCTTCGTCAATTTGCGGCCGCGTGACCGTCAGTGGTGGTACGAAACGAATCACGTTGTCCCCGGCATTAACCAGGAGCAGGCCCTTGCCCCGTGCGGCCGCGACGACATCCGCCACCGGCACGTTTAGCTCTAACCCCACCATCAGCCCCAGCCCACGCACCTCGACCACCTTGTCCGACTCCAACGTTTCCAGGCGATGGCGCAGATAGGCCCCGGTTTCCTGAACGTGGGTGAGGAAGGTGGGCTGGTTGACACGATCAAAGACGTGCAACGCGGCCGCGCACACCAGCGGCCCCCCGGCAAAGGTACTGCCATGATCACCGGGCTGAATCGCGGCCGCGACCTTATCCGTCACCAAGGCCGCACCAATGGGCAATCCCCCGGCCAATGGCTTGGCGATGGTCATCATGTCCGGCGTGACTCCCAACGCCTGGTAGGCCCAGAGATGACCGGTGCGCCCGATGCCACATTGCACCTCGTCGAAGATGAGCAGGGCGTCCTGTTCGTCGCACAAGGCACGCAAACCACGCAGGAAGTTGGGCGCGGCCGCGTGCACACCCCCTTCACCCTGGATTGGCTCCACAATCACGGCACACGTCTCCGGCCCAATCACCGCCGAGGCCCCGGCCAGGTCGTTGTACTCGACAAAGGTCACACCGGGCATGAGCGGCGCGAACGGCTCCCGATACTTCGCCTTGTGCGTCACCGCCAACGCCCCCATCGTCCGGCCATGAAAGCTGTGACTGAAGGCGACGATGCCCGTTTTGCCCTCGCCGTGATGGACGCGGGCGTATTTGCGGGCAAATTTCAGGGCGGCTTCGTTGGCTTCTGCGCCGGTGTTGCTGAAAAACAGCTTGTCGGCGAAGGAGTTTTCGACCAGTTTTTGCGCCAGGAGCAGTTGCGGCACATTGTGGTACAGGTTGCTGAGGTGAATCAACTGTGTGGCCTGCTCCGCCACCACCTGCGCCCAGGCGGGGTCAGCGTGCCCCAGGGCATTGACGGCAATCCCGGCCACAAAATCGAGGTAACGGTTGCCCGCATCATCGTACAGATACGCGCCTTCACCATGCGTAAAGACGATCTGCGGCCGCGCATACGTCGGCACTAAATATTTTTCGGCTAAAGCGAGAAGCTCTTGGGTCATAGGGTTTCCTTTGTGTAAAAATAATTGTGAAGTTGGTGGTTGAGTGGTTAATGGCCGTTCCCACTCATTAACAATTCACCAGTTCAACAATTCAACAATTAATTATTTCATCATTCCCAAACACTGTTCCCCCACCCAACAGCCCTTCCAAATTGGTAATCCGCACCTGCGGCACACCTTTTTGCACCACGTCGAGGGCGGCGCGGGTTTTGGGGATCATGCCGCCGTGAATGATGGCTTGTTGGATGAGGTTTTCGGTTTGGCTGGGGTGAGATGGGGATAAAGCTGGCCCTGTGGGTCGAGGACACCGGGCACATTGGAGATGAAGGTGAGTTGGTCGGCGTGGAGAGCGAGGGCGAGGGCCGCGGCCGCGTCGTCCGCATTCACGTTATACACCTGCCCCGTCCCCATCTCCACCGACACCGGCGAAATGACGGGAACCATGCCCTGCGCCAGCAAAACATGCAACACATCCGTCCGCACCTGGATCACCTCACCCACAAAACCCAGGTCAGCCGCCGGGTGGTATTTCTTCTGGCATTGCAACAGGCCCCCATCCACCCCACTCAGGCCGATGGCATTCACCCCCGCCCGAAGCAACGCCGTGACGATCAGTTTGTTGGTATGGCCGGATAACACCATCTGCGTAATCAGCAACGACTCGACATCCGTCACCCGCAGGCCATCCACCTTCACCGGCTGAATGCCCAGGCGCGTCTGCATCTCGGCGATGGCCTTGCCGCCGCCATGCACAATCACCACCGGCCCCTTCATCGCCGCCACCTTCTGCGCCAACCCGCTCAAAAAATCAGGCTGATCCAGTTCGTTACCGCCAATTTTGATTATTTGCATTCTAAACTCCAGAAGGGCCGCTGGCTGTTAGCCGTTAGCCGCTGGCCTTTTTCGCCAACGGCCAGCCGCCAACGGCTATCGTAGCCCCATCCTCTCATCTACCCCCATCATCCCATTCATATTCTGCACCGCCTGCCCCGACGCGCCTTTGATCAGGTTGTCAATGGCCGAGGTCAGGATGAGCGTGTCTCTGGTAAGGGTCAGACCGATGGCGCAGAGGTTGGTGTGAATGGCATGGTGCAAGGTGGCGACCTGCCCTGTTTTCAACACCCGCACAAACGGCTCGTGGTCGTAGGTGGTCTGGTACAACTCGTGTAACTTTTTGTCCGTCCAGCCGGGGTGCAGGGGACGTAAATGGTAGAAAGGATACCACGCGGCACGGGCAACAGGTGGGGCGAGAGGATGTGCGAGGGCGGTTCGGCCTGCCACATCCCCAACCCTTGTTCGATTTCGGGCAGGTGGCGGTGCTGGCGACCAATGCTGTACGGGCTGAAATTGTCGGCCACCTCGACAAAATGGGTGTTTTGTTTGGGCACACGCCCCGCCCCGGACACCCCCGATTTGCTGTCGGCGATGACCGTCCCGGCGATGGCGTTGGCGGCACACAGGGGTTGCAGGGCCAGCAAGATGCTGGTGGGGTAACAGCCGGGATTGGCGACGAGTTGGGCCTGGGGTAGTTGCTCGCGGGCAAATTCGGTGAGGCCGTAGACGGCAGAAGCGAGCAGTTCCGGGGCAGGGTGGGGATGATGATACCACTGGTGGTACGCGGCCGCGTCCTTCAATCTAAAATCGGCACTCAAATCAATCACCCGGACACCAACCTGCAACAGTTTGACGGCGACCGCGGCCGCGTCCCCATGCCCCAGGCACAAAAAGGCCACCTCAATCTGGTCCAGCGGCGCGTGGTCGGGGTGGATGAGGGGGATGGGCGGTGCGGCCGCGAACAGATCCCGCAAACTCTTCCCGGCTGACGACGCCGACGTAGCAAAGACAATCTCCGCCTGGGGATGCCTCTGCAAAATTTTGACCAACTCCACCCCGGTGTAGCCGGTTGTGCCATAGATGCCGATGCGAATCATATTGAATCCTAACCTGGAAAAACCAGAAAAAAGGAACACAGAGGGTCACAGAGAAGGCACAGAGAGACACAGAGTTTAAGAAATCCAACGCTTTTTCTCTGTGAATCTCTGTGTCTTCACCTCTGTGTTCTCTGTGTAACCTCTTTGGTGAATAAAAACAAAAAAGCCCACCAGACTCATACCAGTCTGGTGGGCTTTGGTTTTGCTGTTGATGTTTGTTACTCGTCAGACAACCCAAAAAACCAGACTGGTAAGCTGGCTAGGACGGCGGCGGCGCAGGCGCAAAACGGGTTGGCTGACGTGCGTAGACATGGGTCGGAATAGTAACAGAGAAATCCATCGCGTCAACCGGAAACGGTGCATCCCATTAAATTCGTGCAATATAACCAATGGCGACGGTAACTCTTTGGTCATTTTCACTGATGTGTTTGCAAAGCCTAACAACCAATGGGCCAACAAAATTCGCGCAGATGTAATCCGTTTGTAAAATAGCCCTGTTGGTTATTGTGACTGGTCACTGATAACTTTATTTGAGGAGCAAGGCACGCCCACGTGCCGCCCGTTCGCACGTAGGCGTGCTCACTCCTCTTACGGCAACAAGGTGGGCCAGCCCGTTCACCATTCACCATTCACCATTCACCGTTTACCGTTCACCATTCACCATTCACCCACTTTCCCCCAGGAGTTCCCATGTTTGCAACCCTTGTTCTAACCAATGGCAACATCATGACGATGGACGAACATCAGCCGCAGGCCACTGCCATCGCCATACACGGCGACCGGATTCTGGCCGTCGGCACGGATGCGGCGATGAAACGTTTGTTGGCTCCCGGTGGCGAATGGCTGGATTTGCGCGGCCGCACCGTCACCCCCGGTCTCGTTGATGCCCACGTCCACTTCCAATGGTACAGTCTGGGACTCCAGGTGGTAGATTTGTTTGAACTGCCCAGCCTGGAAGAAGCACTGGCACGGGTGCGGGCCGCGGCCGCAACCCACCCCACCGGTCAATGGCTCCGCGGCCGCGGCTGGAAACAAGACCTCTGGGCCGACCGGGCCTGGCCGACAGCGGCTCACCTCGACGGTATCGCCCCGCACATCCCCATGCTCCTCACCGAAAAAAGCGGCCATTCCGCCTGGGCCAACAGCCTGGCCCTCAAGATGGCCGGGATCACCGCCCACACCCCCGACCCGGAAGGTGGTCAAATCCAACGTGGCGACCGACGGTGGAGCAGATCGCGGCCGCGATGCGGGTCGGGCAAGAAAAAGCCTGGCAGGCCGGACTGACGGGTATCCACGACTTCGATGGCCCGTTCTGTTTCCGCGCCCTGCAACAACTCCACCAAAACGGCGAATTGGGTCTGCGCGTGGTCAAAAACATCCCGGCGGAGAAGCTGGACCATGCGGTTGAAGTGGGTCTACAAACCGGTTTTGGCGACGAATGGTTGCGGATTGGCGGCATCAAAATTTTCGCCGATGGGGCGTTGGGGCCGCGCACCGCCGCCATGATCGAACCCTACGAAGGTGAGCCAGACAATCGGGGCATCGTCGTCACCGACAAAGAGACGATGAAGGAAATCGCCTCGACGGCCAGTTTTCACGGGCTGAGTGTGACCGTCCACGCCATCGGCGACCGGGCTAACCATGACATCATTGATGTATATGAGGCGGTGCGGCAAGAGGAAGCGGAACGGGGGGTGCGGCCGCAACAACGCCGTCACCGCATCGAACACGTGCAAATTCTCCATCCCAGCGACATCACCCGGCTGGCCCAGCACCAGATTATCGCCTCGATGCAACCCATTCACGCCACGGGGGACATGGCGATGGCCGACCGCTACTGGGGCGACCGGGCGCAATACAGCTACGCCTGGCGCACCCTGGCCGAAACGGGGGCACTGCTTGTCTTCGGCTCCGATGCGCCGGTAGAATCCATCGAACCCCTGCGGGGCATTCATGCGGCGGTGACGCGGCGGCAGGCCAATGGCACACCAGGCGATGAGGGGTGGTATCCAGGCCAGCGGCTGAGTTTAGAAGAGGCGATACGGGGGTTTACGACCGCGGCCGCGATCACCAGCGGTCAAGAGCATCAACTTGGCTCACTCACCCCCGGCAAACTGGCCGACTTGACTATCTTTGACCGCGACATCACCGCCATCCCACCCCACGAGCTAATCAACGTCACCATTGACGCCACCATCGTGGGCGGAGTATTCAAATATCGGCAAATATAAACATGGCAAAATCTAAATTCTCGATTGCGCGTCCAGATGAAGAGATGCTAACGCTGGTAGGCCAAACTGACCAAAAAACGTTAGCGCTTTGGGCAATTGATTGTGCCGAACGGGTGATGCCTTTCTTTGAGGAAAATTTCCTGACGACAATCGCCCGCGCCAGGCCCTTAATACGCTGCAAACCTGGCTAGAAACGGGGTGTTTAAGATGGCGGTGATTCGGAAGGCGTCGCTGGATGCTCACGCGGCCGCGCGTGATGTCGGTGACGACAGCCCGGCTCGCTCTGCCGCTCGTGCGGCTGGTCAGGCGGTGGCCACGGCCCATGTTGCCCGCCATGCTTATGGCCCAGCGATCTATGGCCAACAGGCTATCCATAGAGCCAGCACCCCCGCCGAAGCGGATGCGGCCGCGGCCAAAGAACGCGATTGGCAATATCAACAGTTACTGGCTCGCCAAGGGATGGATGAAAACAGCGAGAGTAGCGAGTAGCGAGTTTGCGAGTAGCGAGTAGGAACTTGAAACTTGAAACTCTTTGAAACTCGAAACTTATTTCCCAGGAGTACTTAACCGATGTCCTTTATGATTCCCTTTCATGATTACGGCGGCCGCGGGCCAATGCTCCATTTTGCCCATGCCAACGCCTACCCCCCTGGCAGTTATCGCCTTTTTCTCAATGCCCTCACCCGTAACTTCCAGGTGTTAGCGGTGAAACATCGCCCCCTATGGCCTGCCGCCCAACCTGAGGAGATGAAAAGCTGGCATCGTATTGCCGAGGATCTGATTACCTTTTTTGATCAGCAAAATTTGCGCGGCGTGATAGGAGTCGGGCATTCGTTGGGTGGGGTAGCCACGATGATCGCGGCCGCGAAACGACCGGAACTGTTTAGTCACCTGGTACTGATTGACCCGGTGTTCCTGGCTCCGCATCTCCTGGCGGTGGTTGAGGAGCGCGTAAAGAATCAGGAAGAACCGTTTGAGTTTCCCCTGGTGGCCGTGGCCCAGAAAAGACGTGATTGGTGGAGTAGCCGCGCGGCCGCATACGAACATCTGCGCCCCAAACCCGTGTTTGCCCGGTTTAGCGATGAGGCCATGTGGGATTTCATCAATTACGGTCTGGCTGATGATGCCAATGGGGGGGTGCATCTGGCCTTTCCCAAAGCGTGGGAAGCCCAGATTTATAGGATGCCCCCCACTTATGTCTGGGAGTATGTGCCCCAAATTAGCCAGCCCACGTTGGCTATTCGCGCCGCCAACTCCGACACCCTGTTCCCGCTAGCCTGGGAACATTGGCAAAAGCTGCAACCCCACGCCACCTTCATGGAGATACCTGACTGTAGTCACCTGCTGACCATGGAAAAACCGGAACCGGTGGCAAGCCTGATTGCCCGCTGGGCCAAGGATTTACGATTGTAGATTGACGATTTACGATTGACGATTCAAGCGATAACATCACAATCTACAATCGTCAATCGTCAATCGTAAATCGTAAATCGAGGTGTGTTATGTCAACTTTACGGATACAAAAGCTGTTTGCTTACAACGCCTGGGGCTGGGATCATCTGTTTAATAGTGTCGCCAAGCTGGACGCGGCCGCGTACCAGGCCCCCCAACCCTTCTTCTGGGGTTCCATTCACGGCCTGCTGGTTCACAGCCTGACGGCTGAATGGATTTGGTACAACCGCTGTCAAGGGCACAGCCCCACTAACTTGCTCAATTCCACTGATTATGCCGACTTTGCCGCCGTGCAAGCCGCCTGGCAACCTGTTCGAGCTGATTGGTTTCGTTATGTCAATTCATTGACGGACGAAAACCTGAACCAAACGATTACCTACAGCAACACGCAAGGGAATCGTTACTCGCTAGTGCTGGCCGATCTCCTGCAACACGTGATGAATCACGCCACCGAACACCGGAGCCAGCTTTCGCCCACACTGTACAACCTGGGCGTGGTGGTGCGTAAGGGTTACGCACCACGCACCACGCCTTGCCTCATCTACCCGACAGGCTACAATGGCAGAATGAAAGTGTATCTGGACACCATTGGGTGTCGTTTGAACCAAAGTGAAATTGAGACCATGGCCCGCCAGCTATTGGCGAATGGGCACGAGGTGGTGGATGACGCGGCCGCGGCCGATACCGTCATCCTCAACACCTGCGCCGTCACCCACGAAGCCGCGCGTGACGCCCGTAAACTCACCCGCCGCTTCCACCGGGCCAACCCGGCGGCTAACATCGTTCTAACCGGCTGTTACGCCACCATCGCCCCGCAAGAGCTAGAGAGGCTGGATGGTGTATCCCAGGTGGTCGCCAACCAGCATAAAACCCAACTGATCCAACTGCTCGACCCACAAGCCCGGCTTGATTTGCCGATTTTTGATCAGGAGCCACTGGTGCGGGAATTTATGGGAGGGAGTTTGGGCCACACCCGCGCCTTCATCAAGGTGCAGGACGGGTGCAATAACAAATGCACCTTCTGTGTCACCACCATTGCCAGGGGGGAAGGGGTCAGTCGCCATTTGGGCGATGTGGTAGCGGAGATTCAGGCCTTGGCCGGGGCGGGCTACCAGGAAGCGGTGTTGACGGGTGTGCACATGGGCAGTTACGGCCATGATTTTGGTAACAAAACCGGTCTGCGTGATCTGGTTCAGGCCATCTTAACCCACACCGATATTCCCCGCCTACGCCTCTCCTCACTAGAACCGTGGGACATCGCCCCCCATTTTTTTGCGCTGTGGCAGAACCCCCGGCTGTTGCCACATCTGCACCTGCCGTTGCAGTCGGGCAGCGACCGGGTGCTCAAACGGATGGCCCGCCGCACCAATCAGGTTAGTTTTGGTGAATTGGTGCACGCGGCCCGCACCCATATTCCTGGCCTGAACTTGAGCACGGATTTAATTGTGGGGTTTCCGGGGGAAACAGAAGAGGAGTTTGCTGAAACGTTGGCGTTTGTGCGGGCGATGAACTTTACCCGGTTGCATGTGTTTAGCTACAGTGCCAGACCGGGAACCGCGGCCGCGAACATGCCCCATCACATTGCAGAACCCATCAAAAAAGAGCGTACCCATCGCCTCATCCAATTGGGCCACGAACTGAGTCTGGCCTTTCATCAACAGCATGAAGAACAGGTCGTCAACGTTCTCTGGGAAAGCAACATCGGGGCTAACGAAGGGGGGTTGCTCTGGGCCGGTTATACCGATAATTACATCCGGGTGCAGGCCAACGGCCCCGCCGACCTGACCAACAAAGTGCTACCCACCCGGCTCCACTCCGCCCGCCCAGAGGGGCTGTCAGGTGTCATTCTCTAGTAAAGCTTTACACAACTCGTTAGCGGGTTTAGTCGGAAGACCCATCCCCCTGCCCCCTTCCCGGTGGGAAGGGGAATACAAGTGCCGGTTTTCGAGCGCGCCGACGCGCTCGAAAACCGGCCTTAAAGTTCCCGCCCCTGGGGCGGGGTTTAGCTGGGTTTCGGGGCAGGTTGCCGCCATCCTACCCCAAATCATTTCGAGGTCTATAGGTCAACTAAAGGCGGCTTAAGCGGCGGAAGATGAACGAGGGGATGTGCCGGATAATGAGCATGAATGGCCCCCAACGGCGCGGCACGTAAGCGGTCTGTTTTTTGTTTTTAATCGCCTGGAGCATATCCGCGGCCGCGGCCTCTGGCGTAATCACCCACAACCGTTTCTTCACATGCTCCAACATAGCCGTCTCTACCTGGCCCGGTTTAATGGTAGTCACCGTGATACCGTGCCGGGTAAGCCGGTTGCGTAACGCTTCCAGATAGGTGGTGAGGGCGGCCTTGCTGGTGTTGTAAACGGGTGAAATGATGCGGCCGCGATCCCCCGCCACCGAAGAAATCCCCACAATATGCCCCTGACCCGTGCGCTCAAAACGCAGGGCGGCCTGGTTTAACCAGGCAATAGCGCCCAACACATTAACCTGCATCATGCTGTTATCCTTCTCAAAATTGTATTCATGCAGGTCCACCGCTGGCATCACCCCGGCGTTATAAATGATCAAATCCAGGCCCCCCAGGTCATGGACAATTTGCTGAAAAAGGGCCGGGACTTCGTCACTGTTCGTCACATTATGCACATAAGGGTAGGCCTGTCCTGCCCCTGGTTGACTACGGCTGGCCCGGGTGTTGATCTCGGTACACAACTCTTGCAGGGTGGCCTCACGGCGAGCCAGCGCGGCCGCGTGATACCCATCAGCCACCAGCGCCCGCACCAACTCCGCCCCCATTCCCGATGATGCGCCCACAACAATAGCGCGTTTCTTTGGCTCTAAGGGCCGTTCGACATTAACCGGTGTTTCGTTCATAGATTTGTTTACTCAGATTAAATGAAACGATTCTCCCTCATCCCCGCCCCTTCTCTCTGTGAGGGAGAGGGGGTTTGTCCCCTCTCCCCGGTGTGGAGAGGGGCAGGGTGAGGGTGATATAGATACACTCAAATTCCCTCTTCCACAATCACTTGCCGCCTCTCGTCCCGCTGTAACACAGCCAACATAGCCCCATGCGTTTCCAAAGCCAGCAATTGCGGATCATTATCTTGCCGGGGGTGTACTACATGGAGCAATACCACTTCTACGGTCAACCACCCGGCGGGGCGTTTGGCGATGCGCCAGATATTTGTAATCATGCTTTCATCCCCCCAGTGCACCAAAGGGCGTTGTTCGTAGCGCAAGACACAGGGAATATACGGCGTCTGGCTTTGCTGGGCAATCTCAAACTCCCCATAACGAAACGGATTGAGCAATTCGGGCTTGACCAGAATAGCCCCTTCGGGGAACAAAGTAATCGGGGGGTAACGAGGCGTGTCTAGCAGGGTATTGCGGGCTTCGACGCGGGACTCTTTTTCTTCCCGTTGCACAAAGACGGTATCAATGGCGATGGCGATCGAACCCAGGAACGGGAAAGTGCGAATTTCGGCCTTGCTGAGAAAACGGAGTGGGGTTAAAGCGGCCAGGATGATAACGTCCAGGGCGGAGTGGTGGTTGGGGAAGATGAACCCGTGATGGCGCTTGAGGCGGTCGGCGTTGTGGATGAGTAGCCGTATGCTTAACGCCCAAAGGATGATCTTGGCCCCCATAACGACTATCCAGTTGCCGATTTTGGCCTGCCGCGGCCGCAAGGGTAGCCACGATGACAACAGAATCAGTGGTGTGCCCACAACAAACACCAGAGCAATTAATCCCACACGGGCCACAGCGCGTATCATAGTTCTTACGAGTTCATCTCAACGCAAATAAATGGGATTGCTAAATATCCAGCCCCGCCGTTTGCCAAAATAAGGGACAAAACATTCAACCCGGTACGCCCCTGGTTCAACAGGAATATGGGTTAAATTGGTGCTGTTCTGGGCCTCGGCCACCACCTGGCCGTGCCGGATGAGGCGGATGTGGCAGGCGATGGGCGTAATGACCTGGAGGGTGGCCCCATGTCCTAGTTTCACATCATCACCCATGATTCCTTTGTTCAACCCCTGCCCGGTGAAGCGGAACCCTTTGGTAGGGTGAGGCATGTCATAGGCGACCCAGCCGCGGCCGCGGCCTATCGCCTCCAAAATCAGCCCTTTATCATGGGCAACATCCCCGTTCAAAGCCTGGGGCAACAGCAAATGCGTGTTCACCGCCCGAAAGAGAAATTCATAGGGAAACACGACCCGCTTAATTGGCCCCATGTTATAAGTTTGGCCGTGGGCATCACTATTTCCCACCGCCGCTACCCGTTTCCCCTGCGCTAATAGCTCATCCCACTTAGCCAACACCTGCGCATCCGGTCCCATAATATACTTCTGCGGGTTCAGCACCACCTGCACAGCACTCAACTTGCCCTTGATGAGTCCTTTAAACTCAGACATATAGTTCCAGATTTCCAGCCCCGTGAACCCCTCTACATGCCAATCCTGCCAGCTATAATCCGGCTCATGAAAGGCGGGCAGAGGCGGATCAAAGGGATGGGCGAGAAAGCCATAACCACTGGCTATGCAGGTCTCGTCAATCAGCCGTTGGGGGTCTGAGGCGTAGCGGGACATCTCTTTGTTCGTACCATAGACCAGGAAATGGTTCACTTGCGGATCACGCCGCATATCGTGAACCTCTTCGCCCACCAGCATCAACACCTTGCCCTGCTCATTCTCAAAATACCCCTCAATCTCATCCACCCACACATTGTGATCGGTGACAATGATAAAATCTAACCCAGCTTTAATCGCATCGGCGGCAATCTCTTTGTGCCATTTGATGCCGTCGCTATAAGGGGTGTGCATGTGGGCGTTGCCGGAAACTTCAAACATGGAAGAGGCTCGTTAACTGGATATTGGGGGTTTTGTGCTGACCTCTGGAGACTAAGAGACCGAGAGATTTCCAGAGGTCGTGTTAATTTTCGTCAAAGTGGCGTCGTTAACTCAAGGAACTGAAGTTAATGCTACCATTTTCAGTACAGTTTTCCAATTATCTTGCCTGATATTACGTCAAGTTGACCGGTGTCAGTATAATTAGCCAGCTTTCAGTATCAGGCCACGACAAGTTTATCGGGGGATTGAGGAGTTCCGTGGAAAAGACTTTCCTGAAAGCTATAGCACTCTTTAGGGGATGACGATGGTTCTTATACGGCGAAGTTTGTGGTTTTTAGGTTTATTATGCTTATTGGCTGCCTGCACTCAGCCGGGAACAGACGCTTCCGTGACCCCAATGTTGGGTGAGACGAGGACCGCGGCCGCGACCCCCACCCCTCTCACCCCGCCCCCCTCCACTCTCCCCTCAGCCACCCTCCCCCCTCCCCCTACCCCTCGGCCCCAACCACCCGCCCAGGCCACAGCCACCCTCAACCCTGACCTGCCCGACTGGACACTCCTTTTCTACCTGCCCGCCGATATGGCTTATGCCGCTGACCCGCTGGCCCTGCTCACCACGTTAAGCAACAACCTGCCCGGCGCAAACGTACAACTCCTGGTTCAACTAGATCGCCACCCCACCAACGCCCCTGATGGGTTTGCCGATGCCCGCCGCTACCGCCTGCAACCCGGCAACCCGGAATTGCTTGCCAGCCTGGACGAAATCAACATGGTAGACGGAACCCAACTGGCCGATTTTCTCATCTGGGGCCTACAAACGGCCCCGGCCAATCGCACGGCCCTCATCATGGCCGGGCCGGGAGCGGGTTGGGCCGGAGTGGGACTCGATGAAACCTCTGTGGGTGACCGGCTCACCCTGCCGGAGCTAGACACAGCCCTCAGTCAGGCCCGGCAAACCACGGGCCTGGATCAATTCGATCTGGTTCTGTTTACGGGTTCCTTGATGGCCCAGGTGGATGTGCTACAGACGTTGCAACCCCACAGTGGCGTGGTCGTGGCCTCAGCGGGACTGGTCAATCAGTTCGATTTGGCGCAATGGCTGACGTTATTGGCGCCGACACCGGCCCCGGACGCGGCCGCGCTGGCCCAGGCCACTATCGCCCAACAAGAACTCAGCCGAGAGCCAGGTGCTTCCTGGGTCGCCGTAGACATGACCCAGGTTCCTACCCTCACGCACGCCATCGAAATCCTGGCCGACGCCTTTTTGCATGATCCGGCCCGCCATGCCCCCATCGCCAGTGCCGCCCGCCGCAATGCCGAAGCCTTCGCCTGGTTATCCCCCCAGGTGGCCGAGCCGATAGCCGCCCTGGATGCCTGGCATTTTGCCAGCCTGGTGAGCCAGTTGACGGATGATGCCGCTCTGGTCGCGGCCGCGACCAACCTCATGTCCGCCCTTCGTAACACCATCATCGCCGAACAACACGGGCCAGCTTTCTTGTGGGCCAGAGGCATCGCCCTCACCTTTCCCCATAATACCGCCGCCTTCAACCCAGATTATGTCAATCAAACCGCCATCCCGGCCTGGTCAGAATGGTTGAGCACCTACTACCAGGTATGGCAAAAAAGTGCCCTACCCCCCACCGTCAACCTGGGTGAGCCGGGCGACACGGCTATCAACCGGCAAAATCCTCTCTTTTTAGGGGTAGAACTGGCGGGCATTGACCTGGAGCAGGTGAATTTACTCAGCGGTCGCTATGATCGCACCGGCCGCCGCCAACTGCTGGAAGTCACCCCCTACGTTCCCAGCCCACAAACGTTAAACGACGGTACAGCCTTCTACAGTTGGGGCGATGGCCTCAACGAAACGCTCCTGGTCTGGCCCGCCGAGTTACCCTATCTGGCCGATGCCCTGCGCGGAGACTGGGTGCTGGCCTGGCCGGTGGGGTTCACCTCAGTGAAGGCCCTGACCGGGCAGGTGTATCCACTGGGGCAGGAAGAGGGCGTAGCCAGCCAGATTTTGTGGGATCAGGCCAGCGGCACGGTGTTGGGTTATTGGCTGGTACAGGCGGGTATTCCCTATCCGCTCACCCCCCAGAGTGGCCTGGTTTTCCGACCAGATAACTGGTATCTGGAGTTCCAGGGGCAGATAGTGAGCCAGCCGGGGCGGGAATTAACGCTGGCCGAGTTGGCGGTGCAGATAACACCCCTGGATGATGGCGACTATTTTGTGGGTTTCGCGGCCGCGAACTCCCCCGGTGAACTCGATCAGGTCACCACCGATGTAACCGTAGCCAACAGCCAGCTTGCCGAAGGCTACCAGCTTCACATTGACCCGGGTTTCGGCTTCCAGTTTCTGTATCCCACCGGCTGGCAACGTCCGGTCATTGATAGCACCGTCTGCCAGACCGCTAGCCTCACCCTTTGCACCTTCTCCCCCGACCAACAGACGGCCATGCGTGTTATTTTTTACCCGGAAGCGGGGCCGCGCAATGCCACCATGTTGCGTGATGAAGCGCTGGCGGCCTTCAGTGGGGTGGATGTGCTGTATGAAGTGGAGCAGACGATGGCCGGGCAGGCCAGCCAATATGCCGTTTATGGCTACACCGGCCCGGATGGTGACCATGTGGGGGTTTTGCTCACCTTTGTGTATGAAGGCATCGGTTATGTGATTGACCTGGATGGCCCGGCCAGTGAGCAGGTTCGTACCCTGGATGTGGCCGATAAATTGGTGCGTAGCTGGCAGTTCCAGCCCCTGCTTATGACCACGTTTGCTGGCGACTGGCAGGAGTTGGAGACGCCCGCGTTCAGCCTCAGTTATCCCCGTGAATTTAGTTATGTGGCCCAGACCAATGGCTGGCATCAACTGGATGCGGGTAATCACACGTTTATGGCGCTAAGAATCGACGCGGCCGCGAATCGTTCTGCGGATACCATTCTCCGCACCTGGCTCGCCTCCACCAGTGACAAAACTGCCTTCCAGGCGGTAGCCCCCTACCAGATCGTGCTCGGCCAGCGTACCTGGCAACGGGCCGACTTCACCTGGGTGGCTGACGATGGCAGTCAGGTGAGCGGCTTCATCATGGTTACTCTCGTGGGGGAGCAAACCATCGTGGCCTGGGCGGAATCACCTACCCCCTATTACTTGCATGTCGAACGGGCCTTCTTCCGCATCATCCTGGCCGATTTAAGCCTCAACCCGGGTTAGTCCGGCGTCGAGGCTTTAGCCGGTTCCGCCCGTTCCCGCCAAAGCGTCCACTCCCCCCCGAAAACCGGTAGAGTCAGAAATTTTTGCCACGAATTTCACGAATTAGCACAAATTTTTAATACCCAATTATCACTATTCGTGACAGAATCCCCTGTTGTCTACATAAAAACCCGACTAATAAGAACCATAATTTGAGTTCGACAAGACTGGTTGTAGAATAACTCGTTCCATTTTCAAAGGACTTACATGCCCCGAATTTATTCTCCGTGCTGGAGGCAGGCAACCTCTACTTCAGCCAACGCCCGCTGTACGTCCACTTACATTAAACGCCCCCCGGGGCCAGACAGAGGAGCTTACGCTATGAGAAAACTGGCATTTATTTTGTTGCTGGGTATTGTGTTTTTGTTGGTGGGTTGTGCGGATGACCCGGTTACGCCGACGGTGACGGCGGTGGCTGAGGTGGTAGAGACGGCCACGCGGCCGCAGACCGCCACACCCATCCCCTCATCCACCTTCACCCCACCCCCCACCGCCACGCAACGGCGACGGCGACGGATACCGCTACACCCACTTCCACCCCGTCCCCCACGGCAACCCCATTGCCTACAGCCACGGCTACCGCCACACCTACCTCAACCCCCACGCCTACTCCCGTTTTACCGACCGCCACGGCCAGACCGGCATCCTTGCCTGCCAGTGGCCCCGCTCCATCTGGCCCAAACTTACTTATTAACCCCGGCTTTGAGGCGGGAGCCAGTAACTGGCAACCCAGAATTGCCTACCCTAATGTCCGTCAAGTTTATATTTATGGTTCAGGTGAGTACCCCAATTTTGTTCACTCTGGGGCCAGTGCCGCCGTAATGCCCAATAGTGCCATTTATTTTCAGCCAGTTAATGGTGTGGTCTCCGGGCAGACCTACCGCGCGGGGGGGTGGCTTAAAATATGGTCCAGCACCGGTGAGGATCGGACACTTTCCGAGAACTCTGGGGATTATGTGGCCCAAATTTGTATAAACACGTTTGGCGATGATGATCCCGCTTTACCCACAACGATCTGTTCCGGTTTTGCGCGGCCCATAGATGCCTGGCAATACATTTCCGTGGATGCGGTAGCCACCAATGATCGCATTACCATTCTTATACGGGCATTTTTTACCGGGGGCAATCGCCCTAAGCACAACGAAGCCATTTGGGATGATATGGCGTTAGGCACAGCCCCCGCGGCCGCGACACCCACCCCCTTGCCCCCCTCTCGACCAGCACCCATTCCGTTTAATGCCACGGCCTTACGGGATAACATGGTCGGATTACGTTCAACCCTGGAACAATTAGGGGGATTCTTAGATAGGGTGGCCCAGGGACAAGGCGGCACATGCGTTGAATTCCAGGGTTATTATGTTGATCTGATTACCACCACAACCTACAACGACATCCCGGCCGAGTGGCAAGCGGTTTACAACGATTACCTCTACGCCGCCGACCACGGTCAGGCAACCAATGAAGCTATCAACACCCTATGTGAGACTGGAGGAACATTAACCACTCTGAACTATGGGGTTGCCCGTATGGGTGTTAACGAAAGCCTTGACCGCCTCAATCCAGCCATTAATGTGGCGAATGGTTTGTTAGGTCAGTAACCTGAGAGGCGAGTGGTTCAATTTTGAGATTGAACCACTCGCCTCTTTTACACGATTTCTACCGCTCCGCCCCGCCGTGAATCCCCCGCGGCCGCGAGCCGCCCATCTGCCCCCCTGGCGACACTATGCGCCCCACCAAAATAAATATTACGGGTACGCCAACGGTTCACCGGATACCCCATCGTTTCTAGCTGATCCATCGCGGCCGCATCCACCCCCAACTCACACTGTAATACCCCATTCTCCAGGTGAACGCGTGGCCCATTCACCGCCTCATCCAGCGGCATAGCGTAATCCAACAAATTAATCAGCACCTGCAAAATGGCACTACGAATGCGAATACTGCCGCCGCTACCCAGCACCAGGCGCACCTGCCCATCCTTCAACACAATCGTGGGTGTCATCATGGTGGGGATACGCTCCCCCGCCGGGCGCACATGGAACCCCTGTGGGTGCAAATCCTCTTCGCCCAGCATGTTGTTGGCGATATAGCCCGTGCCCGGAACCACATAACCGGCGCTTTCGCCCGCCGTCGTGGTCAAACTCACCACCCAGCCATCCGCATCCAGTACACTCAAATGGCTGGTGTGGTTGCCGCTCTCTTCTTCCTGAGCCGGGTGCAGGCGGCGTGGGTGGCTCAATGCTTCCCGCACCTCTCGTTGGTATGACTCGATGAACCCATCGGCCAGAAAAGTGGTGATGGCCTGGTCAATGGGTAGCGATTGGCTCCAGGTGTCCCACCGCGGCCGCGCCCGCGCCGTGGCCCCCATCACCTCAAACAACAAACGCAAATGGGGGGTCGAACCGGGCGGCCATTGGTTCACCGGGAAGGCGTTGAGTAGTTTGAGGGCGAAGGCGGTTAGCACCCCACCCGCTGAACAACAGGCTGGCAACAGCACCACCAAATCCCGATACGCCACTTCAATGGGGGGGGCTTTTTGCACGGCATAACTCAGAAAATCTGTTTCCGTGAGCAAACCACCGTGGGTCTGCTGATCCTGCAAAATGGCCTGGGCCAGCCAGCCGGTACGGGCCATCTCCGCCCCTTCCTCGGCCAACCGCTCCAGCGTTTCCGCCAGATGGGGGATAAACAGGGTATCTTCTGGCCGGATCATGCGCTCGCCCCGTTGAAAAATGGCGGCCATGTCGGGGGTATGGGTATACAGCGGCCGCAACAACTCACACACCCCCACCTGCAACGGACTCAGGTTCACCCCTTCCCGCGCATAACGAATGGCCGGGCCTAAAATCTGGCGCAGAGACAGGCGGCCAAAATCAGCCGCCATCTGGCACAACCCGGCGATGTTGCCCGGCACGGCTACCGAGCCGCGCCCCAGGTAAAAATCCTGCGTCGTCGAGCCGAAATCAATGGTTGTTTTGGCGAAATCGAGGAACTCCGCCGCACCGGTACGCCCCAACCCCGGCATGTTGCTGAAAAAATCATACACCGCGCCGCCATGTTCCGGGTGGTACACCTGGGCGATCCCGCTGCCCCCCAAATGCACGACGCCGCTCTCACAAATGAAGGAAGCGAACGCGGCCGCGGCCGCGGCATCCACCGCATTCCCCCCCAGGCGCAACATCTCCGCGCCCGCGGCCGCGGTCAACCGATCCCCCGCCGAAATAACCCCATGTGTTGCTTTGACTGGATTCATGCCCTTCCCTCACGTGTTGCGTGGTGCGTGTTGCGTCATTCACCATTTACCCTTCACCATTCACTCTTTCTCTCCCCCAAGCCACCCAAAGTTTACCCCGGTCGCCCCGTTCCCGCTAAAGCGTCCACTCCGGTGGTAGTTTCGGAGTCGAGGCGCTATTCCGTTCGGGCTGTCTTCTCTAATGGGTGGAGCTATAATGGGCTGCAACAAGCAGATACCCATTAAAAAGGAATAACGTATGGCAACTGTAGACCCCCAGGCAATTCAATCTTTTTTACAAGAAAATCTTGATAATTACCTCACCTGGCTGCGCCGGATGGTGGAAATTAATAGCTTCACCGAGAACCCGGCCGGGATAGATGCCCTTGGTGACTTGACGGCAGAGTTATTTACCCCCCTGGGTTTTGTGGCCGAACGGGTTCGTTCAGTAGTGCCCCGCTATGGACACCACGTTGTGCTGACCCGTTGGGGCCGCCATGGGCAACGCGGCCGCACCATCGGCCTCATCTCCCACCTGGACACCGTTTTCCCCCCCGCCGAAGAGATTGCCAATGATTTTCGCTGGCGGGTGGAAGGGGAGCGCATCTATGGCCCCGGCACCAATGACATCAAGGGGGGCACATTGGTCATGTACATGATGTTGGATGCCCTGCGCACCTTCGCCCCGGATACTTTTGACGAAGTGAACTGGGTGGTGCTGATGGATGCTTCTGAGGAGCAGGATGCCGATGATTTTGGTCGTTTGTGCCTGGAGCGGCTAGAGCCGGTGAACCCATTGGCTGCTCTGATTTTTGAGGCGGGTTATGTGAATAGCCACACATTTAATCTGGTGGCGGCGCGGAAGGGGATGGCCCAATACACAGTGGCGGTGGAAGGGCGCGGCGCTCATGCCGGTGCGGCTCATGATGCCGGGATTAATGCCATTGTCCAGTTAGCCGATACGGTGCAAAAAATCGCCGCCCTGACGGATTATGAACGAGGGGTGACGTTTAATGTGGGAGCCATCCAGGGGGGTACGGTGACGAACCGGGTGCCTCATTATGCCGAAGCACGAGGGGAGATGCGGGCGTTTGACGCGGGTGTGTACCAAGAGAAGTTAGCCGCTCTTCTGGCCTTACCGGAGCAGGTGGTGGTGGAAAATGGCAACGGGCAGGCGGCCAAAGTGCAAGTCATCGTGGAGCGGCGCACCCAACCCTGGCCCCGCAACCCACAAACGGATGGGCTGATTGCGGTGTGGAGCGCGGCCGCGGCCCAACTCGGCTGGCAAATCCGACCCGAATACCGGGGGGGCCTTAGCGATGGCAACCACATCTACCACCGCATCCCCACCCTGGATGGCCTCGGCCCGGCGGGCATGAACGCCCACTGCTCCGAACGTAGCCCCGACGGCAGCAAAGACCAGGAGTATGTCCTGGTTAAATCCTTCGTGCCCAAAACCCTCTTGAACACCCTGGCCGTTCTGAAATTGATTGAACAAAGTTGAGCGGAGAGCTGAGTAGTGCTGAGTACTGAGTGCTGAGTGGCTGGTCCACTCGCTACTCGCTACTCGCCCACTCCCTACTTGTGATACTTCTCCCCGTGCAAAATGGTAAACGCCCGGTAAAGCTGTTCCAGCAAGACAACGCGGGCCATTTCATGGGTAAAGGTGAGTGGGGAAAGGGAGATTTGTTGTTGGCAGGCGGCTAACGCCTGAGCGGAAAAGCCGAGTGGCCCACCAATGAGAAAGGCCAGGTGGCTGTAAAGCTCAATCTGTTTCTGTAGAAAATCGGCCAGTTGGGGGCTGGTGAGGGGTTGGCCCACCGGGGTGAGGGCGATGCGGGTGGGGATGGCCGCGGCCGCGTTGATCAACAACTCCCCTTCCTTCGCCACCGCCACATGATCCGGCAGTGTACCCACCATATCCTTCAGTTCTACCAACTCAAAGCGGGTGTAATGCCCCAACCGGCCCAGGTATTCATCCTGGGCCAGTTTCCAGGGCTTCGTTTTGAGTTTACCAACAGCAATGAGGGTAATCTGGCCTGAAGAGCGGGTCATGGATCAAATCACGGGTTACTGATTACCAGGTTTGGTCCCGTACTCATCTAGCAGTTTTTGCCAGGGGTAATGGGAAGGTTGCGGCCGCGGGTTCAACGCCACATCAATAGCAAAATCGGCCATCTTCTGCACACACCAGTTAAAATGAACCGCCGACATCCGGTTCACATCCAGATCAGGCGTGGGATACGTGGCGTTAATCACATACGGCTCCCCATCCTTCACTACAAACTCCACCATATTGACATCATAACCAAACGCCCGGCTGATAATAAGAGAAGCACGGGTCATCCGCTCTTCCAGCGTCGGGTCAATGCCATCGAAAGGCGGCTGCTCCGTGTAGCGGGCCGCCTCTTTGTCATACCGAACCGCCAACACCTCTTGCTGACCAATCACAAAACAATGAAGATGCGTATTAGATTCAATGGTTTCCTGCAAAACCATCGTGGCCGTATCACTTTCATCGTAACACTGAATCAGATTTTCCACATCCCGCACCCAATACGAGCGGCGACTAATGCCACACCGACTATCCTTCAAAATAGCCGGAACCCCCACATAACTAATAATCCCCTGCCAATCCATCGGGTATTTTAGATTACGAAAACTCTCCGGCACACTCTCCGTCTCTACCCCCTTGTTGGGTAAGATAACCGTGCGCGGCACCTTAACATTGAGCTTATGCAGCAAGGCAATACCAAAAAAACGATCATCGGCAGACCAGGTAAACGGGTTGTTAATGACGTAACACCCTTGCAAGGCGGCATACTTGATGTAAAAACGATAGTAGGGAATCTCGTGAGAGATGCGATCAAAAATGACCGTATAGGGGCAGGGTTCACCCATATAGGTTCCCCCCAATTCCACAAACTCGGCGACAACGCCAGCACCTCGGCTGTTCACCTCGTTCATAAACGCTTGCGGCCAGCTCCACTCTCGGCCAATGATTAAACCGATGCGCTTCGTTTCGCTCATGGGAATCCTTTATCCATTGCTATTCTGTTGCCACTATCTGGTCCACAGAAATAAACGATTGGGGAGTATAACGATGGTAATTAGGCCCAATTCCTAACCTGTACCAGCCAGAACCAAAAAGGTTTTGTCCACAGATGAGTCTACTGAAATAACGCACGAAAAGGCGCAAAGGACGCCAAGCCACCGGAGAAAAATTCGTGTTAATTCGTGCAATTCGTGGCTTCTTTCAGTGGACTCACAGATTCATGCTGATTTTCGCCGATTAAAAAATCAGCGTTAATCCCCAAAATCTGGGGACACTTTTCTTGTTCACCGTACAAGAAATTGATTCGTAAGGTACAAATAGGTGGGTAGGGTAATAGGTTGGGTAACGGTTAGAGTTTAACAAGAGGTGGGGGTTAGTCAAGCCATAAAAAGGGCGAAAAGACGGTTAAGGGCAGCGACACAAGGCAGGTTCCATCTTCGGCTATTACACTGTCTCAGTAGGTGATAATCATTGGGGGTTTTTGTTGGTCGTGACCGCAATAGCGGACTGACGCCACCCTGCTATTGAGGCTTAACAAATTAATACGGATATTGAGGAGTAAGGCACGCCTACGTGCCGCTTGGTTAACACCCGTTCGCACGTGGGCGTGCTCACTCCTCTCTATGCCAGTGTTATTTCGTAAAACTTCAAAAGCGGTCACTACCAACCAATCTTTTTCTTGAAAGCCATAACTCTGGCTGGCAGGTGGGCTAAAACAATATTGCCCGATGGCTCAACACCATCGGGCAATATTTTCAGATTAAATAAGGTTACAGATTTGTCGGTATGTTGATTGTTTTATAGTGGAACAAGGGTAAAACACACCGTGGTCCACCATTCTTCAATCCATCATACAAACTACCAGGAACGGCCACCACGATCGCGATCACGGTTGCCACCACGGTCACCGCCACGATCGCTGCCACCGGAAGGACGGCCACCGGAAGGACGGCCACCACCACGGCTAGAACCACCACGGTCACCACCACGGTCGCCACCACCACTGCGGAAGCCACCACGGTCGCCACCACCGCCACTACGGAAACCACCACCACCGCTACGTTCTTCACGCGGCCGCGCAATGTTTACCGTCAACGAGCGATCCTGGAACTCACGCTCATTGAACAAACTAATCGCTTTCGTGGCTTCTTCATTGCTTTCCATCTCCACAAAAGCAAACCCTCGGGAACGTCCGGTGTCCCGGTCACGCATTACTGTCACCGACTTCACCGTGCCAGCCTGCGCAAACAGCTCACGCAGATCTTCGTCTGTCGTGTTATACGACAAATTACCAACATACAACTTAGTTTCCATTTCTTTCTATTCTCCAGTCTAAAAATGATCCTCTGGCCGGTTCCGTCAATGAAAGTTTTGAAGCCCATTGCTTCACCGCTGGCATTTCCAAATGCCTTGCCGAATACGCCACATATTACCACAAATTAAACAAAATGCTCCACCCAATTTGTCAATTCGTCTATGCCAATTGCTTATTCTCCTATTCCCCCATCCTTATCCCTGCATTCAGGAGCGGGAAGCTTTCTCAAGGGCGAAAAACAGGGTACTGCGCCCTATTTTGACTCCCCTTCCTAACCTGGATGAGCCAGAACCAAAGCGGTTTTTGCCACGAATTAAACAAATTAACACGAATGGGAAAAAATTCGTGTCCATTCAGGGGCGATCTTCTTGCTATAGTTGTCAAAAAAAGATTCTGTTCGTAGTGACCGCTTTTGAGCCTTAACAAATTAATACTGGTATTGAGGAGTAAGGCATCCCCAGATGCCGCAGGTGGTGAACCATTCGCACGTGGGCGTGCTCGCTCCTCTCTATGCCAGTGTTATTTGAAACTCCAAGCGGTCACTACGAACTAAACCTCCATATGATTATGTGCACATCTATAACTGGATAAGAAGTTGGCTCGTCAGGTACTACATCTTTTCCAAGACTTCGCTTGGAAAAAAGGTGTATACACGGATAGGAAGAACACGGATAAAAGCCAAAGCCATCGGTGTTTCTCCTATCCGTGTATACAAGATTTCCAAAGCCTTCCATTTTTCAAGAAGATCGACAATTCTTTGTCGATGTTGGCGCGTAAGTGCCTAAACATCGGCGTTCTATAGAAATCGGCGGTGGGTATGGTTTGTAAACGCCGCTTGCAGAAAATACATCCAGGCCCTACCGGCTAATAATAGGCAAACAGGCTCATTCTGATTACAATTCTGTTCAAGATGGGAACGAGTAAAGAGGATTAAGCCTTATGCTAGAAGAATTGAGCCAACCAATCACGCTAAGTCAAGATGGGTCACAACCTGATCTAGACACACCGTTATCTGCTCTGCCTGATGAACGTTTAGAGGAGTTGGTGGCCTGGGGACGGGCCAGCCGTACTGCCGGTTATGTCTTTCGGCCCAGCACCCCAACTGATTTACGAGCGGTGTTGGCGTTGGCGCGGGATTGCGGCCGCACCGTGACCTTCCGCGCCGGGGGCAACACCTATGGCGACGCCGGGGCCAACAGCGAAAACATCGTCGTCAGCCTCACCCGCATGAACCGCATCCTGGAATGGGACCCCCGCACCGGCAAAATCACCGTCGAGCCAGGTGTCACGCTCCAGCAGATGTGGCAATATATTCTGGGGGATGGCTGGTGGATTCCCATCGCCACCGGAACCATGAAAACAACCGTCGGCGGGTGTGCCGCCATGAACACCCACGGCAAAAACGCCTGGAAAGTAGGCCATTTCGGCGACCATATCGAAGAATTTGACTTGCTTCTGGCCTCGGGGGAAATCATTACCTGCAACCGACAAAAAAACAGTGATGTTTTTTATGCCGCCATTGGCGGATTCGGCATGTTGGGCTGTTTCACCCGCATCACCATGCAGATGAAACGGATTTACTCTGGCCTGCTCAACGTGTTCACCCACGTTACCCGCAACCTACACGAAACGATCACCTACTTTGAAGAGCATGTAGGTGAATATGATTATTTTGTCGGCTGGGTGGATGCGTTTCCCAGGGGGCGCAGTTTGGGGCGGGCCGACTTACACATGGCCAAACATCTGGCTCCTGGTGAAGACCCGTCGCCGGGCCAGACTTTACGCCTGGAAAACCAGCAGCTACCCCCTGAAGTAATGGGCCTCATTCCCAACAGCATGATCTGGCGGTTCCAGCGGCCCTTCTGGAATAATTTGGGCATGGGGTTTGTCAATATGGGCAAATATTGGGCGGCACGGTTAGGCGGTCACAAACAATACCGACAACCCCATGCACTCTTTCATTTTTTGCTCGATTATTTCGACTGGGACAAACCATTTGGGCCGGGGGGGCTTATCCAATACCAGGCATTTATTCCGGCTGACCAGGCAGAACGAGCCTACCTGGACATTTTCCGCCAGAGTCACAAGAGACGTTTACCCAATTATCTCAGCGTGCTCAAACGGCATCGCCCGGATGATTTTCTCATGTCTTATGCCCTGGATGGGTATTCGATGGCTATGGATTTTCGTATTACCAGAGGTAACCGGACACGAGTGGTGCAATTGACCCGGGAGTTGGATGAGATTGTACTGAAATATGGGGGGCGGTTTTATCTGGCTAAAGATAGCACCCTCAGACCGGAGATCGCGGCCGCGTACCTTGGTGAAGAAACCTTAAGCCGCTTCCGTGCCCTCAAACAGCGCCTCGACCCAGACCGATTACTGGAATCAAATCTATGGCGACGGGTGTTTGCGCCTCTGGTTGATTAAGCCACAATGGGGATTCCCGGTAAGGTAAACACAAAACAGCTTCCACCCGCGGCCGCATCCTCAACCCAGATGCGGCCGCGATGCGCTTCTAGAGCTAGCTTACAAAACGTCAGCCCCAAGCCCGTCCCCCGCACCTGTGCGCCACCCCGGTTAATCTGCACAAACCGATCAAAAATTCGTTCCTGATATTCTGCGGGCACACCGGGGCCGGTGTCTTGCACCATGCCCCGCACGCCTGGCTCATCATGGGGCGTGAGCGGTGGTTCTGGTTGCAACTGCACCGTAATCACGCCCCCGGCCGGGGTGAATTTGAGCGCATTGTCCAGTAAGTTCAGCCACACCCGGCGGATAATGTCTTCATCGGCCCATACGAAGGGCAAATCAGGCGCACAGATCAGGCGCAAGGTAATTTGTTTGCGTAAAGCCAGCGGCCGCACATGGGTCATCACCCGTTCCACCAGTGGTGGCAGGGCCAGCGCATCCTCATCGGCAATCAGTTGTCCGGCTTCCATGCGGTTGATGTCCATGAGCGAATCAATCATGTCCAGCAGGTTCATACAGCTCAACCGGGCTGTCTCTACCAATTCGGCCGTCCCTTCGGGAGAGCCTGTTTCTGGTAACTGGTCGTTCAGTAAATGCAGGGTGCTAAGCAAGGTGGTAACGGGATTCCGCAGGTCGTGAACGATCATGCGGGTCAGTTCGGTGCGCCAGGCGGCTCGTTCTTGCTCCTCAGTAACATCACGGAAAACCATGAGCCAGCCCATAACCTGCCCATTGGTGGCCAGCACCGGCCCTTCATTGCGCTCCAGGTGCAGTGGTTGCTCCTTGCCCCACCCGCCCGCGGGTCGGGTGAAGAGAGTCCGTTGGCTCAAGGTGGCCTGCCCACTGAGCAACTCAACCAGGTGATGTTGCCACTGTTGGGGCGTATAACCCAACGCGGCCGCGTCCCGTTGCGGCAACAACGGTTCATCGTGCAAGGTATCCGGGGCATAACCCAATAGCTGGGCGGCCAATTGGTTCACGAGCGCGACGCGGCCGCGGCCATCCAGCATCAACACTCCTTCATGTGTGGAATCCAACAATGCCTGGAGCTGTTCCAATCGCCGGGCCAGGGCCTCATCGGTGAGGTTGTACAGGCGCACCGTTTCGCTGTGCAGGCGGGCATTTTCGATGGATGCACTCACCTGCCCGGCCAGCGCCGACAACACTTCCCGGTTCCAACGGGAAAACGGCTGTTCCGGGTCAAACCGTTGCAAACTCATCACCCCAATCACTCGTTCGGCTGTTTTGAGGGGAAAACCCAGCCAATAGGCGGGCAAGGGCTGGGGCGGGTTAATGCCATGTTGCCCGGCAAAGGGCATCGTCTCACGGTCAAGGTCTAGCACGCGGCCGCGAGCCGCCACCCATTGCACAAACCCATCCGGGGCATAATGGTCGGGGGGGTGAGGTGTATGAGCGGATTGGGTGATACGCAAAGGCTCGGCCCAGTTACCCGACCCATCTATCAGCGCAATGGCAAACATATCCACCGGTAGCAGTTTTTGCACTTGTTGGTAGGTGCGATCCAAAACGGTACTGGGGTCGAGTGTTTCGCGCAAGGAATCACCCACCTGGTTGATGGCGGCGAATTGGTTGATCTGTTGCTGCAAAATAAAACGCCGTTGCCAGGACAGCCAGGTTATCTGGGCAAAGACGCCCACGGCCACGCAAAAAATGGTAAAGGGTAATAACCCCAAATCGGTGAAGATGAGGGCGCCAATGAGGGCGAAGGGTTGGCACAACAACGCATAAGCCAGAAAAGTCAGCCCTTCTTCACGCCAGAAGGCGGTGAGGGAGCGGCTTAACCAGGCGTGATAAAGGGCGGTTAGGGCAAAGGCCAGCCCTACATAGCCCAGGGTGAGCCAGATGAGCGGCGCGGCCGCGTCGGGCAACTGGCTGGCGGTGAGGGGAATAAGGCCCCCAAACTGGGTGAAGAGGACAGCAGAGAGGGATGCGGCCGCGAGGTGAATCACCCCCTGGCTCAATCGTACAGCCAACGGCCAACCCTGAAAGTTGGCTCGTTGCCACAAGGGCCGCCACAGGGGGAACATCAGTTCCGCCAGCACCAACCCCACCAGGGTGACACCCCCCACCCCCGGCCAACCCAGCACCAGCACCGCCACTACCCCAATCAGCGGCAAAAGGTTCACCTGCAACCGCCCCAGCGGCACGCTGAAATTTTGCCCGATCAGATGGAGTACAACCAAAAGAATAAATTGGGAAGCCTGACGATCTTGGGTGACGGCCCACAGAGAGAAGAGTAATCCGGCAAAAATGAGGCCCCATTGCAGGCCAAAACGCAGGAGCGAAGAGCGTGACGCGGTCATCACGTCAGTGTACCTCATCTGCCATCTAGCGTCATTCGGGCTATACTTTCTTTTGCCTATGAAACCGATTTACCTGGGGGTAGTAGCCCTCTTCATCCTCATTACACTGGTGCAATGCCGCTCCCCGGAGCCGATACCCTCCACACCATTCCCAACCCCCACCACCACCCTCACCCCAGAAATCGGCATTGCGCTGGCGACACGCACCAACCCTACTGTACCGGTTATTCAGGTAACGCCCACCCCTTTACCGACGGCTACCCCAACCCCAACCGCCACCCCTATCATTTACACCATCGCCTCCGGTGACACCCTGCTCGATTTAGCCATTCGCAACAACACGACGGTAACGGAAATTGAAACCTTGAATCCGGGGATTCAGCCGCGCCTTCTGCAAATTGGTCAGCAGGTTATATTACCGCCGCCAGCGACCCCGGTGTTTGGCGGCACAGGGCCAACGCCTATTCCCATTCAGGTGGTGGTGAGCAACGTCACCCTCGTGCAAACCACGCTGGATAACTGGTGGGTGCTGGGCGAAGTGACCAATGAAGGGGATTATCCGGTGGAAAATGTGCAGGTAGAGCTGGCTCTGTTTGACGGGTCAGGCCAGGCGATGGCCCAACTATCAGCCTGGGTGGCCGTGGGGGTTATTCCGCCGGGTAAAAAAGGGCCGTTTGGGATTTTGGTGGAAGGGGTAACGGGCACCGTGGCGTATCCGGTGGCCTCGGTGATCAGCGGCCGCACTATGAATGATCCGGGCACGCGTTATCTGGAACTGGTCGTGTCTTAGGTAACGGTCGAATTTGCCGAGGAGCAGGTCACCATAACAGGGCAGGTGGAGAATGTGGGCGCGGCCGCGGCCGCGGATATCACCCTCATCACCACCCTATACGATGCCCAGGGCCATGTCAGCGGTTACCATCAATTCAACCTGCCCGACCCGCTTCCCCCTGGCGCACAACAACCCTTCACCTTCACCATCACCCCACCCGGAAACACAGCTACCACCTACACCATTCTGGCTCAAGGGCAGCGCAATTAAAACCAGCACACGCGATGGAGTCGGGGAGATACGGGGAACTCTGGGAACTCAGAGGAACTCTGGGAACTTGCCACCTGCAACCTGCCGCTCGCCACTCGCCACTCTTACCCCACCCCCTAATTTGGCGACTATCAGGGGACACGTTACCATTAAGCCTTGCAACTGATGTGGGGCAACCAGGTCATCAGTTGCTTTTTCATGATTCCCATTTTCGATCAAAAATTATGCGAAACTTTTTTCTCAATCTATTGCGCCTTATTGTCAAAATCATCCTGTACCTCTTCTTCGGCTCGTACAAAGTGATAGGCCATGAAAACCGCCCCACCCAAGGGGCGTACATCATTGTGACCAATCACATGAGTTCGGCCGATGTGCCCATACTGCTGATCTCGTTTCCCGGTTTAGCCCCGCGCTTTTTTGCCGGGGAAAAGTGGGAATCCCATTGGTTTTTTGGCCCCATTATGCGTTGGGGTGGGGGTATTTATATCAAGCGGGGTGAGGTGGACCGCAAAGCGCTGAAGGAAGGGTTGGATGCCATTGAGGCGGGGGCTGTGTTTGGTTTGGCCCCGGAAGGGACTCGGAGTAAGGTAGGTAAGATGATCCGCGGCCGCGATGGCGCCGCCTATCTCGCCAACAAAGCCAACGTGCCCATCTTGCCCGTTGGGCTGATCAACACCGATGTCGTCTTTCGCAACGGCCTGCGCCTGCGCCGCACCCGTATCGAGTGCCATATCGGCCAGCCCTTCACCTTACCCGACCTGGGCCACCGCCCCAAGAGCCACGAACTTTCCGCCTACACCCACCTGATCATGGTGCAGATTGCCGCCCTTCTCCCCGAACGTTACCACGGTTACTACGCTGACAGCCCCGCCCTGGCCGCCTTGTTACGAGGCGAAGACCCTGGCCCTATTGTTTAGAGGCGGAAAAAGCTGGCTGATTCAACAACTACCCTCTCCTTTCATTACCCGTGTGTTTCAAATGGGTTGAATAATTGTAACTATTCAGGTTCGAACCATTCCACGCTCTGCGTGGGGATGCTCTCAGGGCCTCTGCGTCCTACTTGACACAGACGCGGAACCATTCCGCAGAGCGTGGAATGAGCAATGGCGACCCTCCCCCCCCCCAAAGGGAGAGGGGGTTATTCCCTCGCTGGGGAGGGGTTGGTAGTGCACAATTGTTGAACAGTTGAATTGTTAATGAATCTGGGCGATGCTTCATTAAACATTCACCCATTCACCCACCCCTTAATTATTTTCCTCTCCACCCACCCCCGACTCTCCTTCCACCAGCCGGCCCGCCGCTTTCCAGGCGCGTTTGGCATCTTCATACCCCATCCGGTAGACCAGCTCATGTTTGCTTAACTCATATTGGATGATCTGCTCCACCGGAATGGGCCGTTGGGGGGCCACAATCACCGGATAGGGTAATTGAATAAACTCCTTCTCCAGAATGTCGGGGATGCCATTACCATTGGCATCTTCATAATCCTGACCAAACCCCGCGCCCCGCAACTGATTCAAGAGCATGGCATTTTGGGCCTGCAAACGAGCATTCTCCACCTGCAAACGAACCAGATCATTGACCCGACGAAAGAGTTTCAAATCGGCCTGGAATGAGGCTAATAAGGCCCATTCCAGAGTGGTGCTGGCCGCTTCGAGCAGGTTACGCGGCGATGATTGTTGTTCTGACTCAACATCCTCATCACCAAAGGGGGTCATGATGACCACCACAATTTCTTCGGCCCCAGCGTCAATAGCTGGTCCTAGCGGTGTGTTGGCCACCGTAGCTCCATCCCAATACAAGTTGCCATGTAGCTCCGTCGCCGGATACACAATGGGAATGGAGCAACTGGCGATAATATGATCCAGGGTGAGGGGTTCCTGGCGCATTTTGCTGGGATAAATGTCTGGGCTATTACCAAAAACATGGAGCTGCCCGCTATGAACTTCGGTGGCGGTCACGCGCAAATGAACTGTGGCTTCGGCTGAGTTGAGGCGATCAAAATTGACCCAACCATCATTTTGCAGGGTGGTACGCAAGGGGGCGGTGTTGAGCAGGAAATTGCCATTGAGTGGGTTCAGATTGGGTTTTTGCACATCCTTAGTTTCCAACCGCCGCCACAAGGCCCAGAGGGAATAGGCATTGTGCCCGGAAGCGATGGCTGCGCCATTGACAGCCCCAATGGATGTACCCACGACAATATCAGGAACCCACTCGTGTTCTTCTAAAAAGCGCAAAACACCAACATGATAAGCACCGCGGCCGCCGCCCCCGGAGAGGACTAGCGCTTTTTTTCGTTCTTTACCAGGCATGATGACTCCTTTTGGGAAAAGCAGTTACACAGAGAGCACGGAGAGGATGACACAGAGATTCACAGAGAAAAACCAGACAGGTTTTTACTACTTAACTGGGGTTTGGCGTTTTTTGTCATCAACCCCCGCGGGGCCCGCCCCGGCCGCCCCCCCCCCGCGGGGCCCGCCCCCAAATTGCCCCAAAGTCGCGTATCTAATTCATCGTTCTATTGGACAAGAAGTATGGTCACAAGAGCCGGTTTGTCAATAGTCGTAAGGAACCCATCCCCTACCCGCTCCCGCGGGGAACCAGCCCGGTTTGGTCGGAAGACCCATCCCCTTCCCCTTCCTCGGGGAAGGAACCTGTTCAGGGCCTTCGCCCCGAAAAACCGCCCAGATCCCCCCTGGGGGTAGGTAGGGTTTCCGGGGCGAGGCCATAAAACATAGTCGTACTTTCGAAGCTGGCGACAACTTACCTTATGCTGATGGCAGCCACGATCTGGGGTTTTACTCTCATATGATTTTACAATGGCTGAGTTGATTTTCGGCTCTATAATTTTAGAATGCTGTTTTATCTGGCAATGGGTTTGTACCTGATCAATTTAGGGGTGGGCGCGGCCGCGCAGTTTAGTCATCGTCACTTTGGTTGGTTCCATCACGCTCTCTACTTCACCGTGTTTGTAGCGGCCATTGGGGCAACCATTCTCACCTTTCACCCGGCCCTGCTCCTCACCCTGGCAATGTTAGGTATCATGCCCAAAACCAAACCGGGAACCTGGCCTCACCCCGCGGCCGCGATCCTCGGTTTCTCTGGCTACGTGATAGCAATTATGAATTAGTACCTCACAAGTCAATTTCTTGACCAGTGGGCAAGAAGTATAACCGCAGATTTTGGGGATTAACGCAGATTCTTTAATCAGCGCAAATCGGCGTTAATCTGCGGATAAATTGTCTGGTTTATCCAGGTTAGGAATTATGAAGAAGACCTGTCCTTCATAATTCATCTCTTTTAAGGAAAACTCCATGGACCTCATTGACGCCATCCGCAACCGCCGTACCACCAACGGCCCCTTCAAACTTGACCCCGTAAGCAAAGCGCATCAACATTTACTCATCGAAGCCGCCAGCCGTGCCCCCAGCCATTTCAACTCCCAACCCTGGCGCTTCATCCTCATCGAAGACCCGACCATCCGCCAAAAAATTGCCGCCATCGGCGGCCGCACCATGACCCAACTGTTTGCCGAGGGCCGTTTCTTCCGCCGCTACCGCAAATATTTCCGCTTCGGCCAGCAGGAGATGGAAGAAAAACAGGATGGGATTTACATTGACACCATGCCTGCCCCTCTGCGCCCGTTCATCAAACAGGTGTTTAATGAGAAAGCGCTGGGACTGCTCAATACGTTGGGTGTGCCCAAACTGTTGGGCAACGACAATATGAAACTTGTCGCCAACAGCCCCCTACTCCTGGCCGTACTCCTGACCAAAGAAGAATATGTGCCCGAAGATCTTTCTGGTTTCTACTGTTTACTTTCCCTAGGCATGGCTATCGAGAATATCTGGCTGACCACGACCAGCCTGGGCATGGGCATCCAGTTTGTTAGCACGCCCATGGAAGTGCCTGAAGCCTGGCAAGAGATCAACACCCTGCTCAAAGTGCCCGCGGAACTAGAACTGATGGCGATTTACCGGTTGGGGTATTTACCGGATGAAGCAGATAAGGTGCGGCCGCGCATTGATTGGCAAAGTAAACAGCGGCGCACCCTGGCTAGACTGGCCTTCCGTGATACTTGTGAACAGACAGAACCAGTTGAGTAAACTGATGCGTTTGCGGAAAGAAGCCACGAATTGCACGAACTTGTGGTGACACGAACCATTAACACGAATTTTTCTCTCGTATCTTGGCGTTCTTTGTGCCTTTGCGTGAGTTTTCCCATGTGACTCATTGATGATTTTTCCACCCATCAATCGTCAATCGCCCCATTTCCATGAAACACCATCCCATCATCCAGGCCGTTGCCACCGCCGTACCCCCCCACCGCCTCGCCCAGGCCGATTTGCGCGATTTTGCGTCCACGCTATTCCGCGGCCGCGTCCATCAACTTGATCGCCTCATCTCCGTCTTCGAGCACACCCTCATCGAGCACCGCCACCTTTCCCAACCCCTGGCCTGGTTTGGCGAACCCCACACCTTCGCCGAAGCCAACGCCCTCTACGAACAAATGGCCTTGCAACTGAGCGAACAGGCCAGTTGCCGGGCCATCGAACAGGCGGGCATCACCCCTGACGAAATTGCCCTGGTGATTTTGGTCTCGACCACGGGCATTGCCACCCCTAGTCTGGACAGCAAATTGATCCAATGTCTGGGTTTACCGGCCCACACCGCCCGCTTGCCCATCTGGGGTCTGGGTTGTGCCGGGGGCGTCGCCGGGTTGGCACGGGCCGCCGAGTTGGCTCACGCCTTCCCTGGCAAATCCATCTTGCTGGTAGCCGTGGAATTATGCAGTCTCACCTTCCAGTTTAACGCTTTGTCCAAATCGAATCTGGTTGCCACTACTTTGTTTGGTGATGGCGCGGCCGCGATTCTGCTTCGCCTCGGTGAGGAAGGGGCGGGGCCGCAAATCCTCAATAGCTACAGTCACCTCTTCCCCCATTCCCAAGACATCATGGGCTGGGATGTGGTCGAAACCGGGCTGAAAGTGCGCTTCGCCCGCTCCATTCCCGTGCTGGTAGAGCGCCACATGCCCGGTCTGGTCCAATCCGCCTGCGCCACCTGGGGCATCCAACCCGAAGAGTTAGCCCATTTTGTCTTCCACCCCGGTGGCCCCAAAGTGCTCCAGGCCTATGCCGACAGCCTCAACCTGGCCCCGGAGAAGTTGAATGAGGCGTACCGGGTTTGGGCTGATTACGGCAATATGTCCAGCCCCACCGTGTTGTTTGTTTTGGAACAGTTCCTACGCGAAACAGTCCGCTCTGGCAAATACGGCCTCATGGCCGCCCTCGGCCCCGGTTTCAGCGCCGAGCAGGTGCTGTTTCGCTGGTAAAATAGAATCACCATGATCACCGCCGACATCGCCCGCCAACATTTGACCGAATGGCAAAACAGCCTGCCGCAGAATTTTTTCAGTGCCGATTTGAATTTCCAACGGAGCCTGGAGCTTTTGTGGGGCACAGCCGATTACAAACAGAACATGGCTCGCCTGTATAAATTTGGTGGGCTGGCGGCGACGGTGCTGGACGCGGCCGCGAACCGACTCGCCACTCATCCCCCCACCTTGCACCGCCACAATGCCTTAGGCCAGCCCCATAACGAGGTTGAGTTCCACCCCGACCACCACCTACTGGCCCGACACCTCTACGGTGCCGGGCTGACCGCTGTCCAGGGCGAGCCAGGCCATCATTTGCTGGGAGCCGCCCTGTATTATCTTTCTAGCCAGTTGGGGGAAGCCGGACACCATAGCCCCATTGCGGCCACCGTAGCGGTCATCAAACTGCTCCAGCACGCGGCCGCGGCCGCCATCCGTGACCAATTTCTGCCCACCCTGCTCGACGATCAACGCGATCCCCCCTTCACCGCCGCCCTCTTCCTGGCCGAAATCCAGGGGGACGCCGATCTGGGCAGTAATACCACCTTTGCCTATGCCGATGAACCAGACGTTTGGGCCATCAGTGGCGAAAAATGGTTCTGTGCCAACCTCAGCGCCGATCTCATCCTCGTCACCGCCCAGGTCGCCGGGCAAGGGGATGGGGCCACCGGGTTAGGGTTATTCCTCGTGCCCCGCCACCTGCCCGATGGCATAAACAACGGCCTCACGATTCATCGCCTGAAAGAGACGTTGGGCACACGCTCCCTGGCAACGGGTGAAGTCACCTTTGATAACGCCTTGGCTTATCCAGTTGGCTCTACCGAGCAGGGTTATGTCAACTTAATAAAACACGTATTCAGCACCACCTGGCTCTATCAGGCGCTAGCTTGTGCCGCCCATGCCCGCCGGGCCTATGTCACCGCCTGGAAATACGCCGAACACCGCCACGCCTTTGGCGCACCCCTTTTGCATTCTTTATTGGTACAAGATAGTTTGACCCAGATGCGCTCGGACGCGGCCGCGCTGCTTTCCGGCTCTCTCCGGCTGGCAAAACTGTGTGATGAGTTAGAAACAGGGGAAGCCAGAGAGGGCACAGAGGCGATATTGTCTCTGGGAATCATCCTAAATCATCTGCGGGCCACTGGCCTGACCCGTCAACTCATTCACCAGGGCATCGAAATTTTGGGCAGTAACGGCCTGGTGGAAGATTTTTCTGTATTGCCTCGCCTGCTACGCGACACCATCGTTTATGAAAACGGGATCAGCCCAGCTCATACATTAGTCGTGTTAGCCCAACAGAAAATGTTGCAAGACCGTGCTCATGAACCGTTTATCCGGCTCATTCGGGCCATGTTACAGCCCTCACCCTTTGACGAATTGCGCCGGGAAGCGTTGGCCCAACTGAGCCAGGTGGAACAACAGCTAACCGATTTGCTGGCGATGGATGCGCTGAGTGCCACGGTTCCGTTGCGGCCGCTGTGCCTGCGCCTGATGGATTTGTACTACACCGCCTGTCTGGCGGTTGAGGGGGCCTGGGAATATTTGCGGAAGGATGATCGTTCCAAACAGCGGCTGGCCGAGTTTTACTTTACCCGCCGTGTCCTGGGCCGCGAAGCCAAAGATATTCCTGACTACGCCCACCAGATTAGCAAGTTATGTAAAGATATTCATCCGTCGCGGATTGATTGGCAAAAAGATGAGGAGTTACGGCAACAGCTTGGAGATTGGGCGGAGTGAAACGGCACAATTAGTATGAAACCGTCATTCTGACGAGTCTTCGAGGAAGAATCCCGACAATCTTGAACTCCCAGGCTAATGGGATGCTTCGGGAGACCTCAGCATGACAATTCCATAGCTGGGGTAAACTTCAAAACTCAAATATTCACGAATCCGTGGCAAAAGCCACGAGTTTTTTCTGGTCACTTGGCGTCCTTCGCGCCTTGTATATTAGACATTATCGGTAATAGCATTTGGCAACCTTCCGAAGGTTTGTACCTCTGAACAATCAGTTGACATAAACCTTCGGAAGGTTATTACCGATAAACTCTATTGAAGAAGCACATTAACAACAACGAATAGCAAAAAACAGAAAAAAGTGGCAAGCTATACCTGGATGTCTGAAGCGGCGACTGCATGCGCGTGAGGGGCGAAAGCGGCCTCGACGCGGAGATTGTCGTTCGGACAGCCCAGAAGACCCGATTAGGAACATTGAGATGGACTTGTGTCTGAGTCTCGAATCACGTGCAAGGCTGGGTTAGAAAGTTTGTCCACCGGAACTGGGCCAACGCCGCTTCAGCATCGTTTCTCCCAAGCAAACTTCGGTTTAGAAAAAAGGAGACGACCATGAATACGCGTATCATCGGTATTGACCTGGCCGTAACGGCCGAACATAAAGCCATGGTGCTAGACCCAGCCAGCAACAGTTTTATCGGTCGCCCCATCTGTTTTCGGGCTCGCCCGGATGACCTGGACCGTTTGTTGCGTCAGGCTCGACAAGGGACAACAGATGAGGTGCAGTTGATAGCCATTATGGAAGCCACCGGCATGGCCTGGTATCCCGTGGGGGTCTATCTCCATGGGCAGAATGTCTCTGTCTATCGGGTCAACGGTCAGAAGACCAAAGACCTGCGCCGAGTGCTCTGGAAACATACCGGTAGCGACCGCATTGATAGTCGGGTGTTAGCTCATCTTTATCAGTTAGCCCCTGAACATCTGGCGCGTTGGTATCCGGCTTCGGGTGACCAGTTGGCCTTGCAACGAGCTTGTCGCGCCTATGTCCAATGGCGAGAACGAGATGTGGCCGAACAAAATCGCCTCCAGACGTATGACTCATGGGCCTGGGATGGTTTACACCGGCTCATCCCGGCAGCCGCCCAAAGCTGGATGCGCCTCTATTGGTACAGCCCCTGGCGGGTTTGTGCGGCCGGTGTGGTGCCCCTTAACCACCGCCTGGCAAGCCGTGGCTCCAGACAATGACCTGGATAATACCTGGATTAGTCGTTGGCTGGAACGGGCCGAGCAGATGACTCGTTTGTATGGCTCCGAAGCGATGGTGGGTTACGACGACCTACAGGCGATTATGACCCACGGCTTACAGTTGCGGGCCGCCTATGCCCAACAACAGAAGCGTCTGCTTCAAGAAAAGATTAAGCCCCTCTACCAACAGTTATATCCTGACTGCCCCTTAACAACGATTCAGGGAATTGGCTTAGTCAGTGCCGCTATCTACCGCGCCTTCATTCAGGATATCCAGCGGTTCCCCAGCGTGGACAAGTTTCGCCACTGGTGTGGCCTTAGTCCGGCCAGTAAACAGAGTGGCGATAGTGATTGGGTTAAATGAATGAAAGGCTTCCCGGAACCTGCTTCAACCCAATCCCGAGATGCCTTTCAGACCACAACTGCATTCTGTTTACTCTTTTCTTGAGCGGTGTGAAAGCCTTGGCTAACCCGCTGATAGGTTTGTATTGCCTTTTGCTATTCGGTTGTTAATGTGCTTCCTTCTTGACAAAACTTAGAACATCTTTGCGTGTGCTTTTCCTTAGACTCTTGATTTGTCAGAGATGGGAGCCGGTTAGAGATAGAATGGCTTCTTTGATGGCCGGGTTGATGGGGAAATGTTGGTCAAGGAAGCGTAGGATGGCGTTTGCGGCCGCGGGTGTTCCCTCATACCCTGGCCCAAATTGGGGCAAATGCTGGGCCAACTCCGGGAATCGCTGTTCAAACCGGCGTTCACCTACGAAAATATCTGCGTGGCCGGGTTGAGCCATCTCAATTTGCCCGGCCAAATCCACCAATCGCCCCAACGCATACACCTGCACAAACTGAAACGCCGACAATTTCTCCCCCCGCCGGTAACGCCCCATTCCCACGTACAAATTAGTCAACAATTCACCCACCAGCCATTCCACCGAATGGGTTGACGGGCTGGACGGTTTCACCGGAGCCGCTATTTCCTCACTCACCCCAGCGCGTTTCCAGACAATACGCCCCGGTGCGAAGGGTATGTGGGCCAATTCCGCCTCTTCAAACACGGCGAACTCACAAAATACTCCGTCGGCAAAGAGTAGCTTGTAACCATCCACGGTGTTCTGGAAATAATAAGCGATGGGAGCCAACCCACTGAGCCAGTCCAGGTTGGTGAGGAAGTGGCTTTTCTGACCTGGCTCCACAATGACAAAAAAATCCAGGTCAGAATAATCATCCAACCGGTCCAACTCCTGACCCACAGACCCTAACCCAATCAGAGCCAGAGCCTTGCCTGTCTTTTCCAGTGATTGTCCAATCTCATCCAGGCGGTTAAGCAGTTTTTCTGGGTGCTTCATCATTACATTAAACGAGTGTATCAGTCCGTGCTCATAGGTAAATCCAGCCGCTCGTCAATCCACTCCCGCAACAGCGCACTGATAGATTTCTGGGCCGCCAGGGCTTCAGCGTGGAGAATCCCCTTCGTGACATTGTCCAGGTGAACAGTCAAAGATTCTGGGACACGTTGCTCATCGAGTATAAGCGGTTCAAAACGGCCTATATCATAGAGATAATCCTCTCCCTCGTTGTCTATCACACGTAATGTATCTCGTTCAGATGTCGGCAATGTTTTGTAGACTTTGCCGATGATGAGACTGGCTTCATAGCCCTGATTATTGAGGCAACGAACATAGGACATCATAGCAAAATCCACGTGGCACTCTCCACTGATCCTTTGAAAATGTTGAGCTTATTTTAGCACATTACGCCAGCCGGTTGTTTGGTTCCAGGGGTCGGCAATGGCGAGGGGGCCGTTGGTGGTGGACTGTGATCTGTTGGTAGGGCCAGATTTGCCCACGAGGAGTTCGGCCACAGCGATGGCCCAACAGGGTATGATCGTCGCTGGAGTGGGGGCTTGCCAGGTGGGGAAATGTTGGCCCAGGAAACCGGTGTGGGTTTGCCCAGATTGGAAGGCCGGATGCGCTAAAATTGCCAGCAAGTAGGGAATGTTGGTGGTGATGCCCAAAACTGCCGTTTCATGCAGGGCGTGGCGCATTTGAGCGATGGCGTCAGCGCGATCCGCGCCCCAGGTAATGATTTTTGCCAGCATGGGGTCGTAGTACGGGCTGACGACGCTCCCTGTTTCGATGCCATCATCCACACGAATGTTGGGGCCTTGCGGCCGCGCATAATGCGTTATCGTCCCCGTTGACGGCATAAAATTGTGGGCCGGGTCTTCGGCGTACACCCGGCTCTCCAGGGCATGACCCCGTTGCCGGATATCTGCTTGTTGCAGCGTGAGTGGTTCACCACTGGCGATACGAATTTGCCAGGCGGCGATATCCACCCCCGTCACCCATTCTGTCACCGGATGCTCCACCTGCAAGCGGGTGTTCATCTCCAACAGGTAAAACTGATTCTCCGGCGTCAGAATGAATTCGACGGTTCCGGCACTGGCGTAGCCCACTTCCTGAGCCAGAGAGACCGCGGCCGCGCAAATTCCTTCTCTTACCTCGACCGGCACATGAGGGGCGGGGGTCTCCTCGATGATTTTCTGGTGGCGGCGTTGCACCGAACATTCCCGTTCGTATAGGTGTATGAGATGGCCGTACAAATCCCCCAACACCTGCACCTCGATGTGGCGCACCTGGGTGAAATATTTCTCCAAAATCAGGTGATCACTACCGAAGGCGGATATACTTTCGCGCCGGGCGGCCTGCACGGCGTCCAGGAACTCATTCTCGGCCTCAACGACGCGCATCCCTTTGCCGCCACCACCGGCACTGGCCTTAATGAGCACGGGGAAACCAATCTGGTGCGCGGCCGCGAGCAACCCTTCGTCGCTCATGCCTGCCCCATTTACCCCAGGAATGACAGGCACACCCGCGGCCTGGGCCAGTTCGCGAGCACTGGCTTTACTGCCCAACGCTCGCATCGCGGCCGCGCTCGGCCCCACAAAAATAATTCCGGCATCCACACAAGCCTGAGCAAAATCAGCATTTTCGCTGAGGAAGCCGTAGCCGGGGTGAATAGCCTCGGCCCCAGCCTGGCGGGCGATGGCGAGAATAGCAGATTGGTTGAGGTAGGTGTCTGCGGCCGCGACCCCCTTCAGCGGATAGCGTTCATCGGCCAGGCGGGGCCAGGGGGCCTGGGCATCGGCCTCGGAATAAATAGCCACGGAGCGCACACCGAGCAGTCGGCAAGCCCGAAAAAGCCGGGCGGCGATTTCACCGCGATTGGCAACCAGTAATTTTTTGACCATAGGAACCTCAGCACCATTGTTCAGATAAGGATAATCCTCATACAATTAGAATTGCGACTTTGGCGAAAATTAGACGACCCCCCCCGCTTTCTAATTTTTTGTCCCCCGGGGGGTTAAAAACGCCAAACCCCAGTTAGAACGTGTTTTGCCTGAATAGGGTTGGCAAGAGTATAACGTGCCACTCTATGGCTGACTATACCCGACGCGGCGACAAAGCGAGGGGCGACAAGGCGAAAAAACCCGATTATGCCGGTCAGAAACAAAATGGAACTAACAATCATCAAGTACACAAGGGATGCAGGGGCAGATTGCGGCCGCAGAACCATCCCTTCAGCAGATCAACGCCCTCATTGAGCAGGCCGACGAGTTACGCGAGCGTAATCCCCAGCGTTCATTGGCGTTGGTCCAAGAAGCCCTGAGCCTGGCTCAGAAAGTTGGGCGGGTGGATTGTCTATTAACCTGCTACGTGGCCCTTGGAGCTATCTATAGTTACCTGTCTGATCATGAACAAGCCATCACTTATTCCTTAAAAGCGGTGCAATTGAGCCAGGAGAGAGATGATAAAATTCATCTGTTTCATAGCCTGAATCAGGTGGGGGTTAGTTATGCGCACATGGGGTTGTACCCTGAAGGGTTAACCTATTTGCTCCAGGCCCAGGCCGTGGCTGAGGAATTCGGCAGTGTGAATAATCGCACCGCGGCCGCGAACAATATCGGCTGGTTATACTTAAAATTGGGCTGGTTTGATGAGGCCCGCCGTTGTTTTGAAGCGGCTCTACCATTGGTTATGGCTCATGATAACAAACAACGTGAGGCCGATTTTCATGATAACCTGAGCCAGGTTTATCAAGGGCTGGGACAGCCTGAAACGGCGCTTCAGCATGGAGAACAAAGTGTTGCGACTTACCATCAGCTAGGTTCCGTGCGGGGTGAAGCGGAAGCCTGGACGACCTTGGGGCGACTACATTTTCGCCAGGCACACCACGAGCAGGCGATCCTCTGCCTGCAAAATGCGCTCGCTCTGTTTCATCAGGTGGATAACCCGCAAGGCATTGTGACGGCACAACTGGTAATGGGACAGGTTTATGAACAGCAGGGGCAGTTAGTCCTGGCGTTGACCCATCTGCACGAGGTTTTGGCGTTGGCTGAGGTACTTAACATTCAGCGGGAACAGTACGAATGCCACGAGGCACTATCCCGCATTTATCAGACGAAGGGTGATTGGGTTTTAGCTCTGCATCATTACCAGCAATTTCATCAGGTCAAAGAGAATTTATTCAATGAACAGGCCGATAGTCGGTTGAAGAGCCTGGAAGTGCGGTCTCGGGTGGCGCAATCGCAACAGGAAGCCCTGGCCCTGCAACGGGAGATTGAGGAACATGAGCGCCACATTGCCGATTTGGATGCGTTTGCTCATACGGTGGCCCATGATCTGAAAAGCCCGCTGGGGGTGATTGCCGGGTATAGTGAGCTGTTGCTGGAAGATGATGAGGTGCTGGACGCGGCCGCGAAACAATCCATTCTCCAAACCATCGGCAAGACCACGCGCAAAATGGTGCGTATCGTGGACGATCTGCTCACCCTGGCCCAGGTTCAGCGGCAGGTCATTACACCTGAACCGTTAAATATGGGTTATATCTGGCAGGATGTCGCGGCCCGTCTACAACAAGAAATTGAAACCAGTCAGGCCACACTCCACCAACCCGATACCTGGCCCGTTGCTTTGGGTCACGCCAGTTGGGTTGAAGAGGTTTGGGCGAATTATTTGAGTAACGCCCTTAAATATGGCGGTCAGCCCCCGATCATCAAGGTGGGGGCCACGCCCCTTGAGAACAACGAGATTCGTTTTTGGATGCAGGACAATGGGGCGGGGTTAGATTTAGAGGCCCAGGCCAAGCTGTTTCAGGATTTCAGCCGTCTCAACACCCAGCAGAGCAAAGGGCACGGCCTGGGTCTCTCCATCGTCAAACGGATTGTGGAGCGACTCGGGGGAACTGTAGCCGTAACGAGTGTGCCGGGGCAGGGAACTACCTTCAGTTTTACCTTGCCGTTTATGGCGGATGGATCAAATTCTTAGTACCTGACTCTTCCGTTTGTCTGTGGGTCAAGTCAACCAGTGTTAATAGTAACCGCCCAAGAGAAGAACCCCGCAGGTCCTGTTCAGCGGAATAATAGTCATCTTCCAGCTACTTTCTGGGCGGAAATTTTGATCGGATTTTGTTGAGGTTTTTATGAGTGTGAGTAATTTAGCCAAACAACGAGGCACAATCCTCGATGAAATCATGCGGTACCACCGGGAGCAGTTGCCCAAGACGATGCGGGAAATACCATTGTCAGAACTACGAGCACTAGCTGCGGTTGTGCCACCGGCGGTAGACTTCGCGGCCGCGATCCGTCTCTATGGCGTCTCCATCATTGCCGAGTGCAAAAAGGCCTCGCCTAGTAAAGGGTTACTCGTGCCAGAGTATGACCCCGTGCAGTTGGCAACCACCTACACCCGTGCCGGAGCCAGGGCCATCTCCGTCCTCACCGATGGTCGCCACTTCCAGGGGTCCCTGGAGCACCTGCGCGATGTCAAAGAAGCCTTAAGCGATTTGGATCCCATCATTATCGGCAAAAGTGATCCCCGACTCAAAATTGGCCTGCCTGTCTTGCGTAAAGATTTTATCTTCCACCCTTACCAGGTGTACGAAGCCCGCGTTGCCGGGGCTGATGCGGTGTTGCTCATTGCCTCTGTATTAGGGCCAAACGATATGAAGGAGTTGCTGGCCCTCACCCATCAGTTGGGCATGAACGCCCTCATCGAAGTTCACACTGCCGAAGAAGTGGAGCGCGTTTTGCCCCTCAATCCGCGCCTCATCGGTGTCAATAACCGTAATTTGCAAACCTTTGTCGTGGATTTTGACAACACCGCCCGTCTGCGCCAACTTATCCCGGCGGATGTGCTGGTAGTTGGCGAAAGCGGCATCCAGACTCTGGATGATGTGCGCCAGATGAAGGCCATCGGTGTGGATGCGGTTTTAGTCGGGGAGACGTTTGTAAAGAGCAAGGATTTGTTTAAAACAGTGCAGAGTTTTGTCAAGGCGGGCATTTAAGTCTTGAGAGGGCCGCCGTTTTTGAAACCGTGGCACTACCCTTTTTACGCAATCACCTCATCCCCTCGAATATCATCATGAATGGTGGGGCAACCCAGGTTGAATGCAGGTCTCTCACCCCCCCCCCCCCAGGGGGGGGATTTCGGGCGACCCTCCCCGGGAAGCGGTCAGGCCTCGCATAAAACGTGGGCCTACGAGCGCTTGGGAAAAGCCCTGACTCCCTGCTCCCTGGTTCGTAAATCCACCCGTCAATCGGTATAATCAAACGGTCTTTTTAACCATTGAACCGAACAATACGTGGTCTGTCGCATGTGTCGTACCCCTTAAATGGTGTGCCTCACGCCACACGTACCACGCTCTGGAGTATCAACATGGACGAGCGCAAAATCCGCATCCTCATCGCTAAACCGGGCCTGGATGGGCATGATCGCGGTGCCAAAGTGATTGCCCGCGCCCTACGTGACGCGGGTATGGAAGTGATTTACACCGGCCTGCGCCAGACCCCGGAAATGGTCGTCGAAGCGGCCCTGCATGAAGACGTAGACGCCATCGGCCTCAGCATTCTCTCCGGGGCACATAATGCCCTGGTTCCGCGCATCATGGAATTAATGGCCGAGGCTGACCTGAACGATGTGCCCGTTTTCCTGGGCGGCATTGTGCCGGAAGATGATATTGTCGCCCTGAAAGCCAAAGGGGTAGCGGGCATCTTTGGCCCCGGCACATCTACGGATGTCATAGCCGAGAAGATTCGAGAAAAAGTCCTGGGGGAGAAAGTCTAACCAGGGAATCCAAAACTCGAAACTCGAAACCCAAAACTCGAAACTAACTATGACACCACTCCCCTCTACTGCCCCCACCCTGGCTGAACAGGTGCGCCAGGGCAACGTGCGGGCGATTGCCCGGCTCATTAGCCAGGTGGAACGTGAAGAGCCGTCTGCCCAGGCGGAGATTGCTGCTTTGTATCCCCATACGGGCCGGGCACATATTATTGGCGTGACTGGTGCACCCGGCACAGGCAAAAGTAGCCTGGTTAATGAACTGGCGAAAGAGTTACGTCGCCGGGAAAAAACAGTGGCGATTGTGGCTGTGGATCCCAGTAGCCCGTTTACCGGCGGGGCCTTGCTGGGCGACCGGGTGCGGATGCGTGATCTGGCTGGCGACAAGGGGATTTTTATTCGCAGCATGGCTTCGCGGGGCCGTTTGGGTGGACTGGCTCGCTCGACAGCGGGGGTGATCAAGGTGCTGGACGCGGCCGCGTACCATACCATCCTCATCGAAACCGTGGGCGCCGGGCAGGCTGAGGTAGACATCGCCAGCGCGGCTCACAGCACCATCGTCATCGAAGCCCCTGGCCTGGGCGATGAAGTTCAATCCATCAAGGCGGGTATTTTAGAAATTGCCGACATTTTAGTCGTTAACAAAGCCGATCACCCCAACAGTCAGCGTACCGTCAAATCCCTGGAGATGATGCTCCACTTTGGCAGTACCCGGCAAATGGTGCGTCATCATGGCGAGATGATGCTGGCGGATGACGGTCACACCCCAACCGACGACACAAGCCCTGATTGGGAAGTTAAGGTATACGAAACGGTAGCCACAGCCAGCCAGGGAATTGACAAAGTGGTAGATGCGCTTGAAGCTCATCTGGTATATTTAAGAACCAGTGGTGAGTGGCACGAACGGGAAAAAGTGCGGGGTCGGCAGGAAGTGGAGCAGTTGCTCCAGGCCTTGGTGTTGCGTCAACTTCAGGCCACGGTTTCACCGGTGGAACGGGAGCAGTTGATCGCGGCGGTGGCGGAGAGGAAGATGGACCCGTACGCGGCCGCGAATCGCCTCTTCATCCATTTGAATCATTAACTATCGGAACGGGAACAGGATCAAACGATGGAATGCGTCACACAACCATTTGATACGAGCCCCCCCCCGGCACCCCCTTCTAAGTGAATTTGGGGAGAATGATCCGGATTTTGCCGCCCATTCCACAGAGAGAATTGGCAACCAACCTTGTCACCTGGAAAGTTGTCATTGAAGTAGAAACGAAAGGAGGAAGTCACTGTTTTTGGTGCTGATATGGTTGAGCCATTGGGACATTTGATTTACCAGCGGGTGATCTGGAGCGCTAATGCCCCCATCAATATCGGTGACGCGGTTCACTCGGTTGGTAAGCCTGGAAAACACAGTTAAATCATTGGCTATTTTCACGTTTATTGGACAGAACAATTGCCAGAACCTCTGGCTATCAGTGGTTTAGTCGATGAGAATGGGGAATTATCTGAGGCCTAGTCTACAACTGCCCTTGTGTTGGGGGCCGGGGGGGTCATGCCATGTGTTATCGGCACAAGCGATAACCAGATATTTTGCCTTGATCCCGAACAGAGTACCCTAACAGTCTTTGCCATAGATGTTTTTGAACGCATCTGGACAAGGATGGACAATCAAGGATTGGCGATCTGGCAATGAGTGCCATTGAGAGGGAGATAAAGAGGATGGGATTACAGAGTTACGGGGACATAAAGATTTTTGCCGGGTCGGGGTGTCCGGATTTAGCCCAAAAAATTGCGCATTATGTCCACCGACCCTTATCAAAATGGGATGTCATTGAATTTCCCAATGAAAATCTTATGGTCAAACTGCACGGCAGTGTGCGGGGACAGGATGTTTATCTGATCCAGAGCCATAGCCGCCCGGTGCATCGCAATATTATGGAGATGCTGATCGCCATTGATTGCCTCAAACGTGACTCGGCGGGGCGGATTACGGTAGTGGTACCGTTTATGGCCTATGCCCAAAGCGACAAAAAGGATCAGCCCCGTGTGCCGATTACGGCCCGTCTGTTGGCGGATATGATCGAAGTCGCCGGGGCGGATCGCTGGATCACGCTGGACTTACACGCGGAGCAGATTCAGGGATTTTACAAAATACCGGGGGACTCTTTGACCACCTTTCACATCTTGACCGAACATTTTCGGGCCAAGAAGTTGCAGAATGCCGTGATTGTCACGCCTGATTTGGGTTTTGCTAAGAAGGGAAGAAACTTCGCGGCCGCGCTCGATCTCCCCCTCGCCTTTGTCGAAAAACGCCGCTCCGGCAATGAAACCGGCCGCGAGGCCCTCAACCTCATCGGCAATGTAGAAGGCAAAGACGTGATCATCGTGGATGATCTGGTAGACACCGGTGGCAGCATCAAATCAGCCGTGCAACTGGTCAAAGAGAAAGGGGCCGGTGAAGTGTACGTGGCCTTTGCCCATCCCGTTCTCTCCGACCCGGCCTGTGAGCGTTTGCGCGGCTTGCCCATCAAAGAAATCGTTACTACCGACACATTGCCTATTCCCCCAGAGAAAATGTTGCCCAACATTACCGTCCTCACCGTGGCCGGACTCCTGGGAGAAGTGATTCTCCGCTCACACGAGGGACGCAGTGTGGGCGAACTGTTTAACGAATAAAGGGTTTCAGGTTTCACCTTGCAACCTGAAACCTGAAACCTTTCACCCTGCTAACTATTCTCTAAGACAAAGCGAGTACAATCTCACCCATGTTCAAAAAATTAGTCAGCGCCGTTGTCGGCGATCCCACTTCACGATTAACGAAAAGATTGCGGCCGCAGGTCAACCAGGTTGCCAGTCACGAAGCCGAACTAGAAAAACTGTCTGCCGATGAGCTGAAAAACCAGACCTTTGTCCTCAAAGAGCGGTTGACCAATGGCGAAACCCTTGATGACCTTCTGCCTGATGCCTACGCCCTGGTACGCGAAGCCTCCCGCCGTTCCACTGGTTTGCGCCACTACGACGTGCAAATCATGGGTGGTATCCTGCTCCATCAAGGACAGGTGGTGGAAATGCGTACAGGTGAGGGTAAAACCCTGGTGGCAACCCTGCCTCTTTACCTGAACGCCCTGGCGGGCGAGGGTGTTCACCTTGTCACCGTCAACGATTACCTGGCCCGCCGCGACGGTGGCTGGATGGGTAAAATTTTCCACACCCTGGGACTGACCGTAGGCTGTATTGGCCCACAAGGGTACTCCGCTCTGTTTGACCCGGAATATGTCAACCCCGGGGCCGAACTGGAAGATGAGCGGCTCGTTCACTGGCGACCTGCCACCCGTGCCCAGGCCTACCAGGCCGATATCACCTACGGCATCAGCAGTGAGTTTGGCTTTGATTATCTGCGCGACAACATGGCTATGAGTCAGGGTGATCTGGTTCAGCGCGACCTGTACATGGCCGTCATTGACGAAGTAGACAACATCCTCATTGACGAATCGCGCACCCCGTTGATCATCTCCGGCCCGGCCGATCAATCCAGCCGCCTCTACAATGATTTCGCCGAATATGTGCGTAACCTCAAACGCAACACCGCCGATGAAGGGGAAGAACCCAACGGCGACTACGACATTGACGAAAAAAGCCGCAGCATCTCCCTGACCGAACGCGGCATTGTCAAAATCGAAGACCGGATTCCTGATGTAGACGTGGATGCCGGGGAAAGTCTGTACGATCCCAAACATTACAAATTAACCTACTACCTCGATAATGCCCTCAAAGCCCAATATCTGTTCCACCGGGATAAAGATTACATGGTGGATGGCACAGGGCAGGTCATCATTATTGACGACTTCACCGGTCGCCCCATGCCGGGGCGGCGTTATTCTGATGGGTTGCATGAAGCCATCGAAGCCAAAGAAAAAGTACAGGTCAAGCGCGAAACGGTCACCGTAGCCACCATCACCTTGCAGAACTATTTCCGTATGTATGAGCGGCTGGCTGGTATGACCGGTACAGCCGTAACCGATTCCGAAGAGTTCGACAAGATTTATAATCTGGGGGTGACAGCCCTGCCTACTAATGTTGAGTACATTGTGGAAACGGGGCAGATGGGGCTGAAAGAGCAAAAAGAGAAGTTGGAAAACGCCACCCGGGTTTATTATGTTCGGCCGGAAAACCCGGGCACGCCTGCGTTTTATAAACGAACCGACTTCCCTGATCAGGTGTATCGGTCGTTAGATGCCAAAGACAAGGCCATTGTGGCGGAAATTAAGCGGGTTTACGAAGAGGGCCGACCGGTGCTAGTAGGTACAACCTCGGTGGAGCATTCGGAGATGATTCACCGCATGTTGGAGCGGGCCAAAGTGCCCCATACGGTGCTCAATGCCAAGATGCACCAGTCCGAAGCGTTGGTGGTGGCCCAGGCCGGGCGCAGAGGAGCGGTGACCATTTCCACCAACATGGCCGGTCGTGGAACGGACATTTTGTTGGGTGGAAACCCGGAAGGGATGTCCGCCCAGGCATTGGAAGATCACCTGTTTGACCGGACATTGCTGACGAAGTTGGCCTTGACCTGGCTGACGGAAGGGGACGCGGCCGCGCGCACGCTCACCCAAAAAACACCTCGTTTGCAAGCAGACCTGGTGCAAACCCTGCAAACCACCAAAGCTGAGTATGATGCCGCCCTCAAGGAAATCGAAGAGGTGCAACTGGAAGGGTATATTATCCGCCAGTTGCAAAATAAATATGGGGCCGATTTTAGCCAGGCCCGGCAGGTTGTCCGGTTGGTGTTGGCTCGCCAGTACGCGGCCGCACGCAATTTCCTCACCGAACAAGAAAAAGACGTGGCTATGGTGGAAGAAGCGGTGCGCCTGCGTTCCCTTTTCGGCCAATATCAACTGGTGCATGAAGACCCACAGAAAACGGCCCAATTCCTGGCTGAACAGGTGTTTGAGGTTCATTACAATGGCCGGGCGGCCCTCATCCGTGCCCTTTTAGCCAATGATCTGACCGAAGCCGAGCGGGTGGTAAACCAGGCGCCTGGTCTGACCCGTGAACACATCCAACTCATCCAGGATGTGCGGGCACAAACGGAGCGGGAACGGCATGAGGTGAAGGCGTTAGGGGGCCTACATGTGGTGGGGTCCGAACGGCATGAGGCGCGGCGTATTGATAATCAGTTGCGCGGCCGCGCTGCCCGCCAGGGCGACCCCGGTTCCAGCCGCTTCTTCCTCTCCGTAGATGACGACCTGATGCGCCGTTTTGGGGGGGAACGCCTGCGCAGTTTGATGAATGGCACATTGGCCCGCTTCATGGATTTGCCTGAAGACATGCCCATCGAACATTCGGCCCTGGATCGGCTTATTGCCAGTTCGCAAGAGCGCATCGAAGGGTACAACTTCGATATTCGCAAAAACGTGGTCGAGTACGACGACGTGATGGACAAACAGCGCAAGGCCATCTACGAAGAGCGGCGGCAGGTGCTGGGCGGCGAAGGGGATGATCTGGATGAGAAATTTGATGATGCCTTTGCCACTGCTCTGGAAGAGTTAGCCGCCAACTACTTAGACAATTACCCCGCTTATGTTCGGGAACAGGTGATCCAGGCGGTGCAGGATTTCACCACCGAAGCCACCGATGCTATTAACTATAACGGCATTATTCGGCGGCTCGTGACTGTTATTCCGGGCGTATTGCAGATAGATCGGGCCGAATTGGAGCGGTTGTCGGGTGACAAGCTGATTGAGCGGTTAGCCCGACTGGCCCAAGAGAACCTGAAAGAAGGCACTAACTTACTGCAATTGCTGATAGCTATGGGACGATTCCTGCCCATTCTGCCGGCTATCCCTAACCTGGGGTTGATCATTGCTGGCAGCCGTTCCGGTTATCTCCAGGTGCGCGAAAATGTGCGGCGGCAGTTTGTGGAACAAATCGAAACGTTTGCCAACGATTTCCTGACCGCCCATCTGGATGAAAACCGTAAAGAACAACTGTTGACTCAGGCCGTGACGCAGATTAACCAGGCGTTTGCTGACTTCACGGTGGAAGGGTTGTCCCGTGAGGCGATTAAAAACCATCAGACACCGTTCAAACAGCAGATGGATGCAGCCTTACAAACCCTGTTGGTGGAAAGTCTGGCGACTTTTTCCAGTGAACAACTGGTGGCGGCTCTGCAAACATATGTCCACAAATGGCAGAAGCAATGGCGTGAGCGCATCGGTGAAGAGGAGTACCGCAACTTCCAACGCCTGCTGATGATTCGGGCGATTGACCGGGAGTGGCGCGACTATCTGACGGCCATGGACGACCTGCGCCGCGAAATCGGTCTGCAAGCCATCGCGCAGCGAGATCCGAAGGTGGAGTATAAACGCCGCTCTTACGAAATGTTTTCTGACATGCGTTCCAACATTGACGAGGCGATTGTCAACCAGTTTTTCCGTGAGTTGCCTCGACATGAAGCGTTTGTGGCCCAACAGCGGGCCGCCATCGCCCAGCAGACGAAAATGAGCCAGGCCGGGTATCAGGTGGTGCAGCGGGAACATGGGCGCGGGGCGGAAATGCGCCGTGATACCCCCAAAGTGGGGCGCAATGATCCTTGCCCCTGTGGTAGTGGCAAGAAATATAAAAATTGCCACATGAAGAAAGATGAAATGGCGGCCCGGGGCGCGGCCGCGCCCGCCCGCGCCAAACGATAGTTATTAGACATTATCGGAATTAACATTATGTCACGCTAAGGCGCAAAGAACGCAAAGGTTTTCCCTTGGCGACTTGGCGTCCTTGGCGTGAGATTTCTTATTACCGATAAACTCTATCACAAAGGGGTGGGAGCCACTTCCCTCTATGAATCACCCACAACGTAACGTCTGGCTGGCCTTCTTGCTCCTGTCTCTGGCCTGGGGCACATCCTTCCTGTTTATCAAAATTGCCCTGGTGGCTCTATCCCCGGCTACCCTGGTAGCTTTGCGTCTGACGGTGGGAGCCATCACTTTACTTCTGATAACTCGCTGGCAAAAGTTGGCCTTGCCGGTCAAACGGGATGTTTGGGGACATCTGTTTCTCGTGGGGGCGTTAGGCATCGCTGTGCCCTTTGTGTTGATTAGCTGGGCCGAACAGCATATGGATTCGGGCATGACTTCGGTGCTGAATAGCACCGTACCGCTGTTTAGCATTGTGGTGGCTGGGGTCTGGTTGAAGCAAGAAACGGTGACAACGGGCAAGATTATTGGTCTGGTGTTGGGGTTTACGGGGGTTTTGTTGTTGTTTGCGCGTGAGTTACAGGTGGGTGGGGGAACCGCGGCCGCGCCGCTGGCTGTAGCCCTCTCTGGTTTGTGTTATGCCGTGTCTACGGCCTATGCCCGGCATCATTTGCACCACCTGAATCCCATTGTGACGGCCACTGGTCAGGTCGCGGCCGCGTGCCTATTAGCCTGGATCATCGCCTTTGTTTTTGATGGTTTTGGTGTACCCCAACTGACCTGGTCGGCGTTAGGAGCCGTGGTCTGGTTGGGACTGTTAGGCTCCGCCCTGGCTTACATCCTCTTTTATTATGTTCTGGGTCACTGGGGGCCTACCCGCTCCGCGCTTGTCACCTATGTCATCCCGCTGGTGGCGGTGACCATTGGCGCCATTTTCCTGGCCGAACGAGTTGATTGGCAGTTGATAGCCGGTGGCTTACTTATTCTGAGTGGCGTCGGGGCGGTTAATTCTCAGGGCTAATACGTGTACTCCCCCATTCAATAAAATCATCCTTTATACTCTTTACAGCCCCTGATTTTAATGTTAGGCTCTAAAGGGTTCCCTGCTTTTTTAGCGTCTTTTATTTGTAATTTTTACATGATAAATACTAAAAAAGGTTATTGCTATGAAAACCCGTTATTTCTTTTGGCTAAACGTGCTTATGGCTTTCTGTACGGTCGCTGTGATTTTCAATAATTTGCCAGCCTCTACCAGCAGCCAGGCGATTGCGCCTAGAACAGAACCTGGTCCGGCCGCTCACTGCCCAGCCCCCCTCTCACTTAGCCTTCATCACCTACCCTCAAACCCTGTCAGGTGAACCAATCCTTGACCTCACAACTCGGGCTGTCAAAACTCTGGTTTACCCATTGACCCAAAACGACCTCGACGCCAACCAGCCTTTCACGCTATTCAGCCAACCTGATTCGACGGCCTGTAGCACCTATAAAGCCATCATCTCTCCGAACAGCCAATACCTGCTCTTGCAATACAACTGCCATGCCGATGTGTTTGCCCGGCTGCTGCGAACCGATACAGCTAACAGCGAGTCAGCTACCTTTGCTCATGGTTATGTCCTGGATTGGTCGCCAGATGGGGGTTGGTTTCTTTTACAAAACCGCCTGGAAAACGAGATTTACCTGATTGAATCCGCCACGCTGTACCAGACGGTACTGGATTTACCTCCGGGCACTTACAATGCCACCTTCACCCCCGATGGACAGCATGTGACCTATGCTGCCAGTCGCGGCCTGGGATTTGGCAGTGAACTGGGAACGCTGAACCTGGCCGATGGCAGCCGTGTTGTCCATCAGCAACAGCCGCGTCATATCATCGCTTATCCCCGTTGGTCTCCGGATGGCAATGCGTTGGCTTACATCCTGCTGGCCGATAACAACATTCCGTACACCATAGGTGAATTGTGGTGGGCTGATAGTAATGGGCAACCTTCAGTCTTACTGGCTCCGGCCGACGCCGGGCATGGTTATGCCCCGGTATGGCATCCTGATGGACAATCCATCACTTATGTCCACCGGGAAAACCCCACCGACCACCGTGCCGACCAATTAGCCAACGTCCTGCATAGCAACTTGTACCAGGTGGACATCACCAGCGGGACGGTCCCGCCTCTCACGACTTTCAACAATCCTGGTTTATGATCCTACCTGGGCTTCAGATGGCTCCCAACTGGCCTTCACCGCCAATGATGCCGTATGGCTCTTAACGCCTGGTCAATTCCCGGTTCAGGTCAGCCCACCTGGTATTAGCCGCCACCCCATCTGGCTCTCCCACAACCAAAACTAGCCCATGCGGACAACCACCGAAGCGTGAGATAAAGTGATTTCCGCCTCCCTTCTCCCTTCTTTGCCTTTCTACGGGTACTCCATGAGACGCTACCTGTATCTTTTCACTCTGTTGTTGCTAGTGGCCTGCACTGCCA
>JADJUV010000042.1 GCA_016716885.1 Candidatus Trichofilum aggregatum | reverse complement strand
TTGATTTTAATACAGATATGGGGGTACCTGGGTATGCTCCATTGATTTACCGTCCTCTTGTCGCTGAATACCCTATTACCTTAGTCGCTATTCCCGGAGCGATCCCAGGCTTATACGAGCCATTTGCGGCCGTTTCCGGTTTGCAAGCAGTGCCTTTTTCTGATTCCTTTGCTATTTGGAATACGCTTTCTCCGCATCAGACCTTGCAGGTCCAAAACACAGTATTGCTGACAAATGACATGGCTGCCCCTCAACTTGATCCACAAATGATGGTAAGTATGCTCTCTGTCAACTGTACTGACTGCCGCCATGCGTTCCAACTCAACATTAACCCTGAATATATGGAAAAGCTGGTATGGAATACAGGTGTGTTTATTGGGGCCAGACGCCGTTGGGTCGAGGGTTTACTGCTGGAGATGCTATCACTGGAGCGGTACTAGAAGTGGACATCTTATTGCAAGGGATATGCAAGCAGCCAGCGCGACGGCTTCTGGATGGGCAAACCGGTAAACTCATCGGATTTCTTTTGATGGATGATTCTGAAACTTGGATAGGGGGTTAGCCTCTCATCTTGCTGGCAACATGGTGGAGAAAGTGATTGATCCGATATCAATGGGATCAACCTGGAATTTTCAGGTATTCGACGCTTCCCTTGGGGTATCTACCGACGATTTTGATGCCTATGCCTGGCAATCACAGTCGATTAGTACTTACTCAGGGTCCTTTCTGGGCACTGACTGGAAAGTTGAAACCCAGGGTGAACTTCATTTCGCTCATGTATCCTCGGTTAATCTAGATCTTACCACTGTTGAGTTGCCAGATTTGTTTTACGAGAACATGAACATCTTGAATCAATCACTAGTCACAATACCAACCATAACATTTTCACCGACGCGAACTGAACTGCCCGACGTTTTACCCTACAGCCCTCGCGCATAGTGCCCAACAACTTTGCAGAAACTATACCCGATATCGTGCCTTATTCTCCCCTCAAACTACGATTGAGATGCCTAACTATGGTTCACTGACACGCAACCATTTAATCCACTCATAACAAGCTGACCGTAACGATTTGGAAATTCCATGATGGGTGTCCCCTATTAGCGATAATCAGATTCAGTGGCACTTTTACTTGAAAAGACACTTGGTCGGGATATCCCCTACTTATGGGTTTAGCGGGCAAGAAGGCAATTGAGCATTGAGTCATGCTCACAAAGACCATTCGATCAATGCCTTTATAGTGAAGAGCGCAAGACCACCCACAGTAGAATGCGAGTTTGTCATTCAAGAAGAAACCACAAGATTGCTGAGCTAAACAGTCGATGTGCCAATTGGCGATGAGCGGTTGGCACATCATGGAGCATCGACAGTTAAATTGCAAAAGGATGGTCGAGAAACCGAAACGCAAATCTATGAGAATGGTTACCCTGGTGTTCTTGTTTGTGTTGATCGGCTTTCTGCTGATCCTTAACCGGTTACGACAAGTAAAGGGTGGAGTTCTTCCGCATCAATATCTGACGCCTGAGCAGTATTCAATACTGAATGAAATGCTTGAGGTGTATCAACCATTTTTGAATCCAATGGTAATTACCTCCACAGGCCTTCCTCTTACAGCCTACAAAGTAGGCGATAGAGCAAGATTTGGCTATTCAAATCCCACAGAATGGGGTTATGCCTTACAAGCCTGGATTGCTGCCGCTGAACGGGGCATTATCTCTGAGTCTGAGGCCGTCAATAGGATCACCCTCGCCTTTAGCGACGATGCGAGCTTTGCAACAAAACCCGGATGAAAACTTTCAGTCCCTATTCTACCCTTTTTACACTATGACTGATCCTGGTGGCAAACGATTTGCCAAATGCCCGTACATGATGCTTCAGATCCTAGAATTCCGTCAGGAGAGATTTGGCTCTGTTGTATGCTTCACTTTTGGTTACACAAGGTTGGGCAACTATAGGCAATCCAACGATTGAAACCCAAGCAAGCACTATAAAAGATAACATGAATTTTCACCTGTTCCTGTTCCAAGAAAAATGGTGAAACTTACCTGGCGCATCAGATCAATGCGGATACAGGTATTCTTTCTTCCAGCAAATGGAATATTTTTTGCTGACGAAGGTGGATCGTTACCTGGATCGCTTTTTCTGGTTCAGTATCATTTGCGGAGTTTAAGGCACTGACCGAGTCGCAAATACGGACGCGGCTTTCTGGCAATCTTGTGGTGGGAGATGCACTCGGTGCGTGAAGCTACCTGGTTCAACGCTATGTTTACATTAACTGTACGCTCCTTATCCCGGATTTTCAATCGGTGATTACGATTCGCCAACGGGTCCAGTTTCTCGGTACAGTCAACATTCGCTTGTTCCTGCCATAATTGCTCATCTCACTTATGGTGATTGTCTGGGAGTCGATTATCCTGCTTTTTCCGATGCAATGACGCAGGCTGAGTTCGAACAGGCACTTGTCAGGCCATACTCCACCGAACCTGGCAAATATTATACACCTGTTGATCCTCCAAATCATGTGATGCCGCATGCGCTTTTTTGCGGCCTTCAATGCAGGACCAGATCTGCCCACGTGGGTAATAAATCGTCTAATAGGCGAAGTTACTGATTTACGAGATGATGAGGCTGATTATTATCATGATGATGGGGCTTTACCCATTTGGTTTTGAGGTCATTGCCAGTCCTTATGAAGATGACTTGGCTATAACGGAGTTGATGACGGCCGAATGGTATTCGAGACCCTAAAAGCCAGTCATATATTACCCATTCGTTATTCAACGGCTTACAACTTAATGATGGTGATGCAACCTTCTATACATTTGCTACCAATGTGTCAGGTTACGAGGATGCTCTCCGTCAGATTTTACACTATCTGTATCCCAACGAAGTCTATTTACCTATTGTCGTGAACCCGCCATGACTATCGGCGTGTTTAGGTTTGGATCGGGCAGTAGCCAATATCCAGAAGAGCAGAGCGTGTCTATTGACGAAGCCTGTCTTCAGGAAGGTGCCAATATCATGATCTTAGAGAGTGTAAACCCACAGCAAACGAATCACTGGATATTCTGGGATTCACTCCATCTGGCAGATGCGCAGGGATATGTCTGGCAACTTGGTGGCGATGAGGCACCTCCAAACTATACAAGTGTCGCGTATGATGAATTTGATGCTACGCCTCCTTACAATATCGATTTTTATATTGGTGCAATGCCTGAAATTGAGTTTCCTGCCGAGCTTAACGACCTCAGTTTCTCAGAAGTTCGCATCCATTTTAATCTAACTGAATCTCAAGCTGATCAGGATCTGATACTATTTCTGGATACGTTATATGCTACCCACATCGGAGCTTCATATTTTGATATGAGGGTTAAAGTTTTAGCTGAAAACGAGTAATCGTCATGGTGCGAAGCAGCACTAACCACCTGCTAACAAACTGCCACCAAACAGAGCAGGTAACTAGCCATTCAGCCTAAGACAGCCTTTCGGCTGTAAGCAGGGCGATAAGGGGCTGGTCTGGTGTGATTCATCACATCGGGCCAGCCTCTTTCTGTTTATCGTCCCAACTTACAACGGGAGTTTAGAGAGGAGAGAGCTAGAGGGAATTATCCCGTGACCCCTCTAGCTCTAGCTCTAAACTCTAAACTCCCGTACACAAGGAGAGGTGATTCATGTCTGGTCAAGTTTTGTTATACGTTGATGGGGCTTGCAAGGGAAACCCCGGCCCAGGGGGATGGGCGGCCGTGCTGCGCTGTGGCGAACATACCAAGGAGTTAGTCGGCGGGGCTGACCATACTACCAACAACCGCATGGAACTGATGGCGGTGATTGAAGGGCTAAAAGCCCTAAAGAAACCGTCGGTCGTCAAACTCGTGACCGATAGTCAGTATGTCATCCACATGTTGAACGGTGCTCGCGCCAAAGCCAATCAAGACCTGGTCGAAGAACTACGCCAGTTAGCCGGGCAACACCAGGTGCAAGCCCAATGGGTCAAGGGGCACAACGGCCATGAACTCAACGAACTCGCTGACGAACTGGCGAGCCGTGAAGCATCCCACCGGCAACAAATGGTTGAGGCTGGTTGGGGCGACGAAACAGTCCCCCAGGCGACACGGCTGGTCATGCTTATCTGGCGAGTGGTGGGTTCGTATCTGCCTCAGATGGCGGTCGTGGGTTGTACTGGGGAGTGGGTGGGGTTTGGTCTGGTGGGTTCTGATGGGCAAACGCTGTTGCATACCCACCACTTTACCGCAGGCCAGGAAGAATATGCTCCCTGGGTTGAAGCCATCAACCAATTGCATGAACGCCAACGGGTGATGGGCCAACTACCGGGTCTGAGTGAACCGGTGGATTTAGTGCCTCTGCCCCTGGCCGAACAAGTCACGGACCACACCTATTGGTTGGCCCAGTTAGCTGAGGGTGCGGTATGACCCACATCGTCAACTTCAAACAGTATGGCTCCGCGGCCGCGTTAACCGCCACCTTCGGCGACAAATGGCTCTACATCGGCCGGGCCAATCCCCATTACCACCTCAAGGCATCCCCTCTGGCAAACCCTTTTCGTGTTCGTGACTTTGGCAACCAACCAGGTGCAACCTTACCCCATTACCGCCGTCATCTGTGGCGGTGCATCCAGGCAGGCGATGAGGCTGTCCTCAACGCGCTCCAGGCCATTGACGAAGAGACGGTGTTGGTCTGTTGGTGCGATGGGGCGTGTCATGGGCAGGTGGTGCGGGACGCGGCCGCGTGGCTGAGAAGAAGCTAGAGGATAGAGCGAGAGCTAGAGGGGAAGAAAGAGGAAATCACCCATTGGCCCAACGCGGCCGCGTGGATCAGGACAGTTAGCTGTCACCCACAATCAGTCGCCCACCATTCGTTGGCCGTAAAACTGCATACCTTTATTCATTATAGGCCGGAATCTGTCATAGCAGGTTCCGGCCTTTTTGCGTTTCTAACCCCATTTCACTAAGGAGAATGAACCATGACCCGTTACTTTTTACAGAAAGAAGTTGAATCCGGCACCGCCTGTATCGCTTACGGTTTTGACCATACCCTGGGTTATTTCTACCAGGAAGAACATCCCGGCCAGAAGGAACTGGTGGTGGATGTTTGCTCCCTCTGGGATGGCCTGACCGGGGTGCAGTTGGCCCAGCGGCTGGTGGGGGGTGAGGAAACCCTCATCGCCATTATCGAAGACCAGGCCGAACCGCCCCATGGTCTGCCCTATGAACGTCTGGGTTTGATGATGGCCGACCTGCCGTTCTAAGGTACGCGGCCGCGACGCTCGCGACCTCTATTTACCACCTGTTTCTACCTTGAACCCCTTAACCCGATATCCATAACGTAACCCCTATATCCATAAGGAGAAGATCTCATGTCTACACAACAACTGCAAACCTCTGTTATCACCGCTCAGTCGGCGCTGGGTGGTATGGTCTACCCGTTCCTGCCTGCTGACAGCGATTGGCAACTCATCACGCGGCCGCTGGATGGCGACGAGGCCATTGCCGCTATCTGCTCGGCTCCCACCCCGACACTCCGTTGGGTCAAAGACGACAAGGTGTTGGATTTGAGTATCCCCGGTCTGGATACCGAAGCTTTCCTGGCCCAATCCGGCCTGGATTTGTCTCTGCACAAAGGGGGGTATGTGCTGTCCAAACGGCTCTCCCGCATCATGCGTCCGTTTCGGTATGCCGGGTTTTTCGCTCAAACCGACATTGCCCTCGAATACAGCACCGGTCTGGATGCCCGCCTGTGGGATGGTTGTGGCCTCATCAGTCGGTCTTTTGTCGAACGGCTGGCCGACCAGCTCTCCCTCTCTGATCATCATCGTCACGAACTCCTCACCTGCGGCCGCTTTGAAATCACGACGCTCCACAGTCAGGGGCAAGACAAAGGGCATGTTCTGGTTGTTGACGATTTGACCTGCGACCTGCTCTTCCCCGCCGGCAGTGCCAAGAAGGAGTTAGCCCTCACCAACGGTCAGGTGTTCATTGGCCTGCACCCGGTGCACAGCGAAGACCAGATGTGCCTGGATGTGCAATCCATCATTAACCTGCACCCGTTTTTCAGCCCGGAGACCCTGGTGGCCTGGACGCATATCGAGAGCGAGTTGTTTCTACGCGGTATCGAAAGCGGACAACTGGAAGCGGTGATGGGTCGCCTCTACAGCGAACACGATTTGGCTGGTCTGGTTAACTGGCATGTGGGCGAATACCTGGCCAGTGGCGGCAAGTTGATGTGGTTTGCCGGGATGGTCAAAGCCGTGGCTAAACAACACCTGAACCGCATCGGCAATCGGACCGAGAAGCTCCGCGTGCCTGCCCCTGGCGGACGGTATTACCTCTTCCCAGCCAATATCGGCGACCGGCATATACCTGCGGGTCAAGTCGAACTCGATCCCACCTGCGCCACCGCCTGGGTCAATGACGACGATTGGCTCGATTTTATTGTGCCTGTTTTAGGGGGTTGTGATGGCGATGATGCCGTCTGGGTGCTGCCCTTTACCGATGCTTCGGATAAGAGCCAGCGCAAGCTCCTGGTCTGGCGCTCGCCCAATCAGGTGGGTGAGTATGTGGTTCTCAAACCCACGGCCAACTGTCACACCATTGCCTGGGATGTACCTGGGGGCAAGCTCACCTATCCCATGATGCAGAGTCGCCTGCTCCCGACCCGGATTGATAGCGGGGACTACCAATATGGTTCCTTGCCGGAAGCAGGCCATGTACCAGAAACAGGGGCAGTGTACTCCCCCAACGCCTTACTGTCAACGATTGTCCGCGCGGCCGCGAACCGGGGTGTGTTGGGTGCTCATTGCAACGTGCTCATGCTGACCAAAGCCATTTACGGCAAACTGCCAGCCCATCTCCCGGCGACCCTGGAAGCGGTCATTGATGGTTCGGTTAAGACGGGTGCAGACCTTTCTCTGGTCAAAGAATGGAATGCCATAGCCTTACAACGGCTGGTTGAACGCGGCCGCAAACACCCTCATCGGGCTATTCCCCAGGCTCTGCTTACCCGTCTGCCCGAATGGTTACAGGCGCAAGCCCCAGTCGCTACGAAGCATTGGCTCGACACGCTGGTCTCGGCATTGGAATTACATCGGCATCATTTCTGGGCGGATGTGGAAGCCCTGGCGACGGTCGCCTGTCCGCCTATCGAGTTGTTTGAACAAAGCCGCGATTGGCTCCTGGTGGGGCGTGAGTTCCGGCGAGTGTACGGGGATGTGATTCGTCAGGCCATAGATGTGGATGGTGAGGTAGATGAAACCATCCTGGAATCGGCCCGTGCCGCGAGCGAGACCTACCTGACCGAATGGCCTGCTGACCGACGTCATTGTGTGCTGATTGGCGCGGCCGCGTATGCCTATGTTATGGGGTCACAGGACGGGGAACCGGTGCGCGACGGGGTGCTGTGGCAGTTAGGGGCTAAGCGTCATGATACCGAGGGTTGCGGCCGCGAGCCGGGTATTGCTCAGCAGATGATTCAAGCCTTACGGCAAATCGGGTTGTTAGGTGAACCCGTCTGGACGACTCGAGGCCCGGTATTGCATTACCAGGATGCGCCCTGTCAGGATTGTGCTGGTGTGCCAGTGACGCTGAATGGGACCTGGTTCAATTGGCTCAATGCCACCTCAAAGCAAAAGTACGCCACGATGGGTGATGTCCCTCCCACCGTCCGGCAACAGGCCAAAGAGCGGGTCGCTCAGTTAGCCCAAGACCAATGGCAAGGACTGACACTCACCACCAGCGTTAACGACAACAACCGGGTTATCACCCACACGCCCCATGGCAATCTGTTTGGTTATGTCCATCGTGACCATGAACTGCTGGCGGTTAAACACGACCAATGGCAGGTGGTCTGGGCCATGGTTTTGGATGGCAACGTAAGATCGATTCTGCGGCCTACGGCTTAAGTCGTCAAACGTATTCTTCTCCCAGGGCAGGAATGGGTGCTTCGGCATTCATTTCTGCCCTTTTTTGTGCCCTTATCGGGCGAGGTTCTATGTTCCGCAACCGTTGATGAAAGACAAACCAGAGGCGCGTAACGCGCCAACCGAGGCGAATTTTGTTTTAACCACCTTACTTTCACTACAAGGAGAAACAATCATGTATCAGAAAATTACTATCGTGGGCAATGTCGGTCGCGAACCGGAGATGCGCTATCTGCCTAATGGGACAGCCGTTACCAATCTGAGTGTAGCGACCAATCGCAAGTGGACAGATAAAGCGACCGGTCAGCTCCAGGAAGAAGTGACCTGGTTCCGCGTTTCCGTGTTTGGTAATCAGGCCGAAGCGGTGAATCAGTATGTGACCAAGGGACGTCAGGTGTTAGTCGAAGGGCGTTTGAACCCCGATTCTGCCACCGGTGGCCCCCGTCTGTTTACCCGCCAGGATGGGTCGGCTGGGGCTGCGTATGAAATTGTGGCTGACACCGTGCGTTTCCTGGGCAGTAACGGGAATGGCAATGGCGGGGGGAATGGGGCGGCTTCGGCTGACCACGAGGAAGACGATATTCCGTTCTAAAGCAGACAGGCATCTTATCTGCCACCTCGTTACCTCTATATAAAGGAAAGGACATTGCGGCCGCAAGGCAGTGATGTCCTTTTTCTTTTTCCCACCCGACAAGGGTTTCATCCCAACACACAAAGAGGGCACGCGGCCGCGAGGTCGTTGTGCCCTTTTTTCTTTTCTCAGACCCCATCATAAGGAGTACGCGATGACCGGGCCATTAACCCCAACTGAAATTATCCTCATTGTCGTCTTGCTGTTCTGCCTACTCGTTGGCGGAGCGATTCTGTTCTGGCCACGTGGCGGTGACGAATACACCCGTGACACAACCACCAGCTACAACAGCCGGGGACATCAGAAGACGGATTATTAACCAAGAGACTTGTGTGGCGACGACGGCCTGGTATTCGGTCGGGTGGTGGGTGGGTAATAACTGGTTTAGCCGGACGTTAGCGAGCATGAGGGGGCTGCCTAGTACCGCACCCGGCTGGCGTACCGTCAAAAAACAGGTCTCCAGACCGGTGTCAGGGGTGGACCAGGTCGGTACAATCATGGGCATGGGTTGGAGCGGGCCAGCGTGGGTGGGTGAGCCGATGGGTCTGGTGACACGATCATTCTGGGTGAGCCAGTCAGAAAGCACCCACCCGCCCACCCTGGTTGAGCACAAGCGCCCAAGAAGGCTGTCGCCTTCCGACCAGGCCCACCCCCCGCCCTGAGTCATGCAAAGATGAACGGGTCGAAGAAGTGACCGGGTCAAGTGATTCGTTGAACCGTAGCTGGGTCTGGGCCATGAATCAGTGGGCCGAGTGAGTTGGTCAGTCAGCGGGCCGATAGGTCAAGCCAATGGGCAGGCGAATGAAAATGAGTCAGTCAATTGGGCCGATACTCAATGAGTCAGTGAATGATCAGTCCGGTCAGTGAGTTGATGAGTCAGACTGTGTAGGTTCGTGAGCCAGTGTGAGTAGGCCACTGAGCAGATTGGTTGGGCCATGAGTGGGCCGATTCACAATGAGTGAGTCAATGAGCAGGCCAGTGAGTAGGCTGATGGGTCAAAACAGTGGGTCAGTGAACCAAAGTGAGCCGGTCAACTGGGTCGGTCAAGTGAATGAGTAGGCCAATGAATGGGCCGGTGGGTCAGCCTATAGGTTCGTGAAACAGAGTGAGTGGGCCACTGAGCAAATTCGTCGGTCAATGAGTGGGCTGATTCACAGTGAGTGAGTCAATGAACAGGTCAGTGAATGGGCCAGTGGGCCGAACCAGTCGGTCAGTGATTTAGAATGGGTCGGTCAAGTGAGTGAGCAGGCTGATAAGTGGGCCGATGGGTTTTACCAGTGGGTCAGTAAACCAACGTGAGCCGATTCAGGAGTGAGTAGGCCAATGAGCCGACTGATTGATTCACAAGACCGATCTGGGCAAGATTCAGTGGGTCAGACGGGCACGTCGGTTTATCGGCGCAACATGTCGGCAAGCGAGTCAATAAGCTGGTGAGGTCGGTTGGGTGAATCCAATAGCGTGGGGTTAGTCGGCGCAGGTTGGTGAGCCAACGGGTTGGGTATTTGGGCAGTGTCTGGCTGAGCCAGTCAGAAAGCACCCACCCGCCCACCCTGGTTGAGCGCAAGCGCCCAAGAAGGCTGTCGCCTTCCGACCAGGCCCACCCCCCACCCTTTTGTTCCTGGCGGGGGTCTCTCCTGTGAGATGGCCGACAACATGACAATAGACACAAAAAACGGCCCCAAAAACATGACACAGAGCCAACGCCATTGTGCTTCCTGTCATGGCAGGGTGAGTACTAGCAGCTAAGTGCTATGCCGTATGTCATACTAAAATACCAGAAAACGATGACACCAAGTACATTGTGCTCCCTCAAAGGTGATTTATAATGAAGCCTATGCCTACACCCCAGCAACACCCTTCACAACGCGAAAACATTGAGTTCGCTCACCGGGCGGCCCTGCTAACCGTTACCCTGGTGGGCAGTACCATCTTGCTGTTACAGGTACTTTCCGGGACTAATCCCCTTGTGCACCTTTTCCGATTGGCGCAACTGCTGGGCACACTTTACCTTATCGTTTTTCTCCTGGGGGTGTTGGCCCGTTCCACCTGGGGCGATTTGGCTCCACGGGGATATGGCTTGCTTCTGTATCACCATGCCCCGGTCAAGCTCCCGCCTGTTACGTACATCCCTCAATTTGTGGCCCAGATAAGCCGTGTCCTGTTATTGCCTTTGACGGTTCAATTACAGCAAGACTTAGTGCTTTGTCCGGGTAATCATCGTCGCGGTGCCGATGGCAAGATTGTCATCCATAAACGTTCTTTTCCCTTCCGTTTGTTTGGTCAGGCTCCCCTTCGTCTGCCCTGGTAATTCCCTCTAACTAAACACAACTGATGTTTTTGTCGGTGAGATAGCTTGCCGATTGGTTTCACGCATCCCGTTGGTGTGACTGTGAATACTTCTCATGGCGTTTGCCGGGATCCTAAACGGGTCGTTGAGCCTGAAAGGAAAGATGAGTAGTACCGCCACATATGGGGGTACTAAAATTCTAGTTATGTCAAATGGGGTACGTCAGGGGGTGAAAAAAAGTTACAAGCCTTGATCTAACAAGAAAGACGCACCCCATTTAACATAATTTGGAACCTAAAAGGGCAAAAACTAAAAAACAAGACCCCTATATATGGGGGTCATGGAGAGTAAACATGGATGAAAACAAAACAACAGAATTAAGATTGGAAGCATACCGGAAAGAAGAATTAGTCTTACCCTGCAAGGGAAAGAGAAGATCAAAGCTTGGGCCGATAAACAAGGATTGAATTTCAGTGCCGCTATTGAGACTCTGGCCCTTCTTGCTTTAGAGGAAATGGGTGAAAAAACGGATTGGCAGGTAGCCGCGTTGCGGGGTCATGTACTTCACATATTCCGCATAAACTTCAACCGTTTTGCCAAACTGCTCAGTTCTCTGGTCTATGACGTGCGTTATTGCAAGCTGATGCTGGAAACCATCACCTTGCAGATTGTGCGTCAGACAGCGGAACTACATCCCCGTGACTTTGATGAGGTGATGCAAGTCAGCACCGACCGGCGTAAATCGCCCGATGCCCAAATTCGCCAGACCTATACCGAGTGGAAGGAATGGGTACAGATGGAAAGCAAGCGGGATGTTCGCAAAGCCATCCGTCAGACTCTGCTGGAACTGATGGCTGAGGATGAGATGGATGAAGAGACGACGATAGTAGGTACATAAACGCAGGAACCGTCGGGATGCCAGAAGATCGTTCAAGACTTGACGACTTCTGACATCCTGACGGCGGGGAAACACCGTGGAACAAACGCCAGCAACCAGCTACGTAAACGCCCTGGTAGTGCGGAACCAAAGTCAGAATGGGAACCCCTCTTTCAGTCGTTTACGTTACTTTGTGCATTATCTCCAACAGGGCAGCCGGTTGGAACCCGACTTGGGCGGTGAGGCCAGAGGGAACTGGTATGGCAATGGGGAAAATGGACAACTGTACGCCTATCACTACCCGGATGTGGTGGACTGGGCCAGGGAGAACAGTCATGAACATCCTTACACCTATCAACTTTTGCTGTCTACCCGTGACGGACAACTGACACCCCATAGTTTTCACCAAACGATGCAAGCGGGTAGTCAAGCGTGGGACATGGGGGAATATCGTTTCATCGTGCATGAGGACACCGCCCACCAACATGCCCATGCCCTGTTCTTTAGCGACCGGCGACTGCCTAAGACTCTGTTTCTCGAAGGTCAACAGGCGATGCAAGAGTCGTTGGCTCAGGCAGTAAAACGGGAACAACAGGAAGCAGAGATTGAAGCCACCCGGCAACGACAGGCGCAAGAGCAACACGCCCAACAAACGCAAATGGCGGAGAGGTCACGTCAACTGAGCCGCTCCAGGGGGTTAGACCTATGAACAACGAAAGCAATAAATTACCCGAAAACACCTGGGATTATTTCTGGCTCTTATGGCCGGAGAAAACGGCCCAGCAAAAACGTCGCTGGCTCATCTTTTTCATGGTGGTGCTGGTGCTCTGGATAACCGGGAGCTTCGTTGCCTACCAGACGATGGATGGCATCCAGATCATGAAAAACGGCAGTTCCCGCCTGTTAGGTGCGGCCTTTGTCGGGGGCGGGGGGTGGGTTTGGTGGGTGTTGGAGACACTGGGCGCGATTCAAGAGACGGCTCAGGAACCCAGTTTGAGCTGGATTCTTTTCTTCCTGGCCGGGCCGGGAGTAGTGGCAGGCATCGGTTATCTGCTCTTCCAACCGGGTGACAAAGCCTGGTTTCAAGAACGTTTGAACGAAGCTCGTTCGGCCAGCCAGGGGCGGTTGAAAGCCCAGGAAGCGGTGGAGAAGTTGGGTATGGAAACAGGTGTGCCCTCGGCTCAAGTGCAGGTAGAGACACCCAAACCGGCGGTGAAGGTGATTGGCCTCGATTATCACCACGGCGAAGGGCACATGATGGTCATCGGCCCGACCGGCTGTGGCAAGGGGTTACACCTGACCGAAACCCTGCTCACCTGGCCGGGTGCGGTTTGTGTCATTGACCCGAAAGCGGAGCAGTTTGTGCGTACCGCTCGTTACCGGCAGAGGCAGTTCAACAGTCCAGTTTATCGTTTGCCGGGTCATCAGGTAGACCTGGCCCGATTGTATGGGCAGTTCACCGATGATGATGAGGTGGCCGAACTGCTCCACCATTGGCTGCGGCCCTGGCAATCGAATAACCCCATCTTTGCCCAGAAATGTCTGGACCTGTTCAAGGCGGCTTTCATCTACGCCCGACATCATAGCCTGCCCCCGTTGCAGGTGCTCCTGGACGCGGCCGCGAACGACCCCCGCCTGGTTCTCGCCGACCTGGAAACCGTACCGGAAGCCAAACGACATGTGCGCATCTTCACCAACGGCACAGCCCCGGCTGATCTGGCCGATGACCGCTTTGCTACCTCAGCCTACGGCACGTTTACCACCATGCTGAGCAAGTATCAGAAACATTTCGCTACCATCGTACCCACCGGAAGTATGAACAATCTGCCTCTGACCTGGGTCGAACAGAAGGCGAGTTTATACATCACCTACACCTTGCAGGACTTACACGGGGCTGGTGGTGTGGTGGCCGCTGTCCTGGCCGGACTCATGCGCCAGCAGATGCGCTCCAATCGGAAAGAACGATTACTCGTGGCCATAGATGAGTTACCGGCCGTGGGGTTGGAGAACATCGGCAACTACCTGGCGACGGTGCGTGGTTATGGCATCACGTTGCTCCTTTATGCCCAGGCCGTCTCACAGTTAGAACAAATCTATGGTCGGGATGGTCATCAGGCGATTCTGGCTAACTGCATGGCCCAGGTGTGGTATCCACCCTCGGAAGTGACCACGGCAAGACTGATGAGCGAACTGTTCGGCGACACGATGCGGCCGCGTTACAGCCAATCATCCTCAACACCGACCTACACTGGGAATCCCCCCACCCCAACCACACGACAACTGGTACAGAACCAGGGGTGGAGCCAGAGTTGGAACCGGGAAGCTGTTCTCAACCATAACGAGATGATGAGCCTGGCCAAGGGGCAGGTGCTGGTGCAGTTGAAGGCCGACCGGCTTTACCGGCTCATTGCCCAACGACTGAATCCCATCCCCCGCTTTGCCAGTCTGGAGCATCCACCCAAGACACCGGAATTCCGCTCGCGGCCGCGAACGTACACAGTTGGTCAAACGCGGCCGCAGGCAAACCAACCGGGTGCAGGCCCAAACGAAGCAACCATCCTGTCCACGGCTGTTCTGCCCAAGACAACACCACCGCCAGCAGAAGCCTCTATCCCCTTTGCCCCCCCGATGGCCGAACTACCCGCCGTTTCCGCACCTGAACCGGAACCGACAGGCGATGTTAGTGACCCGGTTGCCAGCCAGAAAGACCCCACCGTGCCGGGGGATGGGGCCAAGGGCAAAGGCAAAAAGTGGGGTTAGGAGACACACATGACCGCCAAACAAAACCACAAGTGGCAATCTGAACCAGGGAGCTTTGATGCGCTCCATGCCCGCACCCGCTTCCCGGCGGATAACCGCTGGGGAATCCCGGAGTTGGCCCATACCGCGTTACCGAATCTGCCACACCATCTCCTGCCCTATGGGCAACGGGTACGCACGGTTGAACCTTTGGCATCCGTGGCGATTCATTTCTTCCTCGACGACTACCGCTTTGAGCGGGTGTGGAATCGGCCTTTCAAGGCGTTGACCTTTCTCAAGGGATACGAGATGGCTTTGACGCCTGATTTCAGCCTGTACCACGATTGGCCCCTCGCGTTGCAGTTATGGAACACCTACCGCAGTCGTTGGTGTGGCTGTTTCTGGCAGGGGCAGGGATTAACCGTTATTCCCACCGTCAGTTGGGGCACAGAAGAATCGTACCCTTTCTGTTTCACCGGTATCCCTCGGCGTAGTGTCGTGGCCATCAGCACAGTGGGGGTGGATTTCCGCCATTTGTTGTCCCATCACCTGTTTGTGAACGGTTATCGCGAGATGGTTAAACGGCTGGAACCAGTACAGGTGTTGTGTTATGGCCTGTTGCCATTTAGCTGTGGTGAACTCGCGCCGGTACGAACGTATCCCTCCTACTGGACCCGGATTCGGGCTATGCGGCGGGAGCTAGAGCAAGAGCAGAGCAGAGGAAGAAGATGGATAACAAGTTGCATCTCTCATCTGAACTCGAAACTCTGAACTCTGAACTCGAAACTTCATGACCAAAACCAACCGACATCTTTCCTTATTAACAGGCTTGCTCGTGGCCTTCCTGGCCGCGGCCGCGTTCTGGCTGTCGTTCGGCACGTTGCGCGATCTGGCGGTGCAACAGGGCATCTCCCCCGATGTGGCCTGGCTGTACCCGGCCATCATTGATGGAGCGATTATCGTCTTCAGCCTCAGTGTGGTGCAGGTCAGTTTAGCGGGGGAGCGGCCGCGTTATCCGTGGGTGTTGGTCGGCGTGTTTACGGCGTTAAGCGTCATGCTCAACATCCTGCACGCGGCCGCGACCATCCTACCCAAACTCATGGCCGCCATTCCGCCGGTGGCCCTGTTCCTCTCGTTTGAGTTGTTGATGAACCAGATCAAATGGGCCGCGAGAAGACAGTCGCTGGGTCAGACGGTGGCCGAGTTGGAGACGACTATTGTCACGTTACAGGCCGAACGAAGCCGATTGGAAGGGGAGATCGCGGCCGCGACGACAGCCTTGAAGAGCAAAAATGAAGCGTTACGAGCGATGGGACTAAGGCTAAACCAACGAGAGGAAGCCACCCCAACAAGAGAGAACCCCGACGCGTTACCGGCGAAGTCGAATGGTCAGGCGGGTAAGACCCCTGAAACAGATAAAACAAAGGCGCGACGCGGCCGCGTTTTCAGGCCAACGGCTAACGGCCAACGGACAGAAGCCAAAGACGAAAGCCAGGCCCAACTGCTGGCTTACCTGCTGACCCATCCCCAGGCCAACCCACGGGACATGGCTGAGGCGATGGGACGGGCCAGAAGCACGATGCAGCGTTATTTACAGGAACTTCAGGCACAAGGCACACTGGCCTGGGGACCTGATGGCTGGCAGGTCATTCAACCCCTACCGACCAGCGAAGAAATCCCTAACACAACCGAAGACAAGGAGTAAAACCATGATGAATCCATTTTATCCCCCCACCCATAACACCCCTGTTCTGTCTAGTGATGAACCCATGCCCCCCTCAGCCTGGACGTTCCTGATGGTCTACCACCTGCTGGTTTACCTGGCTTACGCGCTGGTCTGGCTTTGGGCCAGGGGATTTGAACTATTCTGGTTAGGCGCGGCCGCGATCTTTCTTGGCCTGTTTGTGCTTACCAGCCGTTGGCTTTATCAAATGGTCAGCCAGGCGACGAGCCACAAACCCAAAGCCGTGCTGGCCCTGTTGGGCAATGGACTGGTCATGCTTTTGGTTATGGCGATGGCTCCCTGGGTTTTACCCGTTCATTTCCTCTTAGCCTGTGTGGTGAGTATGGGGGTGACGGCTCTGATACATATTCTGGTCACGGTGCACAAGAGCAGGCAACGGCAGTGGCGCACCATCGGTAGCGTGCAGGAAATTGGCCGGGCCGGGCGGTATCGGTTGGGGGCGTATCAGATGGAGATTGACCGCCTGGGGGCTGGGTTTAGTCTGCTCCTGACGAGTGAAGACCAGCAAGCGGAGTACCGGTTCGCTAACTTGCCCACACTCCGGCTTTATCTGGATACTGTTCTACCGAGAAGCTAGAGCGAGAGGAAGAACGAGAGGACGAATCCTGTCCGTTCTCTCGCCGCTTCTCAGGTTTCATATGGCCCAACGCGGCCGCGTTGGGCCAATAGTGATGGGTCAGAGGAAAGACAATAACGGGATGGAGCGTTGACCACTCCCGTGGTTTGCCGTGATCCAGGTCTTATCTGGAAACGGTAAGGAGTGTGTTATGGGGGACGAGGGGCAAAAGCAAGGGTGGCGCCAGATTGTTGCCCGCGGCCGCGTTAGCCGATTTACCCTATACCATAACCAGCTTCGACGATGGGTTGGGTGGTGCAACCTACCCTTTCCTGGAGCAAACACGCCGTGCCTGGCGCATCCTGACCCAACCAGTAGGTGAGACCAGTGACCCCCATCCGGCCCATACCTATGGCCTGGACGAGCCAACTTTGCGTTGGGTGAACGGCAGTCAGGTGAATGATTTGTACGTGGACGGCCTGACGACCGAGCAGTTCCTTGAGGCCACAGGGTTGGAACTGAACCTGCACAAAGGGGGTTTTGTCCTCTCCAAACGGTTGAGTCGGGTGATGCGGCCGCATTTTGTCAGTGGCTTCTTCCAGCCCGAAGAGGTGCAGGTTGGTTATCTGGAGCAAACACCGGAAGAGGCCAAAGTGTGGGACGGGGCCGGACTCATCAGCCGTCGGATGCTGAAGAAAATGTTGCTCTCCGATGACCTCACCCCGGCCAAGCGGGAGCGACTGGAAACAGAACTCCGTCACGCCCGGCGGGTGGAGTTCACGATAATGACCGAACGGGGGCAGGATAAGGGACACGCCATTGTGGCCGATGATTTACGCGACGAGCAGGGCAACCGGGTAGATTTCCTCTTGCCGCGAGACACCAAGAAGGAAGTCAAACTCGTCAACGGACGGACGTTTGTGGGGTTGAGTTTTGTGCATGGGCACAACGATATGCGGCTGGACATCCAGAGCCTGATTAACCTCTACCCCTTCTTCAACGAGGGGCAGTTGTTGGGCTGGTTGAAGGATGAAGGTGAGCTATTCACCCAGTCGGTGCAGACGGGCCAGGTTGGGGAAGTGATGGCCCGGATTGACCGGCATACGACGCTGGATGAGGTGCAAAGCTGGCCGCTGCGGGAGTATCTCGCCAGTGGGGGCCAGCCGATGTGGTTTGGCAGCCATGTCAAATCCCTGATGAACCAGCACTTGAAACGGTTGAATGAATCCACGTTGGGCAAGATGCGCCTGCCTATCCCTGGCGGCCGCCATTATGTGATGCCGGTGGCCGTGGGCGAGCGAGCTGGCGTGAAGGAGTTAAACGTACCCAGAGGGCACATCAAGGTTGACCCGAAGTATGGCACGGCCTGGGTGAACGATGAAGATTGGCTCTCTTTACCTGATTCCCCGAAAGGCACGGGCATCGCTGGCATCTTGGGTGGGGCGGATAACGATGATGCTTTGTGGGTGCATCCGTTTACGGACAAGGATGGGGAGCAGAAGGTCCTGGCCTGGCGCAGTCCCAACCAGGTGGGTGAGTATGTGGTCTTGCGCCCTACCCCTGATTCCCACACCCTGCCCTGGGCACGGGTTGAGGGCGAGGCTATCACCTATCCCCAGGCTGATAGCCGTCAACTCCCGCCACGCGTTGATTTCACCGCCACCGACTACCTGGGGTTGGTTGACCCGGCCACGGCGGGGGGATTGGGCGAAGGCGAAACGTACAGCGTAGATGTCATGGCGGCCGCGATGGAGCGAGCCATCGCCAACCAGGGAGCGTTGGGGATGTACTGCAATTCCTTGATGCTCAACAAAGCCCTGTTTGGCCGTCTGCCTGATAACCCCCCTGCCCCACTGGAAGACATCATTGACAGTGCCGTGAAGACCGGAGCCGATTTGAGCCAGGTCGTTTTGTGGAACTATGCGAATTCATGGGACATCTTAGCCAACAAAACCCCTATCCCCGCTATCCTACATGAACGGTTAAGTGTTGACCGGCAGGACAAAGAGAACCGTCCCCCCCTACCCCGTTTGAGTCAGGATCATTGGCTGGATAAATTGGAGCAAGGAGTGAAGGCGCATATCCAGACGATAAGTGAAAAGCGGGATGAATTGGTCAAACAAACCCAGCCACCGCCAGCCCTGTTTGAAAACGTCGCCGAGGAAGATGTGCGTTTGGGAGCAGGATTGAACCAGGCGTTCGCGGCCGCGTTGAACATCCACAAGAAGAAGAGCAAACGCCAGCCGCCAGCGGCTAACGGCCTAGGAACGCCACGAAGTGTACCGCTAACGGCCATTGATCATGCCCGGCAGGCCACCGAAGATTACCTGGCCCACTTTCCACCGCATCGGTGGGGTGGGATTTTGCGGGGGGCGTTGGTGAGTGTTTATCAGCCAGAAGAGAGAGGGTCGGATGCGGCCGCGTGGTTGGGGGGTGAGAGGGATGAAGAAGGCAAGCGGCAGGCCGGGACCTGTTGGCGGAGATTATTCCGACGAAAGCAGGGTTGGTTGTGTGGTCAGATGAAAGGCTTGCAGGTGATTGAGATCGATCAACGACTTACAAGCCAATGCTGCTAAATACTGGATTGTTCAGCTGGCACTGTTTGGCGCTGATCGATCCAACGGAACAATAGCGACCAAGCAAAGCCACCCAGGACTTTAGCCGCAAACTGGCCCAAAACAATAGGCCATAAAAAACTTCCAAAAGCAAGAGTAGGAAAGATAATTGAATCCACCAGAGCACTTGGAATGTTGCTCCCGTTAATACGCAACCACCGAGGGTATTTTCCCATTAAGTGATAAATGATAGCATCTACTGTTGCCGCGGCCGCAAATGCCACAAATGACGCCAGAGCAACCGAACCGGCGTTGCGATTCAAGAGCCAAGAAAGAACCGATCCCGAAGCAATAAGCGCCATCATCTTGATCAGTAAATTGTTACCGCGCCAAGCTTCATGTAGCTGATCGCGTGCTGTCAGGTCCAGGCCAATAAACAAGAATGCATTGATGATAACCACTGTAGGCCCAAAAGTAGCTACACTTAGATTGGCCAAGACAATCGCAACCAAATAAAGAATGATGTAAACCATCTTTTCCTCCAAACAAATTAGTGACGAAACTGTGAGAGGTGCTATGCGTAGGGAACTGGATCTGTCATCCCTACTTCAGCAAACGCACTGAGCCGCTCTGCACAGGTGGGGCATCGGCCACAAGCAACAGTTTGCCCTTCATAGCAAGACCAAGTGTGCCCATAGTCTACCCCTATTGCTAACCCTGCACGAAGAATATCCGCTTTTGAATATGTGACAAAGGGGGCGTGGATTTTGACAGGAGTCTTTCGGTTGAGCGCGAAGACTGCATTAATTTGCTCTAAGAATTGAGGTGTTGTGTCCCAGTAACCATACATATCATGTCGTTGGGCCCCATAGTATATATCAGAAACATGATGGCTTTCGGCGAACGCGGCCGCAAGCGCGAGAAAAATCATGTTGCGGTTGGGCACATAAGTAGGGGGCTGAGGATCACCTTGTACGGATTCAATATCAGGCACAGCGATGTCTCTGGCAACTAAAGCTGATGAGGCAAATAGAGGTTTCAACAAGGCAAGGTCAAGGATTTGGTGTATCTCGCAGTCCAACATTTTAGCTTGTACTTCAGCCAATATGACTTCCTTACTGTGTTTTTGACCATATACAAACGTCAAAACTGCTGGTTTACGTTTTTCATACTTTGACCAGATGGTGAAGTAGGGTCACGCTATCCATACCCCCACTGACAATGGCGACGGAATTAATCATTGTCTGTCACTTCCTTCTCCTTTTATTTCGGCAACAGCCGTCATTTGCATGCCACCACGCACATTTTGATGCAAGGTTACAAAAGATTGCGGTAATTAGGTGTAACAAAGGGGAGCGTAAAATACCGCAGTTTTGATAAGCCGGGTAGGGGTTGGAAGTACCCTTTTCTGCCACCGGCATGAAGATGATTATAACAACATTGAGAAGGTGAGCGAGGAAACGGTGTCAACCATTGCCCATAAAGGCTTGTTTGAGATGATAATAGTTATGCAAAGCCCGGTCACGAATGTTACCTCGCTTGCCAACGCCCAAAATTCTTCCAGCATTTTCGCTGCATACAGGGCAGTTGCATGGCAGTGGCGTATTTAGCCGCCGGTGGCGTGGGATACGCCCTTTCATGGGTATATCTGGCGGTTCCAAGATTCCAAAACGACGGTAGGGTTTGCTATAGAGAACTTCATTATAGGCGGCCGCTTTAGCCGGCCGCGATGAATCAATAGATCGAATGCCCATTTTGCGTAAAGTTCGTGCCGTTTGCACAACCCCCACACCAAAGATGTGCAATTTATCAGGCCCCACAATATCCACCACCGCTTTGACCCGCTCCATGATGGGATTGTGTTGACGCAGCCCAGCCAGGGATCCCAGCCCATACAGGGGAAACCCAATTGCCTGTAATTCGCGGGCACAATAGGACAACGAATCGGGATCGTTGCCTTGAATCACTGCCATTGGCGTAATATGTTCGTCCAGATATTGTTGTGACATGAGCGCTTTTAATTCATAAGCATAGGCAATCGTCTGCGTAATGCAATTGTCTCGCCCATTGTTGCTGAGGGTTCTGTCTAGTAGCGGATAGTCACGGGCACAGATGATCGTGGGGATTTTTGTGCCATTTAAGAGAGCAAGTTGCCTTTGCCAAACTTGTGCCGGTGATAATGCTTCTTTAGGCGCTATCGCAAAGCGGTAGCCCCACTGTCTATCAACAGTTTTTGCGGTAGATGAGGAAGTTGATCAATAGTCCAATCTTGGGCCACAGATGTGATGCTTACCAATAAGGCACAGTTTGGATCATGTGCGGGGTAAATAGGATCACCGGGATACCAACTCACGTAAAAATCCACAACACATCCTGTTCTCTATTGCGAACAAATTGTTCGCTGGGTAAACTAACACAAGTGTTGACAACCGTCAACACTTCATCAACCTGGAGATGTTATGCTCTTCCGCCCTGTATATGGCCCAGAATTAGAAGTGATTTATACCTTCATCAAACAAAGCCCAACTCCTGTCTCTCGCCAGGCAATTTTTGATGCTTGTCTGCCACACTACGGTGATAAGCGTACCCTTTCACCACAAAGCATTGACGATGCTCTTTCCTTTCTCGCCGCTGCTTTAATCATTGAGGATCGGGATGGATTTAAGATATGCCAAACAACGGTGATACAAGGTTCTTTTCGTCTAACTATAATCGTCCAGTTGCAAAAGCTTGCCCAGCGAGAAGTATTGCCTATTCATGAGTTCGATGTCCAATATTTTCTGCTCTTGCAAGAGCTTTTTATAAAACCAGACCGGTTATACCTTGCCGATGTCCATGCCGAAGCCAATAAATTGCGGTCTGTGACTGAATTAGGGGGAGTCAGTCAAGAAAAAATTCGTTCCTGGAAGCGCGTGATGGCGTTTCTGGGGATAGGGCGGCGGGTTGCCAATGGCTTCCAATGTGTCTTTGCCCCGACGTTGTTGCAAGAAATCATTGTTACTTGGCACACACGTGAGGGATTCATACAGGATTTATTAGAAGGGCATTTCATTCATTATTTGCCGTTTCAGACGCAGGCGGGAGAGCTGGCGCAAGCGGTTAGACAGCCACTATGGTATTTACAACAACAACAAATTGTACAAATGCGTGCTTACCAGGATGCTTCTAGTAAACCCTATTTTGGGGAACGTCGGTGGCGTTACCTCATTTATAAAGGGGGTGTGGTATGAGTAGCAATCTTGCCATCTTTGCCCCCACCGCTGACCAACGGTACTTGTTGGGTGCTGATGTGTTTTTGCGTACGCATTATCCGATGACCATGCGTAGTTATGCGCCCAATGGTCATTTGAAACTATTAACTGAAGAAGCCCTTTTGCAACATGTGTTAACGCAGCAGACGCAACTAGGTAATCGTATTTGGGTATTGTACGGTGCTCCCGGCTCTGGGAAATCAGAGCTAATCAAGTGGCTAGAAACACGCATTATCCAGGTAGAGCCACAGCGCAGCCAGGCAATGCTGCGTATTTCACGTCATGAACTAGATATACTCAGCATTGTCAATCGTTTCTTGACCTTGTTACCTGATCAATTCCTCAGTGAAACGACGACACAACGTTGGACAACTGCGCGGCAGAAATCACGGACGGGTACAAAGCTGATTTTGCTATTTGCCCTGGAGAACTTGCTAGACTCGGACGAACTAATTAACGCCTTGTTTTACCGCTTGCTGAATGCGTTACAGCCTCACGTGGATCGGATTTTAGCCATTGAGCCTGCGGCGCTTGATGACCAGACAAGTGTTGAGCTTATCGGGCAGGAAACGTGGACCACTATTCTACGGGAAACCTCTCTGCCCGTTCCTATCGAGTATGAGCAATTTCGCCACCAGTTAACCACGGCTTTTCGTGATCACCTGCTTGAAGGGTTGTCACTGAACGACACTATGCAGCGCATTTCGCACTATTGTGGCCAAACGCAGGGGCATCGCCCGATCTTGCTGGTGGATGATTTGGTGCAGTCTCTGAACATTTTCGCTACGGATCTGCTGGATTATTTGTTGACTTTGGAAGCAGGGAATTGGGATGTTGTCTTGGGGTTAACCCCAGCCGCATTTGAGGATAGTCAACGGGGCCGCGGCTTATTGCAGCGTATTGCTTACTTGGACACGGTAGATGACCGCCTGGGAAAAATGTGGTTGTCTGATGAGACAGGCAAGGAATCTTATATCCTGACCGAGGCAAATTGTGACGAGTTTGCTGCTCGCTATCTGGCAGAGATAAATAGCAAACCCGTGCCTGGATTGCCTCTTTACCCGTTTACACGGGAACTGTTGGTGCGCATTTTTCGTGCGTTGCCAGCTGGAAAAGGAAAGGTTCGCTACTTTGTGCGTTACTTACATGAGATTTTGCAGCGCGTGACCGAAGGCGAAGAGATTCTGCAAGTTCTTATAGATTTTGCACAGCCAGAGTATATTGCCAGGGTGGAGGATAATCGTCTGGCGCGATTATGCGAGTTCTATGGACCACTGTTGCAATCAGAGAGCGGCAAACTTGTTTCTCTGCCTGAATTTCTTCTGACGGCATTTTCTATTACTTCGGAACAGGTGGATATCCCTGTTGAGCCTTTGGTTCGTTTTTATCAGCAGCGTGAAACCAGTGAACAGATGATTGAGGATGAAAACCAGCTTGCGGTGCGGGATTGGCTTTTAGGTAAACCTGTTAATCGGCAAATGCTCAAACCGCTGCGGCAAGGTGCAGCACGATGGCTGCGCACTGTCCTGCCCATTGATTGGATATACCGTGATCATGTGGCGAAACCACGCGGTGCATTGCGTTGGCGAAAAACCTATTTGGGGTACATCCGCCCATTTGCCTGGAAGGGGTAGATGAGGGAATGGATGGTATCGCCTAACACGCGATATTGGGATGATAGCTTGATTTGTGCCGGTATGTAGAGGCGACTGGGAGTGAAGCGAAAAGTTACAGGAACGAAGTTGGCGACCGTAAAGGGACATATCTTTGTCCAAATGAGCGGCAGACGACTACCGCCTACGTTGGAGGTCGAACTTGAAACCTGTGATGGGATGAAGGATGGAACTGTTGGCTTTAATATTACGAACCTTCGCCTGGTGTTAAGGGGGAAGGAGCGTACCGTTTACCAGGTTTCCCTGCTGAGTTTTGCTTGGGTTGGTCAAGCCAGGCATCAGCGTTATCGGTGGCGGAATGAACGCGTAAATTAGTGACAGGAGCTGGCAGACGTTCCAGTTTTTGTTGATGACTATTTTGAGTTGCGTAAGTGGTTTTACGACAGCGTTCTCATGGGCAGTTGTTGGAAGACGCCCTATAAGAGACGTGGTTCGTTCCAGGTCTGGCAGATGGACATGGAAGGAGTAGGTAAGGATTATCTGCTGGAGTGGAAGGCCTTTAAGCTGACGTATTAGCTCAGGTGCAGAGTTATATCGAACAATGTGAACAGACTGAGC
>JADJUV010000041.1 GCA_016716885.1 Candidatus Trichofilum aggregatum | reverse complement strand
GCAAAATCCTTCCCACGATTGGATCAATCCTTGCCAACAATACAAAATTCACATACCCAAACGGGTGCCATCGTTACCTCCCTCGTTAGCTTTGCCGGTGCCAAATAAGGCGAATGAGACGCCAACCGCGATGATGCCCAGCGGCCAAAGGCCAGAGACACTGAAGCCCAACACCATCGCGGCGATGTAAGCGAGTGGCACCAGGGCGAAAACAGCAATGGCGAAGACACGGCGTGTCAGGCGGCCTTCTTCCTTATAGCACTTGTAGGCCGCCGCGCCGATAGCGTACACAGGCACCAGGGCGAACAGCATCGAGGGGCTATATCCCAAGATAGTGATCCCGGATGTCCCCATAAGGAAGATCACGCCCACGAGGATCATGACCGCACCCGTCCACTGTCCGGCTTGTTGTTTCTCTTTGGCCTGTTCTGATTTGACAAAAGTTTCTTGTTTCATGACATTCTCCTATCTGATTCTGTCTGGTTAGTTCGTGTAAGATGTCTACAGAATAACGGTCGGCTGGGAAAAAATAACCAACCGAACTGTTGAATTTTGGCTGATAAGGGATGGATTATGTGATCAACTGGTTGTGAGAAACTGTATCAACCAATTGGTTGATGGGCTGTTTGCCCCCTTTGTTCTGCGGCAACCCGGTACAGTCAAGCGGGAAACCCATACTTTAGGGCGAATTTCCAGAGTTTGTGCCGCACCTGCACAGTATAATCATGTCAGATTCGAGCGCATTTAATCCAGTGAGGAGATCATTAAATGGCTACAGACTTCAGCTTTGTTGAGTACATCTTGGATCAGGCAGGTCTCCCAGGACGGTTGACAGGGCGAAAAATGTTTGGCGAGTATGGATTCCACCTGGACGGAAAGTTCCTGGCCCTGGCGTGCGACAACAGCTTCTTCATCAAAACCACCGAGGCGCTCGTCAAGCATGGGCTAGACCTCCCGGCGAGACCGCCCTATCCTGGGGCCAAACCATATCCCGTGGCTGATGAGCTACTCGACGATCCTGGCCTCTTGCGTCAGGTGCTGCTCGATACGGCAGCCCTTCTCCCTGAGCCTAAGCCCAAGAAGCCAAAAAACGGTAGCCCGATGCAGTTAAACAGCAAAATAACAATGGGCTGGGCTTACGAACAAGTTGTCCTTCAATCTCACACAAAAACACCAAGACGCTACGTGCATCTCTTTGCGACTTTGTGTGAGCAAAATCCTAATGGTAAAACCTGATAATAACAATTGAGTTTGTACAGGCGGCACTTGCAAAGATTAAGAAATTTGCCTGGCGTTGATTGGTTACTTTGTCGCCGCGAAAGCGGCGCGGGCCTGACAACTGGTTGCAACGGGCGGTCCCACCCGGCCTGCCGCTAAACCGGAACGTTTGGCCCCTATGTAGGTCATAGGAGATGACAATGACAAGCGACGAAAAGGTCAAAGGTCCCGCTTCTTACTTTCCCTCGATAGAGAAAACGTACGGAAAGCCAGTGGCGCACTGGTTCAATATCCTCGACTCTCTTCAGGACAAGAAGCACATGGAGCAGGTGGCTCATCTCAAGTCTGAACACAAGATTGGACATGGTCATGCCAACGCTCTTGTGGCATACCATCGGGCGCAGTCAGGGGCCTAACAATTCATTCAAGCCGACGCCGCTTCGCGGCACAGCTTAATTCGAGGGTTAGGCGCACAAAAGCATCAGAACAATCAAGGAACATTTGTGATGAGCTAGTAATCCAGATGTTGGAGGAACTCAGTCATGAGAAAAGTTATTGTGCTTGAACATATCTCCCTTGATGGTGTCATACAAGCCCCAGGCGGGCCAGACGAAGATACCAGCGGCGGCTTCGCGTATGGCGGGGCGGGTGGATAAGTCCATATGCCGACGCGATTCTGGGAACGGCCCTGAGAAGGCAGATGAACATGCCGTTCGACCTGTTATTAGGGCGCAAAACCTTTGAAATTGGGGCGCCGTACTGGCCGCAACATGCGGCCGCATGGCCTGGCGTCAACGCGGCAACCAAGTACGTCACCTCGAATACCATGACTTCTCACGAATGGCAACCGTCCGTGTTTCTAAATTGGCCTCGATCCCTCGTACTGCGGTATGTGAACCGGATAGATGGCAATGCAACGAAAACCAGCGGGAAGATTGGGTCAGGCACGTGAATCGTGCGAGACATGCCTGGCGACATACCACCGTAAGGGAGTAGAGGAAATGACAAGAGAACGATAGCAGAGGCGCGTGCCTTCGAAAGTTGGCAAGATCCCCAAGAGGCCCGGGGTGCCATCGCGCCGCTCACCGAGGAACAACTACAGCGACGGATCCTACCTGGTCTACGCACGCCTGGGGAAATTGCTGAACATATCGTCTTTGGGCGTGCCCTGCATCTGCACCGCACCTAGGCGAGGGGACTGCGGAGCTAACGCCACTGCTCCGGTGGGATGACGCCGACAACCCACCCCATACCGCCGCCGAGATCGTGCATGGGCTGGAACTGACCTGGCGGTTCATCACCGATTGTCTGATGCGTGGATCACCTACCAACGTTATGCCCGATGAGGATGTGCTGATCGTGCAGACGATCTGGGGGCTACTCGACCACGACTTGCCCCACGCCGGGGAACTATCACTGCTATTGGTGTGCATGGTTTGCCTGGGGTTGAGATTTAGTTGGCGGGGACTTGCCCTACAAAGTCATATGCAGTGTAGCAAGATGTCCTCGTGGCGATCCGTTTCCGGTGAGGTTTGTGGAAAGTTATCCTCACGGCCTAAAATACAGCGTTACGCCAGACGAAGGCGAAGGTAGCGAATGAATTCAGACCTAAAACTGACCAAATCCTGGTTTATTTTCTGCCTGGTTGTGATTCTGGTGGGTTCGGCTATACGCCTTCACCACTTAGCCCACGACAGCTTTTGGATTGATGAGATACTGACAATCCGGTTTTCTCACAGTGACCTGAAAACAGCCATTTCATCGGCCCGCGATCATCCCCCTCTTTTATATCCTGACCTGGTTATCCATTCAGCTATTCGGGGAAAGTGAATTTACCGTGCGCTTACCCGCCTTATTTGCGGGCATTTTGGGTATTGCCCTGACCATCCAAATAGGGAAAACACTTAAACAACCCTGGCTGGGCCTGTGGGCGGCCTTTTTGGTTTTGTCACCCTATCACCTTAAATATTCACAAGAGGCTCGCCATTACACCTTGTTAATGGCTCTGTCTCTGCTCTCTTATATTTTGCTGGTACGAGCCATGAAACGCCCCAGTTGGCGAATGTGGTTGATGTATGCGGTGGTAACAGCGGTTAATTTGTATACCCATTATGGCGCTTTTGTTGTTTTAGCGACGCAGGCGACAATAATGACGGCCTGGGGCGTGTGGCAGGCCTGGCAAAAACAATATGCCTCTATCAAATATATTCCGGTCGCGGCCGCGCTTGTTCTTATTCTATATCTCCCCTGGGTTTCCAGGTTATTAGCATCTTTCCAGCGAAATGTGGGTCAAGACCTTGCTTCTGGTACAGGTCCAGCCACAACATTATCAGAATGGTTGCGAATCAGTTTTCATACCTTCGCCCTGTATGACAACCAAATTTACGCAGTCTTGCCCTTTTTAATAGCCTTCAGTTTCATTTTATGGTTGATTAAGCGACAGTGGGCCGAGATCGTCTTTCTTGTCACTTCTCTGGCATTACCGTTTTTGTTGATTCAGATTTTGGGGATTGCTCGCGGTGCGTATGCCCGGTACGTTATTTACACCTTTCCCTTCTTATTGCTACTGGTGGCGATTATACCCACAACGCTCTTATGGCCGTTGTCCCAGCACAGAAAAAAATGGGCGTTTTTACTGGCCTCATCCACCCTGGCCATTACTTTAGCTCTTATGAGCCAGCCATTTATTCAAAGAGAACATGAACATATTGCTGAGGATTGGCGTGGCATTCCCAATACCTGGACACACAAGCAGACGAGAATGATGTCGTTCTTGGTCTATCGCTTAGTTTTCCGAATGGCTTTAACACTGTATCCGCCTCATTACCTTACTATTTGCCCGTCGCCGATAAAAATTACCTTTTTTTAGGTGGGCACGCCTTATCACCCGAACAACTTGCTGATTTACCTGCACAGGGTGTTACCGTGTGGGTTATTGTTTCTAGTTGGACAGTGCCGCTGGAATTTTCGCGCCCTTCCCTCAAAGTTACCCCGTTTCAGTCTAACCTTTTCATTATTGAAGATTCCGCCCCAGACGAAGAGACGCTCCAGCAAATGATCAATCTTTATGAAGCATTTCTTACACTGCCGATGGAAGCAATACATCAGTGCCTTTTGTATCAGGATCTCGCGGCTTTATCTATCGTCAAAGAGGGTTATTGGCCTGCTTATTCATGGTTAGAACGGTCGGTTGAGCAGTGCCCAGAAAATCCCCCCCACGGCATAAGATCACAATTAACTGAAACCCTTTTACATGGGCTTGCCACAGAAATACCCCTCTTGTTGGCTAATAATAACGAGGCATTGGCCAGGGATATGGCGTCAGTCATACTGCTATATGACGATAAATCGTCAATTGCCCTGACTGCACTTACTTATGAAGATTTATTACATCGTTTTCAGATGGGCCTGGTTGAAGTTAATGACGAAAACTCACCTGAGCCAGTTAATGTACGCACGTTTTTGATGCCCGAAAATGGGGACAAACGTGACGTAAGTTGTTTATCCATCCCCCAACGACTGCTTCTTTTCCCCTGGAATTACCACCCGAACCAGTTGTTTTCCAGGCTACGCTTGGCTTGGATCCGCAAAGCAGGGGTTGGGGAGGGGATGGTGTCACCTTCATACTCAAGGTGTCTGATGAGGCAGGGCAAACAACCGAACTTTTCCGCCAACATCTGAATAATGATGAATCAGGTTATGGCTGGCACAATGTCCAACTATCGTTAGCCGCTTATGCCGGTCAAACCGTAACTCTACGCTGGCTACCGAAACTGGTTTGGCGGGTGAGGCTACGGGCGATTGGGCTGGCTGGGCCACACCCCGCCTCATGTGGGTGAATGAGTAAAGACCTGTCGCCATGAGCCGGACAAAAAACCGTCCCCTCGCCTCTCTTACCCCCTCCAGTACCCAAATAGCCCCCGTTATTTCATTGACAGATTCTTTTCACTGGTTATACTGCCCTTGCGTCAAATTTAGAATGGTTCAATCCCAAGAATTGAACTATTCTTGTTCAGGTTACAATTCATACACCTTTGTCGTTCACGAAAATTAGATAATGTAGGGAGAGTTAAGCACATTGGCAAACTTCTTCTTGTGACCGTGCCCACATGACTCCGGAAAAACCGGGTTGTGTGGGCACGGTTTGTTTCTGATACCTCATTCATTCAACTGGAAACGGGTCTCAATGCTAAAGTGATCTTATTTGGATTGCCTAAGCCTTGACCTATCCAATGTGGCAAGGTGGCTAAAGCCAGGTTCTATAAAGCCGCCGACATTAGGTAACGGTGTATCAACAGAGGTGAGGACAAAATGCACAAGTCGAAGTTCAGTTCAGGGATCAAGCTTCTTGGTCTGTTATTGTTGTTGTTCTTTCTGAGTTTGCTCCTTAGCACACCTCAGGTCTCAGCCGTAGATTCACCACCCAACCCGGCTATCGGGGCAGTTACTTTCTTAACCGGTCCCAATACGGGTCGCGCCTTAGATATTGCGCTGGCGTATATCAGGGAGCATCGGGCCGACTTACGTCTAGAAGAATCTGATCTAGCCGAATTCGTTATCACGGATCAATATGTCAGTGACCATAATGGCACAACCCATATTTATTTGAAACAACAATACAAAGGCATTGACGTTCATAACGCCTATATTAACGTCAATATCGCGGCTGATGGCAGTGTGATCAATGTGGGTACACGGTTTGTGGCCGGCTTGGCAAAAGCAGTTACTGAAACAGAAGCAACAATGTCCGCGGTCATGGCCGTGACTACCGTTGCCACTCACTACGGTTTAACCCTCAAAGAAGAGCTGGTTGTTCAGGAAAGTTTGGCTGGTGCGGCCCAAAAAGTTGTCTTCAACACCGCAGGCATCTCCCTGGAACCCATTCCCGCCCAACTGGTTTACCAACCCATGCCCGATGGCACGGTACGGCTGGCCTGGCAGGTGGAAATTTACACCCTGGACGCCCATGACTGGTGGAGTACCCGCATTAGTGCCAACGATGGCGCTGTTTTGGATGAGTCGAACTATGTCGTCCATGACAATTTTGGTGCTCATGATGAAGGGGGCGCGAACACGGTCGCGGCCGCGGAATCTCACGATACCACCGCCATCGCCGCCGACCCCCTGGCCCCTGACCAATACCGCGTCTACGCCATGCCCGTCGAAAGCCCCAGCCACGGCGGCCGCACCTTACAAGTTGACCCCGCCAACCTGACCGCTTCCCCCTTTGGCTGGCACGACACCAACGGCGTCGCCGGAGCCGAAACCAACTACAGCCGGGGTAACAACGTAGACGCCTACGAAGACTCGAACAACAGCAACACCCCCACTGGCGGTGATGCCGCTCGGGCCAATGGTGGCGCCACCCTCAACTTCGATTTCCCGGTGGACTTAGCCCAACAGCCCAGCACCTACCGACCGGCCGCCATCACCAATCTGTTCTACTGGAACAACATCATTCACGATGTCTTTTACCAATACGGCTTCGACGAAGCCGGTGGTAACTTCCAGGAAAACAACTACGGCAACGGTGGAGCCGCCAGTGACTCCGTCAACGCCGAAGCCCAAGATGGCGGCGGCACCAACAATGCCAACTTCGCCACCCCGGCCGATGGTGGCAATCCGCGTATGCAGATGTACCTCTGGAACCTGACCAGTCCACAGCGGGATGGTGACTTCGACAATGGCATCATCATCCACGAATATGGTCATGGCATTTCTAACCGCCTCACGGGTGGCCCCAGCGCGGCCAGTTGTTTAGGCAACCAGGAACAGGGCGGTGAAGGCTGGAGCGACTGGCTTGGTCTTATGCTGACGATGGAAGCAGGCGATCAAGGTACCAACAGTCGCGGCATTGGAACCTATGCCCTAGGTCAGCCCACCACCGGTGTTGGTATCCGTACCCATCCCTACAGTACCAACATGTCCGTCGATCCCCGCACTTATGACACCATCAAAACCGCCGCCATTCCTCATGGTGTCGGTTCCACCTGGGCCGCCATGTTGTGGGAAGTCACCTGGGGTTTGGTTAACCAATATGGTTTCAGCACCGATTTCTACAATGGTACAGCCGGCAACAACATAGCCATCCAATTGGTGATTGATGGCATGAAACTGCAACCCTGTAGCCCCGGTTTCGTGGATGCCCGTAACGCCATCCTCTTAGCCGATCAAAATAATTACGGTGGGGCCAACCAATGTCTTATCTGGACAGCCTTTGCCAAACGTGGTTTAGGCTTTAGCGCCAGCCAGGGCAGTAGCGGTAGTCGAAGCGACGGCACCCAGGCGTTTGATCTACCCGTTGCCTGTCAAGGCCCGCCACCTACCAACACCCCTGGCCCGTCCCCCACGGCCACCAACACCCCTGGCCCGACCACCTGCACGGTTTACAACAGCACCAACGTGCCGATTAGCCTGCCCAATGGCGTGGCCTCTATCAACTCCAACCTCACCGTCAGTGGCGGTGGCACCATTGCCGATGTGAACTTCACCGTCAACATGTCCCACGTCTGGGTGGGCGACATTGGCATGACCATCACCAACCAGGGTACAGGCACCAGCGTGACCGTCCTGGATCGTCCTGGTGTACCTGCCAGCACCTATGGCTGTAGCGGTGATGACGTCGTCGCCACCCTGGATGATGAAGCGTCATTACCCGTAGAGAATCAGTGTGCCGGTTCTACACCCACCATCAGCGGAACCTTCACCCCCAACAACGCTTTGGCGGCCTTTGATGGGCAGAACAGCAACGGAACCTGGGTACTAACCGTCAACGATTACTACACCGCCGGTGATCCGGGTACGCTGAACAGTTGGAGTCTGGAAATCTGCACCGCCGGAGTCGCTCCCACGCCAACAAACACATCTGTTCCGCCCACAGCCACCAACACATCCGTTCCACCCACGGCGACCAACACACCCATACCACCCACGCCTACCAACACCCCTGTTCCTGGTGGCAACGATGTGATCTATGCCAGTTCCAGCACCAGCGGCACAGCTGGTGGGGTCGCCTTTGCTGATGAAGATATTCTCGCTTATGACACAGGTACAGGTGTCTGGTCAATGGTCTTTGACGGCTCAGATGTAGGTCTCGGTAGTACCGATGTCAATGCTTTTGCTTTCCTGGATGATGGTTCGATCTTGATGAGCTTTGATTCTGCCTCGTTTACCGTTTCTGGGGCAGGGACGGTTGAAGACTCCGACATCGCCCGTTTCATTCCTACTTCTTTGGGCAGTACCACGAGTGGAACCTTCCAGTTCTATTTCGATGGTTCGGACGTAGGGCTGACCACGGCGGATGAGGATATTGACGCCATAGATGTAGCGGCAGATGGTAAGATCATCATCAGTACGCTTGGTCATTCAGTGTCACTGGCGCATCTGGCCTAGATGAGGACCTGGCGATCTTTACACCTACGGCACTAGGCTCAACAACCAGCGGAACCTGGGCTTTACACTTTGATGGCTCAGATGTGGGGTTGAGCACCACGACGAGTGAAGATGTGGACGGTTCCTGGACCGCCGCCAATGGGAATGTGTATCTCTCGACACTGGGCGCGTTTAGCGTGACCGGTGTCAGTGGCGATGGCGCGGACATTTTCATTTGTACCGCTGGTTCGTTGGGTAGTACCACAACCTGCACCTTCTCGATGTATTGGGATGGCTCAGCCAATGGCTTTGCCGGAGAGGTGCTAGACGGGTTTGAAATTATCAACCCGTAGAGGTGACGAGCGGGTGATACCAAGTTCTGTACCCAGGGAGCCCTTGATTCGTTTTGGAAACCAGTCAGGTCTGCACGCCTCTATTCAGGGGAATAATGCACCTTAACTAAATGAGTGGGTAACAGGTGCTATCTATTCATCTAGTCCTTATCTCATTTTTGAGCTCATAAGACGCCAGAGGTTTGAGTGAAACCTATTAACAAGAATTTTTGGTGTTTAGGAATGATTGATCGTGGCTTTCATTTGAGAACACTCGATACGATTTGCTCTGTGCCCTAGACTAAAATTGTGAGTTTTGGGTTTCCAAATGTCATCACAGTTAAATCGTTTTATTAACCAATTCCCAGGGAGGATGCAATGAAGTTTTGTCGCTACTATCCTAAAACGGTTTTGTTTACCCTCTGTTTCACTGTTTATTCTTTATCGGCCTGTTCTAACAATCCCTTACCGACAGTCGCGGCCGCAACATCAACCCAAATGGTCGCGGCCGCGACCCCCACTCTCGCCACAGCTACCCCCAATCCCATCAATACCAGCACCACCATCCCATCCCCAACCAGCACCAGACTATCCATACCTACCGATACTGTCGTTCCCCATCGCCTACACCTACCTCAATCCCAAGTCACACCCCAACAACACCTGCTACACCTACGCCACGCCCCACGCATACACCTATTCCCCAACCCACTGTTCCGTCTACCCTGTCCATTGGCGACATTCCCAACCATCTGGGTAGTGAAGTAATGGTGTCTGGCCAGGTCGTCGCCACCGCTAGTTTTGCTGGGGGCTACAAATTCACCCTGAGCGATGGCACCGGTCAGGTCACATTACTCATGTGGAGTAATGTGTACGACAATTGTTGGGATGCGCCAACCCTTAATCTAGGAGCCACGGTAACAGCCACCGGCACGGTGGGCCAATTTGAGGGGGAGTGGCAGGTGGAACCGGATTTTGGGGGTGATGTCAGGGTCGCGGTCGCGGGCACTCTACCACCCATACAGGCCATCGGTAGCCTGGGCGACCACATGGGTCAGCGCGTTACCGTCATCGGACAAATCAACCGGGTAGAAGGAACCAGCAGTGGCGCCAAGTATTTGTCACCGACGAGAGCGGTGAAATCCTGGTCTTTATCTGGAACAACACCCTGAATCGCATCACCAACAATACCGTGTTGGGCGTACCAGGCACACGGGTACAGGTGGTAGGTTATGTACAGGAGTTTCGCAGTAACCGAGAAATCATTCCGGCACTGCCTTATGATGTAACGGTGTTGCCCTAAAAAACTGGGCGTGGTTCTAAGAAAATCTTCACGATTAACCTATCCTACTGGTCATTAAGCCCAATATGATGTATATCTTCGCGCCGTTCAAGTGAACAGCTTGAATGAAAAACGATCTGCCCAAAGGGAAATTACCCAGAACCGAAGTTCACTATGCTCACACGTCACCCTATCATAAAGCCACAGGCCCTTCTACTTAGTGGCATTGTTGGTCTCTTTCTTGTTTTAGGAATCATCTATTTGTGGCTCGTTCCCCCGTTTGAAGGTCCCGATGAAGCCCAGCATTTTGCCTACATTAAATGGCTCATTACTGAAGGCAGCCTGCCTCCCCAAAGGAGACGCCGCCTGGGAAACGGGTGTAGAACAGGAATCGGGTCAGCCCCCTTTCTATTACTTCATTGCTTCCCTACCCGCCCGTTTCATTGACATCACCAATCCCGCCGCCGTCTACCGACCGAACCCCCATTTTACTGGCCCGCTGCCCCGTAGCGACTTTGATAATGATAACCGTGCTATTCATTATCCCAGCGATACTCAACCGCTGCGTGGTGGTTGGCTGGCACTTTACCTGGCCCGTGGCGTTACCCTTAGTTTTGGGACCTTGTTGATTGTTAGCTGTTTACGGGCTGGTACGGTCAGATATGGCCAGAACCACGATCTATTGCGTTGGGGGCGGCTTTTTTGGTCGCTGTCACGCCACAGGTCATTTTTATTAGTAGCATGGCCTCAAATGACATCCCCGCGGCCGCGCTCAGTACCCTGGCCCTCTGGCTTTTTGCCCTTTACCTGCGCCAGTATAAAACCCGCCCCCCTTAGTGGGGCCTGATTGTGGGCATCATTTTCGGGTTGGCAGGGCTGACCAAAGTCAGTGCCTTCACCTTAAGCCTTACCCATGGGCTGGGGCTGGCCTGGTTATGGCTTTCCGGGCGTCGCACCTTAGGCCAAACCGTGCCATTTGGTCTGGCATTTACTCTAGGAATCTTGGTTGTATCGGGCTGGTGGCTGGGGCATAACTGGTTAACCCAGGATCACCCTTTGGCCTCAACCCCCATGATCAAACACCCTGGGCTATCGCCCCCGGCGACCGCCTGGATCCCTTTTGGTATCGCTGGCAGGAAGTCTGGCGCTCCTATTGGTTAGCCCTAGGCTGGAGCACCATTCGTCTGGGACCTTGGCCGGGGGGATGGCCTTACACCCTCTTTTTTGGCTTACTTTTTGCGGCTCTGGTTGGTTGGCTACGCGCAATTTGGCTTTGGTGGCGTCACCCATCAAATAGGCCATCGGCCACCACCCTTGTTTTATTAGGTTTGCTCTTGATAAGCCTACTCATCAACATGCTCTCTCTGGAAAGCTGGATGCACCGAGTCATTGCCCCTTATGGTCGTTTACTTTTCCCCCTGATCAGTGCCATTTCTCTCTTCCTCATTTTAGGGTGGCAAAGTCTCCACCCCCGTTTGCCCTGGCTGGTTTATGCTTATGTAGCCGCGCTCGGCATTTTGACCCCTGTTATCCTCATTCGGCCCGCCTACACCCACACAACTCTCACACCTGCGGAAATTGCGGCCCTACCCCCGTCTATAGGCTGGCGATTTGGTGAAACAGCCCAAACACCCTTTGCCGAATTGATTCGTTTTACAACTCAAGAAACAACCGTCAATGCGGGCAACATACTCCAAATTGAACTCTGCTGGCAGGCTTTGACTACCGTCGAACAAGAGTACAGCGTGATGGTGCAGGTCACAGGTCCAGAAAACCAACTCGTCGTTTCACGCCGCTCCTATCCTGGCGAAGGGCGTTACCCCACCAGCTTATGGGAACCAGGAAAGGTCTGGTGTGAAAAGATTCATATCCCTATATACCTTGATCTGGCAGAGACCCTGGTCTACCGCCTCGAAGTTGGCTGGTTTGACGAAGAAAATGATCGTCGTCTGGTGGCGACCGATAAAGCAGGCAACCGTTTGTCCCACACATTCATTGAGGCGGTGCGCCTGGTGCAACCAGCCACCCAGCAATTCATCACCGACTTACCCACAACGTCAGACCTGCACCTGGTAAATTCCCAATACACCTCAATCTGGCAGATTGGCTCTACAATTCCGCTTACATTTACCTGGGCCGCTACAACACCACTCTCCGTGGATTATCAGGTATTTGTTCACGTGCGTGACTTACAAACCGGCGAGACTGTTATTTACGGTGATGGGCCACCCTCATTTGAGCCGCGTTCCGTTTTTTCTCATCCTCCTGTTAGCCTTCGCTATCCGCGTTTATCACCTGGACGGGCAATCCATGTGGAGCGATGAAGGGCTAAGTCTTTATCGCATCCACCAGCCTGTCAGCCAACAACTACAAAACATCATCACCGTAGATGGCGTGGATACCCGGGACACCAATCCACCTTTCTATTTCTTGTTACTGCATGGCTGGAGCATCCTGACCGGCGATACCGTTTTTGCTTTGCGCTACGGTGGGGTTCTGCTGGCTTTGTTAGCTATTCCGCTCATCTACCAACTAACCGCCCTGGGTGTAGGGAAAAATGCAGGCCTCGCGGCCGCGTTCCTTTTAGCTATCTCCCCCTTCCACGTCTGGCAATCCCAGGTACTGCGCAACTACGGCCTGCTCATCACCCTCAACCTGTTTTCCCTGTATGGCCTCTGGCGTTTCATCCGGGGTGGCCCCCAGGCCAGACGCTGGTTATGGCTCTGGGCCGTCGCCGGATTGCTGGGCATCTACAGCCATTATTTTGGCTTCTTCATTTTCGCCTATGGCCTGGTGGCTCTCACCGTAACAACATCGTTGAACTGGGGAAAACAACAACTCTCCCACTTATTACGTCAGCGTTGGTTCTGGGCCGGTCTGGCCCTCAGCCTGTTGATTCTGCTCCCCGCCATCTTCATTGGGCTGGACCGCTTCCGCGCCGGGCAACAGATAGATTTTAACTATATTCCACCGGGCACGGTGGCCTACCACGCCCTCAGCGCCTTTGCCGTAGGCATGAGTCGTAGCCTTACCCACCCCTGGAGCCGCCTCTGGCCTGCCTTACTCCTGGCCCTGGGCGGATTTTTCTGGCTCTGGCGACAAAAGCGGTCACCGGCACTCCTCGTCCTCGGCTATCAGCTTATTCCACTAGGTTTGTTACAACTCCTTTCATTGGTTAATCCTCTGTACAACGGAACTCGCCATCTGCTCATTGGCCTACCACCGTTCTTGATTCTATTCGCGGCCGCATTCACCTTCACCCAACCCCGCTGGTTACGGCTTCTGGTCTGGAGCCTGGGCCTCGTCGCCGTCGCCATCCAAATAGATTGGCTCCAGGCCCAGTTTACCTCCCCCCAACTGGTGCGTGACGATGTGCGCGGCGTAGCCCTTTACCTGAATGAACACGCGGCCGCGGACGATCTGATCATTCTCCACGACACCCTCATCAGTTTCACCTTCGCTTACTACTACAACGGGGCCGCTCCCTGGCGGGCCATTCCTTTGTATGGCGAACAAGATGCGGCCGCGGCCGCGAACGAACTCGCCGCCGCCGGAGCCGCCACCACCGGGCGCATCTGGTTTCTCACCCAGCCCACCCCCCGCACCGGCTTCCCCGTCGCTTCATTGCCCCAATGGGCCGTCGAAAACTGGCTTCCCATTGGGGCCAGGCAATTCCCCACATGTGGCTCTCCGTGCGCCTGGAAGCCTACCTGCCTAATCCAACCGTAACAGCCTGCCCACCACCATCCCTCTCCTCGATCACACCTTCGGAGATGCCCTGCATTTGCATGGCCTCACCCTACCCCACACGCTCCAGATTGGAGAATCAGGGTGGCTACAGAGTTACTGGTCACAAACCGGCGCCGAGATGGGCCAGTACAGCCTCTCTCTGCGCTGGCAGGATGAAACGGCCATATCTGGACTCAGCTATGATACCAGCTTAATGTCTGAATATTTATCCACATCGGAATCCGATACAACCATGAGCCGTTTCGACCAGGAGATTACCTTGCCCGCCAGTCTGCCACGCGGCAATTACACTGTCTGGCTACGACTCACAAATCCCGCTGGACAACCCTTGTCAGACCAAAACGGGCACCTGGATGTCTGGTTGGGCGAGATGCAGGTGACCCCAGGTACGATGTTGGACCGACGCCTTGGCAACCGTGCTCCCTTCACTCTCCAAGAAAGTGGCATTGGCCCCCTTACCTTATTTGGTTTCCGGCTACCCGCTACCGCCCTACGTCCCGGTCATCTCCTACCCCTACAGCTCATCTGGCAGGCTCGGCGCGCCCCCACTCAGGATTACCAACTGTTGACCCGGCTGATGAACGGCCAGGAGAGATGCTGGCAGAAACAATCACCCCCCACCCGCGCCAGTTACCCCACTTCACAATGGGTTAAAGGAGCGTTGGCAGAGGGGGTCATACCACTCAAATTCCGGGGTTGGCCTCAGGTGATGATGCCTACGTGGAGCTTGTTTTGCTGACAGCCACGGGCGACCCGGTGGGAAAGCCAGTCCGCCTGGCCGAAAATCTACTGGTCGAACCCTGGCCGCTCGTCACCGAATTACCCCCATCCCCAACCCCCTACAGGCGGAGTTTGGCGAACCGGTTCTGGTGGAACTGCCCGGTTACGCGCTCTCAGCCACCACCGCCCAACCGGGTGACACCCTGGATTTGACCCTTTACTGGCAGGCCCAACAGAACATCAAGGATAATTATCTGGGTCTTTGTGCATCTGGTAGATGCCCAGGAAAATGTGTGGGGTCAGGCCACCGGCGTGCCGGTTAACGGCAGCCGCCCGACCCTGAGTTGGCGGATGGATGAGGTTTTATTAGACAATCGCCAACTATTGATCGGCCCCGATGTGTTACCAGGGCAATATAATTTGTGGGTGGGTTTTTTCGAGCCAGACAGTGGTATACGTTTGCCTGTTAGCGGCGCGGCCGCAGACCCGGCCAATGGGCGTGTCCTTCTCACCTCAATAGCCATAACCGCCCCAGACTAAACCATTGCCCACCAAACTTATATCTCAATTGACGTCACCAATCGGGCGACCTAGAATTTCTCTTCACCAGAGCAATTATGTAACCGTTCAGCCTTCCGAAGGTTTGTTCCACTGGTCAATAACTCTAACGAAACCTTCGGAAGGTTGTTTCACCAGAGGGACTGAACGCTTACCCAATTATTCACCGCGCACTTCACCGGGATCAACCATGTCAATCAGCCAACAGCAACCAGCCAACCATCGCGGCCGCGTACTCCACCTGCTTCTCATCACCACCCTCTTTCTCTTCGGGCTACTCAGTGGCTCCCAACTGTTCCAGGCCCGGCTCACCCAGGCCATTGCCGCGGCCGCGCCCCCAGTTGGCTTCCAAAACCAACTCTGGATCGTCGGCCTCAACGAACCCACTTCCATCGTCTTCACCCCCGATGGCCGGATGCTCATCACCGAACGGGACGGAACCATCCATGTCGCCCAGCCAGGGGCCACCCAGGTAGACCCCGTCCCGTTTCACCAAATCAGCAACATCAATACCGATCAGGGCGAACGTGGTCTGGTGGGGTTGGTGCTCGACCCGGATTTCGCCAACAACAGCTATTACTACGTTTTTTACACCGCCAACACCCCCATACGGGATCGTGTGGCCCGCTTCACCGCCAGCGGCAACAGTACCCTGCCCGGTAGCGAATTCCAACTGTGGCAGGACAATGTAGACGCCGGTTTATGGCATCATGGGGGGGCCTTAGCTTTTGGCCCGGATGGTAAGCTGTATATCGCCACGGGCGACCATTATGACACTGGCTCTGGTTCGGCCAATGTAGCCCAGCGGCTCGACAGCTTTCGCGGCAAGCTATTGCGCCTCAACCCGGATGGCTCCATCCCTACCGACAACCCATTTTACGATGGGGCTGGCCCCAACCTGGACGCCATCTGGGCACGCGGGTTACGCAACCCGTTCCGGTTCACCTTCAACCCGTTTGATGGTGAGATGATCATCTCTGACAACGGCGACAATCACGGGGCAGCCCTGGAAGAGGTTAACCGGGGCATCGCCGGGGCCAATTATGGCTGGCCCTTGTGCGGTGGAACCTGCGGCATCACCGGCATGACCAACCCCCTCTTTGAATATTCCCACAACGGCCGCGACGCCTCGATTATCGGCGGGCCGGTTTACAACGGGGCACAGTTCCCCGCCAGCTATCTTGTACAAAACTGGATTCGTTACCTGACCTTTGATAGCAATGGCGATGTCACTGGCTCCCACTACTTTGAGCCGCCCGACGCTACCGAGGATGGCCCCTACGGCGAAATTGTTGACTTGAAAGTTGGCCCGGAAGGGGCGTTGTATTATGTGGATTTTGGCGTGCCCTTCGTCGGTACGCCGCAACCGGGGGCTATTCGGCGTATCTCGTACACCTCGGCCAACCAGCCACCAACGATCACCACCGCCAGCGCCAATCCTACCAGCGGCCCCGGCCCCAATTTGTTGGTGAACTTTATCGGCGCGGCCGCAGACCCCGAAGGTGATCCTCTCACCTATACCTGGAACTTTGGTGACGGCCAGACGGCCAACAGCGCCAACGCCAGCCACACCTACGTCAGTCGCGGCCGCTACACCGCCCGCCTCATCGTCTCCGATGGCCCCAACCAGACCATCTCCGACCCCATCGTCATCACCGTGGGCAATGTGCCCGTCGCCAACATCACCACCCCCGCCAACGGGTTGCTCTTCCAGGCCGGGCAGGAAATCACCTTCAGCGGCACCGCCACTGATCCGGACGAAACCCCCACCGCCGCCATGTTCACCTGGACGGTTGTTTTGCACCACGAGAGCCACATTCACCCGGCGGCTGGCCCCTTTGGCGGCGTTACCTCGGGCGATTTCACCACCCCCACCGACGGACATGACTTCTTCAGTAGCAACTTTTATGAAATTGCCCTCACTGTCACTGATGCCGATGGTTTGCAGGGAACAGATTCAGTCTTCATTTACCCGGATCGGGTTAATCTTACCTTCAACACCTCACCGGCAGGTCTCGTACTGAACTTTGATCAGTACGCCAATGTGAATACCCCATTCTCGTACAACACCTTGATCAACTTCCAGCACGTCATCGAAGCTCCGCTGACCCAGATGCAGGGGGGTGCCTTGTATGAATTTGTCTGCTGGTCAGATAGCGGCGCGGCCGCGCACAGCCTGGCCGTGCCCAGCCAAAACCAGACCTACACCGCCCACTACCAATCCATCCCAACCCCCACTCCCACCGCCACACCCCTGCCCGGCAGTGCCCACACCCTCACTTTTGATGGCCTGGATGATCTGGTTAGAGCCAATGCCGTCGCCAACGTGGGGCCACTTACCGTGGAAACCTGGATTCGTCCGGCCACCAGCAACAGCACCGGCCTGCTCGTCGTAGCCGCCGATACCAATGCCGGTTGGTCGTTGGAGCTAAATAATGGCCTGCTCACCTTTTGGCTGTACACCAATTTGGGCTGGCAGAGTAGCCAACATCCCACCCTACTGATGGCCGGACAGTGGGCGCATGTGGCCGCGACCTACCAGGGGGGCACGGCTCACACCTTTGTTAATGGGGTTCCGTCCGCGGCCGCATCCGTAGGCACACTTACCCAAGGGTCACTTCTCAACTTTGGCGGGCTGGCCGGATTTGCCACTTACCAGGGCGACCTGGACGATGTGCGCCTCTCTAATAATGCCCGCTACACGGCCACCTTTACCCCCCCGGCGCGGCCGCTGGCCCTGGATGGCAACAGCATCGGCCTCTGGCGCTTCAACGAAGGCACAGGCCAGACCGCCAATGATGTTTCTGCGGCCGCGAACCATGCCACCCTGGGCACCAGCCCATCCCCCGACCCGGCCGATCCCACCTGGCTGGGCATCGGCGGCGAACTCGCCTCACCCCGCCTACCCATCACCGGCCTCATCGCCCCCTGCAATCCAACGCTTTACCTGCCGGTGTTACAGCGGCCTTAGGGGAGGGAGCATTTCAGCAGTTCAGCCGGTCAGCATTTCAGCCGGTCAGCTTGTCAGCTGTTAGCTTAAGCGCCTTGGCCCACCAGCCTGACTAAGAAACGAGAATTGAATAACCACTCTGGCTACAATCGCCACTCGCTCTCCGCCAGATTTGAACATCGCGCCGGATAGTGATAGCTTAGAGCAAGCCTTGGCCCGCATCCGGCTTATACCCAAAATGAACCATAACCTCCCTCACCCTATCGCCCTATCCCCGCGTCGCCCCTTCGCCCCATCCCCCTCTTGCTCCTATGCGTCTGGCTAAAACTCCCCTACTGCCCCTGGCGATTCTCTGTCTGTTGGCCGTTTGGCCTCTCCTTAAGGCTGGGTATCCGACCATTGGTGATGGCCTCATCCATCTCTACCGGCTGGTGGAGTTTGATCACCTGCTCCGCCACGGCGTCTGGTTCCCCCGCTGGGCCACCGACCTGGGTTATGGGTATGGATATCCGCTCTTCAATTTCTATTCACCCCTGGCCTACTATTCTGGCTCTTTCTTCCACGCCTTCGGTTTGAGTTACGCTCATAGCCTGATGGCCGTTCACCTCCTGGCGATGGTGCTGACCATCACCGGGTACGTACAAACTGGCCCGTACTCAGGCGGGACTGATGGGTGGTTTGCTGGCCGCGGCCGCGGCCGCGTTCTCCCCCTATCTCACCTTCAACAGCCTGGCTCGCGGGGCCTTACCCGAAACCCTGGCCCTGGGGCTGTTGCCCTGGACCTTGTGGGCATTCTACCGTCTGGCCCACAAACCAGGCCGAGCCATCTTTATCGTCGCCAGTTTGTTCTACACCGCCATCTGTCTCAGCCACTTCCTCAGTGCCCTCATCACCTTGCCGCTTATTCTGGTAGTCGTCCTGACTTGCTGGGCTGAAAAAACCATTAGCCATCCGTGCCACGGCCGGCCTTTTTCGGCCAATTTTTTGTCGCTGTGACCTGGCCTCACTCTTACTCGCCGTGGGCCTGTCCGCCTATTTCCTGCTCCCGGCGGTGCTAGAAACCACCCACGTACAGATCCAACAGCTCACCGCCCCTGCTGATCTGGACTTCCGCAACAATTTTCTCGGCCTGAACGAACTCCTGGCGCGGCCGCGGCCCTTCGACGCCCGCCTCGTTTTTATGCCCATCCCACCCAGCCTGAACCTCATCACCCTCAGTCTGGCCGGAATCACCAGTTTGCTCTTGCTATTAGGTGGTGTGGCTACAGACCTGACAGGTTTCCAAAAACCTGTCAGGTCTCGACTCCTGGGATCAGGTTATGGTTTGTTCCTCCTGGCCTTTGTTCTACTTTGCTTCTTTACCCTACCCATCTCGCGGCCGCTGTGGGAAATCATTCCCCAGGCCCACATTATGCAGTTTCCCTGGCGCTTAGTGGGGCCAGCCAGTTTACTCCTGGCCCTGCTTGTTGCCCCTTTGCCTACCCTTCTGCGCCGTTGGCTGCGCCCCGTTCAACCACGCCTGTGGCTGATAGGGCTGCTGGTAGTGGCGATTTATCTGTTTGCATTGCCGTGGACGTTCGCGGCCGCGAACACCCCCCCGACTTCACCCACCGTGCGCGACCTGCCGGGCTACGAAGCCACCAGCGGTCAGTTAGGAACCACCTCCACCGGTGAATTTCTGCCCCGTACCGTCCAGTCACTCCCCCCCACCGACTCACTCCAGGCCGCCTATGACACCAACCCTATCATTAACCGCCTCGGCCCTTTGCCGGATGGGGTGACTCTTCTTGAGCAGACGGCCAGCGTGATGGACGCGGCCGCGACCGTCACCGCCACCCAGGCCACCACCCTCACCTTCAACTTTTTCCACTTTCCCGGCTGGCAGGCCAGCCTTGATGGGCAACCCACGCCCATCACCCCCTCGACGCCTCACGGTTTAATCACCATCAGCCTGCCCCCGGGTCAACATACCGTAGCCGTCCATTTTGGCTCCACCCCCATCCGCACCACTGGCATCATCCTGTCCTTTCTCAGCCTCATAGGATGGCTAAGTCTAATAATCAGCCCCATTTTCACCCCTTCCCATCAGCATCCCTCTTCCCCCATCCGTGTTCCCCTTATCCGTGTCCCTTCCCCCCAAAACCAACCAGAACAAAGCGATACCACAGATTTCCACGGCCTGTTAGAAAATTAGCAACTCGTGTATTTTACCGAGTTGTAAGCCGTGTCATTCTGAGCGGAGTCTTCGGAGCGAAGAATCCCAATAGCCTGGAAGGGCAAGTCGTCAGGGATTCTTCGTCGCGGACTCCTCAGAATGACCGGGCGCAGAGTTTGTTAGAAAATTACAGGCTCTCAGATTTACACCGATTGATGGGGCCGTTTATGGCCTGTATAGGGTTCCTCTTTTTGCTGCGAGTGCTGATCCTGGATACCCGACCAACCCCCTTCGCCTATTCCCGTTTTGATGGCACAACAGTCAGTGGCGTAACCGAACCGCTCCAGATCAACTTCGCCAACCAGCTCATCCTCATGGGCGTAGAGTGGCCCCAGGAAACCCTACCTGCCGACAGCCCCATCCCGCTCACCCTTTTCTGGCGGCCGCAAATCCCACCCACCGCCGACTATTCCGTCAGCTTGAAACTACTGGATGAGAGCGGCAACCTCTTCGGCCAATCCGACTCCCAACATCCCGGGCGCATTCCCACATCCCGCTGGCGGCTCGACCAATATGCCCAAGATGAGCACCAGATCACGCTCCTGCCGGGCACACCACCGGGCCGGTACAACGTCGTGGTGACGGTTTATCAGGTGGGCGGGGCCGGGCTGAGTGTGCTGGACGCCAATCAGGCTCCCGCCGGGCAGGCCTATGCGTTGGGCTGGCTGGAAGTAACGCGGGCAGTTCAGCCCCCCACAAACCTGGATGCCGATCGGCTTTTGCCCGTATCGGGTGGGCCTTTGACGCTATTAGGGTTAACGGTGGACAATGTTGAGGTGGCGGTAGGGGAAAATCTATACGCCACGCTTTTCTGGCGAGCAGAGGGTAACGCCTCGACTGGATTTTGCCTTGCGGCTGGAGTTGGTGACACCAGAGGGTCAGGTTCTGCATAGCCAGACAACCACACCTGCACGTGCCGACTATCCCACCTCCCGGTGGCAGGCGGGCGAGGTCATTCGCGCACCCCATGCCTTGCTTGTACCGGCGACTATTCCCGCCGGACCAGCCGTATGGCAGGCCATCCTTATCAGCGACCAGGGGGAAACAACATTCACCCTGGCAAATATCAGGGTGCAGGTGCCGGAACGTTCGTTGGTGATGCCGGAGATTTCGCGGCCGCAAGACACCCTCTTCGCCGACAAAATCAAATGGTTAGGGTACGACATCCGGCCCGATGGGCTAACCCTTTATTGGCAGGCGCTGGCGCTCATGGATGAAAGTTATGTCGCTTTTGTGCATGTGTTGGACGAGAATGATCGCATTTTGGCCCAGGTAGATGTACATCCCGCTCAATGGCACACGCCCCACTACCAGTTGGCTCCCCGGCGAATATCTGACTGATGCCTACACCATCCCCCTCGACGGAGCCGCATCCATCGAGATTGGCTTTTACCACCCCCAAACGCTGGTTCGCCTGGGAACGGCCAGGATTATGCCCTGATGTGGTGGGTAAACACGGATAGAGGGAACACGGATGAGAGATTGCTTTACCCTATAGAGTTTATTGCTAATAAGAAATCACGCCAGGACGCCAAGTCGCTAAGGGAAAATCTTGGCGTGCTTTGCGCCTTAGCGTGACATAATGTTAATTCCTATAAGGTCTAATGTCATATCCGTGTTTAACCCATCCATGTATATTTCTGTATGAGTGGGCTAAACCAGCAGCTGCGTACGCGGCCGCGTCAATATTCGTGCCACACACCACCAACCCCACTCGCTGGCCCCGTAGTTTATCCCGCAAAGGGCCAACCAGAGCCGCCGTTGCGGCCGCGCCCGCTGGCTCCACGTCTAACTTCATCTCCCGAAAAAGTAGGCCCATCGCTTCACGCAATTGATCATCATTAATCAACACCACTTCATCCACAAACTGCTGGCACAAAGCAAAGCTGTAGGGCAAAGCAAACGGTGCGCCCAAACTGTCGGCAATGGTGCGAACCGCCTCAATCCGTTCCGGTTGTCCACTCCGCAAACTGCGGAACATGCTATCCGCCCCCTCTGGCTCTACCCCATAAACTTGAATACCCGGCTGAGACAGTTTCAGCGCGGCCGCGACCCCGGCAATCAGCCCACCCCCACCAATCGGCACAATCACCGCATCCAGGTCAGGTTGTTGCTGAAACAGCTCCAACCCCAACGTCGCCGTACCCAACGCCGTCAGTCGCCCCTCAAACGGATGAACAAAGGTGCGCCCTTCGTCTTGTTGGATTTGCTCTACACGAGCAAACGCCTCATGCACATTGTCCACCAGTTCTACCTCGGCCCCGTAGGCCCGGCACAGGGCTACCCGCACTGGGCTGGCATTCTTAGGCATCACCACTTTGGCGTGGGAACCCACGATCTGGGCCGCATAGGCCAGGGCAATGGCATGATTGCCCGCACTGACCGCCGTCACCCCTCGTTGCAACGCGGCCGCGTCCAGAGCCAGTACATTAGCCAAGGCCCCCCGTGGCTTGAAGGTTCCAGTCTGTTGCCACAACTCCAGCTTCAAAACCACCTGGGTACTGGGGTGAATGAGGGTGGACAGTTCGCGGCCGCGCCATTCCCAGACGGGCGTCGTCACAATATAAGGGTCAATATGGGCACGCGTCGCTTCAATATCCGCCAGAGTTAGTTCATCTACCATTTGACACAATTCCTTAGCAAGCTAGAATCCAGGGCTGTATGGTAGAAGAAAATAACACTCCAGGCAATGAAACACGCCCCGCCAAAAAGCCGCGTCCTAAGCTGAAGCGGAAACAGGGACAAGCCAAACCGGTCGCGGCCGCGACCTCCGCGCTTGATCGGGTCATTACCAACTTTTCCGCTTGTGCCCGTTGTAGCTTCTTTTTCACCGGCTACCGCGCCCTCATTGAAGACGAACAAGTCCAACAACAACTCAGCCAAAGCGATCTCACCTGGCTCACCCTCACCTGGTCACACCAGGTTTCCGCCTTGTTACAAGGCTCCTTTGGCCGCGAAATCACCTCTGATCTGGTTCAATATCAGCTTTGTTGCCCAGAATGCCTGCGCCTCTACCACTACCAAAGCTACGAATCCCAACCATCAAGTTTACGTGTCCAACTTGATCCACAACATCGTTAAGCGTATCATTTTCCAGGCATCGTCCTTACTCTCAGCCTCGTTGCCCAAAAACCTATTCCTGCCCCACAGGCAGATAACCCAAACATCCCGAAGCATACCAAGGAGCGGTCTTAGCCAGGTCAAAGAATTAAGATATAGTTGAGTCCATTCGTTTCTGCTGCCCTTGATTCTTAACCAGGTTTTTACCCAACCTTAAACAATATTGAACATCAGCTTAACCAGAGGATGCTATAAAACTCTGTTGGTGCTTGTCAGGCGAAGCTCATTGACCTGAGTCTAGCGTTAAGAGCGAGAGAGTTGGTCGATTGGATTTTCCGTTACCGCTCCCCTCTATCTCTGCACTCCCGTCGCTGAATCGCCCTGATAAAAACACCCTCTCAGTTGCTGATTAGCCTTGACACCCAGGCAACTGATAAAAAGGTGACTGTTACCCTTGTTGTAGGTTTATCCACCCCATTCTCAAGTAGGAGGAAAGAAGATGCTCAAACGTTTAACCTTGTTGTTATTAATCTTAGCCCTGGCGTTGACGGCCTGTGGCGGTGCTAATAATGAACCCGTCAACAATGCCGCCGACAATAACAGTGGCAACAATGCCGGTGACACGGGCAATACCGCTACCGACACGGGCACGGAAGAAATGAGCGAGATGGATGCGCTTATCGCGGCCGCGCAAGCTGAAGGTATGCTCACCACCATCGCCCTGCCCCATGACTGGTGCAACTACGGCGAAATGATCGAAACCTTCGCAGCCAAATATGACATTGAAGTCAACGAACTCGACCCCGACGCCGGTTCCGCCGACGAACTCGAAGCCATCAAAGCCAACCAGGGCAACACCGGCCCCCAGGCCCCCGATGTCATTGACGTTGGTTTCGCCTTCGGCACCCAGGCCAAAGATGAAAGTCTCATCCAACCCTACAAAGTCTCCACCTGGGACTCCATCCCCGATGATGCCAAAGACGCCGATGGCTACTGGTACGGTGACTACTACGGCGTGTTAGCTTTCGCCGTTAACACCGATGTCGTCGCCAACGTGCCCCAAGACTGGCCCGATCTGCTCAAAGAAGAGTACAGTGGCCAGGTCGCTATGGCTGGTGATCCCCGCGCTTCCAACCAGGCCATCCAATCCGTCTTCGCCGCCAGCCTGGCTAATGGTGGCTCACTCGATGACGCTGGCCCCGGCCTGCAATTCTTCAAAGACCTCAATGCCGCTGGCAACTTCGTTCCGGTCATTGCTGAAACCGGCACCCTGGCCCAGGGCGAAACCCCCATCGTCATCCAATGGGATTACAACGGTCTGGCCGCTCGCGATAGCCTGGCTGGCAACCCCCCCGTAGAAGTGATCGTCCCGGCCTCTGGCGTGTTCGCTGGTGTGTATGTGCAAGCCATCAGTGCCTATGCTCCCCACCCCAACGCCGCCAAACTGTGGATGGAATTCCTCTACTCCGATGAAGGTCAACTTATCTGGTTGAAAGGCTATTGCCATCCCATCCGCTTCAACGACATGGTTGAACGTGGTGTTGTGCCCCAGGATTTACTGGACAAACTGCCCACCCCCGAACTGTACAATCTGGCCGTCTTCCCCACGCTGGATCAACTCAACAGTGCCAAAGAACTTATCACCACCCAGTGGGATAGTGTCGTCGGCGCTGATGTAAAATAACAACCTTTGTTAGCAAAGATGACAGTCACGGTGGCCGTGGCTGTCATTTTTATTCCCCATGACGACTGAAACCATAGCCGTTACCTACGCTCCCCCTTCGCCCACCTGGCGCACCCGTCTGGCCCGTTTTACCCCCTGGTTAGGGGTTGTGCCTTTTTTCCTCTTTGCCCTGGCTTTTTTACTCGCCCCCGCCTCATTCCTGTTCATCGGTAGCCTGCGTGATTTACAGGGCAACTTTACCCTGGACAATTTCCGCAACCTGAACCAACCCCTGGTTACGGGGGCCTATAGCCTCAGCATCCAGATCAGTGCCGTTACCGCTCTGGGCGGGGGACTTTTCGGCTTCTTGATGGCTTATGCCGTCACGATTGGTGGACTGCCCCGCTTCGTGCGTTCAGGGTTACTCACCTTTTCAGGTGTGGCCTCAAACTTTGCCGGAGTGCCGCTGGCCTTTGCTTTTATTGCCACGTTGGGCCGCATCGGACTTCTCACCAGTTTGCTGAAAACATTGGGGCTGGATATTTATGGTCAGGGGTTTACCCTCTATAGTTTTCTAGGCCTCAGCCTCACCTATATGTACTTTCAGTTTCCGTTGATGGTGCTCATTATTACGCCCGCGCTGGAAGGGCTAAAAGGTGAATGGCGCGAAGCGGCCGAGAATCTGGGGGCATCTTCTAGCCAATATTGGCGCTATGTGGCCTTTCCCATCCTTTTGCCTTCCCTGCTGGGGACGATGATTCTGCTCTTCGCCAATGCCTTTGGTGCCCATGCCACGGCTTTTGCCCTGACCGGTGGGACCTATAATTTGGTCACCATTCTCATTGGTGCCCAGATGCGCGGGGATGTGTTACGTGATCCGGGGTTGGGTTATGCTCTGGCCGTGGGCATGGTGGTTATTATGACCATTTCTATTACCGGCTATACCTTATTGCAACGCCGGGCTGAACGTTGGTTAAAACGGTAAGACATTATGAAACGAGGCTCTCTTTGGTCATGGCTGTGGATTATTTTAGGGGTGCTGTATTTTTCTTACCCCTGTTTGCCACGTTGGAATTTTCCTTGAAGGCCGAACGCGGCCGCTACTCCTTTCGGGCCTACCAGTTGGTTTTAGAAGATCCCCAATTCGCCCGCACCTTCATCTTCTCCGTAGAAATAGCCCTACTGACCATCATTTTTAGCCTGCTCCTCATCGTGCCAACCGTTTATTGGGCCCATTTGCGGCTACCCCAGGTTCGCCCCATTTTAGAGTTTGTCGCCTTTTTGCCTTTCGTTATGCCAGCCGTTGTCCTGGTCTTTGGCCTCATTCGCATTTACAGTGGCCCACCTTTCGCTCTCACCAACCGCACCTGGAGCACCAATTTATTGCTCGTTGGCGCGTACATGGCGCTTTCCCTGCCCTACATGTACCGCTCCGTAGACACCGGACTCAGGGCCATTGATGTGCGTACCCTTACCGAGGCCGCTCAAAGCCTGGGGGCCAATTGGCCGACCATTTTATGGCGTGTCATCTTCCCCAATTTGCGCACCGCCCTGCTGAGTGGAGCCTTTCTCACCTTTGCCATTGTCATTGGTGAGTACACCATTGCCGCTTTTTTAGCCCGACCCACCTTCGGCCCCTATCTGGCTGGTCTGGTACGCAACAAAGCGTATGAACCGGCGGCCTTGTCCATCGTAAGTTTTGGCCTGACCTGGAGTATCATGGGACTTATTCAGTGGGTGACACATCGTGCGCCAGGTGGCAGTACCCAAGTGGCCGCTGGCCCCCGCTAAATCATTGTTACGAGTGACTGAACTATGCCATTTTTAGAAATCGAACATCTCCACAAACAATTTGGCCCGCTTAACGCCGTCGCCGATTTCAATTTACAGGTCAAGAAAGGAGAGTTTGTCTCTCTGTTGGGGTCGAGTGGCTGTGGCAAAACCACGGCCCTGCGCATGATCGCCGGATTTGAACCACCCACCAGCGGGATTATTCGGCTGGATGGGCAAGACATCAGCCGCAAACCGGCCAACCAGCGGCACATCGGCATGGTGTTCCAATCATATGCGCTATTTCCCAACATGACGGTGGCTGATAATGTGGGTTTTGGTCTACGCATCAAAGGCCAGCCAACTGCCCAAATACAATCACGTGTGCAGGAGTTGCTCAACCTCATTCAGTTGCCGGATAAGGGATCAAGTTATCCTTATCAGCTTTCTGGGGGACAGCAGCAGCGGGTGGCCCTGGCCCGTGCTCTGGCGATTGAACCACGGGTGTTATTGCTTGACGAACCTCTCTCGGCTCTGGATGCCAAAACGCGGGTGGAATTACGGGCGGAAATTCGGCGCATTCAGCAACAACTGAACATGACGACGATTTACGTGACCCATGATCAAGAAGAGGCGATGTCGTTGTCGGACCGGGTAGTGGTGATGAATAAAGGGGTGATTGAACAGGTGGGCACGCCGTTTGCCATTTATAATTATCCAACCAGTGCGTTTGCGGCTTCGTTTGTGGGGCAGTTGAATGTGTTACCAGTGGTGGTGACGAATGGGGCACAGGGGGAATGTTCGTTTCAGGGGCAACCGCTGACGCTCACTGAGGCTATCGCGGCCGCGCCGCAAACCACCGTCAACATCGCCCTACGTCCCGAAGAACTCCGTCTAGGTCAACAAGAAGGGCATAATCACCTGACCGGCACAGTAGAGACGACCACCTTCCTGGGGGCTATCGTGCGCCTGCGGATGCACATTGGCCCTACCCTCATCCTGGCCGATCTGTTCAATGAGCGGCGTATGACCCTACCCAAAGACGGCGAAACAGTTACCGTCAATTTTCCCCGCCATGCCTGCTGGGTGCTGGATGGCAACGCCTAAGTTTCAACTGGGCTGTCTATAGCTTTTACGATTGACGATTTAGATTTACTGATTGGGATCACTTGGATAACATTCGTAGAATCTAAAATGTTTTCTTGAAAGTTATATGGCTTTCAAGAAAAAGATTTTGTTTAGTGACCGCTTTGAGGCGGGCTAATCGAGATCCAAATCGGTCACCGAATCAAAACCCCAATGATTATCTGAACAACATCTATAGAAGCTGTTCTGAGGATGCTGCCGTCTTATGTGGCAACAGGGTCTCGATTGCCGCCACCAACCCCTTCAAACTCACTGGTTTGGTCAAATATTCATTGACCCCCGCAGAAAGACACCGCTCCCGGTCGCCAGGCATCGCCAGGGCCGTCAGAGCGATGATCGGCATCGTTGCGAACTCCGGCATAGCGCGCAGGTAGTAAATCGCTTCCAAACCATCCATTTCCGGCATCTGAATATCCATCAATACCAGGTCCGGGTGGATGGTAAATATCATTTCGATGGCTTCGCGGCCGGTCTTGGCAACGGTGATCTGGTAATTGCGGCTCTTCAGAAAATCGGCAATCGCCAGGACGTTAATTTCGTTGTCTTCGGCTAGCAGGATGTGTGCACCTGCGGTCTTTGGCTCTGGTGGGGTGGGATGGGGACTGCTTTTCGCGGCCGCAACCCGGCCCAATGCCTGGCGCAACATCTCCCGCGAGACAGGTTTGACCAGGTACGCGGCCGCGCCCGCCGCCAACCCGCGTGACTGTTCATCTACCACCGAAACAATCACCACCGGGATAGCCCGTGTCTGCGGTTCCGCCTTCAGGTGGGCCAAAATATCCCAACCCGACTGATCCGGCATCAGCAAATCCAGCAAAATAGCGGTTGGTTGTAACTGTATGGCCTGCTCCACGACCATCATCCCTTGGAACTGAACCACGGCCTCAATTTTCATTTCTTGCAGATAGTGAACCAACTGGGCGGCCACGCTGGGCATATCTTCCACCACGAGCACCGTCATCTTCCCCTGAAACGGGTTCAACTGGCTCGTATCCGGGTTCTTGGTCAACCCCATAACCGGTCGGTAAGGCAAGGTAATCATAAAACGACTCCCTGCACCGGGTTCGCTTTCTACCGTCACACTACCCCCATGCAACTCGGTCAACCGCCGCACCAACGCCAGACCTAACCCCGTCCCTTCGTGCTGTCGGCTCAGGCTGGAATCCAACTGGGTAAATGGCTGGAATAACCGGGCTATGTCTGCGGCCGCGATGCCCACACCCGTATCCTGTACCACATAACGAATCACCCCGGCATCCTCATCGACTCTCACATCCAGGCTTACCATCCCCCCTGGCGGCGTAAATTTCACCGCATTACTCAACAGATTCACCAATATCTGCTTCAACCGCTTCGGATCCGCTTCTATCTCCGCCAACTGATTATCAAGCTGAAAAGCCAGCTTCAATTTTTTCTTGAGAGCCATCTCTTTGACAAAGAGTAAACTGGCCTGACACACATCCACCACCGCCACATCTTCAAAATGGAGTTCCATCTGCCCGGCTTCCACCTTAGACATATCCAAAATATCATTGATCAGCGAGAGTAAATGCATCCCACTGCCTTCAATATTTTGAATCCAATCCTTCTGCCGATCATTAAGCGGGCCGGGAATCTCTTCCAACAGACTCTCACTAAATGTCAAAATGGCGTTGAGCGGTGTCCGTAACTCATGGCTCATATTAGCCAGAAACTCATCCTTCAGGCGGGCGGCTCTTTCTAACAGATCGTTGGCGATGCGTAATTCATCCCCGCTTTGGCGCAATGTCTCTTCGGTCTGTTTGCGCAGGGTAATATCCCGGAAAATTCCATTGGTAGTTACCTTACCATTGCTCACCCGGTCAATGCTCACCCCTCCCTCAACCACAACCGCCTATCCGATCTTGGTGACAAAAACCACCTCAAAATCATGCGACTGTCCTGTTAGTGGAACTCCGTCCAAGATGGTCTGACAGCGATCTTGATGCTCTGGGGCTATAACATCGAACAGGGTCAACCCTAATGCTTCCTCTAAACCATAACCCAACGTCTGGCACCAGGCCCGGTTCACATAAATATACCGTCCATCCTGATCGGTCCGTTGAATCAAATCACTGGCTGTATCCAAAAAGTTTTGCAAACTGGCCTGGCTCTCACGTAAAGCTTTTTCTGCTCGGCGCCGTTGGGTGATGTCGAAAACGGTGGACCGACTCTGCACAAACTCCCCCTGCTCATTGTAAATAGCCGTAGCGTTGAGCAAAACCGGCAATGCCGTGCCGTCTTTCCGCACCATTTCAAATTCTATATCTTTGACCCAACCATCCTGTTTGAAGTGGGGAAAGTTCTGGGCAAATAATAACTGGCTGGCGGGTGTTACTAAATCTCGGAACGATTTCTGGCCCAAAACCTCGTCACGGTGATACCCTAACCAATCGAGTTCCGTTTGATTCATCATAATAAACAGGCCATTGCTATCAATTGAGTGATAACCGGTGGGGGCATGTTCATATAAATCAACGACTTCGGCGGTGCGCTCTTGCACCCGTTTTTCCAGGGAGCGGTTGAGTTCTTCTAACTCCTGCTGAATCTGTTTGAGGTTGTCTATGTCGGTAGAATTGACAAGCGCACACATCACCTTGCCTGCTTCATCATGAATGGGTTGTATCGTTGTCCGATTCCAACGATATTGGCCCTGCACAAACGTTTTGGCCTCAGAAACGATACTTTTATCTTCATGGATAGCTCGTTGTACGCTTGCCAGTTGTCGGCTGGCAACTGGCTCAGGAAAGAGGTCGTACATGGTTTTGCCGATAAAATCAGAGGGGACGCCGTTCAACTGCGCGGCCGCGAGGTCATTTATATACAAAAACCGTCCATCCTTATCTACAGTGGCAATCACACTGTCCAGACTCTCCATCAACCCACGATACATTTCCTCGCTCTGGCGCAACTCGGCTTCGGCCCATTTACGTTCGGTGATGTCTACCGAGAGAATAAAAACACCTTCCGGAATGGGTTGTATGCTCAACTCAAACCAGCGGACTGTGCCATCAGAGAAAACAAATTCGTTCTCCAGATGATTGCCGACCCTCTCTTCCATACATCGCTTCAGCACAGTGAAGACATGCGTCGCTTCAATACCCGGCCAACAATCCATATAAACATGGCCTAACAACTCCTGATTGGGCCGATGGTTATGCCTTTCAGCCGTCGTATTCAAATAGAGATAACGCCACTCAAAATCAAGAATTTGTGTCCCTTCTAGCATGTTGTCAAAAGCCGAACGGAAACGTTCTTCACTTTTGCGCAAAGCATCCAGGGCCAATTGGCGTTCGGTAATATCCCGAACAATGGCTAACACCTCATCTTCGCCCCCGGGAGCCATCCGGGCTTCATAATCACGCCACCCACGTCCGGGAATAACCAACTGATATTCAAATGTCTGCACCCCACCACTCTCAAGCGTCGCCTCAATTTTCTGCTCTATCAGATCGGCAAATTCTGTGGGTGCCACGTCCCGGTTGCGTTTGCCGATAAGTGGGACTTCAGTCTGCGCGTATAACTCTTGAATGTCCGCTTTGTAATCCAGAAAAACGCCCTGCCGATCCAAACGGAACATGAGATCAGGAATGGCCTTCAGCATCGCCTGGGCGCGGTTTTCACTTTCACGTAGAGATTCTTCCATCTGTTTCCAGGCCGTAATATCCGTATGCGTCCCCAACATCCGTAGAGGTTGACCGGCTACGTCATACTCCACCACCTTACCGATGGAAAGAATCCACTTCCAATCGCCTGTCTGCGTTTGCTGACGGAACTCCAGCCGATACTCAGGCAACAACCCCGCTACATAATCCTGATACACCTGACTGGTAATGGCGTGATCATCCGGGTGAAGTCGCGCTTTCCAGGCCTGATTCGTCTCCACAAAACTATCCGGTTCATAACCCAACATTTCCGCGTATTCCCGGTTAACAATTGCCTGGCCTGTCTGCACATTCAAATCATAAAGCCCCTGTTTGGCCGCATACAAAGAAAGGCGCAATCGTTCTTCATTTTCACGCAACGCGCTTTCAGCCTGTTTGCGCCCGGTGACATCCCGCGTCACCCCCACAAAACCCAACAAATCTCCCTCAGCCGAAAAAACAGGTGACGAAAGAACCTCTACATCCACCCAATGTCCAGCCTTGTGGCGCATTTTATACTCGACTGGCCTGTGTGGGTCGGCGGTGCGAGTCAAACGGGCTTGAATGACGGCACGCATTTGGGCCAAACCCGTTTCATCGAGCAACTCTGTGACCAAAAGCCCGTGTGCATCCTCAACCGAATACCCCAAAACGCGCTCCGTTGCCGGACTGACATAGACAAAATGCATATTGGTATTCAATTGCCAGACCATATCATCCACATACTCTGTAATTAACCGGTAACGAGCTTCACTCACTCTTAACGCCTCTACTATTTGCCGATGCTCAGTAATGTCTTGCAGGGTGCCAATGACGCGCATGACAGTACCGCTGTCATCCAATTTCACCTGTGTCCGCTCTTGCACATGGCGAATTTGACCATCAGGCAAAATAATGCGGTGCTCAATAAGGGCAAGTTGTTTTTCATCTAACATTTGCTGGCTCTGGCGCAGGAAGCTCTCTTTGTCTTCGGGATGAATATAGCTCTCAAAAGCCGCCACTGAGGGGGCAAACTCACCTGGAGTAACACCAAAAATGCGGTACACCTCATCAGACCAGAGCAAGATTCCTTTTTGTAAATCCCATTCCCAATGGCCTATATGGGCCAATTGTTGCGCTTCCAACAGTCGTTCTTGCGCCTCTTGCCAATGAATTGCCAACTGTTTGCGGCTGGTAATATCTGTGTGTGTCCCTATCACACGCAGGGGCTTGCGGTTTTCATCCCAGGAGATGACCTTACCCCGGTCTAAAATCCATTTGTACGTGCCATCTTTACAACGAAGACGGTATTCGCTGGTGTAGACAGGGGTTTGAGCGGCAAAATGTTGCTCGATTTGTGTCATAACCAGGGCAACGTCATCGGGGTGGATGCGTTTTTGCCACTCATCCGGGGAGTCACCAATTTCGTCGGCGGCAAAACCAAGCATTGCTTTCCATTGGCGGGAGTAAAATACCTGGTTGGTTTGGGCATTCCGATCCCAAAGGCCATCACCAGCCCCTTCCAGGGCAAATTGCCAGCGGGCTTCGGACTCATGTAAGGCTTCGGTTATCGCCACTTGCTGGTAATAAGTACGTAGCTGGGATTCACGCCAGATGAGGATGATCGCGGCCGCGACCGCTCCTATCAGGATTATCCCTAAACCAACAAACTCCCACCGTATCACCGGATCGGAGTGCAGATAAAGGCCATAACCAATGGCGATGATCGTCAGCAATATCGATATGAAAACCAGGATGAGGATCCTTAGGGCGCGGTGTTCTTTTTCGTTATATCTGTACATAGCTCATCCTCCAACCACCCAAACTGCTCCTACCAGTGAAATGCCTTTCCTAGAGAAACCAAATTGGTATCACGACCAAGGCTGGTTCTATTCATTTTTTCATTTGGGAAACACTGGGCATGGGCACGGGCAGAAAGACCTGATTATGCTCTTAAATAATGCAATTTATCAGCCACCTAACCGTTGTCAAATCGTCCTATTTGATAATCTGCCCATTATGAAGCAATGGTGTCGATGGCAATAGTGACAGATGTCATCACTTATTTCAGCACAGTGTTGCCCCTGTGATCAATCCAGTGTTCGGCGAAATAACAACCAAAACACCACGTTTATCAACGGTTACTCAATGGATAAGGTATCAGCCCTGCTTCATCTAGAAGGCTTCCTTATCTTGCCCGATATTCTGGCTGATTTGGGGTTGAAGAAGTTGGTATCGGCCGCGGCCGCGGCCGGGGGCATAGTTGTCACTGTCGGGGCATCAACCGCCAACCGATGTTAACAACCGAAATAATGATAGAATATTTAGGGGAAATGATTATGGTAATTTCTTCGACTCTGGCGAAAATTTGGACGACCTCTGGGAATCTCTTAATCTCTCAGTCTATTAGACTCCAGAGGTCAGCATAAAAAACGCCAATGTCGAGTAATTTCATAAGGACGAAGCACTGCTTCGCCCCTACGGAAATGCGGCCTTTTCATAAATACCCATTTATCCCGTTGGTCTATTTTTTTATAAGGAAATGATTATGAGCCAAAATGCTCCTCAGCGTTTATATCTGATGCAGGTTGGGTCCATGCCGGAATACCAGATTCCAATTGTGTGTTATCTGGTGCAAACGGGTGACGGCCAGAATATTCTGATTGACAGTGGTCTACCAGAAATTATGCCTGAAGGAGAATCGGACTTCGAGAATGGGCAGGACGTTATCGAGCAGTTGGCGAGCATTGGCTTAAAACCGGACGATATTGATACAGTCATTTCGACGCATTATGATCTCGACCATGCTGGCAGACACGCGGCATTCACGAAGGCGCAATATATTGTTCAGCGTGTGCATCATTTGGATGCGGCGAGCAACCCACGTTTTGCTGCCCTTCGACCCCAATGGGATCAGCCCATGGAGCGCATTCGGCTGGTGGACGGGGACACGGAACTGCTGCCGGGGCTGGAGCTGATTGAGACGAGTGGGCATGTGCCGGGGCATCAATCGGTGCTGGTGCGGCTACCCAAAATGGGGGCGATTTTATTGCCGATTGACGCTGTGCCCTTCGGCGATGGCTTTACCCGTGACGAGCAGGACGACGGTAGCAACCCGGACGCCGAAGCGATCCGCACCAGTACGATTAAACTACTTGATCGGGTCGAACGGGAGCATATCGGGCTGGTGATTTTCGGTCATGACCAGGGGCAGTGGGAAGCACTCAAAAAAGCGCCCGAGTTTTACGAGTAAAGCCGCGTTTAAAGTGAAAAGGTGTATCTATAGGGGATATGGGCGCAACCACCAAGGTTTATCTCACCGCTATGGTATCCGCCTCACAAAAAACCCGATTGAGCAACTGGCATTGATCAACCGCTCCAAACTGGCAGACATGCTGAGAGCCATCATAGACGAAAGGTGCGAGATAAAATTAGATGAAGCTGGTGGCTTGTAAAAAAAAAGGGGGGCGGCCGCGCCTACTCCTCTAACAACCGCATAAGAACGGCTGTTTCTACAGTACACCCGGAGGGATTCGAACCCCCGACCTTCTGGTTCGTAGCCAGATGCTCTAATCCACTGAGCTACGGGTGCAAAATAGTTAACTGACATTACTGCCAGAGAAGAAGCGGGGAGAAAGGGATTCGAACCCTTGAACGGCTTTTAAATGGACCGTTAACCGCTTAGCAGGCGGCCCCATTCGACCACTCTGGCATCTCCCCAATCGTATTTATATGGGCCTATGCTCAAGAATCGCTCTTGATTGAGATGCTCTTAAGCCCATCCTCTATGGCGGAGGGAGAGGGATTCGAACCCCCGGTGAGCTTACACCCACTACGGTTTTCAAGACCGTTGCCATCGTCCACTCGGCCATCCCTCCATCCCTGCCATCAATTGTTAAAAGCCACAGCGGTTGAAAAGTATAACATGGTCATATAGGGCTGTCAAAAAAAGATAAATGGCGGATGGCCAGCCATTGGGCATCCATAGTGGGCAACGTACCCCAGCGAAAGCGGCCCCTAGCCGTAGCCACCATATATTGATTATCTAACCAGCAGACAAACCCTAAAGGGCCTCGGGGAGCCGTGGTTGTCTGTAATACTGTCTCGCCATCCACCTGGAAAACACACTGGTTTGATCCCCAACGCAGGGTGTACTCATGCCAGAGGGTAATGTCCATGGGCAATTGCTGATAATGAATACCCAACCCCCGTTGCACCCCAGGCCAGATGGCGCGTCGAATAGGGCTGATCTGGTTTAAAGCAATAACCAGGGGAGCAAATGGAGCCATAGCCCAGGCCGTCCAGGTGGTAGCATCCAAGGTGGCGGCAAACCAACCTTGTCCCAGACCGACGGGAGCTAGTGGCAAATCACTGGGCGGCGAGGCGTAAAAAAACCAGGCAGCCTGGGGCAGCGCAGGCCAGGGTACAGTGGGGTCCCCGAAGGGAGCGTTCCAAAAACCAAAACCGGCTGTGCCCAGGAGTTGCCCTATAGGATGAGAGAAGGCCGCGCTAAGGGTGAATGTTTTGCCGGGTTGATGGGGATAGTCAGGGCGTTTGCGGCCGCGGTAATCATCTATCTGCGCATCAGCATAACCCCGATTAGTGGGGGGCAAACAAAGGGTTGTCGTCTCCCCCGCATTCACCTTCCCCCCATTCATTTCCAAATGACGCATATTATCTGGTCTTACCTCTGGGTTATTCGCCTATCCACTCAATCTGCCGCCTGCTCCCCATATACTTTCTCGATTAGCCTAGGATACGGTATAATTAGACGACTTTCAATGGAGAAATAAAGCAATGGAAATTTCTTGGTATGGTTTAAGCTGTTTTCGTTTGGCCGAACGTGGGTTTGCCACCGTTGTCACCGATCCTTATGGTGATATATTAGGTTTACCTCCGCTCAAACTGAAAGCAGAAGTCGTCAGCATCAGCCACGATGCACCGGGGCATAACTACCTTGAGGCAGTTAAGGGCAATGCCCACACACTGATTGGCCCTGGCGAGTACGAAATTGGTAACGTGTTTATCATTGGTATTGCTACAGAGCAAGAAAAAGATGCCACGGCCAATGTGTTGTATCTGTTCGATTATGAAGGCCTGACTATCGCCCATCTGGGTGACATGCACAAAGTACCCACGCAAGCCCAAATAGAAGCCCTGGAGCAGGTTCATGTTTTACTTGTTCCTGTTGGAGGTGGCAACAGCCTAAATGCAGCCCAGGCTTCAGAGATTGTTTCTATGTTAGAACCCAATATCGTCATTCCCATGCACTATCAGATTGATGGGCTTCAAATCGAGTTGGACAGCGTGGAACGATTCCTCAAAGAAATGGGAATCACTGAGGTAAAAACAGAAAACAGCCTGAAAATTTCGGCCAGTAATTTGCCGGAAGAAACGCAGGTGGTCTTATTGACTCCCCGCTCAGGCAGTTAATTTGATTAATTTGTAGAGCGTAGGCTGATCCTCAGGGGCTTTGCCTTTACGCTCTACACCCTCTAAAAATTATGTCTTTTCCCACAAAAATTATCATGTACTGGGATGTTATGCCCGGTTCCGAAGCGGAATATTCGGAGTTCATCGTGAACGAGTTTATCCCCCGCCTCAATCGGCTGGGAATTGGCGACCTGGAATTTTGGTACACGGGTTTTGGCGAACATGAGCAAATCATGGTCGCCGGTATTACCCCCACCAAAACGCAAATGGATCACATCATTAACAGCGAAGAGTGGGAAACCTTGACAGACAGATTATCTGATCTGTCCGTCAATTTGCGCCAGAAGATAGTCAAAGCGGATGGCTTTAAATTTCAGATTTAGTACCTTTCGAGTCAACTTCTTGTACAGGTGGCAAGAAGATCAGCCACGAATTTCACGAATGAATCTACTGAAAAAACGCACACAAAGGCGCAAAGGATACCAATCCGCCAGTAAAAAATTCGTGCTAATTCGTGAAATTCGTGGCAAAAACCCCTTTGGTTCTGGATTGTCAAGGTTAGGGCATGTAAAAGCGATGGTTTTTCGTTTATCACCCCTCTACCATGGGATGTCCTGAAACAAAAAAGCCTGCTCTAGAAGGCAGGCTATTTAACAGCAGGGGAAAAATGTTCGCTAGTTTCCGGAACTGGCTGGGACCGCGGCCGCAGGCGATTCCGTTTTGGTGGTACTGGTTTCACCACTTGTTGAACTGGTACTATCGGTACTGTCTCCACTTTTTTCACTTGTGGTCTCACTCTTCGTATCAGTCGTTCCCGCACCGTTGACAGACTTAACCCGTCCATTACCATTACGGTTATCCGTCACGTAAAAACCCGAACCCTTAAAAACAATACCCACGTTATTGATCAAACGACGAACAGAACCCTGGCATTCGGGACAATCACGAATGGGAGGTTCAATCATGCGTTGATGGCGCTCGAAAATTGTTTCACAATCATTACACTTGTATTGATACATTGGCATAACCCACCTCTTTCTCTCAGACAATCACTACTGGCAAATTCTTACGGTCAGCGTATGGTAATCAGCCAGCTATTATGCTACAACTTTTGTGTTAGCACAAAGTAAACAACTCTGCTAAAAATTAACCATTGGTATCAAGTTCCCCCCAAAAGGAGTCTTTTATGACCTCTCAAGAAATTCACGCCCGTGTAAAAGCACGAATCTGGCAAATGATTGCCCAGAGCGACCTCTCATTGACAGAGTTACCCAAAGAGAAGTTGGAAGCCCTGGTAAGCCTCACGGCCGAATCGGCGCTGTTGGAATTAGATGGCTATTTAGAGCGTTCAGTGGAGCCAGATGTCGCGGCCGCGATTAAGGCCAACAAACCAGCTAGGCAGACCCCTGTAGGCGAAATAGGTGACGAGGAAATGTTATGGGAAGGTCGCCCCTTTCTATCCATTAGTACCCATTACACGATTACTAGTGAGCGGTTACGTATTGTGGAAGGTGTTTTGGGCAAGGAACGCGAAGACATTGAACTGATCCGTATTCAGGACATTGATATCCGACAGACATTTCGGGAAAGGTTGCTTAACCTGGGTGATATTCTTATCGCCGGGCATGACGCGACCCGCCCCAAGACCATTTTGAACAACATCAAGGACCCGGAAGCAGTCCATGAGTTAATTCGTCGGGCCATTTTGAGCGCGCGTAAGAAGCATGGTTTGGTTTATCGTGAGGTGATGTGATGAAGCAGTACAGATGGATGGCTATCAGCCTGGTTCTCATTTTGCTGATTATCACGGTGCTGCCTGTCGCGGCCGCGCCCACCTTCAGTGAGCCTGTCCTTTTAGATGGGTGGGTAGGAGGCGCTTTAGCCCTCTTATCTCTCATTTTGGCCGCCGGCCTCTCTTTTTGGATGCGCAATCAACGCAAGTAACTCCTATCTCCGCAACTTTAGGAAGCCGGTTGCTTTTTATAGATTGGCAGATTGACCCTGGTATAGCGTTTCCCACCCCTAAGCTGCTTACCAGCGGTAGAGAACTTTCTCACGTGTCATTTTTCGAGGGCGTACCCCTCAAGAAATGACACGTGTGGAGTTTCCCTCATCTCTACAGGAGCCATAGTAACCCATTTTATACCTGCATAATTTCAAAAAAGGTCAATGAGCCACCAGATTCCCACATGGGAAAGTCATTTATAAAAATTACCCGCCCTTTCACCGTCGAACTTTGACTTGCCAGAGGCAGCATGTTATACTTGGCGACACAGTCAAAAGATATCCTGTTTTGGTTACCTCAACTAACCTTTTCCGTCTTGAGTCTGTTCCCCCAATTTGTTTGACAATCAAATGATGTTGTACAAAAACCACTGGTGGGGCGACAATTTCCAACCATTATCCTAATTGACAACACGAATCCTTCGTCCTGAATACCACTCTGAACACACGTGGTCGATAAGCCCGGTTGGTTTATCACTAAATACCTCGTTACTTTTCATGCCCATAGGGAGAATTTTGCATGGACATCGCTGAACTAGATACCAAAAAGTTGAACGAATTACGTCAGCTTGCTCGTGATCGGAACATTCCCGGTTACAGTACAATGAAAAAACAAGACCTGATTTACAGTCTGCTAGAATCCAGTGCGGAAGAAAGCGGATTTGAATTTCGTGGGGGCGTGCTAGAAATCATTGAAGATGATAAACAGACAATGGGGTTTCTGCGCTCCAAAAACTACCTGCCTGGCCCCAAAGACATTTATGTTTCCAATTCGCAAATTCGCCGTTTAGGTTTACGTACTGGTGATCAGGTGATGGGTCAGGTTCGTATTCCTAAAGAAAATGAAAAATACTACAGTCTCCTGCGTGTGGAAGCGGTCAATGGCCGTAGCCCGGAAACAGCTAAAAACCGTCGCCATTTTGAACACCTGACACCCATTTTTCCCAACCTGAAAATTAAATTAGAAACCGATCAACATACCTTGTCCACGCGTTTGTTAGACCTGGTAGCTCCCATTGGGCGCGGTCAGCGTGGTCTGTTGGTTTCCCCGCCTAAAGCAGGTAAAACAACGGTACTTAAGGATATTGCTCACGGCATCACCCAAAATTACCAGGACGTTTATCTGATGGTTGTGCTCATTGGTGAGCGGCCGGAAGAAGTCACCGACATGCAACGCTCCGTCGAAGGGGAAGTTGTCTCTTCAACCTTTGATGAGCCAGTGAAACAACATTGCCGGGTCGCCGAAATGGCCCTCATGCGGGCCAAGCGGCTGGTTGAAGGGGGACAAGATGTGGTGATTCTCCTGGACTCTATCACCCGTCTGGCTCGTGCCTATAACCTGACCGTCCCGCCCAGCGGCCGCACGCTTTCCGGTGGTCTTGATCCTACAGCCCTCTATCCGCCCAAACGGTTTTTTGGGGCCGCCCGTAATCTGGAAGAAGGGGGCAGTCTGACCATCATCGGCACCTGCCTGATTGACACCGGTAGCCGTATGGATGATGTCATTTACGAGGAGTTTAAGGGCACGGGTAATATGGAACTTGTGTTAAGTCGTCGCCTACAAGAGCGTCGTATGTTCCCGGCCTTTGACATTGAGCGTTCCAGCACCCGTCGCGAGGAGCTATTACTCTCATCGGATGAACTGGCTCGTGTCTACACCATGCGCCGGATGCTCAGCCACCTGATGGATACGCCAGGGTATGATCTGGTCAATGCCACCTCGGCGGTTCTGCAACAGATGCGTAAAACACGAGATAATTACGAATTCCTGGAAACATTAACGGCTGACGCTTCAGGTTAAGATCACTCTGGCAACACGATGTTGTCTTTAGACGTAGCTTAGAAAACGGGTTGGCTTTGCCAGCCCGTTTTTTATTGCTTGGGTGCTTTGAGGTATAGTGAGTGGCCGGGTTGAGGTTTAATGCCCCGGTGCAAGGCACACTTTGAGGAATTCTATGCAACAAGGTCAATCGTTTTGGCGACAGTATGGCGGTTATCTGGTGATGATGATCATAGCCGCCATGTTAATTGTTTGGGGTCGAAGTTACCGGGCCAGCCAGATAACGAAAGGCAATGAGGAAGTTTTGACCGTGGACGCGGCCGCGACTCCCCTCCCCGGCACGCTCACAGAAAACAGCAACCAGGCCATCCTACCCGCCACCAATGCCACCACCTACAACCTGGCCGATCTCCCCATCCTGTACGATTACAGTCTGGCTCCCAACTACAACCCCCGCACTTACCAGGGCAAACTACCCAACCATTCCATCATTACCTATACCGTTGAATTTCAAGACACACCCGGCGCCATCGCCGAGAAATTTAGCCTCAGAACCGAAACATTGCTCGGCTGTAATCCTGAATTAAGTAAAGACTCGGGCCAACTTGGAGTGGGTGTCGTTCTGATTATATGCCCTGAAGATGGGGTTTTACATGATGTGTTGCCTGGCGAAACTCTAGAAAGTTTAGCCATCAAATATAGCGTGCCCGTTGAGACAATTATCGCTTACCCGGCTAACAATTTGGAATTTCCCTACCGCCTCTATCCCGGAACCCAACTCTTTCTACCTGGGGCTGTGAGAGAACTGTTTGTATGGAATCCGCCATCTCTGCCTTCCGGGCCATCCGGTCAGGCGCTGGTTGTTGGTACGGGAACTTTTATCTGGCCGGTAAGTAGTCGGAATATCAGCCAGGGGTACTGGTATGGGCACCAGGCTATTGACGTAGCCCTGTCTGAAGGCTCGGCGACTTATGCTTCGGATACGGGAACGGTCACGTATGCCAGTTGGAATATTTACTGCTTCGGCAACCTGATCGTTATCAACCACGGCAACGGTTATGAGACCTTCTACGCTCATTTGAGTGGTTTCAATGTTGTACCAGGACAAATTGTCTACCAGGGTGATCTTATCGGGTATACCGGTAACACTGGTTGTTCATCTGGCCCGCACATCCATTTTGAAATTCGCCTCAACGGCGGCCGCCAAAGTCCACTCTGGACCGGTTATTTGCCGTAATTAAGAACTGGGCATGGGCGTTTCTTGTTCCGACCTCTGGAGACTAAGAGACTGAGAGATTAAGAGACACTGAAAAAACTGGCTCTATCTGGTTTATCGGGAGGATGGAACTTTAGTCGAACCTCGACCGGCTAAAGCCCGCTCTGATTCACCCCTCCATCCGGTAGCCAAAAACTCGCCAAAGGCGCAACGCCAAGCTACCAGAGAAAAATTACAACTGTACAGGTGTAGCCTGAGCTTGTCGAAGCCCGGTGTCGCCTTCGACAAGCTCAGCCATCGAGAGCGTATATAGTTACGAAAAATTCGTATAATTCGTGGCTTCTTTCCGTAGACTCACTGGTTACTGCTTACTGGTAACGGGTTACTGCCCACTACCCGATCTCGCAACTGCCCACAACCCGCCTGAATATCAATTCCCCGCCGTACCCGCACGGTGCTGGTAACACCGTACCGTGTCAGTTCGTCCTGGAAGGCTTGCACCCGCACCGGGTCCGAGGGTCGCCCGCCATACCCTTTGGTCGGGTTCAGCGGTATCAGGTTGACGTGGCACAACATCCCGCGCACCAGATTGCCCAACGCCCGCGCCTGCTCCACCGTGTCATTTTCCCCGGCAATCAAGGCCCACTCAAACGTCAGTCGTCGTCCCGTTTTTTCCACATAGTAGCGACACGCTTCTATCAGGTCGGCGATGGGCCATTTGTGGTTGATGGGAATGAGTTTATCCCGCTCCTCGTCGGTGGCGGCGTGCAGGGAGATGGCTAAAGGGGTTTGACGTTGTTCATCAGCATAGCGGCGAATGGCCGGTATCAGCCCGACGGTGGAGATGGTGATTTTGCGTGCGCCCAGGTTGTAGGCGTCGGCGGCCGTGAGCCGGTCAATAGCGGTGAGGGTGTGGTCGTAGTTGTGCAGGGGTTCGCCCATGCCCATCATGACGATGTTGGTGACGTGTTCGCCGGTTTGGGCCAGTTCGCGGGCAAAATACATGACCTGCTGGATGATTTCGCCGCTGGTCAGGTTACGCAGGAACCCCATCTGCCCGGTGGCGCAGAAGACGCAGCCCATAGCACAACCGGCCTGGGTGCTGATGCAGAGGGTGCGCCGTTTGTCGTAACGCATGAGAACCGTTTCGATGTATTTGCCGTCGGGCAGTTGGAGCAAAACTTTGGTGGTTTGGCCGTCGCGGGAATATTCGCGGGCGGCAATGGTGTAGTCGTGCAGGGTGACATGTTCGGCCAGGGCCTGGCGCAAGGTTTGAGGCAGGTTGGTCATCTCATCCAGGCTGGCAGGAAACTTTTGGTAGAGCCATTGCCAGATTTGTTTGGCGCGGAAGGCGGGCTGGCCGAGGTCGGTCAGGAGTTGGGTGAGGGCAGGTTGGTCGAGGTCGTAGAGGTTGATCATAGTGAGTTTAGCCGCTAGCGGTGGGCTGTTGGCGGCTGGCAGGGGTTGGCTAACGGCCAGCGGCTAGTCGCTAACGGCCAGGTAGTGAGCCAGGGCGGTGATGTCGTCAAAGATAAAGTTGGGGTGGATGCCTGTGTGGGTGATGTCGTCGCGGCCGCTAATGCCCGACAGCACCAATATGGTCTGTATGCCCAGGGCCTGTGCCCCAACAATATCTGTTTCCAGGCGGTCGCCGACCATGGCCGTGGTGGCCGGTGTGGCGTTGAGGCGGCGCAAGGCTTCCTGGAAGAGGATAGGGCCGGGTTTGCCAATGAGGGTGGGCTGGATACCCGTCGCGGCCGCGACAAAAGCCACCACCGCCCCTGCCCCCGGCAAGTTACCATATTCACTGGGGTAGGTCACATCCGGGTTCGTGCCGATGAATGTTGCCCCCCGGCTGATGAGCAAGGTAGCACAGGCTAACTCGTTATAAGTCACTTTTTTCGTCAGCCCAACAATGACGACGGGGATGTTTCCATTCAGTCGGGTGTAATCCGGGTCGGTGATGACGGTGAACCCCTGAGAGGCAACAGCTTGCTGTAAGCCCACCTCGCCGACCACATAAACCATTGTGCCGGGGGGATAAAGGGAACGGAGATGGTTCGCGGCCGCGTCCGATGAGGTAACAATTTGCTCCGCGGCCACTGTTACGCCTAAGCGGGCCAATTTCTCTACGTAGAGGGCCGCATTGCGGGTGGCGTTGTTGGTGGCCAGGGCAAAACCGATGCCCAGGCGGCGCAAGGTGGCAAAAAAATCGGCCAGACCGGGCATGGGGGTTTCACCGTGCCAGAGCACGCCGTCCATGTCGAGGATGAGGTGGGAGAAGGGAGTGGAACTCATGGGAACTGGTGGGAACTCTAGGAACTCAGCCCCTGGCAGAACTCGAGATAAGTTGGATAATTTGGCGTTTTGTCGCTTCAATCCATGTCTGCGCGGCCCACAACATCAATTTCGGCACGTGCGCTCCGCAACCCTTTAAGCTCCACCCTAGCTGAACAAAGTTTACCACAAACCCCAGGGTTTGTATTAAATTAAAGCGGTACTACCCCTTACCCCGTCGCCGCCAGAGGTCACTACCAATGACTAATATGAGAGAAATGAACCCCAGGAGTAAGGCCGCACTGTAGGCTCCCACGTATTGCCGCTCGTCTAGGGCGCGGTAAATGTAGAGGGTGGCCGTCTCGGTGCGTCCCTGGATACCGCCGCCAATGACCAACACCGCCCCAAACTCGCCCAGCGCACGGGCCAGGGTGAGGGTCAGGCCGTAGAAGAACCCCCAGCGGATGGCGGGTAGGGTCACAAACCAGAAGGTTTGCCAGCCGGTTGCTCCCAGCGTCGCGGCCGCGTGCTCTTGTTGCACCCCAAACGCTTCCAGCACGGGTATCAGTTCCCGAATCATAAAGGGTAGTGTTACAAACAGGGTTGCCAACACCATGCCCGGCCAGGCAAACGCCACCCGGATGTCCAGAGCGGTCAGCACCGGAGCCAACAGCCCGTTCCGGCCAAAGAGCAGCAACAACATGTACCCTACCACAACGGGCGAGACGGCAAAGGGCATGTCTACCAATGCATTGAGAATTCGTTGGCCGCGAAAACGATGGCGCACCATGACCCAGGCCACAATCGTGCCGCCAATGGCATGGACGACAAGCACGACCGCGCTAATCCACAAGGTTCGGCCAAAGGCGGAGAGAACCTGGGGATGGCTTAGAGCGGTGACAATGGGTGGCAATCCCTGACCTAAGGCCCCTATTACTAAGCTTACCAGAGGGGCCAGAAGAAGGACGGCGATGTATGTCACAACCACGCCGATTAATAAACGGCGGCCCCAGGCCCGTCGCCAGGTGACGGGGCGGGTGATGATGGTGGGGGTGATGGTGGTCATAAGAACCTCATGGGAACTCTGGGAACTCGTAGGAACTCAAAAACTGCTCACTGCTCATTGCGTTTCTGAAGCCAGTCCACCAGCAGAATCAGGCTGAAGGCGATGGCGACCATGACAATAGAGACGGCGCTGGCCCCTAACCGGTTTTCGGACTCAACTTCGCCCAGGACGTAGACGGCGGCGGTCTGGGAGATCATGGGAATGTTGCCCGCCACGATGACGATGGAGCCGAATTCGCCGACGGCACGGGCAAAACTGAGCAGGGAACCGCTCAACAGAGGTAAAAGCAGGGGTGGCATGATGATGCGCCGGAAAATGGTCAGGCCACCCGCACCCAGCGTCGCGGCCGCGTCCTCTTGCGTCCTATCCAAAGCCAACAACACCGGCTGAACCGTGCGTACCACAAAGGGGAAGGTGATAAAGAGCAAGGCCAGGATGATGCCCGGCGGGGCAAAGATGATTTTGATCCCCCACTCATCTCTTAGCCAGGCCCCCAACGCCTGTTGCGGCCCATAGAGTATCACTAACATCACCCCCGTCACCAGCGTGGGAATCGCCAGTGGCAGGTCAATGATGGCGTTAAGCAAGGCGTGACCGGGAAAGCTATAACGCACCAACACATAGGCGGTGAGCAAGCCCATGACGGCGTTAATGATGGTCATCACCGCCGACGTCCAGAGGGTGAGCTTTAGGGCGTTCCAGGCGATGGGCAACGTGACCTGTCGCACCAGTTCACCTACGCCTTCGCGCAGGCCATCACGCAGGATGACCATGAGGGGGATAAGGAGCAAAACGGCCAGGTAGCTCAAAGCCACGCCGCGAATGCCCCATTTGCCCCAGGGGATAGGCGGCTTGGAGCGGGTTGGTGTGAGGGTTAAGGCAGACATAGGTTACTCCGGGAGGGAAAGAAGATAAGTGGCGAGTGGTGAGTGGCGAGTGTGAGTTCCTAGAGTTCCTCTGAGTTCCTAGAGTTCCCCTGAGTTCCCCTGAGTTCCTGCGCCTATTGACCAGCCAATTGCTGTACACGTGCGACAGTCGTTGTATAAATCCCTTGTTCGCCAAAGTAGAGGGGTGTGGCCTCGGCCCAGCCCCCAAAATAAGTGATGGTAAATAGGTCTTCCAGCGGGGGGAATTGCGCGGCGGCCGCGGCCGCAACCTCAGCATCCGGTGAACGCAACCCATGATTGGCAAATATCTCCTGTACCTCAGAGGTAAACAAGAAAGCCACAAACGCCTCGGCCACGTCACGAGTTCCATGTTTGTCCACATGAGCATCAATCACGACCAATGGATTCTCAATGAGGATAGACGAGCGGGGTATGACCAATTCATACGCCTGACCACTGGCCTGTCCCACCAGTATTTCGTTTTCGTAAGTGATCGCCACATCCCCTACTCCCTGCTCAAAGTTGGTAATGCTTTCGCGGGCGGCCTTGTCCATCACGGTGACGTTGTTGAGGACGGAGAGGAGAAAGGCTTGCGCGGCCGCGTCGTCATCCGCCGGTACACCCTCTACAAACCCTCGTTTGGCCGCCCCATAAAGGGCCAGCACATTCCACATGGCCCCACCACTGGTTTTCGGGTTGGGTGTCAAAATCTCTATCCCTGGTTGCCCCAGATCGGCCCAATCGTGAATATTCTTGGGGTTGCCGGGGCGCACAGCAAACGCGACGACTGAGGTACTGACCATGCCCCCATACGGTTCACTGCGCCAATCATGGGTAATCAAACCGGCATCCTCAATGCGGATAATGTCAGCTTCCAGGGAGAGGGCGGCAATATCAGCCTCAAACCCTTCAACAATGGCCCGTGATTGCGCCCCCGAACCAAGATAGGACTCTTCAAACACGACGGTCTGACCCGTTTCTTCTAACCATTGCGCCTGAAACAACGGAATAATTTCCGCATAAGCCTCACGCGGGGTGGTATAAGCACCCAAAATCAAAGTGACCGTATCCCCCGCGGCCGCATCACCCCCTGAACCACCGCAGGCGGTCAACATCAGTAAAAGCAAAATCCACAATCGTGTACGCATTAGAAAACCTCCTGGAGCAAGTAAGGGTATCCGTTGGCTGTGTGCAGGAGAGAGGCTCCGCCCGCTCCGCTCTGGCCGAACGAACAATAAGTGTGGGTAGTTGGGGTACGGCACGGATCACCTGGCTGATCACCCCATCCAGAGAGACATCACCCACCCGATCCGGTAAGGGCGAACCCAGTACCAGGAGATCATACGGTTTGGCGGCCAGTTCCTGTTGAATTTCTTGCGTAACAGAACCGGTGCGAATGGTGGTTTCGGCGGGGACACCCAGCAAGTCCAATGTTTTGACGCCTGCTTCCAAGAACCGCCTGACCCGTTGTTGGTTGCGTTCATCCTGGGCATGGGGGGGAATAACGGCCAGCAAGTTGGCCTCAGCCCCCACATGGCGGATGAGCCGGGCGGTGAAGCGCACATCTTCTTTGGCCGGTTCACCGCTGGCGACACAGACGAGGGCACGAGTGGGGATGGGTTGCAACTGGGGCACGAGCAAAAGATGATGCTCGTTACCACCCATGATCCCTTCAGCCAGATGGAAATGATGTTGATCGGGCCTGAATCCCATGATGACCATATCCACTGGCTGTTGTTCGATTTCTTGAGCTACGGCCACCTCTATCTCTTCAGAAGACGACCGCAAATCCAGGGCGGCCAGGCCACTGCCCAATTTTTCTTTACAATCCTGGAGATGTTTTTGCCGCGTGGCCTCATCGGCCCCATAACCGAGCAGGGTAACACGGGCATGGGCCAGCCGGGCCAGATGGCCGCCATAGGTGAGGGCGGCTTCGGCCAGAGGGGAGCCATCGGTAATGATGAGGAAACGCAGACCAGGATGGGCCAGAGCATGAACGCGGTGTAGACCCACCCAGACGTTTTCTTGGGGTTGAAGGGGCAGGCGGCTGATCTGATCCTGGGTGCGCGTGACTTCGACCAGGATGGCGTCGTCACCGTAAGCCGGAGCGGGCGAGATGGGGCGCACGCCGGGTAGGGGGGGCAAACGCAGGCGTAACCGCTGGAAAGCCCCACTGAAAACGATGTTTTCTACGACGCCTTGCCCTAAGGGTGGGCAATCTAGCTCCTGATGCGTGGCAGAGAGGGCCACATCTTCGGGGCGGAAGAGGACCTGAACCCGTTGACCCTCTTCGACAGGGGTGGTGTGGCTGTTGAGGCTGAAATGTTGCGGCCCTACCTGGATGCCACCGTAGGCCGATTCACCTACGAGCAGGTTGGCTGTGCCCAGGAAGGTAGCCACAAATTCGTTCTGCGGCCGCTGATACAGTAAATCAGGTGCGCCTACTTCCAGCAACCGGCCAAAACTCATCACCCCCAGCCGGTCGGCCAGTTCAAACGCCTCTTCCTGGTCATGGGTAACCAGAATGGTGGTCACACCTAGCTCTTGTTGGATGGTTTTGAGGGTGCGGCGTAACTCGGTGCGGATTTTGGCATCCAGTGCCCCCAGCGGTTCGTCGAGGAGAAGCACCTCGGGGCGATGGGCCAGGGCACGGGCCAGGGCTACCCGCTGTTGTTGTCCGCCGGAAATCTGGCGGGGCAAGCGAGTACCCATCCCACTCAACCCTACGAGTTCCAGGAGTTCATCACGGCGCTGACGGCGCGCGGCCGCGGGTACTTTCCGCACCCGTAACCCAAACTCGATATTCTCGGCCACGGTCATGTGCTGGAAGAGGGCGTAATTTTGGAAGACAAAACCCACGTTGCGTTGTTGAGTGGGCAGGTTGGTAACATCGCGCCCATGTAGAAGAATGCGCCCGTGATCAATGCCCACCAGCCCGGCAATCATGCCCAAAACGGTGGTTTTGCCACTACCGCTCGATCCCAACAACACAAAGAACTCGCCATCCGCGATTTCCAAAGACACATTGTTGACTACCGGGTAGCCGTCGTATCGTTTGATCAGCTTTTCGAGAATGATTGACATAATGGCTCCTATTAAAAAAGTTGCAGGTGGCAGGTGGCAGGTGGGGAGTTCCTAGAGTTCCTATGATGGCGGTTCTGGCCGACTGACCGCAATAACCAGATCGGGGTCGTTGGTCGTGATTTCTTGACAGATTTGTTCTACCGGTGGACCCTGGCGCAAGCGAAGTTCGCCCTGGAGACCGGCCTGGGTGATCTGCTGGGCCATCTGGCGGGCCTGTTGAGCCAGCGGCGTCTCAGGTTCCAACAGGGCGGCCAAACCTTGCAGGGCGCGACCTTCCCGGTTGTAAAGCCAGGGGTGAGCCGGAGTAACGGCGAGCAGGGTGACGGTAGCCTTGACAGGCTGGGCCAGTCGCAGAACCCAGGAGAGAGCCGCCTCTTCCCCTTCATCCCCTTTGATGACCAGGAGCAGATGGCGCAGGGGCCAACGGGGTTGCCGGGCCAGCAAGATGGATGTGGGTATGTGGTGAATAAGTTCTTGGGCCAGGGAACCGTGAAAGAATTGGCTTAACCAGGAACGTGTTGGTTCTTGCCAGGCTACCAGATCGGTTGGTTGGGTAGCTTGCCGGCCCAATGCTTCTAATACATCATCTTTTTCGGTTAAGGGCAGGTAAATGATCTGGCTGTGAAGCAGGTTGCCCAGCCGTTGCACGTAGGCACGAAAGGGGGCGGCGACGGGGCCGGGCGGCGTGGCGACAAGCAAGCGCAGGAGAGTTGGCTGTGGCTCAGGCCAAATCTGGAGTAGCTGATGGGTGATTGCGGCCGCGTGGCCTTTGATGAAGTAGGGGATGTGGTTTAACGCGGCCGCAATCGCCCCCACGGCTTCCTGGTTATAGGGGTCGGCGATGAGGACGGTGACGCGGCCGCATTCCTCAGCCATAGGTACAGCCAAATAACGAAAAGCCAGCACCGACGGCAGGCGACGGGCTACCTCTGGATCAAAGGCGAAATCGGTGGGAGTGGGAGACCACTCGGGGTAAACGGCTGGGGTGGGCATGGGGAGACTGTGGGAACTCTAGGAACTCTAGGAACTCTAGGAACTCTAGGAACTCTAGGAACTCTAGGAACTCGAAAATGGTTAATGGTAAATTGCCAACGGTCAATGACCTGTTGATCAGTGATTAGGGTTGATTGTATTTTGGCAGAGGGGGGTAACAGGCGTGGTTATAGGGCGGTAACAAAGGGGTAACAGATGGGGAATGAGCGGCGAGCGGCGAGCCGTTGACCGCTAGCCGCCAGCAGCCAGCCAGCGGCTAACGGCCTTTTACGCCCCCTGCAACGCGTAACCGATGCCCGGAACTGTTTCAATTTGAACCCGCTGATCCGGCACGGCTTCGAGTTTGGCGCGGAGGCGGTAGACGAGTTGTTTGAGCATGGCCCGGTCACCGCCTTCGGCCCCCCAGATGAGCTGGATAAGGTTGTCGCTGGGGAGTACCTGGCCGGTGTGGTTGAGTAGGCTCTCAAGCAGGCGAGTTTCGAGGGGGGTGAGGCGGATGGGGGGATGGATGGGGGATTGGAGTTCGTTGCGGCCGCGGTCCAACACCCACTCGCCTATTTCTAACTGGCCGGGGGTGGCCGAACGACCAGCCCGTCGGAGTAGTGCTTTTACCCTGGCGACTAACTGGCTGGGGCTGAACGGCTTGACCACATAATCATCTGCGCCTAGCTCCAACCCCTTCACCACAGCTTCATCGCCGCCCCGCACCGAGAGGATGATGATGGGGGTATCGCTCTGGGCACGAATTTGCCGACAGACAGCCAGGCCGTCTAGTTTGGGCAAATTTAAGTCCAGGACAATCAGATCGGGTTGTTCGCGTTCCCAGGTGGCAAGGGCCGACAACCCATCGTGGGCCAGGACAATGGCAAACCCGGCCCGGCGTAAGGTGAAAGCCAGGACATCAGAAAGGGCGAGGTCGTCTTCGACGATGAGGAGTTTCATGAGTTTCAGGTTCCAGGTTTCAAGTATTGAGTTTCGGGCTTCGAGTTCCTTGAGTTCCCACGAGTTCCCCACCCGCCAACGGCAATTCTAACCAAAACAGCGATCCCCCTCCAGGCCGGTCATCTATGCCGACGCGGCCGCGATGGGCTTCGATGGTGTGTTTGACCACGTACAATCCCAACCCTACCCCGTACTGCTCTCCCTCTGGACGGTCGAGACGGACGAAACGGCGGAACAGGTTGACTCGTTCGGCGGGCGGGATACCGGCCCCCCGGTCGGCCACGGCCAGGCGCAAAACAGTGGTAGTCTGGCTGATTTGCACCTCAATTTCGGTTCCCTGGGGACTGTATTTGCTGGCGTTGGTGAGCAGATTCACCAGCACCTGCGTCAGGCGGGCGGGATCAGCCAGTAGGGTAGAGTTGTTGCCTGACAGGAGGGCTGATTCGGCGACGGTGAGCGTCTGTTGGCGGCGTTCTAACAAGGGTTGAACGATGTGGATCGCATCGGCTAGAACCTGATTGAGGTGGGTGGGGCGGCGGCGCAAGTCGAACTGCCCGGCTTCCAGGCGGCTACTTTCTAGCAGGTTGTCAATCAGGGTTTGTAAGGTGAGCAAGCTCAGATAGGTCGGTTTGAGCAGTTCACGCATCTCCGCCGAGGAAAAATTTTCACCTTCGTCCAGCAGGAGTTCGATGGAGGCGTTGAGGGTGCTGAGCGGGGTGCGGAATTCGTGGGTGATGTTAGCCAGGAAGTAGGCGCTGAGGTTGTGCCAGGCCGCTTCTTGGGTCACATCACGCAAGACCAGGGCCACCTGGATGGTGTCGCTGTGGGGCGGGATGAGGCGTGCTCCGGTGACAGCCAGGATGGTCGTTTTGCCGCTGGCGGTCAGCACCTCGATCTGGCGTTGCTCACCGGGGGGCGGGATGAGGTCGAGGAAGGTGGCGGTTTGATCAGGGGGGAGTGGGAAGAGGCTGTTGATGGCGCGGCCGCGAACTTCATCACTGCGCCAGCCGGTAATGCGCTCGGCCCCGTGGCTAAGAAAGGTGATACGTCCCTGCGTGTCGAAGGTGACAACCCCCTCAACGATGGATTGAATAAGCGTGTCGAACCAGTCGCGGGCCTGGGCCAGGTCATCGAGGGCGTGGCGCATGGTAGTGTGGCTTTTGTTTAGCGCGGCCGCGAGCGTCCTCACTTCCACCGGCCCCGCCAATGTGGGCATAGGCGTAACAAAATTCCCCTGGCTGATCTGCTCCGCGGCCTGCGTTAGTTCGCCCAGCGGAGCGGTCAGGCGGCGAATCGTCCACACGCCCAGGGCAATACCCACACAGGCCACCAGGCCGGTACTGCCGATGAGCACCGCCAGAGCACGACGCTCCGTCGCCACGAGTCCGGCGACGGGCAGAGCCAATTCTAACAATAGCTCACTCTGGGGCAGGGGGATGGTGGTGGCGTAATACCGTTCGCTGGCGATTTCCAGGATGGTGCCATTAGCGTTGGGGCGGCTGAGGGGCGCGGCCGCGTCGCCCAGACTACTGGCAAACCGGGTTCCATCGGGTAGGAGCACGGTTTGGGCCAGGCCGGTGCTGGCGGCCAGGGTGTGCAGGAAAGTCTCATCCAACCACAACCCGACGATGATTGTGCCGAGGGGGATGTCGTTGGCGGCCAGGGCCGGGTAAGGGGTCAGGAGCGCGGGCTGATCATCGAGCTGGGTGAAGCCGGTGAGGGTGGGGCAGGTGGGCAGTTGCGGCCGCGAGACGATGGGGGTGTTATCGCGGCCGCAGAAGAGCAAAATATCCAGCTCACTCTGGGTCTGGAAGGCTTGCAGGTAACTCTCCAGGGCCGACCAATCCTGGTTGCTGACCAGCGTTTGCAGGGTGGGCCGTTCGGCCAGCAAATTCGCCAGGTTGTCCAGGCGGGCTTGTTCGGCCAGGAGCAGGGAATGGGTGGCTTGCTGACCGGCACTGACCTGTGCCCAGGCCTGTTGCTCTAACTGGGTGCGGGTGAGCCAGTAAGCAGGCACACCCGCACTGAGGGTGGTGAGCAAAATGAGTCCCAGGAAGACCAACAGCAAACGGGTAGAGAAGCGGTGCGGGTCGAGCCAGGGGTTCATACAGGGAATTATATAGCATTTACGATTGACGATTGTGGCTACGCTAAATGCCACGTCAAATGTGTCAGGGGAGATGGGCCAGGGTTATAATCACGCTTCCATGACCAATCGTCCATCTAAAATCGTCAATCGTCAATCATTTTGGGTAATCATCGGGCTGGTGGGCCTCGCGGCCGCGGTCCGGTTCCCCGCTCTGTTTGCCAACAGTTTCCACGCCGATGAGGCGTTGTATGGCAGTTATGCCCGGCTTATTGGCACGGGGCAAGACCTGTGGCTCCAATCTACCTGGGTGGATAAACCCCCGCTCCTTTTTTATCTGCAAGCCATTTTTTACCCGCTTCTGGGCACGACTGCGCCATTTGTGGCCCGCTTGCCTAATTTCATCGCCTCGATTTTGTTGGTTCCGCTGGTGGCGCGGCTGGTGTGGCAGTTGTATGTGGCCCGTGGCGCAGCCAGGGAACCGGCCACCGCCCTGGCTGAAGGGGACCCGCTCCCGCCAAAGATGGATGAGGGAGAATGGGCAGGTTGGATCGCGGCCGCGTTCGTCGCCCTTTCGCCCTATACCATCCAGTTCAGCAGTACCGCCTTCCTCGACCCGTTGATGACGTTTTGGGTGGTAGCAAGCCTGGTGGCTACGAGTTTCGAGTTTCGAGTTTCGAGTTTCAAGTTTCAGGTTCCAAGTTTCAGGTTGAAGAGGGAAGAGCCTCAGCCCTCAGCACTCAGCACTCAGTACTCCGTCCTTGCTGGTTTCCTCTTCGGCCTGGCGGTGGTGACGAAGTTTCAGGCGGGGTTGTTTGGGCCGCTGGTGGTGGGGGTGGGGGCGCTGAATGGTTGGCGCGGCCGCGAATGGCGGCGCTGGTTCATGGGGTTTGTGCCCGTTTTGTTGGCCCTGGTGGCCTGGGAGCTGGCTCGTAGCGGCCAGCTAACCCTGTGGCAAGGGCAGATGTTCAGCTACGGCGGGTTGCGGATGAGTTGGTCGTGGGAGTTGTGGACGCGCCTGGCGCAATGGGGAACAGTTTGCTATTACTTCTGCCCCTGTTTCTGGCCTTTCTCATTCAAGAAGAAGATCGCCCCACCTACACCGATCAGCTTTTTGTGCTGTTTACCGTGGCCTACTTCCTGTTCCACTGGTTTGTGGCTATTCCGGCCTGGGACCGGTATCTCCTGCCCCTGGTTCCCATTATCGGCCTCATCTTGGGCCGCTTCACGGGTCGGATTGTGGGCTTTTTTGGGCCAGCCCTGACCCCCATCCTGCACGCCCTTACCGGACTAAACCCGAGGCAACACACAATCCGCAACACGATCTTCCTGTTTTTACTCCTGGCCCAACTACCGATTGCGGCCGCGGCCGCGCGTTCTGACTATCCCATTGGCGGCAACGAAAATTGGGATGAAGGCACGGCGCAGGTGGCCGAGTGGCTGGCCGACGAGCCATACGGCACGGTGTTGTATGATCATTGGTACGGTTGGCACTGGCGTTATTATCTGTTCGACAAGCGGGTTTACCATTACTGGTTCCCTGACGAAGCGGCGTTGCTAGATAATCTGCGCGTGTTTGGCGATGACGCGGCCGCGAAATATCTCATCCTACCCCCTGATCCGGCCGTGGGTGAACCTGTCGCTCGCGCTCTCAACCACGCCGGTTACACCCTGGAACTGGTCGGTACAACTATTTTGCCAGATGGGCAGAACGGCGTGTCCCTTTATCGCATCAGAACGGAGCGAGAGGGCGAGGGGGCGACGCGGTGAAAGACGCAACACGCAACTCTCAGCACTCAGCACTCTCAGCACTCAGCACTCAGCCCTGCGTCATGCCCCCTTCCTGCTCATCCCCATTCTCATCCTGCTCTTTTTCCACAAACTGGCCTTTAGTAACCTGATTTTGGGGCGGGGCGATCTGTTTTTGTACTTTTATCCCTACTGGCACGCGGCCGCGGAACGGCTCAGTTCCGGTTCGATTCCCTTGTGGAACCCCAATCTGTTTATGGGGGCGCCGTTCTTGGCGAACAGCCAGGCCGGGGTGTTATACCCGCTGAACTGGCCGCTGTGGTTGCTTCTACCGACGCCTTATGCTGTGAGTGCCAGCATTCTGCTCCATCTGGTGATTGCCGGGTGGGGCACGGTGGCGCTGGGCAAACGGATGTTGGGGTTGGGCAACGCGGCCGCGTTCCTCGCCGCCCTTCTCTTTGCCCTGGGTGGTTATCTGACCGCCCAGGTGGAACATGTGAATCAGTTGCAGGGGTTGGCCTGGTTGCCGTGGGTGCTTTGGGGAGTTTCAGGTTTCAGGTTTCAGGTTTCGGGTTTCGTTTCGAGTTAAAGCGTAACCGTTCACCATTCACCATTTACCATTCACCATTCACCATTCGCATTTTGCTTATCGCGCTCTTTTTTGCTCTGCAACTACTGGCAGGGCATACGCAGACGGCATTTATTACGGGGGTGGGCGCGGCCGCGGTGGTGGCGGTGGGTTATTTACGATTGACGATTGACGATTTACGATTGACCGCCTCACGCACCACGCAACACGCAACACGCCTCTTATACCACGCTGCTCCATTACTTGTGGGGGTTTTACTGGCGGTGGGTCTCGCGGCCGCGCAACTCCTGCCCTACCCTCGAACTCACCGGCCTGTCTAGTCGCCAGGGGGGCTTGCCCTTCAACGAGGCAGTTTCCTTTTCCCTGCATCCTCTCTTGCTCACTCGTTCCTTGTTACCCAGTTATGGGCAAGGTTTATTCAGCGAATATGTGGCCTTTTTACCGCTGACGGCTCTGTTGTTGGCGTTGGTTGGGGCCTGGCGTTGGCGGCAGGATCGGGCCGTGTGGCCGGTGCTGGTGCTGGTTGGTTTGGGGCTGTTCCTGGCCTTGGGGCGATTCAACCCGGCTTACTGGTTACTGGCCCGTTTGCCCGGCTTTGACCTGTTCCGTGTCCCGGCCCGCTGGCTAGCCCTGTACAGTTTGGGCATGGCCTTGCTGGCAGGCGCGGGCTGGGAGAACCTGCGCGGTGAGCAGGGGCGTAAGGTTGTTCGTTATGGGGTGCTTGGGTTAGGTTTGCTGATGGTGTGGGGCGTGGTTTCTGTGCTGTTGGCGCGGTTTATCCCCATCGGGCCAGAAGCCCCTCCTGAATACCCATCCTTGATCACCTTCAGGGGCTGGATTATTGAATTGACCCTTGGTTATTGGGTATTGACCCTTGGCAGTTGGCCGCGAGCCGTGGGCCGCGGGCTAAGCGTCGCCGCGCCCCTGATCCTCGTCGCCGCATCGCTCTACCTGGCCTCGCGCACCTTACCCTACCACGCCAACGCCACCACCCCGGAAGCATTCTTCGATTTGCGGCCGCCGATTACGAGAGTTTTGAGTTCCGAGTTTCCAGTTTCGAGTTCAGAGTTTCAGGTTTCAGGTTTCAGGTTTCAAGGGGGCACAGCACTCAGCACTCAGCACTCAGCACTCAGTCCTCAAGCCCGCTTCCTCAGCCTGTCCGACATCTTCTTCGATGTGGGGGATCAGGCGGAGATTGACACCATTTATGCGGGGCGGTTGTCGGCGTTGGCCCGGTTTGATTACACGGTAGCGATTAAGCAGAAGGAAGTGCTGGCCCCGAATTTGCCGCTGGTGTATGGCCTCGCGGCCGCGGACGGGTTTGATGGGGGTATTTTACCTTTGCGGGCGTATAGCCAGGTCACCACCCTCATTTTGCCCGAGGGTGTTGTCACCACCGATGGCCGTCTGCGTGAGAACCTGGACGCCGTGCCTGAGTCCCGTTGGCTCGATTTGTTCAACATTGGTTACGTGATTACCGATAAGGTGGGTGATGTTTGGCTGGATGGGGTGTTTTTTGATTTGCAACATCCGGTGACACTGACAGCCGCGGCCGCGGTGGGTCACATTCCCCCCTACGAAGCCACAGAGCTATGGCTCGTCGCTAATTCCGGCGATTTTACCGTTGACCTGCTCACAACATCGGGCCAACAATGGCAACTCACCCCTGAACCGATCAACGAAACCCTCTGGCGGGTGATTTTCCCTGAACCAGCTACCCCAACGGCCATCAGCCTGTCGCCTGTCAGCCTGTTAGCCTGTCAGCCTGTCAGGTCAAGGGGCTGAGTCTGGTGGATAGTCGCGATAATAGCTTCCAGCCGCTCGTTTTTGGTTACTATCGGCTTATCCACTCTGGTGATGTGAAGATTTACGAGAACCTGGACGTGTTGCCCCGTGCTTTCCAGGTGCCTGAATGGGCCGTGGCAGATGACGCGGCCGCGGCCCTCACCCTCATGCACGACCCATCCTTCAACCCGGCCCGGCAGGCCGTAGTAACCAGTCTCCAGTCTCCAGTCTCCAGTCTCTCAGTCTCTCAAACTCTCAGTCTCCCAGTCTCCATCACCACTTACCAACCAGAACATATTGAGATGACGGTAGCCGCGGCCGCGCCCGCCCTGCTCATTCTCACCGATAGCTACTACCCGGGTTGGCAGGCCACAGATGGGAAAACCAGTGACCCTCCACCCGGCGGTTGTCTGTTTCGAGGGGTGTTTGTGCCAGCGGGGGAACACCAGGTGGTGATGACATTTTGCACCAAAGAGTTGGGAACGGCCGCGTGATTTCATTCCTCAGCCTTTGCCTTGTACTTGTACTGGTCTTTAGAGCAAGGAAGAAGCGTGATTCAGCCAACTAATGACCGTTTTGGATAATTTTGCGTAGATCGGGCATTACCCGAATGGTTTTATTAGGCGTGGCTGGGTGCGGTCCCATTTAGGGATCACGCAAAACATCCCTTATTTCACCCGGCAAATAGGGGGATACCATCTCTAGCCATCTTCATGCTCTGCACCAGAATAGCCACACCGGCAATAATGGCCGCGGCCGCGGATGTCTGACCAAATGCTGTGGTATATTGATCCAAATCGCCAGGGTGATTAACAGGATCATAATGCGTTGTTTTGACCTGCCGTCCCCAGGCATAACAGTCCACCCAGTCACCATAATTTGTGTCAGAATGGCCGGAATGACGGGCCAGGTTGTTGTTAGGATGGGTTGCGGCGCGACCATAATTGCGCCTGAATCGGCATAATCAGCGCGAGCCTGATCCAATATGTGAAGGCCCGGTTGTTCATCATTAACAAAGTTAGCCAGGTGTTGATTACCATTGGCGGCCGCTTCAATAACCGTAATGCCTAAATTTGTTGCCAACTCAATCTCATCAAAAATCGCCTTCTCTAACTCGGCAGGTGCTAAAACCCCATCACGCCAGACTTGCACCTCTAACAAAATGACATCACCTGGTTTCAAACGATTCGTAGCATCCTTTATGGCACAGGCAATATTCCATACGACCCCATTATCTCCAGATAAAGGACGAAAAGCCGATACAACACTCCCAATGGCATCCCGAGCAATGCCAACGCAACCTATCTGATTATCTTGAGCCACTAAAATGCCCAAGACATTCGTACCATGCGCTTGCTCCGACAAGTTCACTCCCGATAACAAATTAACTCGTGGTACACCATTTTGATCCAATAAATCAGCATGATTCAGTACCCAGCCCTTTTCAATATCAATGAATTGCACACCCGCACCTGTTCCACCAGGTTGATCCCAGGCAAATAAAGCGGAAATACCGGTTGGCCCATCCAGCAAATATTTTTGCTTCAAACCATTTGCCCCACCATATTCAGGGTTTGTACCAGCAGGTTGAGCTGGGCCAGGGGCAGGTGGTGACGAAATATAAGCCAGTTGCACCGGCTCCCATTCACGTAAAGCCTCCAAAAGCTCGGCTGCATTCACTTGAGGCGGAACCTCAATCATAAAATAAGTGAGGAATTGGGTGGCTGATAATCCGAGTTCCGTTTTTGGGCCATTGCCGTCTTTTTGAATCCGCTTAGGGTTGCACTGGTATACAAGCACTGGATTGAAAGGTCGGGGAACCGCTCTGCCAACACTTCCCAACCATCAAGACCGTATTCGGCAAAATATCGCTCCACGCCATCTTCATAGGGCAGGGTGATAGCATCATCATATTTCAAGATGATCTGTATGGGCAGATCAGGATCATCCATCAGAGGTTGTTCAATTTGTTTTCGTATGGACATGATATTTTCCTCACTTCTGAATCGTCAGTTGGGTTTCTTTGAGCAAACCATCTCCGGCATCCACTGTGACCAGATATAAGCCGGGTGACATAGCCGCAGGTGGATTAAACGTATAGCTGGCTTCACCCTGTGCTGAAACCGATAAAGTCATCGTGACAATCGGTTCGTTGCCGTCTTCAGACCATATTTCAAGCGTGACCGTTTGGCTGACAGGAAAATGTTGTACGTAGATATGAAAAGTAGTCGTGATAGAGCCAGCCGATGGATTCACGGAGACAGTTGGCGAATCTGGTTGGGGCGTGCCTGGGCCGGGGGCGGCACCCGGTATAGTTGGTATTGCCGTGAGTTTGATGGTTACAGTCTCAGTCAAGGCTGTAGCAGGCAGAGATGGTATGGGGGTAACAGCAGGAAAAGGGGGCAGATATAAGATCTGACCAATAAAAATGCGGTTCGGATCGGGTAAACAGTTAACCCGCTGAATCTCAGCTATCGTTGTGTTGGTTGTTTGGGCCAGGCGACCGACTGTATCGCCTCCGCGAACTGTGTATGGCAACCACCAGCCCGGTGGAGTTACCTGACAAGCAATAGAATTGCCGGGTGTTATCACAAGCGTCGTTATCGGCGTGGTAAAAAGCAGGGTGGGGGTTGTGGTTATGGCCCCAGGAAGGGTCGAAGTGACTTCTGTTTCGCTAAGTAAAGGTGTTGGGGGTGGTACGGTCGCGGAAGGGTTGGGTACGGGAAAGGTAGGCAAATCTGCCTGAGCCACAGGAGCAGGTTGTCCACGACTACACGCACATAAAGTAGCAACCATATACTAAACGTAAACCAATGTTTCCTGATGTTGCCCTGCCTTGCTCAATCGTTGTAAGTTAGCCCGCCCGGCGGTCAAACCGCCGGGCTAAACGTACCAAGCCCTACGGGCTAAGACGCCAGGCCAGCGGCCTTTGTGACCATAGCCCGGCCCGTTTTACGGCCGGGCGGTCTGGACAAATTCGACTGAATGCTTGCTCAATCGTTAAAGCCTTATGGGTGCGCTCAAAATTAACTTGGGTGGCGCGGTCAGAGCCTGCCCTGAGAGAAGCCGAAGTGAGACCGGCCAGTCCAAAGTTGTTTGTGGGTGAACCCCAGGTAATTTCCCATTTGTAGGGTGGGTTCATGAATCCGTCTTCTGTTATTGATGGGGGGCTGATACCTCTGATAACAACTGGTCAGCCCTCTGTTGGAGTTGTGATAATTGGGTCAGTTGGAGCGTTTGGTTCGCGGCCGCGGCCGCGGATGCTAACATCCCACCTTCTTGATAAACAACGGCGGCCAGGTAATAGGCCTGGGCGGCTAATTCACGTAAACGTGTCGGAGCATGTGAAACCTTGTTATATCCCTCTATTACTTTCTGATAATGCTCAAGGGAGAAATTGGCTAACTGCGCGGCCGCGTAAACATCCAGCACTGTTACGATGCACACATTGATATTGCACCCGATACACATTCCCCAAACCTAAATGAGCCTTCTCCGCCAGAAAATCATCCACTGGCTGTTCGGTCAAACGTAAGGCATAGTTATAATGCTCTACGGCCATCGCTAAATTTCCCGCTGTATAAGCCATATTGCCGTGGGCAATCCAACCCCGACCATACTGTGGGTTACTTGTCAAAGCCTTATCCAGATAGGTCTGCGCCTGGTCAACCAATCTGGCAAATTCTGCATCATCTGGCCTACCATCACAATCCACACCTGGCTGAAGCAACTCTGCTTTTAAGCGTGTGATGTGGGAAGCAAAAAGATAAATCACTTCCAGACCCCCCAAAAGTCGTCTGTTTTGGGCTTCTTGAGCGGCACGCTCAATAGCAACACCAGCCCGGAAGAGATCATCATCAGACAGATGAACCAGTGCCTCTGTAAAAAAACACGAGAAATTGGGCATGTTGCCTTAACTCAACAACA
>JADJUV010000040.1 GCA_016716885.1 Candidatus Trichofilum aggregatum | reverse complement strand
GCAACAGCCACCCACCACATTGACAAAACCACTTTCGGCCATGTCGCGCAGGACGGCCGTCATGTTGTCCGGGGTGTCGTCGTAGCCACCAAAGGCGTTGGGCAACCCGGCGTTGGGGTAGACACTGACAAAACAATCGGCCATCCCGGACAGCTCTTCAACGTAAGCCCGCAACTCTTTGGCTCCCAGGGCGCAGTTCAGCCCCACGATGAGTGGCTGGGCGTGGCGAATGGCGTGCCAGAAGGCGGCGGTGGTTTGCCCGGAAAGGGTGCGGCCGCTGGCGTCGGTGATCGTGCCGGAAATCATAATCGGCACGTCCACGCCTCGTTCGTCAAGCAACTGTTTGACGCCAAAGATGGCCGCTTTGGCGTTGAGGGTATCGAAGATGGTTTCGATGAGCAGGATGTCGGCCCCGCCATCGAGGAGACCAGAGGCGGCGGTATAGTACGCGGCCGCGAGTTCGTCAAAGGTCACATTGCGATAACCCGGATCGTTTACGTCGGGGGAGATGGAGGCGGTGCGGTTGGTGGGGCCGAGAGAACCGGCGATGAAGCGGGGGGGAAGTGCTGAGTGCTGAGTGCTGAGTGCTGAGATGGCTTCTCGGGCTAACTTCGCGGCCGCGAAATTGATCTCATACGCCAGATGTTCCGTGTGGTAGTCGGCCTGGGAGATGGCGGTGCCGTTGAAGGTGTTGGTGGTGATGATGTCGGCGCCAGCCTGGAGATAGGCGGTGTAGATAGCCCGGATGATGTCGGGCTGGGTGAGGTTGAGGATTTCGTTGTTGCCTTGCAGGTCGTAGGGGTGATCGGTGAACCGTTCACCCCGGAAGTCAGCTTCACTCAGGAAGTAAGTCTGGATCATACTGCCCATCGCCCCATCAAGAATGAGGATGCGGGATTGTAGGGCTTGTTTCAGTTGCTCAGTTTTATTCATAATCATACGCCTCGGTGACGGGAAGACCTGACAGGTTTCAAAAACCTGTCAGGTCTGGATAATGCAAAAAAAAACCTCTCAAGCCGAGAGGTGATGGTGTTTATCTGCCTCTCATCTTTCAGACCCATGTCTGACGGAATTAGCACCTGCTTTTTCAAGTGGTTGCCGAGGTTTCATAGGGCCGTTCCCTCCACCTCTCTGGATGAGTTGTTATTTGTGTTTTCTACGGTAGAAGTTTAGTGGGTTGACACGCAATCGTCAAACCAGAATGGGTAATGGCATCAACGGCCTGATGGTTATTGACCCAGTTGCTTTTGTAAATCAAGGACGATGGCCTGCCACGCGGCCGCGCCATCTTCCCTTTCCCACCCTTCCTTCAACTCAGAATCAGCTAGGATGCGGGTGATGGCTTTTTGGGCCATTTGCACCAGTTCCGGGTCGTGGCCGAGGGGTGGGCGGGGAGCCAGGCCAGGATTTCTGGGGGGGTGTCGGGGAGGGGGTGGTTGAGCGCGGCCGCGATGACGGCTGCGGCCGCGACTCCTTCTATCGCCTCATCCACATTCAGATAATCCACCGGCAACATAGAGGTAATCGCCATCAGGCTCTCCCAGACATATTTGTAGCCGTGGTCGAGAAAAATCTCCAGCCAATCCTGGCTGGTGGGGTGGGTGAACAGGGTATGGTTGTTTAATGGTGTCATAACGGGAGGATAGAAGGAGTTGGTGAAGATGGCAAATCCAGTGCTCATAGTGGGTAGAAAAAAGCACCCTTCCCGCAACTGTGGGAAGGGTGCTAAAGGGTACGCAGGCAACAATGAAAGGTGGAGCGCACCGGTTGTGCTTAGTTGCCCCCTATGAGGATGGGCATAAACAGTTGGTGGATGATGGTATTGACCTGGATGGTGGTGCTGGCCTGGGCTGCGGCCGCGTTGTTGGCTGTCCACGTCGCCAGGTGTATCGCACTTTGTTCCGCCGGTACCGTCACGGTAAAACTGGTACTGCTATTCGGGGCCAGCGGGTGAGGCCAGTTGTTGAGCAATGTCCCCAGCGTACTATCTTCGAGGTTGTGTAGGTTGAGCGGCACGGGGGCCACATTCGTCACAGTGTAACAATAGGTGATGGGTGTACCCTCATCCACGACCAAACTGGTCTCTGTGCCACAACTGCCATCAGTACTCAGCGTCATGTCTAACTCAATGACCGCCGGGCACATCTGATCTAAATCCTGCACCAGAATTTCAGCCGTATCTGACAAAAGCACCGAACCGGGATTATCCAGGGAGTGGGTCAATTCATTGGATAACACCACCGAGGGCGCAGTTCCCAGGCATAGTTTGGTATCAACGATGGCCTGATACGTGATGATGACCGGGCTTTGGCTACCAGCGGGGAGCAAACCAGACCATCTGACCACTGTTTGTGTGCTATGGGTCGCCACGGTGGCCCCGCCAGTGACTGAACTGGGTATCACCTGCAAACCAAAAGGTATGGTATCGGTGAGGGTGTAGGTTGCATCCATAGTGGAGAGGTTGGGCTGAATTGCCAATGTGTAAGTTACGATGTCGCCGAGCGTCAGGGTGGTTACGTTTTCGCTGATGCTGACATCATCGGCGTGGCGCATCAGTCGGACAGCCATCCGGCCGATATTGCCAGGGTTAGCGGCATCTGTGCCCAGGTCAACCAGAGCGTACCAGAGGTCACCGGTGGCTGAGCCGGGCAGGTTCCAGAACATATTGAGGGCAAATGGGGTGTAGGCGGGAACGGTGGTCGGGCCGGTGACGGTCAGGGCGTTGTTGTTTTCCGGGGTGAGGGTGGTCAGGGCGATGGTAACGTCTCCAGCCTCAGCCGACTGGAAGTTTTGGGCTACCACCCAGACGTTGACCCCAGCCTGATTTGTTAAGACGCACCGCTCCTGCCAGCCAGATTTGGCACTGGCGCAAATGAGTTCCGCGGCCGCGGGCAGGCCATCCATATTCGTATCCACCCCCACATACAAATCCATGTCCGTGGCTTCCGAGGCGATAATTTCAGCGATGAACTGCTCTGTCAGGGCGGGCAAGGTGGTGGTGATGAAAAAGGTCGTACCGTCATTCAAATTGTTGTATGGATCGTTGCGGCTAGGGTCTTGAGCCAGAGTAACCGTCGTCTGATTGGCTGGAGCCACACCAAAAACGCCGATAGAGAGGTCGGTGATTTCGTCGGTTTGCAGGTCAGTGACTTGCATGGAACCCTGGTCACGCCGCAGGTTGATGGTCACATTACCGGGAATATGGTTGGAACTGTTGGCGGGCAGGACAGCGATAGGCAAATGGGCATCGGGGGCCTGGGCCGAGGGGTTGTGCAGGCGCAGGCTGGCGAAAACCCAGGAGCCGTTGGGCAGGGCGTTGACATTGGCCGTGACGGTGAAGGTTTGGGAGGCGCCAGGGAGTAGGGTGAAGCTGGTTGGGGCGACGGTGATGGTCATGCCGTTGCTGCTGGCAACCGAGGCTTCCCAACTGACGGTTTCGTTAAGGGCGTTGCTGACGGTGCGGGTCCATTGGCAAGTGCCCGCACAGTTACTGTTAGAGAGGCTGGGCAGGTTAAGGGCGGTGGGATCACCCATGAAGGTGGGATTCGCGGCCGCGAACTTGGCCCCCGTCTCATCGAGAAGTAACCCGGCCTGGGCCGCTACCGTCAAATCCACCCTTCCCGCGCCTTCTTGATGGGGGTTGGCCGGTGTCTGCCAGTCATCGTTACGCACGGAGTCGGACAGGGCGGTGGTCATCATGGCCGATTGAATCTGCGTGGGTGTCCAGTCAGGGTGGAGTGCGTGCAGGAGCGCGGCCGCGCCCGCTACATGCGGACTGGCCTGGGATGTGCCTGTGTACTGGTTGATGGCCTGGTTAGCCCAGGAAACAGACCCGTGGTAAGCCGCCTGAATCAAAAAGCCAGGGGCCACCAGGTCCGGTTTCAATATATCGGACACAACGGGGTTGGGGCCGCGAGAGCTGGTGGTGTAGAGGACATCACCCAGGTTGTTGGGGGTGGTAGGAAAGTAGGAGCCAGTAATCGTAGCTGTGTGTACCCCGGCTGTGTTGAGCCAGGTTTTCAGGATTTGCCCATCACTGTAGCTGATGTGTGAGGCGGGCAGAACATGAATATTGGGCATCCGCCAGTTGGGCAGGGAAGCCGTGCTGGCAATTACCACACCCTGTGCGCCCCCGGCCTTGACATTGGTGCCCTTGGCCTTGTTCGTAGCGGATGACATATTGCCCCCCTCGCACAGGACAATTTCACCGTGCCAGGTCCCGGCCGGGAAGGCGGTAGCACAGTTGGGGTCGCCGTAGTTCCCGGCATAAACGATAGGAGCCGGACCGTACCCGCTACTCATGCTGACCCCACTCAGGTTAGCCGGGGGATTCGTACCACCCGTCATATTGGTCACATCACTGGCGTAGGTGCGGCCATGATTAACATTGCCCACAGCGACAACCCAGGGGGCGTTGGCTGGGGCGTTGATGGATGAGGCGGTGGGGCCGGTGTTGCCCGCGGCCACGGCCACAAAAATGCCCGCTTCACGTACACTCAACAGGGAGCGACTGACAGAACTGCTCCAGGGGTCGCCCGCCCCCATGCCCAAAGAGATATTGATGACATCTACATCGTCGAGGATAACCTGATTCAAGGCCGCCAGGATGCTGCTTTCGGCGCAGTAACCACCGTTGCAGACATCATAAGCGACCAAATTGGCATGAGGGGCTACGCCGGAGAAAGTCGTGGGAATGTTGATCGTGGTGGCAATAATGGTAACGGAGTAGAAGTTGCCCGCGGCGATGCTGGCGACGTGGGTGCCGTGGCCGTTGTTGTCACGAGGGCCGTCGGCATAGTTCCAGGCCCCGATGAGTTTGTCGTTGCATAAAAAGGTGGGGTCGTAGCTGGCATTAGCGGGGTTGCAGGTGCCGGTGTATTGGTTGCTTCCCCAGGGGTTGGTGTGGTTGTAGCCATCCGCGCCCACATCCGCAAAGGCGATGTGGGTGGGGGTGATGCCCGTGTCCAGGATGCCGATGACCACACCTTCGCCTTTGGTTCCGGGTAAACCGCCTGTGCTGTCTCCTGTCCAGACGGTATCGGCCCCGATCCAACCTGGTCCGCCATGAGAGAGCGCTTCCATTTGGCTCTGCGGCCGCACCTGGGCGACCTGGCTCCATTGGCTGATTTGTGCGGCTTCGTCGCTGGTCAGGCTGACAGCGACACCGTTGAAGGCCACTTGATATTGGTAAAGGAAGGTGACGGGGCGATCCGCGGCCGCGGACAGGTCTTGCTGAAATTGATCTTGTTGCCCGTCCAGGTAAGCCAGATAAGCTCGACTGGCTGAACTATCTGCATTAAACTCACCGGTGGTGTTTACTTCGGCACTGGTGGGCAGCAGGCCATTGAGGCCACCCCGGTAGCTGGCGAGGGGTTCGTCCCGGAACTGCACAATATAGATTTGGTTTTGGCTATCGGCCTGGGTGGGTGAGGAGAGTGGGCGTAAGAACGCGGCCGCGAATAAGAGCATCATAACCGGTAATAATAGGCGGGAGACACGGGGTTTCATTTTCTATAGCCTCTAAAGATGGGAATACGGAGAACCCCAAAACCTTTCCGGAGCAACATGAAACAGACGGTGGTTCAGTTGATCACCTGACGTTCTCGGCATTCCCATTGGGGACAATGGGTGAGCGCTTCTGGATTTACTCGTTAACTATTGGAGCGTTGACGTGAATTATGGGGGCGTTCAATTTAGTTATCAATAGGTAAAAAGGCATAGTCTTAAAGTGCTATAACTATTATCAAAAAATTATAAACCACCTACTATGAAGGAATCCCTTGTAAAACGGGAAATTCCCTTTAGCTCTATTCTCTAGCTCAAAACCCTTAGCCTCAACATGACAAAAATGCGCGACGGAAAGAAAATAGCTAAACTATCGTTGGTTTGGTCGTGCCAACCCCATTCACCCAATTCCCGATATTCAGGAGACAAACAGATGAAAAAACTGCTACCTGACCGTGTTCAACAATTGCTCACGGCGCTCTTTTCAAACCAGGGGCACACGCCTTCCGCCTTGCGTCACCACATTGTGGCCTATGGCGAAAACGTGGCAGGAGTTAATACTACCCCTGGTGAAATCCCCACTAACCTGGCAACCTATCTGGACAAAGTAACCCGCGCCGCCTATAAAGTGACTGACAAAGACATTCGTCAGCTTAAGGAAGCCGGTTATTCCGAGGATGATATTTACGAGATCACCTTCAGTGCGGCGGTGGGAGCGGGATTAGGCCGCATGAAACAAGGGATGATAGCCTTACGCGGTGAGGAGCAGAAGTAAAAATAGAGGAGAAGTTTCGAGCTGCCGTCAGCAAGTTGACCTTGCAACTCTGCAACTCTGCAACTTCCCCAAAGGAAAACCTTATGCGTCTAAAAATTTTGCATGACGGGTATCGTCCGATTCAAAAATTGATCATTTCGGCTCTGTTTGGCAAGAAGATACCGGGACCGGTAGCCGCGATGTCTTACCGGCGCGAGATGGGGGGCAAACACCTGGGCAGTTTTTTCCAGGAGAAGATGCGTTCGCAAACGAGTTGGGGTAAAGGGGAAGCCGAACTGTTTGCCGGGTTTGTCTCCAGTTTGCAAAAATGCCGTTTTTGAACGACTACTCATACCGCAGTTGCGGTATTAGGGCTGGAAAACAATGCGGCAATGGTGCAAGCCGTTATAGACGATTGGCGCACCGCGCCGGTTAGTGACAAGGTGCGTTCGGTGTTGGGTTTCCTGGAGAAACTCACGCTTACACCAGAGATGGTTGGCCCGGCGGACATGGAGCCGATGCGGCAGGCTGGCGTCACGGATCAAGAAATCGAAGATGCGATTGCCATTTGTTTCTTGTTCAATGTGATTACCCGGCTGGCCGATGCCTTTGATTTTGAGATAGTAACGGAACAAATCAGCATGTCGGCTAAAATGTTGTATCAGCGGGGATATGGGGTGTCGAGTATTCCCTGGTAGAACGATTCAATCACGGCACATTTTTTCGCCGGGCCTGTTCGTGCTTGTATTCTTCGACAAATTCCGGCACGGTTCAGGTCAGATTTACAAATTTGTAGAACGATTTACAAAATCGTTCTACAAAATGTTAAACACAGTTTGCCGACTTTTGAACCACGGCGATTTTCTTAAAATTAAACAAGTTGTGTGAGAATAATCGCCGATGGGTGATCTGGGTCGTGGAAAACGGTTTGGTCGGCGGGGTGGAGTGTTTTGGCGGTGGCGATAGGTTCACCGGAGCCGGGATTACGTGACCAACGAGGAAACGCGCCACTGGAAACCTGCACCCGCAAACAATGTCCCTTTTTGAACCGGTAGGCCATCGGCCAGAGGTCAATGACGACTTTCAGACAGCCATCAGGTTCCGGGGCGGGGCGACCGGGGACAAGTCGGCATAGCTGGTCGGTGATGTTGGTGGATTTGCCGGACGGGTCCACATCGCACAGGCGAGCAAAGAAGTCGGTGTGGGTTCGGCTGGATTGCACGTATAACTCGGCTGTGACTGAACCAATGAATTCCAGGTCTTGTTCCAGGGGTGCGCTCGTGTAAACCAGAACATCGGGCCGGGTTTCTACCGCCCGATTGTCTTGCGCTCCGGTGATTTTGCCCATACTGGCGCCGCCAACGCTGGGGGTGGGGTCGTTGGGATTGTAATGGTAGTGGTCTGGTTCTGAGGGGGGCGGGGCCTCGGTTGATAGTTTGCCGTGGGGATGAAGGTGCCAGCGTCGCGGCCGCGTGCCCGCCACCGGCCAATCCGGGTAATCCCGCCACTCATTCGCCCCCATCACAAAAAGGCGCACCGGAGCTTCGCGCAAACCGGTACGATCTCCCAACAAATGAGCGCGTAACCAGATCAACGTTTCTTTGAGGGCATGAGGGATAAGCGGCGAATCGGTGTGTGCCCAGGGGCCGATGGTCAGGTAGGGCTGTTGGCCGGCCTGTCGCAAGACCTGATAGTCACGCAACGTTTGCGGCAAAAAGATGTCATACCACCCCCCGATCATATGGTTAGGAGCCGTAACCTGACTGACATCCTGCGTGAAATCCGTGGCCGCCCACCAATCATCCCCTGGCTCTTCGTGAGTCACCCACTCCTGCCAGAACTTAACCGGATGCCCTAGCATCGTTTTGGGCGCATCTATCAGCGGCAACGTGCGATACCCCGGCATGTTTTTATCCCGGCGGCTGAACATATCTATAAAACCGCTGAAAGAGCGTTTCTCCTGGGTGTGTACCAGCACTGTCCAGGTCAGGCCTGATTCCAGCCAGAACGCTTCACCGGGAAAAGTGATACTACGAAACTCTGCACTACTGATCCAGGTGGACATCGCCTTCAGTTCCGGCCCGGCATCCCGAGCCACGGCCCATTGTGTCAGCCCCAAATAGCTGGGGCCAATGGTGGCAAATTGGCCGTTGAACCAGGGTTGTTGTTTGAGCCAGGCGATGGTAGCCAGGCCGTCTTCTTGCTCATGCCGGAATGGGCTGAACTCGCCACCGGAGCCGAATGTGCCGCGACAACTTTGCACCACGGCGCGGAACCCTCGTTCGGCAATGAGGCGACCAAAGAGCAGGCCGAAAAAACCGGCCCGGCCATAGGGGGAGCGGGTCAGGATGGTGGGGAGATTATCGCGGCCGCGGGGCGCAATCATATCCGTCAGCAACGTCACACCATCCGGGGCCGACACCGAGATGTCACGCTCCTCAACCAGATCATACGTTTCGGCGGGGGGCAAGTGGGCCATACGACCCACCAAACGGCTTATCAGGCTCATAGAACACTCCTTTTTCTCGTACCTCTAATGGTGGACAAGCCAGAACGAAAAAGAAGGAACACAGAGGGTCACAGAGAAAGCACAGAGATACACAGAGTGATAAAAACGGTCTTGGCTTTTTGTCTGTGAACCTCTGTGTACCCTCTGTGAATCTCCGTGTAACCGCTTTCTGGCTAACTGGTCAAGACGTTGACGCGTAAAATACTACTCGGCTTCCCAGGCATCCCGATCATAAGCAGGCATTTCACAACGCATGGGCCGGTCTTCCCGTTCGCCTAGCAGATAAGCGGCCTGCATGAGGGTGTGAATCTGCGATGTGCCTTCATAAATGACCGCACTTTTGGTATTCCGCAGGTGGCGCTCGACGTTGTACTCATCGGAATAGCCATAGGCGCCATGAATTTGCACCGCATCATTGGCCGCCCGGTTGGCCGCTTCGGTGCAATACCATTTGGCCATGCTCGTCTCACGCGTATTACGCACACCCTGATTTTTCAACCAGCCAGCCTTCCACACCAGCAACTGACCAATGTCAATGCTTTGTTGCATTTGGGCCAACATCTGTTGCACAAGCTGGTATTCAGCGATGGGTTTGCCGAAGGTTTTGCGTTCTTTTGAATAGCGGACTGATTCGTCCAGGCAAGCCTTCATGATGCCCACAGCCCCGGCGGCTACGCCATAACGGGCATTATCCAACGCGCTCATGGCAATTTTGAACCCTTCGCCTTCTTCACCCAGACGATGACTGGCGGGCACGCGCACATCGGCCATGTTGATCCAGCCGGTGTTGCTGGCATGAACCCCCATCTTGCCTTCGATACTGCCCGTTGTCAGACCCGCCCAGCCGCGCTCCAAAATGAAGGCGGTGATGCCGCCTGCGCCTTTGTCGGGGTTGGTTTTGGCAAAAACGAGGAACCGGTCAGCGATGTTGGATAGGGTGATCCACATTTTTTCGCCGTTGAGGATGTAATCAGTGCCATCCTTGCGTGCCCGGCTGGTCATGCCACCTACATCAGAGCCAGCGCCCGGTTCGGTCAGGCCAAAACAGGCGATTTTTTCCCCGGTTGCCAGCGGTGGCAGAAAGGTCTGTTTTTGTTCTTCGGTGCCCCATTGGAAAATGGGTAGGGCATGTAGCCCCAGGTGAACGGCGATGGTTTCCCGCACGGATGAGTCGGCATATTCTAGCCCTTCGGAGAGAATACCCAGCGAAAGATAATCCAGGCCCGCTCCGCCATAACGCACGGGTAGACAGATGCCCATGAAACCTAATTGAGCCATTTGCGGTAATAGTTCATGGGGGAAGGTGTGGTGACGGTCGTGCTCTTTGATAACGGGCATGACTGCTTTGCGAGCGAAGTCGTACACCGTTTTTTCGATCATTTTGTGTTCTGCGCTTAATTGAAAGTCCATATTGTCCTCGGAAATAGGGGTTGCCCTGGTGGGTGGCTCAATTCTAAACTATCCAGGGTGTTTCCGGTAGCGATTATCGCGGCCGCGTCAACGGTTCCGGTGATGGGCCATCGGCAAAATCATCAGCCATGATAAATAGCCAACACCAGTGTAAGAAAGTAGGCATTGATCGTCTCTAAAGCAAAAGCCAGCCACTTTGCTACCTTGCCACTTTGCCACCTATTTCCACAGGAGTCCCTATGTCTGAACCACAAATAACCGTGTATGGCGCGTATTGGTGCCCTGATTGTCGCCGCAGTAAACAGTTTTTAGGTGAACATCAGATTCCCTATCATTGGGTCAATATTGAAGAAGATAATGAGGCTGAGGCGTTAATCATTGAGAAAAATGGGGGTAAACGAATTATCCCGACGATTGTGTTTGCTGATGGCTCTCACATGACGGAGCCGAGCAATGCGGATCTGGCGGTGAAATTAGGGCTGAAAACCACGGCTCAAAAACATCATTATGACCTGATTGTGATTGGGGGTGGGCCAGCGGGGCTGACGGCAGCTCTGTACACGGCGCGGGAAGGAATTGACACGTTGGTGATTGAGCGAGCGGCTCCGGGCGGACAAGCGGCCGCGACCGAAAAACTTGATAACATGCCCGGTTTTCCCGAAAGCATCGCCGGTATTGAGTTTGCTGGGCGGTTACGCCAGCAGGCCGAACAGTTTGGCGTAGAACTGCTCCAGGCCCAGGATGTGACTGGCATCCAGCGCCATGAAAATTACCATTGTGTGACCACCAGTAACGGCAGCGAATACAGCGCCCTGGCGGTTCTGGTTAGCACCGGCAGCCGGTACAAACGTCTGGGTGTTCCCGGCGAAAACGATTATCTGGGGGCCGGGGTGCATTTTTGTGCCACCTGTGATGGGCCGTTTTACAAAGGTAAACAGGTAGCGGTCATCGGCGGGGGTAATAGTGCGGCTGAAGAGAGCCTCTTTCTGACCCGGTTTGCCGACAAAGTGACGATTTTGGTGCGTGGAGATCAGTTCAGTGCCTCACAGGTTATTCAGGATAAGGTGCTGAGTCATCCTCAGATTGAGGTGCTTTGGCATAGCCAGGTTGAGGCGTTTGTGGGTGCGGATTCGCAATTGAAGAAATTGCGCGTAGTCAATAATGTGGACCACAAAACAACCGAACTAAACGTAGATGGCACCTTCATTTTCATTGGTTTGCAGCCGAATACGAGCTTTTTGGCGTCGAGTGAAGTGCAGTTGGACAAGTATGGGTTTGTGGAGACGGGGCACACGCTGGTACATGATGGGCCGATGGCGGCGTTTGGGGAGCGGGAACCCAGTTTTTTGGAGACGAGTGTGCCGGGAATTTTTGCCGCTGGTGATGTGCGGGCGGGTAGTACGAAGCAGGTTGCCAGTGCCGCTGGGGAAGGGGCAACTGCCGCCTTGTTGATTCGGGAGTATTTGAAGGGGGTGTAGGGTGTTTTTGGAGACTAAGAGATTGAGAGACCCTGGTCGCCTTTGACCTGGCTTTTTTCACGGCATTCATCTGTGAAATCTGTGGTTAAAGTTTTCATCCACCTTGGTGAGCGCCCGCTCATGGAGAACCCCTGAGAAAATAAGTGGCGAGTGGCGAGTTTGCGAGTGAACGCCTACTCGCCACTCGCTACTCGCTACTCCCCCACTCATGGGGAACTCCTACAAAAACTCCATCCCCTCTGCATAAATTTTGCAGATTTGCCCCCTAAAATTTGCTATCAGTAATCGGCTAACCGTGACCAGGCAAAGAGTTTGGTGACTGGTCGCTGATTCTTTTTACGGCAAAGGAGTGGCAATGAAGCAAAAGAAACGAATTCTATGGCTGATGCTGGTGGTAACATTACTTATTCTGACCGCCTGCACCGGCCAATCCACAGATGAAACCCAAACCGATGATATCGTCACCGCGTTTATCGGCGACCTGACGGCCAGCGCGGCCGCGACCGGCGAGGTGTCGGCGCAACGCTCCGCGGCCCTGACCATCAGCCAGCCCGGTCGGGTCAGCGAACTCTATGTGCAGATAGGCGATGTGGTGCAGGCGGGTGACCCACTGGTGCAACTGGAAACAGCCGAACTCACCTTGAGCCTGCTGGCGGCGGAGCAAAGTTTGCGCTTGCAAGAGGCCAACCTGGCCGCCCTGCAAGAACCGGCCCAGGCCACCGATGTCGCGGCCGCGACGGCCAATGTTGCCAGTGCCCAGGCCAACCTGGATACCCTGCTGGCTGGTCCCACCCCGGAACAACTGGCCGTTTACTCGGCCACCCTCACCATCTCCGAGGCATCCCTCTACTCCGCCTCGGCCCAGTACCAGAGCGCCGCTAACAGCGTCAGCGACGCCCAGATTCAGCAGGCGGAAGCGGCCATTCTGGTGGCCCAAACCAACCTGGATCGTGCCCGCGAAATTGACGCCGAAAACCCCACCCAACAAACCTACGATGCGGTGCAATCGGCTCTGGAAACGTTAGCCAACGCCCAGGCCCAGTTGGATAACCTGCTCAACACGGATACGAGTTCGGCGCAGGGGAGTCTCGCGGCCGCGGCCGCGCGGCTCGATGGCTCCGAAGCCAATTACATCAGCAACACCAGTGGCGCTTCAGCCGCCCAAATCGCCTCCGCCGAGGCCCAACTGGCTCAGGCCCAGGCCGCCCTGGATGATCTGTTAGCTGAACCAACCGCCGCCGAAATCCAGACCACTGCCGCACAAGTCGAGCAGGCTCGTCTCTCGGTCGCTGAGGCGCAGACCGCCCTGGACAAAGCCACGCTCACTGCCCCGTTTGCCGGGATCGTCACCGCCGTGCATGTCAATGTGGGCGAATATGCCTCTGGCATTGCTGTGGAACTGATGGATACGGCCAGCCTGGAAGTCATCGTACCGGTGGATGAAGTCGATATTGGCGTGATTGAATTGGGGCAAAAGGCCACGATTACGCTGGAGACGTGGCCGGATGTGGCGATTGAGAGTGAGGTGGCGCTGATTGCCCCGGGCGCGGCCGCGAACAGCACCCTCGTCACTTACGATGTTCACCTACGTCTGGGCCAAACCGAGTTGCCTGTGCGTGTGGGCATGACCGCCAACGTGCAACTCATCACCGCCCAGCGCACCGACATTCTCCTGCTGCCCAATCGGGCCATTCAAGTCAATCGCCAGGACGGAACCTACACGGTCAACCGGCTCAATGGGGCCACCGTAGAGGTCGTTGAGGTAACAATTGGCCTGCGTGACGGCCAAAACACCCAGATCACCAGCGGCTTAAACGAAGGCGATGAGGTCGTGGTTGGTAACGATGTGCCCACAATCAACTTTGGGCCGGGATAATAAGAATGCCCCTCCCCCCCTCCCCCCCCCCCGGGGGGGGGCTTCCCAATTTGCTTTTCTCTGGTGATTTGGCGTTCTTGGCGCCTTTGGGTGCGTTATTTCAGTAGACTCACGAATTGACACGGATTTAATTTTCCCCTTCGTGCTAATTGGTTTAATTCGTGGCAAAACCTCTTTGGTTCTGGTTTGCCCAGATTAGGATAATGAACATGCGTAAGAAACGAACCTGGATATTTATAGGCATTGGCGTCGTTGTCGCCCTTTGTCTGATAGGATTTTTGGTGGTGCGGAACGGCATGGCTAACATGCAGGCCCAAATTACCGGGGCGGGTGAAGTGGTCACCGCCTTTGTCGGCGATTTGTCCTCTGGCACCACAGCGACGGGGCAGATTACCGCCCGGCACACCGCCCAACTGACCCTACCCACCAGCGGCACAGTCGCCGAAGTCGCGGTTCAGGTGGGTGATGTGGTTCAGGCAGGGGACAGGCTGGTCCAACTGGATACGGCTGACCTGGAGCGCACCGTGCTCAATGCCGAACAATCGCTGATCATTCAAGAGGCCAACCTGGAGACGTTGCAAGCCCCCGCTTCGGCGGCGAATGTGGCTTCGGCCGAGGCGTCGCTGGCCAATGCCCAGGCGCAACTGGCTGAGTTGCTGGCTGGCCCCACAGAGGCAGAAATCGCGGCCGCGGAAGCGGATATCCGTTCAGCCCAGGCCGATGTTGCGGCCGCGTCCACCCGTCTGAACAATGCCGCCAGTGGCGGGGGTGAGGCCGAACTTCAGGCGGCCCAAATTGCTCTGGAGCAGGCTCAAGTGGCGGCTACCCAGGCCGCCGAACGACATCGCACGATTCTGGCGACCATCGCCGAGGGGAACCTTCCGGCGGGGACGTTAGATGATGCGGAAGTGGGGGCGCGTGCGGCCGCGGTTCAGGCCAATGCCACGCTTGCGGCCGCGCAGGAAACCTACGACAACCTGCTCAACGGCGATCCCAACACTGTGTCCACATCTCAGGGCAGTCTGGCTGTGGCCGTGGCCCAACGCGACCTGGCCCAGGCCCAATATGACCTGTTACTGGCTCCCCCGTCCGCCAGCCAGATCGCTTCGGCCGAGGCCAGCGTGGCGCAGGCCCAGTCCAACTTGGACAAACTACTCCGTGGCCCCGCCACAACCCAGCTTGTTTCGGCTGAGGTGCAAGTGGAGAATGCCCGCATCAGCCTGGAACGCGCCCGCCTCAACCTGGCGAACGCTACGCTGGTGGCTCCCTTTGCTGGGGTTATTACGGCGGTCAATGTTCAGCCGGGTGAACAGGCCACCGGCATTCTGGTAGAAATGATAGATTCGGCCAGTCTGGAAGTGGTGCTGAGCGTGGACGAAGTGGATTTAGACCAGATCGCGGTTGGTCAGGAGACGGTTATCCGGTTGGAATCCTGGCCCGATGCCCAGATATCCGGTCAGGTTGCCACCATCGCCCCCACCTCAGCCAACGAAGCGGGCAGTTCCCTGGTCACGTTCCCGGTCTACCTCACCTTAGGTGAAACCGATTTACCCATCCGGGTGGGCATGACCGCCAACGCGGAGCTAGAACTGGCGCGCCGCGAAAATACCCTGCTTGTACCCAATGGGGCCATTCAAGTAGACCGTAGCAATGGCACGTACAGCGTTATTTTGGTGCAAACCAATGAACAAGGTTTGCCCCTCTATGAAACGGTTCCCGTCACCATTGGTCTGCGTGATAGTGACAACACGGAAGTGACGAGCGGTTTGGCCGAAGGGGACGAGGTTCTCATCCCTGACCCCACGGCTGATGATCTGTTTACCCCCGGTCAAGGGCCGGGCGGCGGTGGCCCAGGTGGCGGCGGGCCGTTTGGCGGCTAAGAGGGGAAAGAGATTGAGAGACTGAGAGATTAAGAGATTGGCATAGGTATAGTGAGTCTCTCAATCTCTTAGTCTCCTAATTTCCCCAATGGAGTACATCATGATTCAAATGAAAAACATCACGAAGACCTACCAGATGGGCAAGCAACAGGTTCATGCCTTGCGGGGGGTGGATTTACAAGTTAGTAAAGGGGAATTTGTCGCCATTATGGGGCCGTCGGGTTCGGGGAAAAGCACGCTGATGAATGTGATTGGTTGCCTGGATGCGCCGACCAGCGGAAGCTACATTTTGGATGACGTGGATGTCAGTCAGATGAGTGACAATCAGCAGGCCAAGGTACGGAATAAGCGGATTGGTTTTGTCTTCCAACAATTTAATCTGCTGGCCCGCACGACGGCCTTGAAACAAGTGTCGTTGCCGTTGATGTACGCCGGCATGAGCCGCTCAGAACGGCTGAAACGAGCCAAAGACGCCTTAGCCTCTGTGGGTTTAGCGGATCGGATGGATCACAAACCGGATGAGCTTTCGGGGGGACAGCAACAGCGGGTGGCGATTGCCCGTGCCCTGGCGACTCAGCCTAGCATTATTCTGGCCGACGAACCTACGGGAGCCTTGGATACGACAACCGGCGAGGAAATTCTGGGACTTTTCAAACAGATGAACGCGCAGGGAATTACGATTGTTGTGATTACCCATGACCCGGAAGTGGCGGCCCAGGCTCAACGGACGATCTGGATTCGGGATGGGGTGATTCAGGAACACCATGCGTGAGTAAGAACTTGAGTTTAGAGCTAGAGGAGAGAGCTAGAGAAAATCAGTGTAGAAAACCCTCTAGCTCTAGCTCCGAACTCAAAACTCATTGAGGTAAACATGAATTTAGCAGAGAGTTTTTTAACGGCATTGGATAGTTTGCGGGCCAATAAGTTGCGCTCGGTGTTGACGATGTTGGGGGTGATTATTGGTGTGGCGGCGGTGATTGCTTTGTTGGCGATTGGCAATGGGGTCACGGCTTCGGTAACGGGGGAGATTCAATCTATTGGCACGAATCTGGTGAGTATTAGCACCGATTTTGATAACAGTGATGGGTATCAGACGCTGAGTGTGAATGACGCGGCCGCGTTGTCTGACCCCTTAAACGCCCCATCCGTCAGCGAGGTTTCGGCGGTGGTTGGTGGCACACAGGATGTTGTGGCCGGGGGTGAATCGTTACGCACCTCGGTCTCTGGGGTAACACCGAACTATTTCACAGTGAACAACTTGAACGAGTTTGAGAGTGGGGATGGGCTGACTGAGGCGGATGATGAGACGAAGGCCCGGGTGGCAGTGATGGGCGCTGACGCGGCCGCGGACCTGTTCCCCAACAGCTTTCCCATCGGTCAGTCCATCCGCATCAACGGGGTGAGCTACGAAGTCGTCGGTGTGCTGACACCGTCGGGCAGTGATTTTGGTAGCGGCGATGGCGATATTTACATCCCGTTGAGTACGGCTCAGGCGCGTCTCTACACCCAGCGCACGCGCACCGGCGAACGGGCCGTCAACCAGATTGTTGTGCAGGCGGCCAGCGAAGCCGAAACCGATGCGGCCATTGAGCAAATTACGGAGACGCTGCGCCGGGAACACGGTGTTATCTATGCGGCCGATGATGATTTCCAGATTTTTAGTCAGGCCGATTTGTTAGAGACGTTTAATACCATCACGGCGACCCTGACCGCTTTTCTGGGTTCGATTGCCGGGATTTCTCTGCTGGTGGGGGGAATTGGTATTATGAATATTATGCTGGTTAGTGTCACCGAACGGACGCGGGAGATCGGCATTCGCAAGGCGGTGGGGGCTTTGAAGCGGGATATTTTGGCCCAGTTTTTGCTGGAGTCTATGGTGCTGAGTGTTGTGGGTGGTTTGTTGGGGATTGCGCTGGGGTGGGGGGTAGCGCTGATTGCCGGTTTGGCCCTGGATGTGACGACGGTGGTGGATGCAGGTACGATTGTGCTCTCAACCGGGTTCGCGGCCGCGGTGGGGTTGGTGTTTGGTATTTACCCGGCCTGGCGGGCGGCAGGGTTGCGACCGATTGAGGCCTTGCGGTATGAGTAAGGGGAGAGACTAGAGATTGGAGACTGATCAGTCTCCAATCTCTAGTCTCCAATCTCTGGTTTTCTATATGGTGAAACAACGAATTTTGGTTGTAGATGATGATCGGGAAGTGGTGCGGCTGATGCGGGCGTATCTGGAGCAGGCTGGTTATGAGGTGCTGGTCGCCTATGACGGTGAGACGGCTCTTCATAATCTGCGCCGGGAACGGCCCGATCTGCTGCTTCTTGATCTGATGCTGCCCGACCGGGACGGTTACGACATTACCCGCTGGGTGCGGGCGGATGCCAACCTGGCGGCCTTGCCGATTATTATGCTGACAGCGCGTGTGGATGACACGGATAAGATTGTGGGATTGGAGATGGGCGCGGATGATTATGTGACCAAGCCGTATAATCCGCGTGAGGTGGTGGCCCGAGTGCGGGCCAGACTGAGAAAACCGGGGGGGCCGCGGCCGCAAATTCTCCAACTTGGCCCCTTGCAAATGGATATCGGGCGGCACGAGGTTACCGTCAATGATCAGGCCATTAGCCTCACCGCCAGCGAATTTGACCTGCTGCGGGTGTTGATGGAACAGGCCGGTTATGTTTTTACCCGGAGTGAACTCATCAGCCAGGGATTGGGTGCAGATTACGAAGGGTTAGATCGCACGCTAGACAGCCACATCCGCAACCTGCGCCAGAAAATCGAACCCAACCCCAAACAGCCAACCTTCATCCAAACCGTCCACGGCGTCGGCTATCGGCTCGTAAGTGACGAAAGCTGAGTGCTAAGTGCTGAGTGCTGAGTGCTGAGTGCTGAGTGCTGAGTGCTGAGTGCTGAGTGCTGAATTGCTGACAAGCTGAAATGCTAACCAGCTAACGGCTAACTGCCACATGAATCGTTTATGGGTCCGCTTTAGTCTTATCATTCTCGGGGTGATTTTGTTCGTCGTCATCTCGCCGTTCCTGTTTCGGGGGCTGGTTTTTCCCTTGATGGGGCAGGACAGGCAGACGGCGCAAGAATTATTTCCGCAAGTGATGGAGAATTTGCCGCCGGAGACGGTGGAGCGGATGATGCAGTTCCTTCTGGCCGAAACGATTGCCAGTTTGTTGGCCTATGTGGTGGTAAGTGCCCTGGCGGCTTTGCTGGTGGGAAGCTGGGTGGGGCGGACATTGACGCGGCCGCTACAGCAGCTTGAAAAAGCCGCCAACGCCATCAAAGCAGGGGAACTGAACCAAAACGTGCCTGTTCAGGGGAGCCAGGAGATGGTGGCGATGGCGACAGCCTTTAATGAGATGGCCGAGCAGTTAGGCAAAGCCGAGTCTCTGCGCCGCAATCTGCTGGCCGATGTGGCCCACGAATTGCGCCACCCCATTCACATTTTGCAGGGCAATTTACAAGCCATTCTGGATGATGTGTACCCTTTGTCCAAAGAAGAAATCGCCCGACTGGCGGATCAGACGCATCATCTTACCCGGTTGGTGCAGGATTTGCATGACCTGGCCCAGGCTGAGGCGCATCAGTTGACGTTGCAGGTGCAGACGATGGATATGGCCGATGTGGTGAAGGACGCGGCCGCAACCTATAAACCACTCGCCCAAAGCCGCACTATTACCTTAAAAGTGGAACTATTAGGGGCCATCCCCCCAATTCAGGGCGACCCGGCCCGGTTGCGCCAGGTGATGTTGAACCTGTTGGACAATGCCCTACGCCACACACCGGATGGGGGCAAGGTGGGGATCACTCTGCAAAAGCAAAATGGCTGGCTACAGGTGCAGATTCAGGATAGCGGCAGTGGCATTGAAGCGGAGCACCTACCGTTTGTGTTTGACCGATTTTACCGCACCGAACGCGGCCGCGACCGGGAGCGCAGCGGCACGGGGTTAGGTCTCGCTATTGCCAAGGGGATTGTGGAGACGCATGGGGGTCAGATTGCGGCCGCGAGTCCCGGCCCCGACCAGGGGAGTACTTTCACGGTGGCCTTGCCTCTCTAGTCGTTCAACAAACATTTTTTGTCGGGTAGCTGTGGCCGGTCTCCCGACCGTGCCACCCGTCGTTATCCGGCAAATCTCGCCTGTCAGACTCTAGGCACCTCGTAAAATTGGGATGGTTCAGTCTATGCCCTACTCCCCAACCACGAATGTTGTCACCTCAATCGCGGTCTGACCATCCGGCAGGGGCAGGCGTTGGCCTGTTGCCGGTAAATAGAGGCCAGTGAGAAGCGTGTATTCCCCCGCCGCCAGATTGTCTGGCAAAAAGAGCACCCGTTCATCCACAATCATCTCGCCAGGGAGCCAGCCGGTTGTCGGGCGGGACCAGTCAGCCGGTTCGCTATCGGATTGAGTGAGTAGTTGCCCATCTGGCCCCAACAGGTGCAAAAACACCCGGTAGCTGTCGCTGGTTTCGGCCTCACTGCGCCAAACAAGGGCAACCTGGAGTGGTGTGCCCGGCGCTAATTGGGTGGCTGATACATTGGCTCCTAAAAAGGTTGCCACCTCACCCAGCAGGGTGTTGTGGGGCAGGGCGATGGCGGGTGGCGTCCACAAGCGGTCAATGGCTTTGAGGCGCAGTGGACCAATGGGCCAGATGGCTGTATTGGGCGGGCTGAGGCGAACATGCCAGATGTGCTCGCCGGGCGGCAAGGACGCGGGTAAACGCAAGAGCACCTCGGTACGTAGACGATCATTTGCTTGCCATTGAGCGGTGGGGTAGGTTGGGGCAATGAGGGTTGTTTGTTGCCAGAGCAAGGTGCCATCAGCGGCGATGAGTTCCAGCCCGATTTGACCATCCGCCGGAACAACTGAGGGATCAACCACTTGCCACAGTAACGTCAATCGCAGGGGATCACCGGGCTGAGCCTCGCGCCGATCCAGTTGTGTGCCCAACAGACGGAGACCCGCGGCCGCGAAATCATCCGCCGCTGGTATCAGGCTGGGTTCCAGGGGTTGCGCCGTGCGGTTTGGTTCGGTGACGATGAACTGGCCCAGAGTATAGGCGGCAATCGTGGTTCGTGTTTCGCGCTGCACCAGCCCCACATGAAAGAAATATTGGCCCGGTGGTGTGCCATCGAGTAGATGTAAGACAAAAGGGTCCATGCGGTAGCCATCGAGGGGCCATGGGTCGTTGCCGGAGATAAATCGCCAATCAGAGGGACGATCCACATTGGGCCGACTCCAGACAAGACCATTTTCATCCACAATTTGCACCCCCACATCGTAAGTGACACCGATGGGGCGTTGGGCCTGCCAGTAGAGGGTGAGTTGGATGGGCTGCGCGGCCGCGATCTCATCCGCCGACTGTTCATAACTGAGCAGACGAACTTCCCCGGCGTAATCCAGGGGGGTGATGACCGGGCGACCCAAAATGCCATCGGGCTGAAGGGTGGGGCGGCGCAGAGGGGTGTCTACCTGGGTGAAGAAGGTGTAAGTGAGGAGTAGGAGGGTCGTGATGACGAGGTAGAAATGGGGAGGGAGATTGAGAGACTGAGAGATTGAGAGATTGGGATCGGTTGCGGCCGCGACTCCCGACCAACTTGCCGGAGTCGAGGCTTTAGCCGGAGACGTTCCCGCTGAAGCGTCCACGCCGGGTTTGTGGAAGAGGAAGAAGCCCAGGCACGCGGCCGCGAACAGACTCACCCCCATGCCTAAACGTCGCCAGCCCGTAGTGCCAAAAAAGAGATGCAGGGTATGTTCCCCGGCAGGCAGAGCCATTTCTAATAAGCCATGCGGCCGCGAGGGCTGAAGAGTCAACGGTTGCCCATCCAAGGTGGCTACCCAGCCGGGAAAATAAAATTGGCGATAGGTAATCGTCAACGGTTGGCTGATTTGCAGGGCATAGGTGGCATCAGTGGTGCGGCCCGCCCGACCAAGGACGGTCAATTCGGGTGCGGGGCTGAGACGATCCGGATCATCGTGAGTGAGCAACTGTTGGCGTAACTCGGCTGTATCGGGCAACTCCTCAACCCAGCGGGGGAGAAACTCCCCCAAGGTGGTGGTGCCGATAAAGAGAGGGGGGGCTTCAAAGGCCACCAGATCAGCCAGCCCAGGGTCTTCGTTGATGGGTTCACGGGGTGGGTAGAGCCAGGGGATCGCGTTGAGCAAAATAACCAGACTGATCAGGGCCAACAGGGGTTTGATGGGCCAGCCCGCTTGTGCGTCAGCACTCACGGCCAGGGCCAGGAGCATCGCCGCCGCCAGCGACGCCAAACCAAGAAACCGCCAGGGATACAGAATCTGCGGTAACAGGGGAACTGTCTCCCAGACGAACCGGGAAGACGGCGTAATCAGCCAGATGGACAGTGCGCCCAAAATGATCCAATCTACTGTTTGCTGACGGGTCGTGGGGGACAACCTACGCCAGCGAATCAGCAAACGAAAGGTGGCCCACAATAAAACGAATAGCGGAATGGCCCGCACCACGGGTGGATTAATCAGGGCCGGATCAGCCGGTAGATGGGGAAAGGTGACAAGCTGAGTGAGGTTGAGGAAGTTACCCTGGTAAGAATAATCCTGGTCGGCCGAGGCCAGGGCACGGGTGGCAGGGAGTTCGGCCAGGGCGGGGAGCAGGAAGAAGGCGCTGAGGAGAATGCCTAACCCCAACCCGATGGTTGGCCCCAGAATCACACGCCAACCCTGTCGCCAGGCCTGCCGCAGGAGCCAGACGCCTATAAAAAGGAAGATGGGGTAGACGATGGGGTGACTGAGGAGCATGGCGCAAGAAGTGAACGCGGCCGCGGCGATCCATCTCTTCTGGCCCTGAGCGGCGTGCCAAATGGTGAGCAGGAGAAAGGGAAACAGCGCCAGAGCCTGAGCTTCGGGCAAACCCCCTCGGATGATGGAGTCGTAGAGCAGGTAGGGGCTGTAGACGTAGGCCAGGGCGGCAACCCAGCCCGCGGCCGCGTTCACCAGCCTGCGCCCCAAGAAAAACATTCCCCAGGCGGCTACCCAGGCCTGCAACAAAACCGTCAACCGATAAGCCATCGTTACGGGCACGCCGATCAGGTGAAATAGCTCTACCACCCAATGGGATAACGAGGGGAAAAAATTAAACACCGGATAACCATACCCATGCACCATATCCGGCGACCAGCGGGGCCACAGCGAACCAGACTCCACCAGTCTATCCAGCGCCACCACCCGGTAAAGGTGGGGAAACACGTCATTGGTGCGGGGCAGCCCCTCGCCAAAGTAGGGTAAGGCCGCGGGCAAAACAGCCAGGGAGAGGGCCATCAAGAGAACCCACGTAGGCCCTGATGGACGCCCAAAACTGCCTCGGAATGAGGCCCGGATGGTATTGGGGAGAGAAAAACGCGCCTGGCGGATGTGTGTCACCGGTATTGCTCTCGCTACGCACTGGACTCAATGTTTATTCAGTGCCTGGCACGAGAAAACCTGGGTAACTGCCCCCCCCCCCCCCCCCCCCCCCGCCAAACCTCCCCACCCCCCCTCAGAATAAAGGCCAGGAATTATGGCTGATGAAGGGCGAAAAAACATCTTTGACGTAAAAAACACCGATAGCAGTATAATCCGTGGCAGTTTCTCGTATCGCCCAAGGGAAGTTTGTCGCTGAAGTATCATAACGACCCCGATTGAGCTGGCCTGCTCAAGCGATCACACCTGACAAAAAGAGCGATCAAGTTTCTTGTTCGTAGTGACGGCTTTAGCCGGCTGAGTTTAGCCTGCTAAAGCGGTCACTACAAACAAGGAGTGTTGTCCTGCAAAATATGGGTGGTTTTATGAACCGTGACATCTTGCTGACTATTGATAATGGAACCCAAAGCGTGCGGGCGTTGTTGTTTGACCTACGCGGCCGCATGCTGGCCTACAGCCAAATCGCCATCGAGCCGTACCATTCTTCCCAACCCGGTTATGCCGAACAGGACCCCGACCTGTACTGGCAGGCGGTGGGGCAAGCGTGCCAGCAATTATGGCAAACCACTGACATTCCCCGTGAAGCCATTGCGGGTGTCGGGCTAACCACCCAACGCGCCACCATCATCAACGTAGACAAAGCCGGTAAACCGCTGCGCCCGGCTATGGTCTGGCTGGATCAGCGGCGCACCGAGGGGCTGAAACCGGTGGGTGGATTGTGGGGCATCGCCTTTGCCCTCACCGGCATGAGCGAGACCGTCGCCTACTTGCAGGCCGAGGCCGAAGCCAACTGGTTGCAGCGCCACCAACCTGATGTCTGGCAAAACACATACAAATATATGTACCTGTCAGGGTATCTCACCTACAAACTTACCGGGCGTTTTGTAGATTCTGTGGGTTGTCAGGTGGGGTACATGCCCTTCGACTACAAAGCCAAAGCGTGGGCCGGGCCACGAGATTGGAAGTGGCAGGCGGTGCCGATAGAAAAAGAGAAGCTGATGGAGCTTATTCCCCCGGCGCATCCATTAGGGCAGATTACCCGCGAGGCCAGCGAACTGACCGGCATTCCTGAGGGATTGACTTTGGTCGCGGCCGCGTCCGACAAAGCGTGCGAAGTCATTGGCTCCGGGGCCTTGACTCCCAACGTAGCCGCGCTAAGTTACGGCACTACCGCCACCATCAACACCACCCACCACCGCTACATCGAACCGATTCCGCTGGTGCCGCCGTTTCCCTCAGCCGTGCCCGACGCCTACAGCCTGGAGATTCAGGTTTACCGGGGTTTCTGGATGGTGAGCTGGTTCAAGCGGGAGTTCGGCCTGCGTGAACAACAATTAGCCGAAGAGCGTGGCGTCAAACCAGAAAGCCTGTTTGATGCCCTGGTCAGTGAAATACCGGCTGGCTCAATGGGCCTTACCCTGCAACCTTATTGGTCGCCAGGGGTAAAAATCCCAGGGCCAGAGGCGAAGGGGGCCATCATTGGTTGGGGGGATGTGCATACGCGGGGACATCTGTACCGGGCTATTTTGGAAGGGCTGGCCTATGCGTTGCGTGAGGGGAAGGAGCGCACGGAGAAGCGCAGCGGCGTACCGATTACCGAACTGCGGGTGGCTGGGGGTGGCTCCCAAAGTGATGCGGCCCTGCAAATAACGGCTGATGTGTTTGGATTGCCTGCCTCGCGGCCGCATCTTTACGAAGCATCTGGTTTGGGGGCGGCCATTGATGTGGCCGTGGGGCTAGGGTTGCACCCTGACTTCGCTACCGCCATCACCGAGATGACCCACCCGGGTGACACCTTTGAGCCAGACATGAAGACCCACCGGTTGTATGACGAACTGTATCACGGCGTTTACCAGAAAATGTACCCTCGGCTCAAACCCCTGTATGAGACCATCCGCGAGGTGACAGGGTATCCGGCCAGATGAGGAAGTATGCGGCCGCGAAGGGGGAGTTCGCGGTCGCGTGTTACCTGCTACAACGCCGCCCGCCTCATCGGCGATAACAGCGACACCTGCTGATCAGCCCGGTAACTACTGCGTACCAGCGGCCCACTCTCCACCCACTTAAACCCCATCTCATACCCTAGCTCTTTCAGGGTAACAAACTCTTCCGGGCGATAATATTTCTCAATGGGTAAATGCTGTTTGCTGGGCTGTAAATATTGCCCCAGGGTCAAAATATCCACCCCACAACCCCGCAAATCCTGCATCACCGTCACCACCTCATCCCACTCTTCGCCTAACCCAAGCATCAGGCCACTCTTGGTCAAAACATCGCTGTCCATCTGTTTGGCCTGGCGCAAGGTGGTCATGGCCCATTCATATTTGTCCTGGGGTTGCACTTTTTTGAACAGCCGGGGCACGGTTTCCACGTTGTGGTTGAGGATTTCCGGGCGGGCATCCATGACAATTTTGAGCGCGGCCGCGTCCCCCTTAAAGTCCGGTATCAACACCTCAATCGAACAACCCGGTTGCAGTTCCCGAATGCGCTGAATCACCAGAGCGAAAATCGGGGCACCCCCGTCCTTCCGTTCATCCCGGTTCACCGAAGTGATGACCACATGTTTCAGGTTCATGGATTTGACCGCCTGGGCTACCCGCTCTGGCTCTTGCCAATCCAGGGGCAACGGACGGCCTGTTTTGATGTCGCAAAAACCGCAACTGCGGGTACAAATATCACCCATCATCAAAAAAGTAGCCGTTCCCGCTCCCCAACATTCGCCAATATTGGGGCAGTGGGCTTCCTCACACACGGTGTGAAGCTGTTTGCTCCGCATCAATGTTTTGAGCGAGTCGTAATTTTCCCCGCCAGGAACCCGGACTTTAATCCATTCCGGGCGGCGTTGGGGTTTGCTGGGAACCTCGGCAATTGAGTCGAGACTAACGAAGGACATGATCAGGCTCCTTGATTAAGGTGGTGGTTCTGGTGGGTACGTCGAACACACGACTAAATGCAGTGATAATGGGTGACAATAATTCGTCTACGCCGAGAGGATAGCCCAATAATTCGGCCATGCTGGTGACGGCGTAATCGGATAAGCCACAGGGGATAATGCCACTAAAATGGCTCATGTTGGGAGCCACATTCAGGGCAAAGCCATGACTGCTGATACCACCCGCGCTGATGCGGACCCCCACGGCGGCAATTTTAGCAAAACCCTGGCTTGTTTCTATCCACACCCCCCGGTGATTCTCATACCGTTGACCCACCAGGCCAAATGGGCGGATGGCCTGGATGATGAGTTCTTCCAGGTCATGTACGTAGCGCCGTACCAGCCCCAGGCTGTAAACCGAATAAAGGTTTTTCAGGTTGAGAATAGGGTAGCCAACAAGCTGGCCGGGGCCGTGGTAGGTGATGTCGCCGCCCCGGTCTACCCGGTAAAAGGCGATGCCTTGCTGTTGGAGAGCGGCTTCGTCGAGGAGTAGGTTTTCGATGTGGCCGCTGCGTCCCAGTGTATAAGTCGGGGGGGTGTTCCAGTAGCAGTAAGTCGCCGGTGCGGTCCGGATGGTGGCTGAGTTCGGCGACGAGGGTTTTTTGTTTTTCCCAGGCGAGGGCGTAATCAAGACAGCCAGCCCAGGTAATTTCGACGGTCATAATAGGCAGATGATACCCGTAAGCGGGGTGGGGGGCTAGTTGAAAAGGGGGGGATTTTTGGGTGCGTGGTGTGATGCGTGGTGCGTGATGCGTACGGCTATTTCGCCGTGTCGCCCCTTCGTCCTCTCACTCCATGCGTCAAACGGAGCAGAGAAACCCGCGGCCGCGTCTCCCCACAAGGTATAGGCCAACACGCCCACTGCCGTCAGCATCGCTTCTATAGCCAGAACGAGAACAGCGATACCTGCCCAGGTGGTGAGTGGCAGGGTGGTGAGTGAGGGCAGGGTGAGTGGATTGGCCGGGGTGGGGAACCAGTCCAGGGAGAGGATGCCGGTGTACCAGCCCATAACCAGGAGAATCGCGGCCGCAAAAACCCCTATCGCTAACGGTAAAGCCATATCCAAAAACTCCAGCCGGAAACGAATAACGGGCACAGCCCGAGGGGGTAGTTGGCGTAGGGTGCGGGCCATGAAGCCAGCGGGTAAAGGAGCCAGAGGCACCGTTGTCAGAGCCGTTTCTAAGATGGTATCGGTCTGTTCGTTCATAGGACAACCTCTCGATAGTCAGCCAGTTGTTCACGGAGCCGTTCGCGGCCGCGGAAAATGCCTGTTTTCACCGTGCCTAAGGGCAACCCCGTCACCTGGCTGATCTCCTCATAACTCAGCTCCTGCAAATGGCGCAGGGTAATCAGCAAACTTTGACTTTCGGGCAGGGTGGCGATGGTTTGATGCAGGTGATGGCGTAACTCGTCACTGAGCAAATCCGTTTCAATCGGTGGCCGTTCATCCGGCAGATAGAGCGCGGCCGCGTCTACTTCTAGGGCTAACAATTCCGTTTTTAACCCCGGTAGCCGATTGTAACATACGTGGGTTACGATTTGATAGAGCCAGGTGGTGAACCGGGATTCACCACGGAAACGGGGGAGCGCCTGCCAGACCTTCACCAGTGCTTCTTGGGCCATATCTTCAGCTTCTTGGGGCTGGCGCACCAGGCGCAGGGCCAGGTTGTACACGTAAACGGCATGGGTCTGCACCAAAGTCTCGAACGCGGCCGCGTCCCCTGCCTGTGCTCGTTGGATGAGTGCTTTTTCTTGTCCAACCCCGTCTATCATGCCATTACCTCATCCAATTAGACCAGATCAGCCGCGCAAAAGTTTCGTATCGCTACAAGTATCAGAACTTATTCCTACGCTCTGCGTGGGAACACCATCCGGGACGCTCTGCGTCCTACGCGACGCAGAGCGTCGAAGGCAGCATTCCACGCGGAGCGTGGAACGAGCACCTGTATAGCGGCACTCCTACGCACCACGCACCACGTCCCAACTGCCTGAAACTTTTTTCCCCTTCCCCCTGTCTCATTCAACAGAACCATCGTTGCCTAACGCAACACGCAACACGCAACACGCAACACGCAACACACAAAAAGGAGTGACTTATGCGACCCGATGAATTTTTCGCCATGATTTGCGGCAGTATCGTTATTATCGTTATGCCCCTGTTTCTCGCTTTTACCTACATGACCCTCAGCCGCTATTGGCGGCATAAGGAGACCATCGCCCTGGCCGAACGAGGCGTATTACCCCAGGTGAATAATAGCAATGGCAACCGCAATACGCTTCGCTGGGGAGTAATTACCACTTTTTTAGGCCTGGCGCTTTGCCTGGGAACCTGGCCGATTGGTTTTTTGGTGGGTGATACCCCCTTCGGCCTTGGCCCCTGGATGATTATTGGCCTGATTCCCATGTTTTTTGGTTTTGCCCTGCTGGTGATTTACACCATTGGCCGGGGGGAAGAGAGGGAGTATCGTAGCCCGGCCCCCGAAGCTGAGGTTCCGCCCAGCAAATATAACGGGGAATAACCGATGAACGAAGAGTCTTTTGTGGGTGAAGTTGAGGAAGGGTTCCTCTGGTTTGTGGCCCGGGTGCAAACATTGGCCCGTTGGCTATGGGGAATGGTTCCAGCCGGGTGGCGAGGACAAAACGAATAACAAACCAGGCCCGCGGCCGCAAATCCCATTTGCGGCCGCGGGCTTTTTTTATGATTCGCTGGCTACTGGTAAGGGTGCTTCGTTTCCGGATAGTGTTGTCCCCCGGAAGATGCCCCACGCCACCACCCCGGCCAAAACCACCACCGCCCCACTCAGCAAAAACACCTGCCGCGTGCCTAACCAGGCCGCCAACACCCCCGCCAAGGCCATCGAGATCAGGTTGGCCGTGCTGACAACGGCATTGAGCGCGGCCGCGACCCGGCCCATCACCTCATCACTGGCGTTGGTCTGCAAAATGGTTGTGGTGGCGGCCGTCACCGGCGTCACCACCAGGCCAAGGCCAAAGAGAATGGGGAACAATTGCCAGACCGCATTGATAGGAGCCATCAGCCCCAAAATGCATCCCAGAGCTATCAAACCAAAGCTGACAATGGTCGTGGCCTTGAGGCGGCTGGCGAGAAAAGCCACCAGCGTACCGCCAATAATCATGGCACTACTTTGGGCCAGTTCCAGCGCCCCAAACCATGTTTCTGGTAGTTTCATCTCGTTCACTAACATGGGAGCCAGCAACACATTGACGGCCCCTAGCCCTAACATCGTTACGGCCAGGGCTACCACGGTGCCCACCAATTCGCGGCGATGCAAAATGGTGCTAATTCCCAGGCGCATCTCATGCAGAATGAGGCGCACGGTAGCCTGACCCAGCGCGGCCGCGTCGCCCCGTTTTTCCAGCTTTAACTGTGTCAGCAACAAAGCCGAAATCAAGAAGGTCAGACTGTCAATGATGAAGGGCAGGGTGAAGTTGTTTAGACTGCCCACGAGAAAACCCGCGGCCGCGGTTCCCAGCACCCGGAAAAATATGGCACTGATCTGCCCCAGCGAATTGGCCGAAAGTAACCCCTCCGGCGGCACGATGCGGGGGATAGTGGCCCCCCGGGCGGGGCAAAAAATGAGCCAACGGTGGAGTGGAGAAAGGCAACCGGATAGATGAGCCAGATTTGGTTGGTTGCGGCCGCGAGCAGAAAACCCATGACCAGCACCATCCGCAACAAATTGGAGATAATCATCACCCGTTTGCGGTCCCAACGATCTACAAAGGCCCCGGCCGCCAATCCCAACGTCGCCGTCGGTAAGGCCAGGGCAATGAGGAGCAGGGCCAGGGCCTGGGTGTTGCCACCCGTCACCCGGTTGATGTATAACAAAACGGTCAGTTGGGTCAACGCATCGCCAAAATCGGAGATGATTTGCCCTACGAACAGGGTACGAAAATTGGGGATACGCAGGAGCGCACCAGGAGAGAGGGCAGGGGGAGAAGTGGAATCGGACATGAGGATGCCTCGTAGGAACTCTGGGAACTTTGGGTAGGAACTCTGGGAACTCGGGAACTTTGAATGTGAGTGATGTTGGCAGGAAGAGAATAATTAATTTGTGAATTTGTGAATGGGTGAATGTCTAAGTAGGGAGCATTTTCTCCTTCATTCATTAACCATTCAGATATTCAACAATTCACCAATTAATTATTCATCCCCTCTGTTTAGCCAATCGCTGACTGCTGACTGATTACTGCTCACTATCCGGGGCAGGGAAAACAGCCACCAGACCGCTATAAAGCCCTTGTTCGGCCCCTGTATCTTCAGGGGTATCGCTGCTGAACTCTTGTAAAACTTCCTGGAGCCGGGTACGAAACTCCTGGAAACGCGTTTTGGACATGCGTTTGTAACCACGCATAAAAACCGCGCTCCCTTCTGGCTCCACCGCTTCATCATGCGCAAGCTGAACCTTTCCTTGTTCGATACTGGTCATTAACTCTTGTTTGGCTGAGTCAAAAAGGGGGGTAAATAGTTGCTCTCGCCCCTCGTCGCTGGTCTGTGAAATGAGGAGTAATTCTTTGGCGACCTGGTATTGTTTCGCGGCCGCGCCGTACCATTTTTCAATGATGCCAGACACAACCCGGGTGTCTGCTACCCGTATCAAGCCATGTTTTTCCAAGGTGTTAATGTGATAATACAGTTGGCTGGGTGGCTGGTTGAGCTGTTCCGCAATCTCTTTGACGGTGGCTGTTTGGTTAAGGACAACCTCTAAAATTTGCATGCGCCGGGCGTCTGCCATAATTTTGAGCGTGTCCAGGTCTTGGATGATAAATACGGCGTCGGGCTGGTAGGTCATCGTGTTTTCCCCGTCGTTATAAACTGTTAGAAAATCTTTAACCGTTAAAAATAATTTTAACGATAAAGGATATTACAATGAATACCTCTACTTTGTCAAGCACTGTTTGGCTGTGGCTAAACGAATTACCTGTTATACGTTGGCTGTTGGCGCCGACAAACTACGTGGAAGGGGAAAACACCCGCCCACGTAGGAGAAAACAGATGCTTCAAGTGTATACGAGTGTCACTAGCCGACCGCCTGTCGGAAGCTATAGCGCTGAGCAGGCTTCGGTACGGCGGGCGCAGGAAGACCCTTCTGCTTTTGCGGATTTGTATAGGCAACATGTCAAACAGGTTTATCGTTATATTCTCAGCCGTGTCAGTAATGTCGCCGATGCCCAGGATTTGACCTCACAAACTTTTTTGACGGCGTTAGAAAGCCTGGCCCATTATCGGGCGCAGGGCGCTTTTGGGGCCTGGCTGATGGGTATTGCCCGGCACAAAGTCATGGATCATTACCGCCAGGTGTTGCCCCACCCGGAGTTTGACCTGGAAGAGGCGGGTGAGGTCATGGATAGCCGGGTTCGCCCTGATGATGCGGTTAATCAGCGGCTCCAATTGGAGCGAGTGGCGGCTAAACTCGATGTTATCGCCCCGGATCGGGCTGAAGCGATTCGTCTGCGTATTTTTGGTAACCTGAGTGTAACGGAAGTAGCGAAAGTGATGGATAAACAAGAACCAGCCGTACGAATGCTCATCCATCGTGGCCTGCGTGATTTGCAGGAGCAGATTGGCTTTTCCCTGGAGGATGTAGCATGAATGACAAACACGAACGCGAGGAATTACAACAGGCATTGGAACTGGATGCCTTGCTGGATACCTGGCAGGCGGGCCGGGCCGCGGCCGCGCATGGCGACGCCAAACTTTCATCTCAAGACACAGTTTTTGCCCACCAGCTCGTCCAACTGGCCCAGACCACCGAGCCAGAACCGGATTTTGTCGTCCGTTTGGAGAATCAATTACGTTGGGCGGCGCGTCAGGGCGCGGCCGCGAGTCGCCGGGAGGCGGCTCCACCCCGACGCATGTTTTGGCAAGAACTAATGGATGCCTTTACTGGGCGTCGCATGTTGATGACCACGGGCGCTTTAGCCGTCGTGGCCGCCCTCGTCCTCATTGTCTGGCCCTTATTGAATACGCCCGGCACAAACGTTACCGGGGATGCTACACGTATAGCCGTCGTTCCTACAGATACCCCAGATCCTTCTAGTGACCTTGTTGCTGAGTCTGATTTAGCTGAGGATGCCGATGAAGAAACATCAACAACCAACACCCAGGAAACTGTGCCCGCCTTGCCCACCGAAACCATAGAAGCCATTGCCGCCATCACCCCCACGATTGATCCCGCTTCGTTGCCGAAATTGCCCGCCTTAAGTAGTGGTGGCGTGACGGGTATGGGGGGCGGTGGCGCGGGCGGACCTGGGCTTGGGGGTGGGGCCGATACCATGTTCGGTTTTGAGAACCGGCTAGAAAATGCCCAGTTCAACCTTCATACGGCTTTACCCGATACATCCCCACCCGGCATGGTTTATCAGTATCAACAAACGGATCCCTCTATTGAAAGGGTTCGGGAAATTGCCGCCCGGTTTGGTTTTACAGGGGAGATTTATTACGATGCCTGGTACGACAGAGTACTGCAAGACCCGGAGTTTGGCTGGCCTGGCCCCCGAACTTATACGATGTTTGATGGTACCCTTTTCTTTAACGCCTCAGGCAATTCGTTCAGCTACTTTGATAACGGCATGATTACGCCCGGTTCATTCTTGCAGTCTATGCCCTATGAACAAGGTGTGCCTATCGCTCTGGACTGGGCTACTGAACGAGGTTTTTTGGACTTTCCTTATGAGACGGTCAAAAGCCCATTTGGTGAAGAAGTTGCATTCTACCGGGTGATCAACGGTTTGCGCCATACCCTACCGGAATTGTCTGTGTCCGTAATGGAAAATGGACAGGTGCTTTCGGCTTATTACCTGCCGTTTGATGTTTACGCCGCCGTAGGAGAATATCCGCTCCTCTCAGCTGAAGCGGCGTGGCAGATGGCCCAGGCAGAACCAGATAATCAAACCGTTTTTGTGTCACTTTACCCTGATCCGGCTACGCTGCCACCCGCACCGGCCCCTGATCCCCGGTACCGTTCCTGGTATCGCACCTATCAGGATGGGGACGCGATTGCCCTGCATACCTATCCGCAGACGTATCTGCCGGTAACTGAGGGCGGGCCAGTGCTTCTCCGGGCTAATGAGTTTTTCTTAACGGGAGACCCGGTGTTGTTAGACCAGATCGCGGCCGCGACCGATCAAAATCTCCGCATCACGGGCACAATAGTCGGCGATGCCGTTTATGCACAAAGCATTCTGGTTTCCGGCTTTGAACTGGTGGACCCCATTCAGGAATGGCAACTACGCCAGGGGGTTATCCGCCGGGCTGAAGACGGGCAGGTGTTTTTGGATACGGATCAGGGTGAAACCCTGCTTATTCCCAATGCCCCGGATGATCTGGGTGATGGGGAGTATGTGGGCGTGAGTGGCCCCGTCATTGAGCCAGGGGAGCCGTATCCGGTGTTTGATTGGACGAACATGGATAGGGTGGTGGAGTTTGAGCCTACCTCGGAAGAGGCGTTCGTTTTTCCGACCCCGGTGCCCATTACCCAGGTCAATATTGATCAGGTGGCGTTGGTTTATACCTACACCTTCGTTGGTGACCCGGCGTTTAATGGGCCAGGTGAGGATTGGTTGCAACTGGCCTGGCGCTTTAGCGGGGTAACGGATACGGGTGAGTTGGTAGAGATTACGGTGCAGGCGGTGGCCCCGGAGTTTATCCAGCCCGTTCCCACACCGATGCCCTAACGGAACCGATCTAAACAAGGGATGAACGCGGCCGCAAACTTATTTGCGGCCGCGTTTTTGTTTTTAACAGGTCTAGCCAGAGGAAAGGAGTGCCGGCACTTTAGAAAGTTCCTCGCCCCTGGGGGCGGGGTTAGGGGTGGGGGATTCCGGCGACAAACGGATACGGAGATTTGTCATAAATCATTTGAGGTCTTGGTTCGTAGTCACCGCTTTAGCGGGCTGACGCAGTCATTACGAACAAGCTCTTTTTCCTGAACCCTATCAATTGAAACCAAATTGCCTGTTACAAACCCAATCAACCCTTCGACAATGGATGTAGTGCGCGCTAATAAAGAGCGCACCGCTAATTAGCATAAATCACACAGTTGTTAGGAGTAACACATCATGTCTAGAAAGTCGTATTGGTATGCTTTTGTAATGACCCTTCTGCTGGCCCTGGCGTTAGTCGCCTGTGGGGCACAGGATGGCGGTAACACAGAGACGGGTGTCACCCCCGGTACAACCGTCACTGATGGTAGTGAAACAAATAGTGGTAACGAAGCGGTCCCCACACCCACAACCGGTACAGGCACAACTGACACCGGTAACCTACCCCCTCTGCCCGGTTTAAGCCCCGGCGGTGGTGGTGGTAGTGGCGGTGGTCTGGGTGGTGGCGGCGGCGACGCCCTATCTTCTGATGGGGATGGTATTCCCGTTGAAGGACAAGGCGCTGATGACTTAACCATGCCCCGCTTCTTTGAGAACCGGCTGGAAAACGCTCAATTCAATCTAAACACAGTCCTACCGGCTGCCCCGGGTGCCACCACCGTCTGGCAACAAGGCATGGACGAGATGACCCAGGAACAGATGCGCGACCTGGCCAACCGCTTTGGCTTCGCTGGCCCGCTCTACACCGACCCCTGGTACGATCAAATGCTCCAGGATAATCCTGGTATCTGGCCTGGCCCGCGTAGCTACTACGTCTTCGATGGCCCGCGCACACTGAGCTTCTATGGCGCTAACCTGAGCTACTTTGACAATGGCGCCATGATGAACGTGATCGGTTGGACACTGATGCCCTGGGAACAGGCTCGCCCCCTTGCCGAAGCGTTTCTCAGTGAACGTGGTTTGCTCGACTTTCCTTATGAAGTTGTGCCTAATCCCTATGGGGGTGATGATGTAGCTTTCTACCGTCTGGTCAACGGTGTTCGTAGCACCAGCTCTGAAATTTCCGTTTCTGTGACCCCGGAAGGCAACATTCTGTCCGTTTATGTGCAACCGTTCAGCGCCTTCACCGCCGTGGGTGATTATCCTCTCATTTCGGCTGAAGAAGCGTGGCAATTGGTGCAAGGTACACCGGATTACCTGCGCGTCTTCCATAACGTCTACACAGACCCCGCCACGATACAACCGTATGTGGATCCGTCTGCCTCAGAATATCGTTACTGGTCACGCACGTACCAAAATGGGGAAGCCATCACCATGTACTTCTACCCCACCGTTTACAATGCGCTGGATGGTAGTGCGCCTTTGGTGCGGGCTGGTGAGTTCAACCTCATCGCCAGCGAGGCCGATCTGCAACTGATGGCGGCCAATATTAACCAAAACATCCGCCTGACGGGCACCGTGCAAGGTGATACCTTGTACAACCAGGCTATTCAGGTGACAAGTGTGCAGGTTATTGGTGACTACCAGGATTGGCAATCTCGTGAGGGCACAATCCGACGGGCTGATGGTCAAACTTATCTGGATACCATCGAAGGGGAAACCTTCATCATTCCCGGTGCACCCGCCGATTTACCTGATGGTGAACAGGTTTATGTGAATGGCCCCATTATTGAAGCGGGTGAACCGTTTGGTACGTTTATCTGGACAGGCATTGACAGGGTAGTGGCCTTTACCGAAGAACCCGGCGTCTTTGATCCCGGCATCTTCCCCACACCCGTACCGATTGGTCAGGTGAACATTGACAAAGTTGAACTGGTTTACACCTATAGCTATACCTCTTCACCGGATGGCACGGACGCTGGTAGCACCTGGCAACAACCCGCCTGGCGCTTCACCGGTACGACTGACACGGGCGAACTGGTTGAACTGCTGGTGCAGGCTGTAGCTCCCGAATATCTGCAACCGGCTGGTTAATGGCTGTTTGCTATAGCTTTCAAGAAAAAGATTTTGTTTGTAGTGACCGCTTTAGCGGGCTAGCACCAGTCCGCTAAACCGGTACTATGAACGAAGACCCCAAATGATTGTCTGAACAGCTATAGATTGAACTAATCTTCGAGAAAGACCCTACGGGCGAAAGTCCGCAGGGTCTTTTTTGTTGACTATTCACCCGCAACTCCGGCCTTTTGAACCAGACCTCTTTTTTGAATGAGTGACGGGAACAAAAGGGTAAGCCCGGTCGTTTAACTAATGAGGGGTGAATAAATCACCTGTTATAGATTTGTTCTACGACCCGACAAGGTAAGCGTAGGGGTTAACTTTTGGAATCCCTTAGAAGCTATAGATATCAAGAAAAAGATTTTGTTCGTAGTGACCGCTTTAGCGGACTGGTACCAGTCCGCTAAAGCGGTCACTACGAACGAAGACCCCTAAATGATTATCTGAGCATCTATAATTGGTAAAGGAGACAACATCATGTTGCGTACAACGAATGTCAACAAACTAGTTTTTCTTTTAATGGCCTGGCTCATGCTCATTGTGGTGGCTTGTTCACCCACGGAGCCTGATGCCAATGTGAACAACACGGCTCTGCCTGATGACAATGGGGTGGTTGTGGAACCCGTGGGCGAGAATGACGCGACCGCGACCGATCCTATTGATACCACCAACTCCACCGACGAAGCTGTCAACTATGGTGGTTTGCCGGAGCTGCCCGCCATTGGGGCCGCTGGGGCGAGTGGCGGAGCCGGACAGGTTGATATGCCCGTGAGCGAATCGGCTGTGGGTAACGGCGTGGCCATGGGTGGTGGCGCTGACATGGCCTATGGTCGTGGCGGTGGTGGCGGCGGTGGTTTTGGTTATGGTAGTTACTACGGCATGTTACCTTTTGCCGATACCGACTTTAACCTGCAAGCGGAGTTGCCGACTGGCCCCGCGGCCGCGAACGTCTGGCAATCCCCCGCGAACATCTCCCTGACCATTGAGCAAGCCCGTGAAATCGCTCAGCAATATGGCTTCACTGGTGAACTGTACCTGGATTATTACAACGTTAACTCACCCACCCCGTCCCCGGCGGGTGAGGGTGACATTGCCCCGGATGTTTACCAGGCGCCTACGGTTTACTACGCGTTTGATGATACGCGGATGCTGACCATTTATGGGGCGGATGTCAATTACACGGACCTTACTGCCAACACGATGGTAGGCCCCATGGAATATATGCCCTACGAGCAGGCCTTACCCATCGTTGAGGCGTTTCTTAGCGAACGGGGTTTACTGGACTTCGAATATGTAGCCCGCAAGAACTATTGGGGTCTGGAGGTGCAAATTTTCCGCCTGGTGGATGGGCGTGAAGTGGTGAATCCTGATTTCACGGTGACGGTGAACCAGGATGGGGTTATTGCTTATCTGTATCAAACCCGCTTGAACCAGGTGGGCACAGCCGCAGAATACCCGTTGATCAGCGCCGCGGCCGCGTGGGAGTTGCTCCAACAAGGCGTAGATTACAGCCGTATCTATTACAACATCTACCCCCAACTGGATGAAAACGGTATGCCGCTCCCCGTGGAACCGGTGACCACTTCTTCTATACCCACCCAGTCGCAATATTATCCCCGGCAGTATCAGGATGGTGAGATCGTCGAACTGTACCCCTATCTCATGGCCTATCTGCCCGCCGAAGGGACAGGCGCTCCCCGTATTCAGGGTGATCAATTCCGCTTCCTGGCTAGCGACGATGTCCTTCAGGAATTAGTGGGGTATGTGGGCCAGCAACTCTATGTTACCGGCACCATCGTACAGGTTGCGCCTAATGTGGTCGCTCTGCAAGTGACCAGTTGGGAACCTACCACGGACTATCCTGAATATCGTTATGAAGCTGGGGTATTAAATTGGGATGAAAGTGGACAGGCTGTGTTTACGGCCGATGTGGGTCTGACCTGGATATTACCCAATGCCCCCACGGAAATCGAAAGCGGCACACGTGTTTTTGTCAACGGCTGGTTGCCCCCCGGAACCGCCGAAACTGCGCCGCAAGCCTTCAACTGGCAGACCATCGAAAAGATGCAGGCTGGTATCCCCGGTGTAGAGGCGATTACCATCAACAAGGTGGATATGGTTTACACCTTCAGTTATGGCGTCAATGTGGTGAAAGAAGGAAGTGAAACACCGATGAATATCATGCAACCCGCCTGGCGTTTCACCGGCACCACCAGCCAGGGCGAGACCATCGAAATCTTTGTCCAGGCAGTTGATCCGTCTTTTGTGAATCAATAAATAAAAGACGGACGGACGGGATAAGTAACGCCCCGGAGTCGAGGCTTTAGCCGGAGACATTCCGACTAAAGTCTCCACTCCACCCAGCAATTATAAATTTGAGACCATTCATTCGTAGGGGCGGGACAGGTGGGCCAAGATATAGCAAGCACGGGAAACCTTGCTTCCCACCTGTCTCGCCCTCTTATGAGCCGCAACGGTAAGAGGGCGAGACAACGCGGAAAGATCGTTTCCTGGTTCATCCGCATTGAACCCGCGTTGTCCCGCCCCTACCATCATTGGCTGTCTAATTGAGAATTACTCCACTCCATCGATATGAGCCAGAAGTCGAGGCTTTAGCCGGAGATATTCCCGGTGTCCTGTGTTTACCCTTAATCCCCTTGCAGGACTTTTAGCACCTGGGGTAACAGGGCCTGACTGGTGCTAACCGCCTCGTTAGCAAAAATACTTTCGTTGCCCTGCCAATCGCCAAAGTAACCACCCGCCTCGCGGAAGATAACCGGGAAGGGGCCACAATCCCAGGGGGCCATCACTGGTTCAAGCATGATGTCGAGCCGCCCGGTAGCTACAAGGAGTTGACCGTAACAGTCACTCCACCCCACCCGATAATAAACGGCCTTTTGTAAACGTTCCCACTCAGCGGCGCGGTTGTAACGCCCAAAGATACCGGGGTCGGTACAGCCCAGATAAGCCCGGCTGAGGTCGGTGGCCTGGCTGACACGGGCGGGTTTGCCATTCCAGGAACAACCAAGCCCGGACGCGGCCGCGAGCATTTCGCCCATGGCCGGAAAATAGGCTACCCCTACCTCAACCCGCCCTTCAATTTCCAACCCCAACAAAACACCATACAGAGGCACACCCCGCATGAACGACTTGGTTCCATCGATGGGGTCAATGATCCAGCGGTGGCTGGCCCCTTCCAGACTATTACCAAACTCTTCACCCAGAATGGCATGAGAAGGGTAGGTGGATTCGATGCGGCCGCGGATAAACTCCTCGGCTTTCTTATCCGCAATCGTTACCGGGGTATCATCCCCTTTGTATTCTGGTAGCACACCCGTCTGGAAATAACCAAGAGTCAGTCGCCCCGCCAGGTACGCCGTTTCGGTGGCAAACTCCAGGTAAGACCGTAAATTTTCTGGCACAATGAACTCCTTTTATAACTGAATGAGGACTTACACAGCGTGTCCGGTGTCCCCACCGAGCCACGACAAGCCAGGAGACCAGCTCTAGTAAATCCATAAGGTCTATGGTTTTAACGCATCCCCTACCAGAGAGCAAAAATTTCCCAGGCTCAAATTGTTTTGAGCCTGGGAATGGATCAACTCCCAGGCTCAAACTTTGTTTTGAGCCTGGCAAATTAATCATCTCCCAGGCACACATTTCATTTAAGCACGCTTACTTACGCTGTGGCTGGTGTGCTCACCGAAGCCCAACGAGCACGGTTAAGAGAACGGCTCGCGCAACCACGTAAGTCCTATGAATAATATGAGTTGTAAGTGCTTAATCTTGGAAAACTGGCAGAGTGAATTTGAAGGTTGACCCTTGCCCGGCTTCACTTTCCACCCAGATGTGGCCGCCATGGGCCTGCACAGCCAGCCGACAAAAAGCCAACCCGACACCACTCCCACTCTCTTTTTGTCGGCTGGTGACAAACTTCTGGAACAACCTACTCTGAATCTCAGCACTAATCCCTGGCCCCGTATCTTTAACTGAAACGACAAGCATGGGCTTTGCCCCTGGCGGGTCTTCCGGCACAGCATCCAGGCTAATGGTGCCGCCCGGTGGGGTGAATTTAATGGCATTGCCGAGCAAATTTTGCAGAACCCGATCAATCAAATCCATATCAGCCCAGGCCAGCGGTAAATCTTCAGGTATCCGGTCTATTATGGTTAAATCCTTTTTCTCGGCCAGTAGCGCCTGCATTTTGCGGGCGGCAAAGGAAAGGTCACTCAGGCGGAAAGTTGTCCAGTTGATGGGCATTTTCTGACCCTCTAACCGACTTATATCCATAATTGTATTGACCAGGGCTAACATTTTATTGGTGCTAAACTCAATCGTATCAATCAGATGGAGCGTGTTTTCCGGTAGTACAAGATCCTCGTCATAGCGCATCATTTCGGTGGCGAACACGATGGCGGTGAGGGGATTGCGTAAATCGTGGACCATGGTTTGGGTGATGTCTTCACGCAGCCGCTCTACCCGGCGCTCTTCGGTCACATTGCGTAGCACCAGCAAACGTTCCTGAGAATCATCATAACGTATGGGCAGATTCAACCAATGGATTGCCTGTTCGGGTAGCTCCCATTCACCTTCGCCGACGGCAGATGATTCTCGGATGCGCCGAATTTCGGTGATGGCTGACCGGGTTACTTCTGGCAATGTGTGGCGTAATGACCAGAGAATGGAGATAAGGGATTGGTTGGCCCATTGGGATAATGGCCCAGACAAGTTTAAGATAGCGTGCGCGGCCGCGTTCATGATAGGTATGCGCCCATCACTGGTAATCAGCAAAATACCATCTCGACTGGAATCAATTAACGTTTGTAATTGATCCTGTTTTAGCGCGACCGTCGCATGTAAACGAGCATTAGAGATAGCAATACCTACCTGATGCCCAATCGCTAACATCAAAGAGGGGGTTATGTTTACACTGCCCTCAGGCTGTTGGCCCCAGAGGCACAGGGTACCGAATGATTGTTTGTGACCTAACAAGGGTGTGCTGACATAACTTGGGATGTTAAGCAGGTGCAATTCTGTGACCAACGACTCGGGGAAGAAGCTGGTTTTGGCCTGCCGGTTGAGCCAGATGATGGTCTCGCGGTGTTCATGGGCATAGGTGCACCAATCTCCGGCAACCCCCTGTTCTTCTAAATAACGGGATATGGCGGGTGGAACCTGGTACGCGGCCGCTAAACGTAATTGCTCTTTTTCCGGGTCTACTAACGTAATTAAGCCTCCGGAAAAGCCCAGCGCCAACGTTGTGGAATGCAAGGCTTCCATGAGCACATCCTCTAAAATAAGCGACCGGGTAGCCATTTGAGCCACACTATACAGGGCACCAATTTCCGATAAGAAGGCTTCTACATCACTATAAAGCCGCGCATTATCTAAAGCCAGAGCTACCGCCCCAGCCAATGATTCAGCCAGCAAAATATCATCATGGGCAAACCCATTGACAAGTTCATTTTGTATGTCTAAAGCACCCCAAAACCGGCCCCCATTCAGCAAGGGAACGGCCAATTCACTGCGGGTAGCGACCTGTCCCGCGAAATAATCCGGGTCATGGCTTACATCCGGGGCATGTTGGATTTCCCGAGTACGCATCGTTCGGCCAATAATCCCCTGGTTAAAATCGTAAACACAACCAACGCGATTGACTAAATTGCCACTGGCCGCCCGTATAACCCAATGCTGGGTGTTATCCACAGGTGTGGAGATGCTGATATTAAGCCAATGTGTTAGTCGGGCAATAGCGGCAACGGCCAGATTCATGACATTACTGGGAGAGTGTTGTCCACCGGCAATACGGAGGACTTCATACAAAATAAACTGCCGCTTGGTCATTTCCCGCTGGGTGTCAAAGGCTTGAGCATTGCGCAGGGCTAAAGATATTTGATCCGCGGCCGCTTGCATTAACTGCACATGATCCTCATTAAAAAAATCAGGTTCGCTGTGCCTCAGCGTGAGTACCCCTAACACCGTGGACCCGCTTAAAAGCGGCAGGCACAAAACAGAACGTGTTGTCTCAGTATCCCCAGGTAGAGTAACCCATCTTTTATCAACACGGGTATCAGCAATGAGGGCCAACTGACGATTCCGCACGGCCCAACCTCCCAAGCCCTCTTTTAACACTTGCTCACCTTGAGAAAGGGGATTTTCGGGAACAGGATTACCCCGAGTAATCATGGCATACATGATCTGGGCTGTCGGGTCCAACAAAAACAAACTCCCTAATTCCGCTTTCGTTAACTCTTTGGACATATCCAACACATTTTGTAAGGTTGTTTCCAGGTCTGGTTGAGCGATGGCGGCACGAGCCATACGCACCAACTTTTCCGATAAGGCAATTTGATTTTGTAAGGCAATTTTTGCCTGATGCGGTTGGGTTATATCCATGATGACCGCAATTAACTCGTTTTTCGGGGCGGGAATGACCCGGAGTTCAAAAAACCGGTCTTCAGTGGTTGTAGGCAGGGCATATTCAAGGCTGGTGTTACTTTGGGTTTGCCTGGCCTGGGCTATGGCCGTCTCAAATAAATCAGTTAAGGATGCAGGGAAAATTTCGGCCAGTTGGCGGCCCAAAAGTAGCGCCGTTGTGTCTGGTAAAAGGCTTGGAGATCCACTCTTGTAGTCCAAAATTGTCCCTTCTGCGTCCAGGCGAAGAAGCAGTCCGGGGAAAGCGTCTAAAAAGGCGGGTAATTCCGGCGTTTGCTCTTGTGGGGCGGGTGTTTGGTCGGCTTTTTCGTAGGTTTCATTGACCAGGGACAAGAATTTGCGCCATTTAGCTGGTAGCGTGGTGGGATTAATTTGGGACTGTTCAAGTTGTTGGGCTAATAAATGATGCATACGGAAACCCTGCTAGATAATCTGCCTGGTGCTGCTATCAGATTTATATGAGTGGATGTGATCGTTGGGTGACGATTCTGTACGCGGCCGCATATTATTCGAGAATTAGTTATACAGATATTGGTAGTATACCAGATTTGCGCTAATTATAGGACAGTTTCATATAGCAGAGGACTATAGTACAGGGGGAGAAAAGTCTGGGTGGACTGGTCGGGGGAAATAGAAGATACAGAGGGAACCGAGGGTATCTCCGATTGAATCACAATAAGGGGCTGGTTCAGCCTTCTGGACTGAACCAACCTGAAATCACAGTCACCTTGTTTAGAATGCACTCATGTTGTTACTTAAGGGAGCCAACAATTGTAGCAACATTTGAGCGCATGAAGGTCAGGTACGTGGCTGCCGGGCCATCTTCATCACTCAGTGAATCGGTGTAGAGAGGGATGATTTTGGTGCCGGTCTCTTGGGCCACCTGATTGGCCAGGGATTGACTTACTGTTGTGCCCACAAAAACGGCGGGCACTCCATACGCCCGAATTGTGGTGGTAAGTGCGGCCAGGTCTTGAGCCGAAGGTTCGGCCTGGGTGCTCAGGCCAGGAAAAACGGTTCCCACCAGGGTAAAACCGTAGGTGTCTACAAAGTAGCCCAAAGAGTCATGGTCGGTTACCAGGATGCGGTTTTCGGGGGGAATTTGGGCCACTTGCTCTTTGATCCATTCATCCAGGGTCATTAACTCTTGCTGGTACGCGGCCGCGTTTGCCTTGTACACGGCTTCATTTTCCGGGTCCAGGCGGGCCAGTTCCCCGGCTACTTCATCCGCCCAGGTGGCTACATTGAGCGGATTCCACCACACGTGCGGATCAAACTCGCCGTGGTCTTCATCATCCACGTGTTCGTCGCTCAAAGGTATCGCCTCAATGTGGGCAGACAGCTCAACGATGTTCATGTTCGCGGCCGCGTTTTCCAGCATCTCCGTCATAAACTCTTCTAAATCTAGCCCGTTAATAAACACCACATCAGCCTGGGCCGCTCTGGTAACATCCTGCGGGGTGGGGTTAAACCCATGAGGGTCACTCCCGGCTGGCAGCATCACCGTCAGGTTCAATAAATCCCCACCGACCACCTGAACGACATCTCCTACCAGGGTTGTTGTGGCGACAACTTGCACCTTCGTGCTCTCTTCGTTCTCCTCTCCCGTGGCTGAACAAGCGGTTAGCATTGCGATGAGCCATAATAAAAAAAACATTCCTTTTAACTCTATCTTTGCCCGTTTCATCTCCATCTCCTTGATTTTGCTAAATTTGATGGAGTGGAGACTTCAGTCGGAACGTCTCCGGCTAAAGACTCGACTCCTATAGGCGATCTCTTATTGCTACTTTGTATCAATTATACCGCAGTGATATTTTGTATCAACTGAGCAAATGGCATAAAATATAGGCCACTCAACTCAGATTGTTCTACAATTTGCCCATTATGGATACAAGCGAAGAAATCATTGCAGACAAACCTGTCTCCAAAGCAGGGGAAGGCAAACGGCGAGATAACCTGTGGCTAATCATAAGTCTGGCCGTGCTGGTAACTGTGGCTCTCGTGCTACCCCAATTGACAATTGGGGCCATCGGTAGCCGCTTTCAGACCTTTGTCACCATTTTTCTCGGCATTTTTATTGAGGCGGTTCCATTTCTGCTTATTGGTTCGGTGGTTTCAGGACTGATCGAAGAATTTGTGGATAAGGATTCGCTGGCCCGTTTTGTGCCCCGGCGGGCCATTCCGGCCGCTTTTGTGGGCGCTTTGTTGGGTTTTGCCTTTCCCGTGTGTGAATGTGGCGTTGTGCCAGTGACGCGCCGGTTGTATCAGAAAGGGATGCCTGTCTCCGTGGGGATAGCTTTTTTGTTGGCCGCGCCAGTGGTGAACCCGGTGGTGCTGATAAGCACGTATGTGGCCTTTGGCTGGGGGCCAATTTTATGGGGTCGGTTTGCGTTTAGCGTGCTGATTGCCTTTGTGGTGGGTTTGTTGTTTAGCCTGGCGCGGCCGCAAGATATCCTGCTTCCCACCACCACGACTCCGCCCCACGATCATCACCATGATCACGGCCATGCCCGCGCCACGTCCCTGGTAGACCGGTTATGGAATGCGCTGGCGATTGGTGGGGATGACCTGTTGGACATGGCCCGCTACCTGATTGTGGGTTCCATGATCGCGGCCGCGATGCAAACCATCGTGCCCCAGGCCACCTTGCTGGCGCTGGGCAGTGGTCCGGTCATCTCCGTTGTCACCCTCATGGTATTAGCCTTTGTCCTCTCCATTTGCTCCACCGTAGACGCCTTCGTCGCCCTCTCTTTTGCCGGTAGTTTCACCACCGGCTCCATTCTGGCCTTCCTCGTTTTTGGCCCTATGGTAGACATCAAAAGTTCACTCATGTTTCTGGGCGTTTTCCGGCGGCGCAGCGTGCTCTACCTGATTTTGTTGCCCTTGTTGTTAACCTTGCTGATTACCGTTTTTGTCAACCTGAACCTGGGTTGGTAGACCAAAGGGAGCGTCATGCAAACTATTCTCAAAACCCTCGTCCTTATCGCCACAGGGCTGTTTTTATACAGCCGTGTCCTCAATGATTCCATCCTGTTCTACATCAATCAGCGTTTTGTTACCCTGACCGTGGCCGCTTCGGTGGGATTTATCCTGGTGGCGGTTAGCTATTACCGCCGCTCTCTGGGTGACGCTCCGGCTGAGGCGGGGGCTGACGCTCATGAGCACGATCATGACCATGAGCACGAGCACGGTAATCTATCCTGGCTGGGTTGGGTGATTGTGGCGATACCGGTGATATTTGGTTTGATGGTGCGGCCGCAACCGTTGGGCGCGGCCGCGGTTGGTAATCGTGAAGTCAATGTCAGTGCCATGACCTCAGTGACCGCTCCCAGCAGCGACGGGCGCATCAACCTGCAAGTGGGCGATAAAACAATCGTGGATTGGCTGGTGGAATTCCAACGCCAAGATGCTTCGACCTTCGCTGGTGAGGAAGCCAGTGTGATCGGTTTTGTTTACACCGACGAACGATTCGGCGAAGACCGGTTCCTGGTGGGGCGCTTCATTCTTAGCTGTTGTGTGGCCGATGCCTCACCGGTTGGGCTGGTTGTGCGCTGGCCTGAAGCGATGGAACTGGCACCGGATCAGTGGGTGGAAGTGCGCGGCCATTTTGAAGTAGGCACATTTGATGGGCTGGAGATTCCTATCCTGGTCGCCGATGAGGTCATCCTGACCGACACCCCTTCAAACCCATATCTATATGGTTAACTGGTGGGTTCTTGTTTGTAGTGACCGCTTTAGCGGGCTGGCCCGCTAAAGCGGTCACTACAAACGGAGAGGGGTACTCTTAACACCTACAATTTCGTGTAGCCACTTACTCGACCCTCTAAAACGTTTTATGACACCACATCCTTCTCTTGAATCTTACGAACCAGGCCCCCGCTTTGGCCGCTTCGATCAGGCTGTAATCTTGACGATGGTCAGCGCCATTTTGCTGACGGTTCTGCTTATTTGGCGTGGCGATAGGGTAGGGGTGGTGGTGGAACAGCTTACCCCCACTGCCGGAGCTGAACAGGTTTCGACCCAGGCGGTTATGCGCATCACCTTTGCTCAGGACATGTTAGCTAACCGGGCGGCCCAGATTACCCTAGACCCCCCGGTGGAAGGTACTGCCCGCTGGGAAGGGCGCACGTTGGTGTTTGAGCCAACCACGGCGCTTCAGCCTGAAACGACGTATACGGTGGAAGTGGAAGCCGGGTTATCCAGCCAACAGGGACGGCTATTGTTGGAGCCGGTGCGCTGGACGTTTCACACATCGCGGCCGCGTGTGGTCTACCTGCGTTATGCCGACGATGAAAGCACCCAACTGGCTGTCGTTGCCCCAGGCGAAGTCCCCCAACAGCTAACCAACGCTCCTTTTGATGTGTTGAACTACGCGGTTTCCCCCGATGGTTTGTCTATTGCTTACACCTTGCTCCGGGCTGATGGTGGGGGTGATGTATGGCTCATCGGTACCGATGGGCAAAATAATCGCCAGTTATTGGATTGTGGTGGTTCTACCTGTAGTAACCCGGTTTGGCATCCCGATGGGCGCCGATTGGTGTATGAGCGGCGCAATGTTCTGGCTTTGGGTGCGCCGCCTGGCCCGCCCCGCCTCTGGTGGTTGGATGTAGTCGGCGGTGAAACGGTGGCCGTTTTTGAAGATAGCCAATGGTTGGGTCTACTGGCCTCTTTTTCCCCGGATGGGCAGTGGCTCAGTTATGTTTCGCCGCTGGCCCAGGAAGTGCAGGCGTATAATCTGGAAACAGGGCAAACTTTCCTCATCCAAAGCCGAACAGGTGAATCGGCGGCCTGGAGTCGGGATAGTGTTTATCTGTTTTTCACCGAAGCGGAAGTGTTACCGGACACGTTTTCGGTGGTGATTTACCGGGCAACGCTGGCAACCAGTGAGGTGGTCAAACTGAGTGGTGAGATCCCCTACACCGATGGCTGGCCTTCGCCATCACCGGATGGGCAATGGCTGGCATTTAACCGCAAAGCCCCTAACGAGGCTTCGGGCAAACAGATCTGGCTAATGCAACCGGATGGGAGTCAGGCGCGGCCGCTAACCAGCGAAGTGACGATTCATCATGGGCCACCCTTGTGGTCCCCGGATGGTCAATCTCTTTTGTACCAGCAATATTTGCTCGCGGCCGCGGCTGAACCAGCTATCTGGCTTCTTAATGTGCAAACGGGGGAAAAACAAGAGGTCGTTTCGCAGGGGGTGCAACCGACCTGGTTGCCTTGATAGGATGCCTGAGACAAGAAAAAGATTTGGTTCGTAGTGACCGCTTTTGCGGGCTGGCACAGCCCGCTAAAGCGGTCACTCGACACAGTGCTGCGTTCCGTTCCGTTTTCCTTTTCGTCAGCCGCCAACAAATCAAGCAAAACCTGGCGCTGGCTGTCAGTAAGAGGATAACTGTCTAACAAGTCGGGGGTGGCCTGAATGTTGGCCCAGGTATCGGCGATGGCCGATTTGACATTGGTTTCCAGGCGAAAGGTGCGTAAGTAGAAGTTGAGGGTTTCTCGTTCGCGGCCGCGACGGGCCAATAACCCTTCCCCATGCCAGGCAACCACCCGGCATATCGCCGTAACGGGCATCCCCACCACCATGACCGTTAAACAATCCCGCTCTTCATCGTACCAATGGCCGAATGGCCGGTCTATGCCATCCACTTGCACGGAGAGGATATCCGGGTTTTTGATGCCGGTGAGGTAAAAGGTGTAATCTCGTTGGGTGGGGATGTGCTGAGTCTGGCCCGCGGCCGCGTTCACGATCACCACCATCTCCTTCTCCCACCACATTTGCTCCAGCGACGTCAGGCAATAATGACCATCCTGATAAAACAGCGTTTCGCCATCATCCTCAAATAAGTCAAATCGCCCATCGGCCCCGGCAAAAATATGGAGATGAAGCTCTGCCGGGTTTTCCGTGCCTTGCCAACCTACCTCTGGCCCCAAGGGCACAATGGCCCCGGCGGGCACAAATGCAGGGATGTCTGCCAACGACCCATAAACCGTTATCTCGCGGCCGCCCTGCCAGTAAGCCCCACTGAAAAAATGGTACCAATCTCCGGGGGGTAGCCACACCGTCTGTTGGCTTAACCGTGTATCCCCATCGGCGGGTGAAGTATACGGCGCTACCAGCAGTTGTGACCCAAAAAGATATTGATGAGGATAATGATAGGCCAGTTCTTCGTAGGGATAATCATGATAAAGCGGCCGCACCAAAGCCGTGCCCTCTTGTTCATTTTGCCAGGCCATGGTGTAAATATAAGGAATAAACGCATGGCGTAGCTGCATCGCCTTTTTGATAACGCGATAAGTTTCCGCATCATAAACCCAGGCGCGACGCTCTAAAAACTGATTCTTGGCGCTGTGCAGACGCAAAATAGGGCTAAATAGACCAAACTGTACCCACCGCGCAAATAGCTCAGGCTCTTCCACCCCTTGATAATGTCCACCGATATCGTGGCTCCACCAACTGTAACCCACGTTGGCGGCGCTGGCGGTGAAATGGGGTTGGAAGGCCAACGTCGGCCAATCCACATGGGTGTCGCCAGAGAAGCCAATGGGGTAGCGGTGATTGCCCAACCCACCCCAACGAGAAAAGATGAAGGGCCGCTTCTGGCCGTCACGCCCCAGATCATAATAGTGCAGATGGTTGAGCCACCACAGGGGATCAAGGCCCGTCAAGGTGGAATCGGTTCCTTGTTGCCAATCAATCCACCAAAAATCCACGCCAATTTCTTCCTGGGGATGGTGTAGCAATTCAAAATAGGCACTGGCAAACTGAGGGTTCGCCAGATCAAAAGGGATGGGTTTTTGCTCGGTGGGATCAAGCCCCATTCTTTGGGCAAAGGCCGGGTACTGGCTCTCGTGAGGCCAGACACCCCGGGCGGGATGCAAATTTAGAGCAGTGCGTAAGCCATTTTCGTGTAGCCAACTAATAAATTCCTGCGGTTCTGGAAAAAGCTCTTTGTTCCAGGTGTAACCGGTCCAGCCGTTGTTTTCAGGACTGATATTAGTTAAGTGCCAATCCATATCCACGATGCAAACGGCCAACGGGATGTCATGGGCATGGAACTCACGCATGAGGTTGAGCAGTTCGGCCTGTGTGTAGGCCCAGTAGCGACTCCACCAGTTACCCAAAATGTAACGAGGAATGAGGGGGGTGCGGCCGCAAATCCGGTGGAAATCTTGTAAACAAGCCCGGTAATCTTGCCCATAGCCAAAAAAATACAAATCCACGCGCCCTTCAGGCCGTTGTTCCAGCCAACCTGCCGAGTTAAACACCAGGGTGGGGGAGTCATCCACCACGGCCCAGCCGGAACGGGAAAGAAGGCCGGGTTCCAGGATGGTGCGGCCGCTCACTCCATCTAAAGTGCGGGCTGTGCCCTGCAAGTTACTATCGTCGCTATCACCATATTGCCAGACGCGGCCGCTATGGATTTGTTCTATGGCCACCTGCTCCAGGTTGACCGTGCGCGAAAAATCAGCCCTTAGAATTAGATGATTGGTGGTGATGGTTAAGTGGTTGTTGTTAATGTCTACGCGAAATTCAGGTGTGGGTTGAAGGCGAAACCAGACGGCCTGGCTGGCCCGATCCTCAAACTGACCATCTAAGCTATACTCCAGGCGGATTAACCGTGAGGTCAACAGCGTAAAGCGAATGTTTTCATAAACGACTACCGCTTCTTTAGCCGCAACAGGAGCTACCGTAGGGCGAAAATAGGGGGGGGTTACTGGCTTTTCAGGCATAGTTCCCTCAACACAAACAGCACGGGGTTAAACGAGGATGACTGACACAACAAAGTGAAGTGTAGTAATATTTGCGTGACTGGGCAAACTAGGGACAACCGCTTGTCGAGTGACTTGGCCCTTAGTGGTCACGTTCTTCTTAATAAAACTGAGTTGTACGGCACTAAAGGAGCATATCATGTCTTTCCCCCCGCTTAAACTATCTGATTGGCAAACCACGCGTGATACCGTTCAGGGTTATAGCAAACTTCTAGGCAAAATCCGCCGGACGCTTGCCCCTTTTGAGGAACACTGGTTCCATGTTAGTTTGCGTGTTAACGAGACGGGTCTCACCACAACTAACATTCCCTATGGCGAAGATTCGTTTCATGGCGATCACACCTTTGCCATGACGCTGGATTTTACGGCCCACAAACTCAATATTAACGCCAGCCGACGCCTACAGTTGGAAATTCCCTTGACCGGTCAATCATTGCGGGCGTTTCATGATGCGGTGATGGATGGCCTGAAAACATTGGGGGTGGGGTTGGAGATGGATCACAGCGCCTTTATGGATGAGACGCCCGGTGTTTATGACGCGGCCGCGATCTCAGCTTATTGGCAGGCTACTCGGCAGATTCAGGAGGTTTTGCAACAGTTTAAGGCCGGTTTGGCCGGGGAGACAGGGCCAGTGCAACTATGGCCGCATCATTTTGACCTGGCCCTATTGTGGTTTAGCGGTCGCCAGGTTCCCGGTGTAGACCCCAATGACCGGGAAAATGCTGATGAGCAAATGAATTTCGGTTTCTCCACGGGCGATAGCAGTATCCCTGATGGGTACTTCTATATTACGGCCTACCCTGTACCCGATAATTTTATTGGCTCCATGCTGCCTGAAGGGGCGTATTGGCATACGTCGGGGTTTAAAGGGGCGATTTTGCCCTACGCCGAACTGGTGGGCGTGGACAATCCCCAACAAAAGCTACGCAATTTCCTGCATGTTGTCCAGGCCCATGGTGCTCATGCCATGTCGTCAAAATAATCCGCCACCCCATTTGTAATTGCTGATATTCGCCAATCGTGCTACCCTTTGCCCGCTTTTACCTGTTCATTTACCTGTTCATCATTCACTGGTTACTGTTCGCTCTATGAGAGAAACATACACCTGTATCGTCTTAGGTTTAGGGGGAATTGGGAGCGCGGCCGCGTACTGGCTGTCGCGCCGTTTGGGTGCGGATGTCTTAGGGCTGGAACAGTTTGAACTGGGACATCTGCGCGGGGGTAGTCATGACCATTCCCGCATCATTCGCCTCTCCTACCACACCCCCAACTACGTCAAACTCGCCAAACAAGCCTACCGCGCCTGGGAAATGGTCGAGGCCGAATCAGGCGAGCAGTTGCTGTTCAAGACCGGTAGCCTCGACTTATTTCCCGCTGACGGCTATATCCCCCTCAACGATTACACTTACAGCATGGATGCCTCTGGCGTTCCCTACGAACGGCTCTCAGCCTACGAAGTGCAACGGTATTGGCCCCCATTCCACCTGACAGATGACGTGCAAGGGCTGTTCCAGGCCGATGGCGGTTTTGTCGCGGCCGCACGAGCGACCGCCGCCCACCAACGCCTGGCCCAAGAAAACGGGGCCACCCTGCGTGACCATACCCCCGTCACCGCCATTCGTGCCACCGGCGGGGCCATCGAGGTCGAGGCTGGCCCGCACACTTACCAATGCCAAAAGCTCATCATCGCCAGCGGGGCCTGGTCCAATCACCACCTGGCCCATTTCGGCCAGCGGGTCAACCTCACCGTCACCCAGGAACAAGTCAACTACTTCGCCTCACCCCATCTGGCCGACTTTGCCCCGGAACGGTTTCCCGTCTGGATTTGGATGGATGAACCCTGCTTTTATGGTTTCCCTGTTTATGGGGAAGCGGCCGTAAAGGTGAATCAGGATGTGGGCGGTGAAGAGGTGACGGTGGAGAGCCGGACTTTTGAGGCGAACGCGGCCGCGTTGCAACGCACCACCGACTTTATGGCCCGGGTGCTACCCTCAGCCTGTGGGCCGCTCCATTTCAGCAAAACCTGCCTGTATGCCATGCCCCCCGACCGTGATTTTGTCCTGGACACCCTGCCCGGCCTGCCCGATGTGTCCCTGGCGATTGGAGCGGGGCACGCCTTTAAGTACGCTTCGCTGTTGGGGTTGATATTAAGCCAGTTAGCGTTGGATGGCGGCGCGGCCGCGTATGACCTGTCGCCGTTCTCGTTTAGCCGTTCTATTTTGCATGAAGAAAACCCGGTGCGTGAGTTTATGATTTAGATTGAGGTAAGAGTGGAGAGGTAAGAGTGGAGAGTGGAGAGGAAATGCCAGTCCCCAATCTCTCAATCTCTCAGTCTCTCAACAACAAGGAGAAGAGATATGCCCAAGCCCAAACTGTTCCATTTAATGCTTTTGCTGATTGCGGCCGCGATTCTGGTGGCCTGTGGCGGTGAAACCACCAATAACGGTGGTAACACAACCAACGAAAACAGCAATCAGCCCACCACCAATGATGGTGATGATGATACCGCTACCCCAACAGAACCCGCTGTCTTGCGGGTGGGTTGGGGTGGTAGCCCCGACACCCTCAACATGGGCGTCGCCGTGCTTACCGAAGCCTACACCGTCGCCGAACTCGTCTACGACTCCATGTACCAGCTTAACCTGGATGGAACCTACTCCCTGGAAGTTGCCGAGAGTGTTTTCGTCTCCGATGATGGCCTCGTCTACACCTACAAAGTCCGTAACGGCATCACCTTTCACGATGGCGAACCCTTAACCGCCAGCGACATCGCCTTTTCTTACCAACTGTATCAGGCCCAGGCCGATTACCCGTTCCTCAGTGTCTACACCGGCTACTTTGCCTCCATCGAAGCCCCTGATGACACCACCCTGGTTCTCACCCTCACCGATCCCATCCCCAACATCGAAAGCCAGCTTCTTTATCTCTACATCCTGCCGCAACACATCTGGGCCGATGTTGATCCCGTCGAGTACGAGAATACGGAGATGATTGGCAGTGGCCCCTTCAAAATGAAAGAGTACCGCCAAAACGAATTTGTGCAGTTAGAAGCCGTCAAAGACCATTATTTGCAAGGCCCCAAGATTGACGAAGTGGTCTTCCAAACCTTTGACAACCAGGATGCTCTGGTGCAAGCCCTGCGTACCGGCGACGTGGATATGATTGTGGAAATGCCCAACACCGCCGTTGTCTCCTTACGCAATGAAGCCAACATCGCTGTTGTCAATGGCCCACCTCTGGCTCCTAGCGTCGCCGACATCATCTTTAACCAGGTTTTACCCGAAAACTGCCCGCCTGATGATGGCGTTTGTACCGGTCATCCGGCCCTGTTAGACCGTAACGTGCGCCTGGCTCTGGCCCACGCCACCGATAAACAACAAATTATTGATGTGGTTCTGCTTGGTCTGGGTGCGCCGGGTCTGACCCTTATCACTCCTTAACGCCATGTGGGCCGAAGTCGGTATCAGCACCGAGCTACAAGCCCTCGACCCCGACGCCCTCACCTCAGTTTGTTGTCCCGCCTTCGATTTTGACGTTATCCTGTGGGGCTGGGGTTCCGACCCCGACCCGGGTTTCCTGCTCAGCGTCATGCTCACCGAGGAAATCCCCACCGGCAACAGCGAGACCGGTTACTCTAACAGTGACTACGATAATCTGTTTATCGAACAAGCCACCGAATTAGATAAAGACACCCGCATTGAGATGATTTGGGAAATGCAACGCATCGTCCATGAAGATGTGGTCTACATCATCCCGTTCTACGAACAAACCGTACAAGCCTACCGCACCGACCGTTTCACCGGCTGGCAAACCGAGGCTGGCAAAATTGCCCTCGAAGACGGGAGTTCGTTGTTAGTCATTGAACCAATACGATAGAAGAATAAAAAATAGGGCGTAGGGCGTCGTCCAACGACACCCTACGCCCGACACCCTCACCTCACCCATGCACTCTCTCCGACTCATTCTCCGCAAAGTGGCCTGGGCGGCGTTCACCATCGTCTTCGTCATTTGCCTAAACTTCTTCCTCTTCCGCATCTTGCCCGGCGATCCGGCTCGTTCCGGTGTGCGTGATCCCCGCCTGACGCAAGAAGCGGTGGCGGCTATTCGGGTGCGCTTTGGGTTGGATAAACCGGTTATCAACTGCTTTGAATCACTTAACCCCATCACCCCCGGTGATTGTCTGATTAACCCGTTCGAGACGCAGTTCTTCTTGTACATGCGGAACTTGTTGAGCGGTGAATTGGGCATCAGCTACCATACCAATCGCCCGGTGATGGATCTGTTGATGGAGTATTTGTGGAATACGGTTTTGTTGATAGGGGTGGGGCAGGTGTTGGCGGTGATACTGGGGATGGCGTTGGGCATCGCGGCCGCGTGGAAAGCCCGCACTCCCGTTGACTACATCGCCCTACTGGGCAGTCTCATGGCCTGGAGCCTGCCTACCTTCTGGCTCGGTATCATCCTGCTCTTCTGGGGGAGTACCCAGTACGGTCTGCCCACGGGGGGCAAAATAACCCCTGGCGGTAACTTTGCTACTGTCTGGCAAGAGTGGGGCGACCTGGCCCGGCACATGATCCTGCCCACGCTTACCTACACCATCGTCTTCCTGGGCGAATACATGCTCATCATGCGTAGCTCTGTGCTGGATGTCCTGTCTGAAGATTACATCCTGACCGCCAAAGCCAAAGGGTTGAGCACCTTCCAGATACTCAAAGAACACGCCCTGCAAAACGCCATGTTGCCGATGGTAACGATTATCGCCCTTAATCTGGGTTTCACCGTCGCCGGGGCCATCCAGATCGAATCCGTCTTTTCCTGGCCTGGGTTGGGCAAGGCTATTTTTGATGCCGTGGGACGACGCGATTACCCTGTGCTCCAGGGAGCCTTCCTGCTCATCGCCGTCGCCGTCATCTTCGCCAACCTGATCGCCGACCTGCTCTATTCCTATCTAGACCCCCGTGTCCAAACGAATTAGTAGGGCAAAATGAAAACGCCTCTCAGGTTTGTATAGATGTTCAGATAATCATTGGGGGTCTTCGTTTGTAGTGACCGCTTTAGCGGGCTAGTACTAGCCCGCTAAAGCGGTCACTACAAACCCGGGATGAACTTGTGCCAGATATAGCTATTGCAAAACACCCGCCCAAGTATATACTTCTCGTATATACGTATCTGGAGGTGCTAACATGCAAACCGCTAAAATTTTCCAGAATGGGCAAAGCCAGGCCGTTCGTTTGCCGAGAGAGTTCCGGTTTTCTGGGGATTGTGTGTTTATCAAAAAAGTAGGGGATGCGGTCATTCTTTTACCCTATCGTGCCCCGTGGCAAACATTGATAGACAGCCTGGACGAATTTTCGGATGACTTTATGGCTGAGCGTGTCCAGCCCCTGAGCAAGAGCGCGAAGAATTGTTCCCATGAAATACCTGCTAGACACAAAC
>JADJUV010000039.1 GCA_016716885.1 Candidatus Trichofilum aggregatum | reverse complement strand
TGAAATGCTACGTCTGCGAACGGCGCGCGGCCGCAGCGACGCGACTTTGAGCGGTACGCATCAGGTCATCTAGCATTTGCTCCGGGGCGTTTTCCTGGGGCGTGCCGGAATTGACCACTGGACGGGGCACGGGCTGATTGCCCCCGTTATCCTTGAGCAAATTAGGCAGTAGTTGGGCCAGCAAAAGGGTAGACAGAGCCGATGATTCGCCGCCCGTGCTGTTGACCAGGATGGGACGGGGCGCGTTGCTGGCTAACTCTTCAGCCACCTGGAGCCGTTGCACGGCCAGTTCGTATTGCAAGACGGCCCAGTTATCCTTGTACGATTTACCTAGCCGGTTGAGAGCACGGGCCTCATTTTCGGCCGCTTTGAGAGCGGCGCGGCCGCGGGCCTCAATGTCCCACTTTATCTTCTCCGCTTCCGTTTCCCGCTCTTGCAACATTTGCGCCACATCCTCACGCGCCTTGTTCACCGCCGCCCGTACCGCAATGAGCCGGGCATCCCGTTCCTTCTTGGCCCGCTCGATTTCCATCAACAGCCGGTCAGTGCGCTGCTTGCGGGTCAACTCCCACTCTTTTTCGTAGGCGGCCAATTCCTTCGCCACCCGCTCCCGCGTCGCCAGATTTTGCTGGTACTGCTCCGGCAACTGCACATCAGGAATATTGGCCCCGACGATGCGGACGCCGTAACGCGCCATCTGCTTGTTGAGGTAAGTTTGCATGTCCCCCACATCACTGCCGCGCAAATCATACGCCCGCTCCGTCTGCACGCGCCGACTGCGCCGCCGGATGGCGTCCTGCACGGCACTGCTCAGCACCAGATCATAGTTGCTGGCCCCGATGTTCCGCACAAACAGCAACGGGTCTTGAATGCGGAATTTCAGGAAGAACTCGATGGATTTTAGCGGCACATTCTCCTGGGTAGGGCAGGCCAGCACCGGAGCCGAGTAGGGAATTTCGGTGGAAGTGTCCACGATGAACTCTACCTTGAGCCAGGGCCACCACAGACGCCGCCGTCCGGGTGAGAGTGTGCCCACAATTTTGCCGAAGCTAGACAGGACGCCCGTTGTGCCCTGCTCAATTTCCACGATAGCCCCCAGCCAGAGCCAGATGCCCGCGGCCGCGATGAAAAACAAGGCCACCAGGATGGCTAACCCGGCGACAATGCCACCGGCGAATAAGGCCAGCCCAAACAGGTAAGCGGCCACACCTAACAGAAATAACCAGCCAAACCCCCGTTCATCCTTGGGGATGACCACAGGGACGAGATGGCCTTCGTCGCCGGAGCGGAGCATCTGGCGGATGTTCTGCCACGCGGCCACGACTTCTTTAATACGAGAATTTTGACGACGAGCGATGGTAGTCATGAGATAGCTCCTGGGAACTCTGGGGAACTTTGGGAACTTGTTTCGGGCAAAGTTCCTATGAGTTCCTAGAGTTCCTACGCGTCCTTTAACTCAAATCGGCGATGATGTCATTGATGTTGTTCTGGTCGGGGGCGGTTTCTCCGCCCAGGGTGGGTTGTTCAAGCTGGTTGATTTGGGCGGCGCGTTCTTTGATACGGCTGGTCATCTCTTTGACGCGGCCGCGAATCGCCTGCACATCCTTATCCTGGAACAACCGCCCATCCTGAATGCCCAACATCTGCCAGGCAATCGCCATAAAATCAATCTGGTTCGCCTCACCCGGCCCTACCTTGATAATGTGCGGTAGCCGCTCGGCCAACGCCGCCACCTTCGCCAGGATGTCCTGCTGATAGCGATACTCCAGGATTTCCGGGTAGTAAGCCGTACTGACCGCCCGAATATCCAACGCCTGCGCTTCGAGCAGCGCCGAATTGGCGCGGGCTTCACTTTCCGCCTCAACCATGAGTTGGCGGGCGTAAGCATTGGCCCGGTTCGTCTCTTTCTCACGAGCCACATCAATTTGGGCCTGGTAGCGAGCAATGTCGGCGCGAATCTCGGAGAGCGTTTCCTGCAACGCCCCCAGTTCCTTGTTCAACTCACCCTCATCCTGCTCTTTACGCAGTTTGAGTTCATATTGGTAGGTGTAGGCTTCTTTGGCGACGCGGACAATTTCTGCGGCCGCGAGGTCCATCCGGTACTCCTGGCTCGACGGCTCCGCATGGGTGATGTTGGCATTCACAAACCGTACCGCGGGTAAAAACTGCGTATTCAACGAATCCAGCACCGACTGCGTAGATTCACCCACCAGGTCATAAATCTCTTCTGCCTTCTGCTCGTAAATCAGGGCGCGAGTCACTTCACTGATGGCATTGTGCAGCTTCTCCGAAAAGCCGCGCACCCCACCCAACGTGAAGATGAACTTCTCCGGGTCTTCGATGCGGAACTGCAAAAACAGGTCTACCGAGGCATCAATCCGGCTGGCGGTGGGCGCTTCGCGGATGGGGGCGTTGTAGGGATATTCTTTGGTCGTGTTGACGATGTAGCTGACCTTTTTCCAGGGATTGATCAACCAGGTACGCCCCGGCCCGACCGTCTCTTCCACCTTGCCGAAGCGGGTAATCAACGCCTGACAGCCATCCGGAATCATGACAAAGCTGTTGCGCCAGATGCTAAAACCAGCATAAGCAAACAGTAATAACCAGTAATGAGGCCCAAACAGCACCAAGGCCATGTTGGTTACGCCCAACAGGTTGTCAAAGGCGGAGGTGGAAGCCAGACCCGCTATGCCGAAAAACAGCCCGGCGATGAACACGATCAGCCAGCGAAACGAGCGAGTTTCTCTAGGAATGACCACCGGCGAAATGACGTTGGTATATGTGCCCGATTTTTCTTGTTTGGGGAAACTGCGGTTCAACACCTCAGACGCCTGCGTGAGCGAGGCCGTCATCTGGGAGATTTGGGTCCCAGCGGATTCACCTCGTTCACGAGCAGAGAGGAAGTCGCGGGCACTCACCTTGAACTGCTCAAACGCCTCAGTCTGGGTGACAGCCTGGGCCGTGTTGATCACACGTTGTACGGTACTCATCAACCTACTCCTTTGGTTACTGAAGTGTAGAGCTAGAGGAGAGAGCTAGATGGAACTGCTTTAGAAAATCCTCTAGCTCTGGCTCTAGCCTCTAAACTCAAGTTTGTTAAAAACAGATAGGCTAAAAGAACACAACTGTTGTGTCGGTGCTAAACTGCTCTGTTGTTCACGACTAGAATGTTTATCAGGAACTTGAGTTTAGAGTTCAGAGCGAGAGCCAGAGTAATTTCCTCTAGCTCTCTCCTCTCGCTCTAAACTCTAGTCAGGATAGCACGTTGGATAAACGTTGACCCCTAATACGCAGAATGAGGGCCGGGGTCGCACGAGTGGAGTGAAAAATTCGGCGACAGGATAGGATGGGTGAGGCTGGTGAAGAACTCAGGCGAAGGCGCAAAGGACGCCAAGTGGCTAGAGAAAAATTCGGGCTAATTCGTTTAATTCGTGGCAAAAATCTTTTTGATGCTGACCTGTTCGGGGTGGGGACTTGCGGGTTAGTCGCTTTTGCGGCCGCGACGGAACAACCCACCCACCTTCTTCACCGTCCAGGCCCCGGCGTTGTAAATGCCAGCCATCACCCGCAAGGGAATGAACAACACCACCTTGAGCGTACCCAAGGCCCCGGCTCTGGCTCCCCGCGAGACGGTTTGACCGGCCTTACCCACGACGACTTTGGTCGCGGCCGCGCCCGTCACCACCAGTTCCCCTGCCGACTTACCGGCATTAATCATCAACCCACCCGCATCCTGCGCTCGTTCTTTTACCAGTTCCCAAGATGATTCCGCGCTTTCCTGGAGCCAGGTCATCATTTTGCGTTCGTCTAACCCGACAACCGCCCGCACATCATCGGCCCACTCACCCATGGCCTCTGGCCCCCGGCTGAAATAGGCCACAGCCCGCTGGCCGATGATGTAGGTGGATAACATATTGGCCCCGGCTCCGGCCACCACACCCAGCACAGGAATGGCTTTGGCAACCGATTTGGCCGCCAGCCGTTCGCTGGCTTTTTCGGCGATTTCGCGCCCGGCCCGGGTGAGGAGCTGGTTGGCCCCCGCGCTCATCCCGGTGACAATGAGGACGACGTTCCGTTTTTCATGTTCGGTGAATGTGTGGTTGAACGCGGCCGCGATCTCGATCACCAGTTCCGCCTGCATCTTAAACGTCAGGCCAATATCCGCCGCCACGCCAAAGGTGAGCGAAGCCACGGTGCCCAGCCCGGGAATAAGCGATGTGCCAGAGGTGATTCCGCCTACCGCTCCGGCTTGTCGGCATTTATTCTTGATGAGCATATCAGCCAATTCTTCGGGGGTGGCGGTGGGGTTTTTCTGGCGTAATTCAGCCACACGTTGCGCGGCCGCTTTCTCATCGGCGTCGTTGATGGCTTTCATCACATAGTTGAAAGCATACTCGGCTAACCCTTTGCGTTCGTTGCTGGTAGGGGCGGGGGAGTGGGGCGCGGCCGCGGTCAGGGCTTTCTCTTGGTTATCAGATTGTTCACTCATAGAACCTCGAGCTTGAATAGACGGGGGATTAAAAGTGGTTTCATGCGTTGCTTAACGCAAACTAAATACACTTCTGAGTGCTTGATCAATTTTGCGTAGCTGTGCCAATGAAAGTTGTCCCCGCACAGCAACTAAACGAAGCCGATGATCAATAGGGCGTGTTTGTAAACAGTCGGCGATGGATTTTTTGTCTAAACCATTTTCACTGGTTGGCTCAATAGTTATATTTGTCACAATGCGGGCTTTTTTTTCATTCCAGGCTGTGATTGGTACAACCTGGATAATGGGCACTCGTTGGTTGTAAGTGTCATTCGTGACAATAATACAGGGGCGGGTCTTGCCTGTTTCTGAGCCTTGTGTGGGATCAAGATTAACATCAATAATCAGACCACGTTTCAGAATGGTCATGTGGGCCAACCCTCGAGGGCAGCCTCTGTTAACTTTAGCAAGTCTTCATCTTCTTCATATATTTCAGCATAGAGATCAGCCGAAAACTGTAGTTGCTTTTTTTCAAACTCCGTATGGAGCCGTCGCAGGGCTTCGCGCACCAAAGCACTTTTATCGCGAAACCCATACATATTAAACTGTTGCAAAAATTCCAGTTGTTCCTGTTCTAAGCTGACCTTGACTTGTTGCATAAAGCACCTCATCTTCAATCTTTTACGCCCCTAATTTAGGGGCTTATTATAAGCCCTTGAAATGTGGTGTCAACGCACACAATTACGAGTCACAAAAATGCACATAAGAGTGTTGTTCAAAAAAGCTATTTGTCTTCTGGGAAAGTCTGGGCTTCTTCTTCAGTATACAAGTTGTCGTAAAGCGCGTCGGCTAGTTTGGGGGTGTGCGCGGCCGCGAGCCATTGCAGCACAGCCAGGGCGGGTTCGGCCTGGTAGACCAGGTTATCCCGTTGGGCCACATCTTCAGCCAACCAGTGGAACAGACTGATAGTGGCGTGGAGGGCGCGGATGATGTCTTTGGCTTCGTAGGTGGCGAAGGTGCCGGGCAGAGCCTGCATGGCCGAAGCGTCAGCCCATTGCTCCAGATAACGACCATCGTACCAGACATCCAACTCGGCACTGTATTTGGCGACGGCCTGCCACTCTAACATGGTCAGCAGATGTTTTTTCATCACCGCATCGCATAACATTTTGGCTCGCCACAAGTCGCCCCGTTGGGCAAATTTGAGGGCACGGGTGGCTTCAAGCAGGACTTCTTTGACCAGATGATCGAAGCGGTGCTGATCGGGCCGAATCGCGGCCGCGAACGACCAGTGCGACGCATCTACCTCATCGCCACATTGGTTGACCAAAAGCCGAAAACCGCGCCGGAGCACGTCGGTATGGGGAAAGTCTTGGAGCAATTGGGTCAGGAGACAGCGTTGCGCCTGAATGATGACGACATCCAGTTTGGCCCCGTTGGTGAAGATGATCTCCCATTCGGGCAGGCCATTGCCCGTATGGCTGAAAACGGCCAGAATGTGCTCCCCAAATTGCTGGAGCCATTGATCGTTGGTGGTATAGGCGTGGGCATTTTCCGTCCACATGAGCAAATCCAGGTCGGAATGTTCATCTGGTGGGGGCTGAACGCGGCCGCGGGAGCCAATCGCCACCACTGCCAGGACATCTGGTTGGGTTTCCGCCCAGGCCGTGAACTGTTGTTCAAGCAGGTGGTAATTCATAGGGAGCCTCGTGTTGCGTGTTGCGTGTTGCGTGTTGCGTGTTGCGTGTTGCGTGTTGCGTGTTGCGTGTTGCGTGTTGCGTGGGAAAGCGTAAACGCCATGATTATAACGTGCAAATTCATTTTGGTATCCTAACCTGAATTAGTTAGAAGAGGTTTTGCCACGAATTAAACGAATTAGCACGAATGGGAAAATAAAAATTCGTCTTAATTCGTGAAATTCGTGGCTGATCTTCTTGCTCACGGTGCAAGAAATTGACCCTGAAAGTAGTACCGGCCTTAAAACTCTGTGACCTTCGGTGTGTCCTATTGGTTGCGGCACTACGCACGACGCGCCCCGTCTGTTACAATCTGCCCCATGAGTGAAACAAACAAACCTTTGATTATCGGTTTTGTAGCCGATGTGATGTTTACGGTGCAGATTCAAGTCACCTTAGAAAAAATGGGGTATCAAGTTGAGTGGGTTGAGGATGCTCATCGCTTTGGTCAGGTGGCGGATGGCCCAATGCCACCGGGAGAACAGCTCCGCGGCCGCGATGGGGCCATCACCGATTACCTCACCCGCCAACAACCCGCTCTGCTCCTCTTTGATCTGCACAACCAGGCCATCCCCTGGCAACTGTGGATCGCTATGTTCAAAACGTCACCGGCTACCCGGCGCATTCCCATCTTGTGTTTCGGCTCCCATGTGGATACTGAAGCCCTGAAAGCGGCCAAAGCCGCGGGCGCGGATGAGGTTGTGGCCCGCTCCCGGTTTTTCTCGGCTATGCCGGAGTTGGTACAAAAGCATGTACGCCAGGTGGATAGTGCGGGTATCGCGGCCGCGTGCCAGGAACCCGCTTCGGCTCATGCCCTCAAAGGGCTAGAACTGTTCAACCAGGGCGAATACTTTGCCGCCCATGAAGAATTAGAACACGCCTGGAACGACGATCCATCCCCAGCCCGCGACTGTTATCGGGCGGTTCTGCAAATTGCCGTCGCCTACCTGCAAATCCAACGTGGCAACTACAACGGGGCCGTCAAAATGTTCCTGCGCGTGCGCCAATGGCTCGACCCCTTGCCCGACCAATGCCGGGGCATCAACCTGGCCCAACTCAAAGCCGATGTTCAGATAGTGGAAGACAGCCTGCAAACGTTGGGACGAGAGCATATCCAAACATTCGATCAAACCCTTTTCCGACCCATCGCTTTTGAAAAAACGCACACAGATTAGCACGGTTTAAGAACCGAGTTCCCATAAGTTCCCAGAGTTCCCATGAGTTCCCATCCCATCCCCCTGGCAAACCCCTATGTTGAATAATCTCAAACGGTTGCGTATTGTTCCTGTCATTGGTTTGGGGGCCTTGATCACCGTTCTGGGTTTTCTGGCCCTGGTCCAGATTACCAATAACTGGTGGCCGTTCGATGTGGCTCGCCTGGATTTAGTGCGGGCTACGCCACAGGATCAGGCCGATGCGGCTCTTATCCTGGAAGCGGGCAACCTGGAAATCATCTTGACTTTCCTTGCGAGTGTGACAGCCATTGTGACCGGGCTGGCTTTGCCGGTTGTTTATTACCTGAACCTGCGCTTTACGAAGACCCGCCAACCGCGCTATTTGTTGGTCTTGCGCCAGAGTATGTGGTTCGGAGCCTGGGTGGCCTTTTGTATCTGGTTACAAATGAACCGCACCTTTGGCATAGCCATAGCTTTGCTGGTGGGAGCCGTGCTCATCATTTTTGAAATCCTTTTGCAGGTGCGCACACGGGCGGTCACGATCCAACTGCCCGAAACCGGGGATGTGAAGCAAGATGGGTGAGAGCTAGAGCTAGAGGTGAGAGCGAGAGACTGGATTTTGCTTCTAGCTCTAGCTCTATACTCTAGCTTCATATGAGGCGTATGGCTGAAAAACAAGGTTTGTTGCGGCAGTTGCCCAGTGTAGACAAATTGTTGCGCTTAGACGCGGCCGCGCCCCTCATCACCCTCTACACCCATCCACTCGTCACCGAAGCCCTGCGCGTTGTCCTGGCCGAAACCCGCGCCGGACTCAACAACGGACTAACGGCCATTCCGGCCGACGAATTTTTCCTTCAGCAAGCCCATAACTGGCTAGAACTGCTGGCCCGGCCAACTTTACGTCCGGTGATCAACGCCACGGGGGTGATTGTTCATACCAATCTCGGACGAGCGCCCTTGAGCGCGGCCGCGATTGCCGCCATTCAAGCGGTCGCCCAGGGGTATTCCACCCTGGAATATGATCTGGATGCCGGGCAGAGAGGTTCGCGCACTGTCCACGCCGAAAAACTGCTCACCCGGCTCACCGGGGCAGAAGCGGCGATGGTAGTGAACAACAACGCGGCCGCGCTCTTGCTCATGCTCACCAGTTTAGGCCAGGGGCGGGAAGTCATCATCAGCCGGGGGCAGTTGGTGGAAATCGGCGGCGGCTTCCGTGTGCCCGACGTGATGGCCCAGTCGGGAGCCAAGTTGGTGGAAGTGGGCACAACCAACCGCACCCATTTGCGCGACTACGCCAACGCCATCACCGAGAACACCGCCGCTATTCTGGTCGCCCATCATTCCAACTTCAAAATCATCGGCTTCACCACCGAGCCAGCCCTGGCCGAACTGGCTGAACTGGCGCATCAGCATAACCTGCCCCTGCTGTATGATCAGGGTAGCGGCGCTTTGTTAGACACATCCGTTTATGGCCTTGACCCCGAACCGACGGTGCAAACTGGATGGCAGGCCGGTTGTGATGTGGTGGCGTTTAGTGGGGATAAACTTCTGGGCGGGCCGCAGGCGGGTATTTTGGTGGGGCGGGCGGATCTTCTGGCGAAACTCAAAAAACACCCGTTGGCGCGGGCGGTGCGGGCCGACAAATTGTGTCTGGCTGGGCTGACGGCGACGTTGCTCCATTACCTGAAAGGGGAAGCCCCCACATATATTCCGGTGTGGCAGATGATGGCTATGCCGTTGGCTGAATTGGAACGGCGCGCGGCCGCGTGGTGTACTCATCTCACGGCCCACAACATCGCGGCAGAGGTCATCGTGGGCGAATCAACCGTGGGTGGGGGAAGTTTACCGGGTACGATGTTACCGACCCGGTTGGTGGCGGTGAAGGTGGAAAAGGTGGATGATTTTGCGGCCGCGCTGCGCCAGGCCACCTTCGCCATCATTGGCCGCATCGCCGAAGACCGATTCTTGCTTGATCCCCGCACCGTCCTACCCGCACAAGACGCCCCTCTCCTGGAAACCCTCGTCGCTTTACGCCCGCCACGAATAACCCTATAATGCACACAAGCAAGAACGTCTGAAGGTGCGTTAATGAGGAGTCATAATCATGGCTATGATGATGGATCAGGTTTCGGTAAAAATTTCCCGCCAGGTTTATGAACGGGCGGCTCAATGGGCACGAAAACGCAAGCTCGATGTAGGCCAGGTCATAGAAGAAGCAATTGAAGGGATTGTTTTAACTGACACGCAATATGAAGAAGATGGTTGGGATCAACTAATGCAAGCAGTTAATACTTACCAGTCACCGACAGGTATTTCTGACCTGGCTGATGAACATGATCATTATTTGTATGGAAAACTGAAAAGGAATCCCGATGTCGAATAAAGTTTTTGTAGATGCCTGGGCATGGATTGCTTTATTGAATGAATCGGATCGACAGCATCGCCAGGCACGATCAATTATGCATAATCTCCGCCAGGAAAAGAGAAAACTATTAACATCCGAATTTGTTTTAATGGAAGTAGCCGATGCGCTTTCTGCTCCTCATCTACGAGTAAAAACAATCGGTTTCATAAACGCGCTTCGTCAAAACCCTATTTTGCAAATTATTTCCTTTGAGCAAACCATATTGGATAAAGCATGGCTTCTGTACAGTCAAAGAACTGATAAGGAATGGGGAGTAACAGACTGTACCAGCTTTGTTATTATGCAAGATGAGGCAACACAAATTGCCTTTACCGCTGATCATCATTTTGTTCAGGCAGGATTCCGGAAACTTGCTTAAACTGGGTCATCTAAACATATCATAGAACCCCTGAAACTTGTGACACGAAACCCTATGACTTCTCACACCCGCATTCTAGGCATCGAAACATCTTGTGATGAGACCGCGGCCGCAGTCGTGGAAAATGGCACCACCATCCTCAGCAACGTTATCGCCAGCCAGACCGATTTACACGCCAAGTACGGGGGCGTCTTCCCCGAAGTAGCCTCGCGCAAACACATCGAGGTCATTTACCCGGTGATTCAGCAGGCGATGGCTGAAGCCCACCTGGGTTTTGATGATTTGGACGCCATTGCTGTCACCCGGGGGCCTGGGCTGGCGGGTTCCTTGCTGGTGGGCGTCAATGCCGCCAAAGGGATTGCCCTGGCCCGCAGTAAACCGCTGATTGGCGTGAATCACATTGAGGGGCATATTTATTCGTTATGGTTGACGGACGCGGCCGCGGCCCTGCAATTTCCGGTGCTTACCCTGGTGGTCAGTGGCGGGCACACCGAGCTTTACCTGATAACGGGGCATGGGGCGTATGAACATTTAGGGGGCACGCTGGATGATGCCGCTGGCGAGGCGTTTGACAAAGTGGGACGGCTGTTAGGTTTGCCGTTCCCCGGTGGCCCAGCCATTGACAAGGTGGCTCGTGAGGGTAACCCGTTGGCCTTCTCGTTTCCCCGGGCGGTTATGAGCGATGGCTTCAACTTTAGCTTCAGCGGCCTCAAGACGGCAGTCTTGCGTGAGGTACAGAAATACAGTGTGGATCGTCTGCCGGTGCATGATCTGGCGGCCAGTTTTCAGGCGGCGGTGGTAGATGTGCTGGTCTCAAAAACGAGCGCGGCCGCACAGGCGCATAATGTTACGGCGGTTCATCTGGCGGGGGGCGTATCGGCTAATCGGGGGTTGCGGCAGGCCATGCGGGAGCGACTAGATGTGCCAGTGTTTTATCCCCCCCCCATTTTATGCACGGACAACGCGGCCATGATCGCGGCCGCGGGTCACCAACATTATCTTCGCGGAGCCTTTGCGGGGCTAAACCTGGATGTGATTCCCAGCTTACAGCTTCAATAAACGCGGCCGCGTTAAACCCCAAAGCCTGTGGTGAGCCTTCTCCGCTCTCACCTTTTTCTGCTTCGCTACAGGCCCACCTTGACTGAGAGTCATCCCCTTCAACCTGAACCCAATTCCCCTCATAGAAATGGTCAGTAAAGGGTCTTTCCGGAAAGGATCAATGGTTAGAAAGGAGAAACAAATGAAAAGCAGGTTTGTTTTAATCACCGTCTTGTTAATGCTCGTAGCCTTTTTGGCCCGCTCACCTTTAGCGGCCCAAGAAAGCGCATTAGAATTTCAGCGTAACGAGCAATTGGTTTATGTCTGGGCAGGACAATCAGACACAATCCCATCCTTTGTCCCGTCACCCCATGCCGTTGGACTCGCTCCCCAGGCCCCTACGGCCAATATTACGGTTAACTACATTGGTGGTTGGACCGGCCAGGCTCAGGCCGCCTTTGAATATGCCGTAACCATTTGGGAAGCCCTTATTGTCTCCAACGTGACCATTAAAGTGAATGCCGAATGGAGTGGTAGTCTGCCTCCCTGGGGCGTTGGGTGGGGCTGGCCCTATGATTTTTTGTAATTTCACCAACCGACCCCAGGCCAATACCTGGTATCCTGCGGCTCTTGCCAACACATATGCCGGATACGATATCAATGGCAGCGATCCGGAAATTGATTCTGTCTTTAGCAGTACTTTCTCTAACTGGTATTTTGGCACGGACGGTAACACCCCTGGCGGCAACTATGATTTTGTCAGTGTGGTTCTTCATGAATTAGGTCACGGACTGGGTTTTACCGGTTCAATGAGGGTGCAGGGTGGTTCGGGTAATTGGGGTTATGGCACTGCTTACCCCTTTATCTATGATAGGTTTACCGAAAATGGTGCCGGTCAGGCCTTGTTAAGTTTCCCCAATAACTCTTCTACTTTGGCTAACCAGCTAACCAGCGGCAGCGTCTATTTTGATGGGCCTAACGCAAATGCGGCGAATGGGGGCAGTCGCCCCCGCCTTTATGCCCCTAGCAGTTGGCAACAAGGCTCTAGCTATTCCCATCTCAATGAGAATACCTATCCTGGCGGCACACCAAATGCCCTGATGACGCCCCAAATCAGCTCCGGTGAGGCCAATCACAATCCTGGCCCCATCTCCCTGGGCATCTTTCAAGATTCGGGCTGGACTTTGACCCCGCAGAATACCGCCCCGGTGATAACCCCATTGCCCAGTCAACTCATGTTGATGGGGACAACACGCAATAATGCCATTGATCTATGGGCTTACACCGATGACGGACAAACACCCGATAATGCGCTCGTTTTTGCCATAACGAATAGTCCGAATGCTAGTGCCGGGGTGTCGTTGGATTCTAATCGGTACATTGATATTTTCCCCGCTGGGGGTTGGACGGGTTCGACGTTAGTGACCGTGCTCGTGACGGATGCGGGTGGTTTAACGCATTCACAATCCTTCACGGTGGCGGTGGTAAACCAAATATTGAATGCTTACTTGCCAATGGTGCAAAAGTAACTGTATGCTTGACGAAGGATCGAAGACGCAAGACATGGTTAGCTGGTGTGAGGGAGTTTGGTGTTTTTGAGCGCATCTGTGGAGATTAAGAGACTGAGAGATTGAGAGGATTTCCAAGGGTCGTGCTAATTTTCGTCAAAGTTGAGTTGTTTGCTCTTTGATCCTTCATTTTGGTGGTTCTACTGGGTTTGTTCACAGGAGTGGAGACTTTAGTCGGAACGTCTTGACCGGCTAAAGCCTCTACTCCGGATATCTGGCAGAGCGGTCTTAGTTTGTGGTTTTGGGAGGCGTTGTCATGCAAGCGGTAGTCGTAAAAAACGGTTTGGTGGAGCTGCAAACGCAGGTTCCCCGACCAGAACCATTGCCAGATGAAGCCCTGATTCGGATAACTTTGGCGGGAATATGCTCGACTGACCTGGAGATCATCAAAGGGTATTTGGGTTTTCAGGGTGTTTTGGGGCATGAGTTTGTGGGTGTCGTGGAGCAGTGTGCTGAGGCGCACTGGGTAGGGCGACGGGTTGTGGGTACGATTAATCTGGGTTGCCGTGTTTGTGCGGTCTGTTTGCAAGATGGTCCCTCTCATTGCCCGAATCGGCGCACGTTGGGTATTTACAAAAAGGATGGCATTTTTGCTGCGTACCAGACTTTGCCCATTGTGAATCTGGTGGCGGTGCCGGATGAGGTAGCGGATGAGGTGGCGGTGTTTACGGAACCACTCGCGGCCGCGCTCCGCATCCGTGAGCAACTCCCCATTCGCCCCAGCCAAACCATCGCCGTTGTTGGGCCGGGTCGGTTGGGTTTGCTCATTGGCAAAGTGCTGGCCTTGAGCGGCAATCAGGTCATCATGCTGGGTCGGAGTGAGGCATCGCTGGTTCTCGCGGCGCGTTGGGGGTTAGCTACCGGACAAACCAAAGATTACCCGGCCAACCATTTTGACTTTGTGGTTGAGGCGACTGGCAATGAAGCGGGACTGCAAGAATCACTGAGATTGGTGCGGCCGCGGGGCACCCTCGTCCTCAAAAGCACCTTTCATGGTCAGGTCTCTTTTGAATTGAACAAACTCGTCGTCAGTGAAATCAATCTGGTGGGTTCCCGCTGTGGCCCCTTCACCCCAGCCTTACGCCTGTTAGCCAGCGGCCAGATACCTGTTCAAGACACCATAGACGGTGAATATCCCCTTGAGCAGGCTCTGACCGCTTTGGAACACGCCGCCCGGCCGGGGGTGAGGAAGATTTTGTTGCGGGTGGGAGGGGGAGATTGGAGAGATGAGAGATTGAGAGACTACATCTTTTCCCAAACTTCGCTTGAAAAAGGGTGTCTACACGGATAGGAAAACACGGATAAAAGCCAAAGTCATCGGTGTTTCTCCTATCCGTGCACAAAAGATTTCCAAAGCCTTCCATTTTTCAAGAAGATCGACAATTTTTTGTCGATGCTGGTACGTAAGTGCCTAAAAACTCGGAACTTGAAACTCGAAACTCGAAACCTGAAACTTAAAACCCTTATGAACAAACAACTAACGATTATTGGTGGGGGATTGGCGGGGTGTGAGGCGGCCTGGCAGGCGGCGGAGTTGGGTTTGTCGGTGCGGTTGTATGAAATGCGGCCGCGCACCAACACCCCCGCCCATGTCACCGACAAACTGGCCGAACTCGTCTGTAGCAATTCCCTCGGTTCACAGGGAGCCAACACCGCGCCCGGTTTACTCAAAGCGGAATTGCGTGGTTTAGGCTCGTTTATCCTGGCCTGTGCCGAAGAATCGGCCTTACCGGCTGGTTCTTCGTTGGCGGTAGACCGGGAGCGGTTTGCCGAGATCGTGACAGCCAAAATCGAAGCGCACCCGCGCATTGAACTGGTGCGCGAAGAAGCGACTCAGGTTCCAGCCACTCCTTGCATCATCGCCAGTGGGCCACTGACCTCAGACGCGTTGGCGCGAGAAATTGCCCGGCTGAGTGGGGGCGAAGAATATCTCTACTTCTATGACGCCATCTCGCCCATTGTCAGCCTGGAATCGGTAGACATGAGCGTGGCTTTTCGCGGTTCTCGCTACGATAAAGGGGTGATGGAAGAAGGCGATTACATCAACTGCCCCCTGAGTGAAGCTGAATACAACCAGTTTTTGGCCGCCCTTACTACAGCGGAACTGATCAGCCTGCGTCAGTTTGAGCAGGAAGACCCCCATTTTTTGAAAGCTGTCTGCCGGTTGAGGTGCTCGCCAAACGGAACGAAGAAGCGCTCCGTTTTGGCCCCATGCGTCCGGTGGGGTTGACCAATCCTCACACGAGTGAGCGGCCTTATGCGGTGGTGCAACTGCGCCAGGACAACCTGAGCGGCACGCTCTACAACCTGGTTGGTTTCCAGACAAACTTGAAATGGAGCGAACAGAAACGGGTGTTGCGGCTGATTCCGGGGTTACAAAACGCCGAATTTATGCGGTATGGCATGATGCACCGCAACACCTACATCAATGCGCCCCACATGCTCCAGCCAACGCTGCAATATCGCGGCCGCGCCGACCTCTTTTTCGCCGGGCAGATTGTTGGTGTGGAAGGGTATGTGGGTAACGCGGCCGCGGGGCTGGTGGCGGGCATCAATGCGGCCCGGCTGTTACAAGGGCAGTTGCCGGTCATCTTCCCGCCCAAGACCATGGTGGGGGCGTTGCTTCATTACGTCACCCATGCCGACAGCAAACATTTTGAACCGATGAAGGCAAATTTTGGTTTGTTTGCTTTGCCGGAAAACAAAATGGGCAAACAAGAGCGTTATCAGTTTTATGTGGAACGCGCTTTAACCGCGCTGCGTCGCTTTGCTCGTGAAAGTGGGGTGAGGTATGAGCGGGAGAAGGCGGAAGTGGGGAAGGGAGACTGAGAGATTGAGAGACTGAGAGACTGGGGGTAAAGTTTGAGTAAATGGGTTTTGTGGTTATGTCTGTTTTTGGTGGGGTGTGGCGCGGCCGCGACGCCGGATGCGGCTACGGTGACGGTAATGGTTGCGGCCGCGACGCCAACCTTCACCCCTCTGCCCACGGCCACCAGCACGCCTTCCGTCACCGCCACACCCACGGCTCCAGCGGAACCGGGTGAAGTGATATATATGGTTCCTGAGGTGGTAGGCACGCGGCCGCATGATGCCAACGCCTTCACCCAGGGCCTAATCCTCTACAATGGCTTCCTTTACGAAAGCACCGGGTTATACGGCCAATCCAGCCTGCGTCAGGTCAATCCCCAAACAGGCGAAGTGATCCAGTTTGTGCCCCTGGCCGAAACCTATTTTGCCGAAGGGCTGGAACGGGTGGAAGACCGCCTCATCCAGATTACCTGGCGCGAACAAACCGCTTTTGTTTATGATATAAACACCTTTGCTTTGCTGAATACCTTTTCTTATGCAGGTGAAGGGTGGGGTTTGTGTTATGATGGCCTTGACCTGTACATGAGCAACGGCAGTGACTCCCTCACCGTGCGCGATCCGGAAACGTTTGCCGTGCGCTCAGAAATCCCTGTAACCTTAGATGGTCAGCCTGTGGTGCGGCTAAATGAGTTAGAATGTGTCGGCAATACCGTCTTTGCCAACATCTGGCAGACCGACACGATTGTGCAGATAGACAAAAACAGCGGGCAGGTGGTGGCAGTGATAGACGCCACCGGGCTTCTCACCACCGAAGAACGCACCACCACCGATGTTCTCAACGGCATCGTTTACCAGCCCGAAACCAACACCTTTCTCATCACCGGCAAACTCTGGCCGAAGATATTTGAAGTCCATTTTGTCGTAGCTGGTTAGCCGGGAAGCTAGTCAGCCGGAGTCAGCTGGTCAGCTGAGCTTCAAGCTGAAATGCTGAATAGCTGAAATGCTTTCCCCAGGAGACGATATGACCAACGAGCTAATCATTCCCTCGCAGGTAACACAGGTGACGGTGTACCCGGACCGGGCGCGGGTGACGCGGCAAGGGACAGGGGATGTCACCGTTGCCACGCAAAAAATCATTCTGGACGAGCTACCCACCACGCTTTTGCCTGACTCGGTGCGGGTGACAGGGCGTGGCACCGCCCGCGTGCGCATCCAGGGCGTGGATACCAAGTGGCACTATTACACGGAAACACCGACGACTCGTGTGTATGAACTGGAGCAGGAAATCCAACGGTTAGAAGATGAAAACCGGGGTCTGGCTGATCGCAAGGCCGGTCTGATGGCCCGGATGAAATACCTGGATGGTCTGGCTAGTGCGACCCTGGAGTTTGCCAAGGGGTTATCCCGCGGCCGCACCACCATCGCCGACCAAACCGACCTGGTCGCCTTTCTGGCTGGGCAGGACACCGCCATCCGCACCGAGTTGCGAGAACTGGACGTGGCCCAGCGCACCCTTAACAAACAGCTAGAAAAAAGCCGGAACGAACTGAAGCAGATGCAAAGTGCGCGGCCGCGGCAACGGTACCGCGCCACCGTTGAGGTCGTCGTCAGCGAACCGGGTAGTTTCACCGTTGAGCTGAGTTATGTGGTGCAAAATGTGGGCTGGCAACCCCTTTATGATTTGCGCTGGCAGGAAAACAACGGCGGCAAACTCAGCCTGACCTACCTGGCCCAAATCACCCAAAACAGTGGCGAAGATTGGCCCGCTATCCAATTGGCCGTCTCCACCGCCCGGCCTGCCCTTAACCAGCAGCTCCCCGAACTGCACCCCTGGTACATCAACGTGTTTACCCCCATGCCCCCGCCCCAGGCCAAAATGATGTCACGCGCGGCCGCGGCCGCGCCTGCGCCCCTGATGCAACCTGCTAGTGCCCCCAGGGAAGAGGCGGCCGATATGATGGCTTTTTCTGCCGTAGCCGAAGCGGAAATCGCCACCGCCACCGTCGAGAGCAGTGGCGTGGCTGTCACCTTCAGAATTGGTGGCTCCACCGATATTCCCAGTGATGGTGCACCGCACAAAACCACCATCCAGCAGTTTGAGCTGGACCCCAAAGTGGATTACATCGGCATACCCCGGCACACCGACGCTGTGTTCCGCCGCCTGACGGTGATCAACAAGACAACCGCCCCGTTCCTGGCTGGCCCGGGCAACCTGTTTGTGGGCGAGGAGTTTATCGGCGCTACCCAGTTGGAATATGCCCCAGTGGGCGAAAAAATGGAGCTTCTTTTTGGCGTCGAAGAGCGCATCACGGTCAATCGGGAGTTGGTTAAGCGCGAAGTGGATAAGACGTTCCTGCGCGATAACCGCCAATTGCGTTATGGGTATAAAATAGAGGTGCAGAATTTGCTGACCGCGGCCGCGAACGTCGAACTTCACGATCACATTCCCGTCTCCCGCCATGAGCAAATCAAGGTTAAACTAGAACAAGCCACCCCAGAACCCGCCGAGAGAAGTGATCTTAATCTTCTGGAGTGGCATGTGGCTCTCCAGCCCTCCGTCAAAGCGTTAGTGCAATACAGCTACCTGGTTGAGCACCCCGCAGCTTACAAGTCGTCGGACTTATTGATTGATGATTCTAGATTTACGTTTTGAATCGTCAGTTCTCAACATTTATGCATACTCATGAAACCAAAACGCCACAAGAGCGTGCCTTTTTAGTCGGGGCCGAATGGAAACGAACGCGCCCATTATTGCCTGTGGAACAAAGCCTGGATGAACTAGAACGGTTGACCGATACCGCTGGTCTCGTCGTTGTCGGGCGGGCCATCCAACGGTTTGATCAACCCGACAGTGCCACCTATATTGGCTCTGGCAAAGCTGGAAGAAATCAAGATGTTGGTGACGGACCTGGATGCGGGTGTCGTGATCTTTGATGATGAACTTTTGCCGCGCCAGCAACGGGAGTTGGAAGAACTATTTGGGCAAAACATCAAAGTTGTGGATCGGACGGCCCTGATCCTGGATATCTTCGCCCAGCACGCCCAGACCCGTGAAGGTCAACTCCAGGTGGAGCTGGCCCAACTGGAGTATCGCCTGCCCCGCCTGACCCGCATGTGGACCCATCTGGCCCGGCAGGCTGGCGGCCGCGCCGGGGGTGCATCCGGTGGTGTGGGTGTCCGTGGCCCTGGGGAAAAACAGATCGAAGTAGACCGCCGGGAAATTGGTCGGCGCATTGCGGCTATTAAGGAAGAGTTGGAAGCCGTGCGTGCTCATCGGCAGCGCCACCGGGCCAAGCGTCAGCAGACCGAGTTGAAGGTGGTGGCGATTGTGGGTTATACCAATGCCGGTAAATCCACGCTGCTCAACAAACTCACCGGGGCCGATGTTATTGCCGAAGATCGTTTGTTCGCCACCCTTGATCCCACCACCCGACGGCTGGAAACAAGTAGCGGCCGCGATATCCTCTTAACCGACACCGTTGGTTTCATCCAGAAATTACCCACCCAAATCGTGGCCGCTTTCCGCGCTACCCTGGAAGAGATTGCCGATGCTGATGTACTGCTCCATGTGGTAGATGTGACCCACCCCCAGGTAAAGGCCCAAATTGAATCGGTAGAGGATACGCTGGCCGAATTGGACCTGGATCATATTCCGACGGTTATTGCTTTGAATAAGATTGATCATTTACCAAAGGGAACGGATGTCCGGGCCAGTTTGAGTTTGAATCATATTGGTGTGCCGGTTTCGGCGGTGACGGGTGAGGGGTTAGATGAACTGATTTTGGTGTTGGAAGCGGAGATGGAACGGTATTTGCGACCCTTGCATGTCCATTTGCCGTATAATCGGGGCGATTTGCTGGCGATGTTGTATGGTCGCGGCCGCGTTGAGCACGAAGAGCATACCGAATCAGGCATTACCATTCAGGCGCGTCTGCCTGAGCGCTTACATGCTTATTTTCAACCTTATCTGCTACTGGAGTCTAGAGCAAGAGGAGAGAGCGAGAGGAATTACTCGGGAAAACCCTCTAGCTCTGGCTCTGAACTCTAAACTCAAGCTGCTAAAAATCATCACCAAAACATGAACAATCTCATTAACCACCTCATGGAACGGGCCAATGATTTTTTTGCCGAACGGCCAGGTATATTGCCGTTAGTGGGCATCGCTTTTATTGCCCTCAATTTTCTCCTACGCCTGATCTTAGGCCGAGAGCATCTGCTCACTGGCGCAGATTGTTTGTTGCATGTAGGGCTGATTATTGGTCTATTTGGTCTCCTGTTGGTGAAAGTGTTTAGAGAATAGATGGGAACTGACGTTTTTGCCCGCATTTTTGCTCATAAAAGGAACGATTAACGTGCCCGTCTCCTCAACAATGGAAACGCTCTCTTACCTGACGCATAACCCCCCTGTTAAAAACGCCCTTAACGGATTGCTTGCTCGTATACCGAACCTGGTTGATCTGGCGATTGCCATTCAACAAATTCCGGCCCCCACATTTGCTGAAGCGGCACGCGCCGATTTTGTGCAAGCCCGCTTTACGGCGTTGGGTTTGGTAGATGTTTACCAGGATGATTTGCATAATGTGTATGGACGCCTGCCAGGGCAGGGGGAAGGTGAGCCGGTTGTTGTATCGGCTCATCTGGATACGGTTTTCGCGGCCGCGACCGATCTATCCATCAAACGTGAAGCCCATCTGGTGCACGGACCAGGCATCGGTGACAACTCCCTGGGGGTGGCTGGCCTGCTCATGTTGGCGGAGATGATGCAAGGGTTGGGTACGCGGCCGCGGCGCGCTATCTGGTTTGTGGCGAATGTGTGTGAAGAAGGGCTGGGTGATCTGCATGGGATGCGAGCGGTGGTGGCTAAATTTGGTCGGCACGCGGCCGCGTACATCGTCCTCGAAGGGGGCGTTTATGGGCACATTTTTCACCATGCGATTGCCGTGCGCCGTTATCGCATAGACATTACTACCCCTGGGGGCCATTCCTGGGGTAATTTTGGCAATCCCAGTGCCATTCACATGTTAGGGCGTCTCATTGCCGCCATAGACCAGATACGCGTTCCGGAGCGGCCGCGCACCACCTTTAATGTGGGCCTTATCGAAGGCGGCACAACCATCAACACCATCGCCGCTCAGGCTAGCCTGCTACTGGATTGCCGCTCTGAAGACAATCAGGCGCTGGCCGAACTGTTGACCCAGGTACATAAAACAGTGGGCCAAATCGGCACTCAAGCAGATGTTCGGGTGAACATAACCCCCATCGGTAATCGCCCGGCAGGCTCTATCAGTCCGGAGCATCGGCTTGTGCGCACCGCCGAGGCCGCCCTGCGCCAAAGTGGCTGCGCCAAAGTTCACCTGAGCAGCGGCAGCACGGATGCCAACATCCCCCTCAGCCAGGGCTTGCCAGCCGTTTGTATTGGTCTGGCCCAAAGCTATCACGCCCACCGCCAGGATGAGTACCTGGACACCACAGATTTACCCGCTGGCATGAAGCAACTTTTTCTCCTAACGCTGGCCGTTTCTGAATTTGGTTAGGGGTGTGTTTTATTTTGGTTGAGAGCGAGGGATGAGCATCCCAAATGCGAACGGGTCGGCATCTTGGGATGCCTTTCTCCTCTAACTCATTTTAAACACACCTTTTGGTCAGTCCCTTCCCAGTCAACTTCCTGACCAGTTGGCAAGAAGTTTAACCGCAGATTTTGGTGATTAACGCAGATTCTTTAATCAGCGCAAATCGGCGTTAATCTGCGGATAAATTTCCTGGTTGGTCCAGGTTAGGATACCCATTCCCATTTTCCATAGGAGTAAGATTGTATGAACTTTGAGTTAACCCCTGAACAAAAACAATTTCGCGAATTTGTTCATGATTTTGTGGCAAGAGAAGTAAAACCCTTGGCCCGCGAGACCGACGAGACGGGTGAATTTAACTGGAAAGCCGTTCGTAAGATGGGGCCAATTGGTTTGTTAGGTTTGGAAGTTCCTGAAGAATACGGGGGGGCCGGGGTTGATCCGGTCAGTGCGGCCATTGCCATCGAAGAGCTGGGCTGGGGCTGTGGCTCAACGGCTCTGGCTGTGTCGGCCCACAATGGTTTGGCGTTGGGGCCAATTGTCAAGTTTGGTACGGAAGAGCAAAAACGCACCTGGCTGCCCCGTTTAGCTTCTGGTGAAGGCAAACTGGGTTGTTTAGGACTGACCGAGCCAGGGGCCGGGTCGGACTTGCAAGGGGGTGTGCGTACCGCCGCCGTTAAAGAGGGTGATTCCTGGATCATTGACGGCAACAAAATGTGGATGACCAATGCTTCCATCGCCGATTTGATGGTGGTGCTGGTACGGACTGATGCTAAAGGTGGAAGTAAAAGCCTGAGCCATATTCTTGTGCCGACGGATAAGGCAGGTATTACTCTGGGCGCACCGGAAAAAAAGATGGGGCTAAAGGGGTCGCCTACCCATGCCGTTAATTTTGACGAGGTCCGTGTGCCGCTGGATAACCTGTTGGGCCAGGAGGGCCGGGGTCTGCACCAAACCCTGGAGGTTTTGGATGGCGGCCGCGTCAGCATTGGGGCGCTGGCTGTGGGATTGGCTCAATCAGCCTACGAAGCGGCGTTGAAATATGCCCATGAGCGGGAGACGTTCGGCCAGCCGATTGCCCAGCATCAGGCGGTGCAATGGATGTTGGCGGATGCGGCTACAGAGATTCAGGCGGCCCGCCTGATGGTGTATTGGGCGGCCTGGTTGAAAGGGCAGGGCAAATTGACCCCGACTGCGGCCGCGATGGCTAAACTGTTTGCCACCGAAGTCAGCGAAAAAGTGTGTCGTAATGCCATTCAGGTTCACGGGGGTTATGGTTATAGCCGTGAGTTTGAAGTAGAGCGGATGTATCGTGACACCCGTTTGATGACCATTGGTGAAGGCACAAGCGAGATTCAACGCCTGGTTATTGCCCGTGCGATTCTGAACCTCAAATAACTGGTTTGTAGGTATTATGAGCCTTTTTAGCTGCTTTATTCCTCTGGATCGAAGGTTGGCACTGGCCGAAGGGCGCTTGTTGCCTCATCGAACCAGAGGAGCAGCGCTGCTTGCCGATATTGCCGGGTTTGGCCCTTTAACCAAAGCCTTAACCAAGGAATTGGGTTCGCAGCGGGGGGTTGAGGAACTAAGCCTGACGATTAATCGAGTGTATGAGGCGCTGATTGCCGAAGTGCATCTATACGGTGGGTCGGTGTTTGCTTTTGGGGGAGATGCGATTACCTGCTGGTTTGATGATAATGACCCGTCAGACCTGGGAAACGCAGCTTCTCATCAGGCGGCGTTCCGGGCGGTGACGTGTGCTCTGGCGATGCAGAAAGCGATGCGGCCGCATACCACCATCGTCACACCTACCAACTTCACCCTTACCATCAGCCTAAAAATCAGCGTGGCCGTAGGCCCAGCGCGGCGTTTCATCCTGGGCGATCCGGCTATGCAATGCCTGGATACCCTGGCCGGTATCACGCTGAAGCGTATGGCCCTGGCCGAAACGGTGGCCCTGCAAGATGAGGTTTTGTTGGATGAAGTGGGCGCGGCCGCGTTAGCTGAGCATCTGGTCGTTCATTCCTGGCGTGAGAGCCAGGCCACCGTTATGCCGTTGTCGCTGATCTTACCGCACCAATTAGCCAGCTAACCCTGCCCCCCCTGCCAATTTTGCCCGATGAACTGGCCCGTCCCTGGCTCTTGCACCCCGTCTATGAGCGACTTAAACGGGGCGAAGATGAATTCTTAACCGAATTGCGTATGGCCGTAGCGATGTTTGTGGCGTTTGATGGCCTTGATTACGATAACGATGAAGAAGCGGGTCACAAGTTAGATGCGTATATTCGTTGGGTTCAACGAGTGCTCACTCGTTACGAGGGTTACTTAATTGACCTTTCGATGGGCGATAAGGGGAGTCATCTGTACATTGTTTTTGGGGCATTGCAGGCCCATGAGAACGATCCGGTGCGGGCGGTCGCGGCCGCGTGGGAATTACAAAATCCCCCCCCCGAATGTAACTTTGTGCGGGACATCCGCATTGGTATTAGTCGGGGACGAATGCGCTGTGGGATAACTGGAGCCACAAGTTACCGCACCTATGGGGTCCACGGCAATGAAGTCAATGTGGCTGCTCACCTGATGACCCTGGCTAAACCGAATCAAATCCTGGTAACCAAGCGTATTGTTTCGGCCCCGGGCCAACGGCTCAAGTTCCTGTCCGTGGGCGAAGTCTTTGTCAAAAAAGACCCGGCTCCGCTCAGCATTTTTGTCCCTGAAACGCCTGGATCAACCCTATCGGCCATCGCCCTGGTGAACAAGAGCCAGTTACCTGTGATTGGCCGAGAACAAGAGCGCTCTCTTATGCAAGGTATTTTGCGCCAGCTAGAGCAAAATGCTGAGACGCGTTATGCTGTGTTTATTGAGGGGGATGCCGGTATTGGTAAATCGTGCTTTTTGCAGGAAATCATCAACGAAGCCGAGATGTTGGCCCTGCAACCTTTATTGGGTGAAGCGAACGCGATTGAAAAATCCACCCCCTACTATGCCTGGCGCATGATCTTCGGCCAATTGTTACGCCGGGCAGCACCCACGGATATCACCCCCGATACGCCAGATTCCTGGCGGAAATATGTGCTTTCCCAACTTACCGCGGCCGCGCCGTTTGCCACCCAATTAGCCCCTCTGCTTAATCCCATCCTGGGTCTGGATTTTCCCGAAAACGACATGACGCGGGAATTAATGGGTGAGGTACGGGCTAACAATACGCGCTGGATTTTAGTCGTTTTACTGCAACACCTGGGGCAGCATAAACCGCTCGTCCTCTTGTTTGAGGACAGCCATTGGTTGGACTCAGCTTCGTGGGCGCTCTTGTTAGCGGTGCACCAGGTTATACAACCTTTGTTAACGATCATGACGTTGCGGCCGCTGAATGGCCTGCCCCCCCACGAATATACGTATCTGCGCAACCAACCTTCTACCTACTACTTGCCTCTCACCCTGCTTCAACCGACCCAAATTGAGGCCATGATTTGTCAGCGGTTTGGTATTCGCTCTCTGCCACCCGTGATAGCCCAAATTATTCATAGTCGGGCCGAAGGTCATCCTTTCTTTAGTGAGGAACTCGTTTACACATTGCTAGAGACAGGTCTGCTCCTCATCGAAAAAAACGAATGCCGCCTGGCCCCTGAGGGTGAAGCGCAATTGCAGCGCATGAATTTTCCCGACACCATTGAAGAGGTTATCACCAGCCGCATTGATCTGCTGCCCCCCCAACAGCAATTGGCGCTCAAGGTAGGGAGTGTTATTGGGCGTGCCTTTGCTTACCGTACCCTACATGATATTCACCCTGTTGAGGCTGATAAACTCCATCTGAAAATGCACCTCAATGGCCTGGAAAAGATTAATGTTTTAGCGGCAGAGCATCGGGAAACCGATAGCTCCTATCTGTTTAAGCATGTACTGATTCAGGAAGTGGCCTATAACCTGATGACTTTTTCGCAAAGGCGGCAGTTGCATGAACAGATTGCTACCTGGTATGAACAGGTACATGCTGATGATCAAAGCCCTTATTATCCTTTGCTGGCCCATCATTGGATACGGGCCGAAAACACGCCTAAGGCGCTGGATAACCTGGAGCGGGCGGGTGAACTGGCTTTTCAGAATTTTGCCAACGAGGAAGCGATTACTTTTTTGAGTCAGGCGTTAGCCCTGGACACACAGACGGGGTATCGGGTTGAACCGTTGCGCCGCGCCCGGTGGGAGCTGTTGTTGGGCGAGGCGTATGTGCATCGCTCTCGTTATGGGGAAGGCCAGGCCCATTTGGAAGCCGGGGTGGCTTTGTTGGGGTATCCGGTGGGTAGCCGCGGCCGCGCCGTTTTTGGTTTGCTCAAAGAAACGGCCATACAAGTGGTCCATCGTTATTTGCCCACCCTTTTCCTGGGTCGTAAACAGGCTTCTCAAGAACAACTAAACGCAGCCACGCGGGCTTATAATCGCCTTACCGAAGTCTACTATTTTCATGGTGAGTCGGTGCTGTGCACCTACACGTATTCCGGGCCACTAATCTGGGTGAATTGGGGGTCATTGGCTGACCTGGCTGAAGCTTATGGGTGGCGTGGATAGCCGGGCGGGCCTTGTTTACCTCTTTGGTCCTGCCAGCCGTTATGCTGAACGTGCCTTAACGGTGGCCCAACAGATAGGTACAGCCCAGGCCCAGGCTGGCCCCTTGATGGTTGTGGCCGCCCAAAATCAAAATATAGGCCAATTGGCGGAGTCAGAGCGGTTACTTAATCAGTTAATACAACCAACCCAAGGGTAGGTGATTATCGGCGCCACCTGGATGGCCTGCATTGGCTAGGGCGGAATTATTTCCAGAGAGGTGATTATCACGCCGCCTTGCGCACCGCCACCGAGTTATACGACGCGGCAAAGCGCAGAAACGAATCCCGTTTCCAGGCTCTGGCGTTGTATGTTCGGGCTTACGGTCTTTTGTATACGGGTCAGACAGGTGAAGCCTTGATTGCTCTGGTTGAGATCAAGCGGTTGTTCACTGAAGCCGGGATTATTGAAATGCCGTTGCGGCGAGAGCTTTTGGGTTTGCTCGTCCTGGCTCATCTGCGTCAGGGTGAAGTGGAATTGGCGCTGCCTTATGCGGAAGAGTTGGTGGAACTTACGAGCAGCGTCGAGACCCACACTTTTGGTAATTTGGCCGTGGCTTATGCGGTTGAACTGTATCTGACGTTGTGGGAACAAGAAAACCGACGGATGCCCGCCCTGCTTAAGAAGGCCATGGCTAATTTGCGTTTCTTCGCCGGGTCGTATCTGGTGGGGCAACCCCGTTATTGGTTGCATCGGGGTTGGTTGGCCTGGTTAGAGGGTAAGGAGAAACGGGCACACCGGTACTGGCAGAAGGCCCTGTATTGGGCGGAGAAGCATGGTATGGTGTATGAACGCGGCCGCGTTCATGCTGAAATCGCTCGCCACCTATCAATTTATCTCTGCCCGGCTTCTGGACCACGAGCAAAAAGCCCATACCTCTTCACCCAACTTGATGCCCAAGTACGATCTGCAACAATTGGCAAAGGCTGTCGTAGCCGGTCAGCTTGTCAGCCAGAAGAGAACTAGTGACCGCTTTAGCGGGCTAGTCCTAAGCCCGCTAAAGCGGTCACTACGAACAAAGTCCTAAATGATTATAGGGTTGCCAGTGACTTAGAACTGTTTCCAGGGGTTTAGCCCCATGGTTTTGGCCCGTTGGTAAACGAGCACGACATACAGCCAATTAACGATTGCGCCACTGACGAAGAGGACATGAACCGTATTGTTCGCCGTGCCGGTGAAAACGTTAAGCAGGTAGGCCATTAGATTGCCCACCGCCATGCCCAGAGCAATGTAAAAGGATTGCCCTTCTAATCCCTTGCGGGCAAAAAACATGGCGATAAAAAGAAGCCCCATCTCCAGCCCCAGCCCAAACCCGGTATAGACGCCACTGAAGAGGCCGATAGGCATATATTCCCCATACCCTGGAACGCCCGGATTGACCCGGAAAAATTCCGTTTCCACAAAATAAATTAACCCTACCGCTGTCAAAAGGCCGAAAATGACAATGGCATAGAAATTTTTGACGATGAACGGTTGGCTGAATTTGGAGCGACCATAACGGAGAATGGTATACAAAATGAGCACATCTAAAACGAAGGCCCCCGCATTACCCCCGCGCATAAGCCAGGGTGGGCAACCGGCCCAACTAACGGAACAAGCAGGGAAGACACCCGCACTATATAAAAACTCCCAGGCGATATTGCCACATAAGGCAATAATGGGCATACCATACGTTTTCTCTTTGAACCCATGTTTAACAATGAGGATATAGGCGGTGAGCCAGCCGATAGCTTCGACAACAAATATTAGGGAAATAACCCAATTTGGCACTGATGGCGTCATAGCAATCTCCTTGAACTGTTGGTTTTGATGCGCATTTAGCGCGTTTGCAGAAACAGGGTTTGACACGTGGCTGCATCAATATACCAGCAAATTTGTTATTTTGTTATTTAATTTTGTTACTACTTGTGAATCAGGTGAAGGGTTTGCCTGGCCGCGGCCGCGACGTTGGCCACTGTCCAGTCCATAACGAAATAAGAACCATTCAACCAGGGCTTAATCATATCGCTATATTGTTTGTTTCCCCAAGCACCCGATTGTCCTGGGGCATACATAGCAACCGATTGATCCCAGTCGCCTGGCTGAACGATTTGCCGGTAAGAGACGGCCTGAGCATTGGTTTCGTAAGGACGGTCAAAGCGCATGGCGGTTTGGTTGACTGTGTCGGTGTCACCGCCGGTGGGGAACGGCCCCTGGTTAAAGAGGCGGTTTAGCGGCCGCACGGCTCCTAGCGCATGGTTAAACCGTAGCCCATGCAACCGCCCCCATTGCCAACGGCGTGTATCTGGTCCCAGCAAGCGGCCGCATTCATGCATCGTTTCCGCCAGAGCCTGGACCAGTAACCGGGGACGCTGTTCGGCCGATAACCAGAGGGAGTGTGGGTTTTCCAGTAAATCCAACAAGACGGGTGTGAGGCGACCATAAAACTCGTTGGTGGGGGCGAAAAATTCGTTGGGGCCAGCGCCAACCAGCCGATCAAACAGGGGACTGCCTAGCTCGTTTTGTAGTAGCAGGCGGGTGAACCGTTGCATAAAAACGGTATAGACAACCGGACCGGCCTGATCTGGCCCCATCCAGCCCCCCCAGCGATCTAAAATATCGAGAGCTTGTTGGGCCTCGGCGGGTAAGGAGAAACCGGGCTTTTCTAAAATGCCCGGTTTCCCGGTTAGTTTTTCTTTTAATTCCAAGCCTGGGAGCGAGAGCCAATCCATTTGGAATTGGCGGCAGTTTTCTGGGGAGATGCGTTCATACTGGGCAAAGAGTTGTTCTAGCCGGGCGGCGCGGTACCCATTAACCCATTGGCTCCCCAGGTGGTAGGGGTAATCATCCCCCATGAGCCGGTGATTGGCGGAGATGATATACCCGCGCTCCGGATTGAAGCTATGGGGCATCTCTTCAAACGGGATTTCCCCTATCCATTCGTGTTCGGCGGTCCAACCGGGAGCGGGTACAACGCCCTGGCCTTGCGCCCGAATGGGCACGCGGCCGCTAACATAATGGCCGATATTGCCTTGCGTGTCGGCGTAGAGCAGATTGAGGGGTGGGGCGGTCATTTCATCCACGGCGGCTACGAATTCAGGCCAATTTTGAGCCGTGTTGAGCCGGGCAAAACTATTGAAAATGGGGTCGGGGCGCAGGGCCATAGAGTTCAGGCTGAGGGCGACCTGCTCGGCGGCGGGATGAAAATGGCCCAGTACCGAACTAATGATGGGGCCATGATGGGTGAGGCAGACGGTTTCATAGTGGGGCACGCGGCCGCGCACCATAATCTCTTCTTCAACCACCTTTGTCTTGCGCCAGGTGTCACCAAACCGATAACGGGTGGGGTCGTGTGGATGGAACTGCTCAATGAACAAATCTTCCACATCGGTGAAGGCCAAGGTGGCTCCCCAGGTAATGTGGTCGTTGTGGCCCACCAGAACATAGGGCAAACCGGCCTGGGAGACGCCCGTCACATGGAAGCCATCGTCGCAGACCAGATGGTTGAAGTACCAGAGTGACGGGGTACGTACCGGCAGGTGCATGTCGTTGCAGAGAATGGCCTGCCCGGTACTGCTTTTCCAGGGGGCGATAACCCAGCCATTGCTACCCCGGCCATCGGCTTCAGGGGCACGGGAGAGGAAAGGCCCCGCGGCCGCGGCCATCATTTTGTCCACCTGCAACTGATTAAACTCAATGCCATCAGGCAAGGTGACAGGGTGGCGCTCCGGGTAAGCCGGTTCTAATTCGGCGGCTTTGGCCGCGCCCACTTTTTCGATAAGTTGGGCACGTACCAACTCCCCCGCCCAGCCGAAGGAGAGTGCCCAGGCTTGCAAATACCCAAAGGCTACGCTATCGAGCAAATCCCAGGGGGCAGGCTGGTGGCGCAATAAGGTAAATTCAAGGGGGCGAGGGAAAGGGCCATCAAGGTAGGCATTGACCCCGGCGGTGTAAGCTGTCAGGTTTTCCTGGACATCAGCATAAATATGGGGCCAGCCTTCCTGGGCCAGGCGGGCAAATCCCAGGGTGCGGGAGAGGCGGTCGGTGTCCAGGGCCAGGGGGCCGAGCATGGCGGCTAGGGTGCCGCGAGCGGCGCGGCGGTTGAGTTCCATCTGCCACAGGCGGTCTTGGGCATGGACAAACCCCTGGGCAAAGAAGAGATCGGGTTGGGTGGTGGCCCGGATGGTGGGAATGCCCCACTGATCGCGTTGGATGGTGACGCGGCCGCGGAGTCCATCCAGCCTGAGTTCGCCACTGAGTTGGCTCTGGCGGCGTTGAAGCATGGATGCGATAAAGGCAGGGCGGCGCATAAGTAAGGTTCCGGGTCAGTTGCAAACAGGATTTTCCTGGCACAATTGTACCTCAGGGGAAGCGCAGGCGTAATTGACGCTCAGGCCCAGGTAGGGTGAAGGGTCGAGGGTGTTGGTGAATTCCAGTTCGTTGCGGTAGAAGCCACTGCCATCATCTAGAACAATGGAAAAATGGAGATGAACGCCGACCGGGTTGAGGGGGTTGCCGCTGTAGTTGCCGGTGTACCCCAGCAGTGTGCCTTGTTCTACGAAGAGTTCACTGGTACCTGGGGGAAAGGCGTCGGCGATAAAGTCGTTGCCCTCGGCATCGGCCATGTGGGTGTAGTAGAGCCAGATTTGCCGCTCTGTGTTAAGGGGATCGTTGGGTAGGCGCTGGATGACGGTACTTTTCCAGCCGGTTTCCCGGCTGAGATAACCGTCGTAAGCGGCGTAAACGGGGGTTTGGCCCAGGTTGGCGTTGCTGAAAATGTCGATGCCCTGATGCGGCCGCGAACGGGAATACGGCCCCCGTGGATCCCCATACAGCAGGCCAATGTACCCATCGGCGGGTAGGATGAACGGTGCACCAGGGCAGGTGTCTCGTTGCACGGTGATGAGGGCTTCGCGGGTGGCAGGTGAGCCACTCCACCATTGCACAAAGGCCTGATTACGCGGATCCCGCCATTCTTGCACCAGGCCGATGAATCGGATCAGGCCATAAATACCAACAACCAGAACGAATAACAGGATGGCTCGGCGATAAGGCCACAGACGGGAAAAAACAGTGGTGAGGGTTTTTTGCCAGAGGGAGCGAAGTTCACGCATAGACGTTATTGGAGTTTGGCGTTGTTTAAGCGTGCCTCTGGAGACTAAGAGATTAAGAGACTGAGGGATTTGCCGAGGTCGTTCTAATTTTCGCCAAAGTCGTGGCCTTTATTGTAGCTGAGGGTGATGGTTCGGGGTATTGGCTAAATTAGCCGTGGCGTACTACTGACAACGGGTGTGGTATGCCTATAGAATGAGGACATCATTTGGTTTTGGTTCATTATCAGTCCATAGAGAAATGAGGTGTTAAGATGTTGGTTTTTATCTTGTTATCGTGGTTGTTAGGTGCTGTTTTATCCTGGCAAGCGTGGCGACTGATGGAACAGAAGCGCCAACAGCAACAGGCGCTCCAACGTGTGCCGGTGCCCGTGACGCGGCCGCGTTACCGAATGATGGACGAAGATTAACCTAATTTTTAGCATGGTTTCCTCCTGTGTGAAACGCCCCGGTCCCCCCGCCGGGGCGTTTCCCGTTTAGGGCACAAGCCACCACGCGGCCACCAGGCCACCAATCAGGCCAAAAAGATGTCCTTCCCAGGCGATTCTGGTGTTGGCTTGAGGAAATATACCCAAGATGGTGTAACGAGTGAACCAGGCCAGCACGAGCGCGGCCGCGAATAGCCGCCCATTCCCCGAAAAAAAGCCGTAACTCAACAAATACCCCCAATAGCCATATATTAACCCACTGGCCCCAATAAAAATGGCGTCTCCCCGCCCCCATAACCAGACACCGACTCCCTGCACCACGACAATAATGAGCGAAACAAGCCAAAAGTTGTTGGTGAGCATTACCAGCCAGGCAAAAAAGAGAAGGGGGACGAAGTTGCTGCGCAGATGGGCTATGTCGGCATGTAGGAACAGCCAGGAAATAAGGGTGGGAAAATTGCCGATGGTTCGCGGCCGCAGGCCATATCGTTGCCTGATCCTGGTATTCACCAATTTATCAAAAATGAAAACCAGCCATAGAATCCCAGCCCACAAAAAATCGTGGTAAACTGACCCCGCAAACCGGCCGCCACTCCTTCATCCATATGATGCCCTCCCTATCAAAGCCACAAGATTCAGATAATCATTGAGGGTTTTGGTTCGTCGTGACCGTTTTAGCGGGCTAATGCCAGCCCGCCAGGTTAACTTTCAGCGGTCACGACAACCATGTAGGAACCCAGCTTGAGCCAAGCAGTAAGGAACGAGAATTTAATACATTGCAGAGGACGGGAGACTGGAGACTTGTACGTTTTACGAAAGTCAGACTGGCGTATTTATGACAAGCCTTGCCCTCGGTTTGCCGCCGGAAACCCCCACCCCTAACCCCGCCCCCAGGGGCGGGGAACTTTTCCAGGCGTGGTTTTCGGGGCGAAGGCCCCGAAAACCCGCGCCGCCAGGGTTAGGGGGATGGGTCTTCCGACTCAATCTGCGAAGGGCTTAGGTAAAGCCGTACGAGCCTATCGTCTGTTATTAAATCCTTGATCCTGAATGACTCTTATGGGGCCAGATGAAGAGGGGAGAGCACCTTGATGCGGCATTCTGGCCGAGAATTGTTTACAATATAGTTTGTACCACCTGTTTTGATGGTACATATAACGCACATGGCAAATGGTATAAACAACATGGATATTCAACAACTTTTTCATGGCCCTAATGCGGGCTATCTGGAAGACCTTTATGAACGGTTCCTGGCTGATCCCAATAGTGTCGATGAGGCGACTCGTGCCTTGTTTGCCGCCTGGTCGCCAGATGATGCGAGTTATGAGTCACCTACCTACACCAACGGTCGCCCAGCCGCGGCCGCGAAGCCACCCACACCCACCGCCGATGTAGACAAAATTGTCGGGCTAGCCAATCTGGCTAAAGCCATTCGCCAATATGGACACATGGCCGCCCACCTTGATCCTCTCGGCCATTATGACCCCCCCGGTGATCGCACCCTCACCCCTTCCGCCCATAACCTGACCGACGACGATCTGCGCCGCCTGCCCGGCCATCTGGTTGGTGGGGCTGTCAGTGAGAAAATCGCCACCGCTTATGATGGCATTGAGGCTCTACGCCAGATTTATTGCCAGACGATTGGCTACGAATACGAACATATTTACGATGCCGAAGAGCGTATCTGGTTGCGAGAAATGGCCGAATCGCGCCACTTTCACCCCCGAAACCAACCCGATTTTGATTTGTTGGGCTTGTTGGACCGGCTAACGCAAGTTGAGGCGTTTGAGGTATTTTTGCAGCGTGTTTTTCCGGGCAAAACCCGTTTCTCCATTGAAGGGCTGGATACGATGGTTCCTATCCTGGATGAGATTATCGGTGATGCGGCGGAGAATGGGGTGTACAACGTGTTGATTGGCATGGCCCATCGCGGCCGCCTCAACGTGTTGGCCCATGTGCTCGAAAAACCCTACGCCCAAATCCTGGCCGAATTCAAAGACCCCATGCGCTCAGATTTTGTGGGGAATAGCCGGGGCTGGTTTGGCGATGTGAAATACCACGAAGGGGCACGTCGTTACATTCGCAGTAAACAGACGTACAACCTGGAGATCAGCATGGTTCCGAACCCCAGCCACCTGGAGCATGTGAACCCGGTGACGATGGGGATGGCACGGGCGGCGGGCACTCAGGCCAATCGGCCAGGGCCAGCCTATTTTGACAAGGCGGTCTCTCTGCCCATCATTATTCATGGGGATGCCGCTTTCCCTGGTCAGGGGGTGGTGGCTGAAACGCTGAATATGTATGGCCTGCGTGGCTATCGCTGTGGCGGTACGATTCACATTATTGCCAATAACCAGCTTGGTTTTACCACCAATGCCTGGGCTAGCCGCAGTACCCTGTATGCCAGTGACCTGGCTAAGGGGTTCCGTATGCCCATTGTGCATGTGAATGCGGATGACCCGGAAGCGTGTATTGAGGTGGCCAGGGTCGCGGCCGCGTACCGTATCAAATACCAGAAAGATTTTGTCATTGACCTGATTGGCTACCGGCGTTACGGGCACAACGAAGGGGACGAACCCCGCTTCACCCAGCCCCGCATGTACCATCTGGTAGATAACCATCCCTCGGTGCGGAACCTTCTGGCCCAACGACTCATCAAAGAAGGCAAAACCTCAGGCAATTTTGTCTCATCCCGTTTTGAAGCCCAGTTGAAAATCCTACAAACGGCGCTAGAAAAGTTAAAGGGAGCCACTGATCTGCCCAGCGTAGAGGTAAAACCATCGCCCCCTGGCGCGGCCAAAAAGACAGTGACCACTTATTCGGCTGACCGGCTGCGTGAGCTAAATGAGGCTTTGCTGGTGCTACCTGAATCGCTTACCCTCAATAGCCGCCTGGAACGCATTCGCAAGCGGATGGAGACGGCGCTGGACACCTTAAACGAACGGGCGATTGATTGGGGTCATGCCGAGACATTGGCCTTTGCGACCATTATCGCCAATGGCACGCCTATCCGCCTGACGGGTGAGGATGTCGAACGAGGGACGTTTAGCCACCGCCACGCCGTGCTCAAGGATGCCAATGGTGGCCCCCACCACATTCCTTTGCAGTCCATTCCCCAGGCCAGAGCGTCTTTTGAGGTGCGTAACAGCCCTTTGTCCGAAAGTGCGGCGGTGGGTTTTGAGTACGGTTACAGCATTCAAGCGCCGGATCGCCTGGTTTTGTGGGAAGCGCAATACGGTGACTTTGTGAATGTGGCCCAATCTATGATTGATGAGTTTGTGATCTCGGGTCAGGCTAAATGGAATCAGAAATCGGCCATGGTGATGCTCCTGCCGCATGGGTTTGAAGGGCAGGGGCCGGATCATTCTTCGGCGCGGCCGGAACGGTTCTTGCAACTGGCGGCTCAGACCAACATGCGCATCGCTTACCCCACCACAGCGGCCCAATATTTCCATCTGCTCCGGCGCCAGGCTCGTCTGCTGGCGGATGATCCGCTGCCTCTGATTGTGATGACGCCTAAGAGTCTGCTGCGCCATAGTGAGGCCATGTCTTCGTTGCAGGAGTTGGCCGAAGGGAAATGGCAGCCGGTGATTGATGATGGGACGGTGGCGGAGCGGCGTGAAGCGGTGAAGCGGCTGGTTTTGTGTAGTGGTAAGGTGTACGTAGACATTATGACGGCCGATTCGCGGCCGCAAGAGCCAGAGGTCGCCTTTGCCCGCGTAGAGCAGTTGTACCCGGCCCCTTTGGTGGAGTTGAAAAAGGTGCTGGCCCGTTACCCTCATTTGCAGGAAGTGGTTTGGATGCAGGAAGAGCCACAGAACATGGGGGCCTGGGAGTTTTTGCGGCCGCATCTCATCACCTTACTCGCTAACCAACTGCCTTTAGGCTACATTGGGCGGCCGCGCCTCGCCACCACCTCTGAAGGTTCAAGCTCCTGGCACAAATACAACCAGGACACCTTAATCAAACGGGCATACGATAAAAAGCCCGTCGTCACAAAGAAATCGTTTGAGTTCTTCTGTGAAATCTAGATGCGGACAACCTGAGTTTAGAGTTCAGAGCGAGAGCTAGAGGATTTTCCCTAGCTCTCTCCTCTCGCTCTAAACGCCAAAACCAATACACAAATACACCAATAACTCATTACGTGGAGTAACACTCATGGCAAGTCCAATCGTTGTACCCGCTTTAGGCGAATCAGTCGTTGAAGCAACCGTCGGCACCTGGCACAAAAAAGTAGGTGATCAAGTTAACGGAGACGACGTTTTAGTCGAGTTGGAGACCGATAAGGTAAATGTGGAAGTAGGCGCCACCGTGACAGGGGTGCTGGCTAGCATTGACCGGCAACCCGGCGATGATGTCAAGATAGGGGATGCCCTCGGGCAGATTGATCCCCAGGGTGAAGGTCAGCCCGCGGCCGCGACCCCTGCTCCCGATAAACCTGCTGACGTTCCCGCCCCGGCCCCGGCTGAACCTGCGGCCGCGCCCCCACCCGAACCCAAACCGGTTGCGGCTCCCGTGGCTACTCCGGTGGCCCGGCGCATGGCCCAGGCTGAAGGAGTGGATTTGGCCGCCGTAGCCGGTAGCGGTCCCGGTGGCAAAGTCACCAAACACAATGTGCAGACCCACCTGAGCCAGCAACCAAAGGATGGAAAACCCGAAACCCAAGATTCCCCTCAGCCCTCAGTACTCAGTACTCAACACTCAGCACTCAACACGCTCCTTACCCGCCCGGCGGCTGAACGCGAAGAGCGGGTGAAGATGAGCCGCCGCCGCCGCACCATTGCCAAACGGTTGGTGGAAGCCCAGCACGCGGCCGCGATGCTCACCACCTTCAACGAAATCGATATGAGCGCGGTGATGACCCTGCGCCAGCGTCATCAAGAGAGTTTCAGCAAACGCGAAGGGGTCAAACTGGGCTACATGTCCTTTTTTACCAAAGCAGTCGTGGGTGCCCTCAAAGCCTTTCCCCAACTCAATGCCGAAATTGAGGGGGACGAAATCATTCTTAAGCATTACTTTGACATCGGCATGGCTGTGGGAGCCGAAGAGGGGTTGGTTGTACCCGTCATCCGCGATGCGGATCGTCTGTCCTTTGGGCAAATTGAGAAACAGATCAAAGATTTCGCTGAGAAAGTGCGTAACAACAACCTGGCTCTGGCCGATCTGATGGGGGGGAGTTTTACGATTACCAACGGGGGCATCTTCGGCTCCATGCTCAGCACCCCCATTCTCAATCCGCCGCAGGTCGGCATTCTGGGTCTGCACAAAATACAGGAACGCCCTATCGCCCTCAACGGCGAAGTTGTTATTCGGCCCATGATGTACACGGCTCTTTCCTATGATCACCGTATCGTAGATGGCCGCGAAGCCGTACAGTTTTTAGTGCGTATCAAAGAGTTGATGGAAGACCCGGAACAATTGCTCCTGGCGGGCTGAGTCGCTACCCTGCTATAGACCTTATCTGGTTTTCCAGAAGACGGCTTTGTTCGTAGTGACCGCTTTAGCGGGCTAGCGTCAGCCCGCTAAAGCGGTCACTACAAACAAAAGCCCTAGTGATTATTGAACATCTACTAGATGATGTCAGTTAATAAACCTATCCCCTTGTTTGCACCTTCGTCCCAACTTGCATCTTTTACCCCCTAATTCCGTTTAATCTTCATAGCAGGTCTTTTTGCTATGCTTAAGATGTGAATTCTAACCACATTTGAATAATGACAGAGGTTGTTTCCTGTTATCCTTGTAGTACCCTGGTTCTATGGTAGCTGTATCACCATCCTATATTTCATCGTTAACTTGGTGGCTCTCAGCTAGCCGCAATTAAAGAATAAGGCTCTCATAGTATGATTGGTGTATCCACTAACCATGATGAGTCCCAAAGGAGAAAATAATGTCTCACTTGACAACACACCTTACTAAACGACAAAGTCGGCTCACCCTTTTCTTGACCGTTTTCTTGGCCATTATTTTGTGGTTATCGTTTCCGGTTAGTGGAACGGTGCGCTCTATGGGGGGGAGCGGGAACTGGCCCCGGTGGTGTTGGGGTTACGGATGGTTCTGGTACGCTGGAAGTCTGGTATCAATCTGACAAAACTGTTTATAGTGACGACACCTGCACCACTCCCAAACCACCGACAACGGCACAGTTGCTTGTTGGCCTGATCACAGCGGTAATGACCCAAATGGATACGGATTTGAAGCAAAAAGTTCTGTTACCGGGGAACAACCTACACTGCAAACGAATACATGGAACGGGCACCCGGTCATTTCTTGGGACGGAAATGATATTCTTGTGACTTCCGATGATGTGACTTTAGGACCGCTTACGCTATTTTTTGTGTACAATGCGGCGAACAGTGGGTATTTGTATGCATAGCCCCAGGCTAGTTCTGGCAATAATGATGGCTCGTATATGTATACCGAGACAGGAGCGTCATTCTCGGTTACACGTGGTGCTGGTACGATTGAGTCCAGCGAAGATTTAACAGGGGGTTGGGGTGTTAATTCAACGCCACGTATTGTTGTACAGAGTTACAATGGAACTGCTGTAAGCCATACTATACACATTAATGGTACTTCTCAATCTTCATCAAATACGGGTGGTGATGCTGGTACCGCATCTGTGTCCGACACATTCTCTATTGGAGCTCGATCATTTGATACTGCGTTGCGTATTACTGGTAACTTTGCTGAGGTGATTGCTTACAATGACTATCTGAACGAGGCGCAACGGATTTTGGTAGAGAATTATCTGCAAGCCAAATTTAATGATAGTACGGTAGACAACATCACCATCAGCAATGACCAGTATGATGGGGATACAACGACGAATGGGAATTTTGATCTGGATGTAGCTGGGATTGGTCGGGCTACGAGCACGGAAACGCATACCGAGGCCCATTCAGCGGGTATGATTGTGCAAAATGGTTCGTTCCTGCAAGATGATGGTGATTACCTGATGTTCGGCCATTTAACTCCTACCAACAGCAATGTCGCTACTGATTTACCAGGTGGATGGGGAGTAGATGCCCGCCGTTGGGAGCGACATTGGTATGTTGATGTGACGGATGTGGGGAGCATTACGGGAACGGTGAATATCATTTTTGATTTCAGTGAAGCAGGTATGGGCAACGGCAGCGGCCCTGTAGTGCCTCTCTCGAATTACCGTTTACTGGGACGATCTGGCACAACTGGTGATTTTGCCGAAGTGGCGACAGCCAGTTCAATTAATGGTGATCAGGTCATCTTTAATGGAGTGAGCGTGAGTGTGCTGGGCAGTAATTTTACGTTAGGTTCGTTGGACGCGGCCGCATCCCCTACCGCCATAACCATGCAGTCCGCGGCCGCGACCCTGCCCACGCCCCCCTGGTTTATTACCGGCCTGGTGCTCCTTGCCCTCGGCGTGAGTGCAGGCGTGATGATCGCCCGCGGCCGCAAAGCTTAAGCCCCATCACCCGTTCCCATTAGCCCTAAGACCTTGAAGCAATAATGTTTCAAGGTCTTTTTTCTTGACAGCCTTCCCTCAGCCTAATAGAATGCCTCGTCTTTTATCATCAACCTTCGTCAACTATAGCTGTTCAGATAATCATTTGGGGTCTTGGTTCGTAGTGACCGCTTTGGCTAGCACCCGCCCGCTAAAGCGGTCACTACAAACAAAATCTTTTTCCTGAAAGCTATAGCATCCACCAACAGGTCAAACCTACCCTTTAGCAACGAATATGAGCAAATCATCACTCCGTACCCTACATTGCCCCTCATGCCATGCGCCCCTAGAAGTAGACATTGCCCAACCCGTGGTCAAATGTGAATATTGTGGCTCCATGGTCGAAGTGCCATCATCCTTGCGTGATCAACCTCGCCAGAAACCCAAGCCCAAACAACCCGCCCCGCGCCCCATTACACGACCCAAGCCCACCATAACCGGCCAGCCCGTCGTCAGACCGCAGAGCGGCTTGTCTGGTTGCAGCGTTGTCCTTCTCTTTTTTCTCTGCATAGCTGGTTTTATTGTCGGTATCATGTTTGTACAGAGTCAGCAAGGTATCCCCAACCCCCTCAGCGATGTTTTACCCTCTCTGATCACCCTGGCTTCAGATGGTTATTTGCTGGCTCCGGAAAGCGGCCGCGATACAAACCAGGCTGATGTGTTAGCCGTGACTTACGAGGGCGAAGCCTATGCTCTGGCTTATCTTGATAACACCACTGAAAAAGTGCGTTGGGAAAGCGATGATTTTCCTGAATATCCTGGCCTGCTTCAGATTCAGGCCAATGATCAATTTGTCTATGTGGTTCATGAAACCAACCTGACTGCTTATGATCGGGCTGAGGGGAATACCGTCTGGCAAACAACCTTAAGTGACAAATTAGCGGGTGACGTTTCTCTCCAACTCTATCCGACGACCCTCATTGCCCTCACGACTGACGGGATTATGCAGGCTTATGACAACGACACGGGTGAAATTGCCTGGAGCCTACGGCTGGAAGAAACGCCCCGAGAATTATATCGTGTAGTTGATCAGGTAGGGCTTGTGGATAATGTGGAGGGTGTTACCACCTTTCTTCTCTTTGACCCGGCTACCGGTTTACCACAGCACCAACTTAAGCCCAGCGGCCGCAACGAACCGTTCGGCGATGACAGCCCCCAATATCTCAGTACCTATGATCCCGTCTACCAGGATGCCACCGGGCAGTACCTTTATTTCTTCATGGGTTTCTTTGAGCCAGGAACCGTGCAAAAATGGGACGGCGCTACTGGCGAAATGGTTTGGGAAGTGACTGGCCCCGTAGATGAAATGCTCCCCCCTTATGATGAGGCCCCTTTGTTCATGAATGATCGTATCTATATCGGCAATGGTAATAATCTCTCGGTGATAGACGAGACAACCCAATCCTGGCGGCCATTGACGAATAGTGCTGATTACGTCCTGCGCCCGGTTACGGAACAAAATGGGGTTGTCCTGGTTTTAGCCGAGCGTACCCGTGGCACAACGCGGCAGGAATTGTGGGGGATAGATGCAACGACCGGGGTCGTGCGCTGGCAATATGTGCCCGCGGCCGCGAACTACCTTGAGCATAGCGAATACGAAGCTGTCACCGATGAAAACGGCCATTGGACCGCTCAGTGGCCCGATCAATTAACCGATGCCGATTCCGTCCTCATTTTCCAAATATTCCCTGAGCCAGATGAGGTAATACTCGAACGAATCGCCCTCAACGATGGCACCAAGACCGACCTCGGCACGACTCAATTGGGTGAGATTTCCGGGTCCACTATTTACAGCGATATGGGTAGTTACCGGGGTGTAAACTGGCTCATGATCGAGCGTAAACTGTACGCCCTGGATTTAACGGCTGGCACGCTTACCCGCCGCTGGCCGTAAAGGGGTTGTTATGCCTGCTACAAACATCGGCATCATTGGCGCGGGAAGTGCCAGTTTTGGTCCGTCCACCCTCGCCACCATTGTTCGTGATAGCCGCCTGCGCGGCAGCACCCTCAGCCTGGTAGACCTAAACCCGGAATCACTCGACACTGTGGCCCGCGTGGCTCAGCGCATGAGCGACGCCTGGGACGCGCAAATGACCATTCAAGCCACGGCCAACCGCCGTGAGGTTTTGGCGGGTGCCCAATTTGTCATCGTCTCCATTGAGGTACCCCCGCGGGAAAAATTGTGGCGGTTAGATTGGGAAATCCCGTTGAAACATGGCCTGCGCCAGCCGTATGGTGAAAATGGTGGCCCCGGTGGTCTCATGCACGCCTGCCGCCAGATTCCCCCCTTCATGGCTATAGCGCGTGATATGGAAGCGTTATGCCCGGATGCCTGGCTCATCAATTTCAGCAACCCATTGCCCCGTATTACCCGTGCCGTCACCAAATACAGCCGGATCAAAACAGTCGGTAAATGTCATCAGATCAATGTCGGTTATGGGCTGGCGGCTGTCTTACTGCGCGACCAATATCATGTCAACGTGCCCCTGGGCGTTAATTTGCATTCTGACCCAGCCAACGTAGCCACCATCCACCAGATGGCCTACGCCGGTCGCCAGCATTTCGAGATTAAGTCTGTAGGGCTGAATCATTTCATCTGGCTCATGGACATTCGCGACAAACAGACAGGGGCCGACCTGTATCCGGCTTTAAGGGCAGCCATCAAAACCGCCCCCCCGTCGTTGGAAAAATTCTCCCTGGAACTGTTTCGTATTTTTGATTACCTGCCCATCCCTGGCGACACCCATCTGGTCGAATATCTGCCCTGGGGCCATGACGCCCAGGCGAAACCGTGGGAAACCTACGAAATTCCCCTTTACGCCTGGGGTGACAACGAAACCGCCCGCGAATTTCTGCTGCACATGATGAAACAGATGGCGGAAGGGACAACAACGGTTGAGGGGATGCGGACGGTGGAAAGTGAGGGGGCGGCGGAATTAATTGCCGCCATTGCCGGGAATGAAAATTATTATGACGAAACCGTGAACATCCCCAACCGGGGCGCGATTGGGAATCTGCCTTATGAAGCGGTGGTAGAAGTTCCGGCGGTGGTCAATGGCATGGGGATTCAGGGTTTGCACATGGGTGATATGCCCTATCCGATTGCCGAACTGCTGCGTCGAGAGGCGGCCCTGGTAGAGATGGTGGTAGACACGGCGGTGACGGGTGACCGGGGCCTGGCCCTACAGACGCTTCTGCTTGACCCCATGATTGATGATATTGGCCGGGCGCGGGCTATTCTGGATGATTACCTGATGGCGTTTGCCCCCTACTTGCCTCAATTTTAGGCCGCACGATTGGTTCACAAAATATACTTCAGTCTGGTAAAGAGACGGCCGAAGGTTGAAAACCTTGGCCGTTTCAAAAAATTTTTAAGGCTTTTTGCCTCCCCCGTTCGTAGTGACGACTTTAGTCGGCTAGCCCGCTAAAGCGGTCACTACAAACGGGGGGAAATAGGTCGTCTAGATTTCCCAATGTTCTGGTGAACGCCACAGGCTTGAGAGGGTGAGATCGCGCACGGCACGTAGCTCTTTGGGTAGGCGATCATACAGTTTGATGAATAGCTCTTCGTGTAGGAGCAGTTCGGTATTCCACTTATCCCGATCCACAGACATCACAGTGTGGAACATCTCCGGGGTGAAATCTTCCAGGCCACGCCAATCTAAATCCTCATAACGCGGCATCCAGCCAATGGGACTTTCTATGCCTAACTCATGACCATTGGCCCGTCCCACAATCCACTTGAGGACCCGCATGTTTTGCCCAAAACCGGGCCACAGGAATTTGCCGTTTTCATCTTTGCGGAACCAGTTCACCAGGAAGACACGGGGCGGGTTGGGAATGACACGGCCAAATTGCAACCAATGGTTGAAATAGTCGCCCATGTGGTAGCCGCAGAAGGGGAGCATAGCCATGGGGTCGCGGCGTACCAGACCGATTTGCCCCGCGGCCGCGGCGGTCATCTCTGATCCCACCGTTGCGCCCATGTATACCCCATACACCCAGTTAAACGCCTGCACCACCAGAGGCATCACCGTAGCCCGGCGGCCACCAAACAACAGCGCCTTCACCGGTACACCTTGGGGATTATCCCAATCAGGGTCCAGGCTGGGACATTGGCTGATCGGCGCTGTGAAGCGGGAGTTGGGATGAGCAGCCGGGCGGCTATCACCCCGATGCCACTCTTTCCCCTGCCAATCAATCAATGTTTCTGGTTCGGGTTTGCTCATACCTTCCCACCACACATCCCCGTCAGGAGTGAGGGCCACATTGGTGAAGATGGTGTTGGCTTCGATGGAAGCCATGGCGTTGGGGTTGGTATCCCAAGATGTGCCGGGGGCCACGCCAAAGAAGCCAAATTCGGGGTTGATGGCGTGTAGTTGACCATCTGGCCCCGGTTTGATCCAGGCGATGTCGTCGCCTACGGTAGTGACTTTCCAGCCTTCTATTTCTTTGGGGGGGATGAGCATGGCGAAGTTGGTTTTGCCACAGGCGCTGGGGAACGCGGCCGCGACATACGTTTTTTCACCATCAGGTGCTTCTACCCCCAGGATGAGCATATGCTCGGCTAACCAGCCTTCATCCCGCGCCATCACCGAGGCGATGCGTAAGGCCAGGCATTTTTTGCCGAGAAGGGCATTGCCCCCATAACCACTGCCAAACGACCAGATGCTTCGTTCTTCGGGGAAGTGAACGATGTATTTCTCCGGATTGCAGGGCCAGGGCACATCGTCCTGCCCCGGTTCTAGGGGGTGCGCCCACGGTGTGCATACAGGGCACAAAATCGCGCTCTGCGCCGAGTTTGTCTAAAACGGCCCGCCCCATGCGGGTCATGATGTGCATATTGACCACGACATAGGGTGAATCACTGATTTCGACGCCAAATTGGGAGATAGGTGAATCGAGCGGCCCCATGCAGAAGGGGATGACGTAAAGGGTGCGGCCGCGCATGGAGCCAGCAAACAGTTTGTCTAACAGGGTGTGCATCTCACGCGGGTTCATCCAATTGTTCGTTGGCCCGGCGTCATTTTTACTCACACTACAGATAAAAGTACGATCTTCCACACGAGCCACATCGCCGGGGTCGGAGCGGGCCAGAAAGCTGTTGGGCCGTTTTTCAGCATTGAGGCGAATGAATGTGCCTGAGGCAATAAGCCGTTCACACATAGTTTCATATTCAGATGGGGAGCCGTCACACCAATAAACGTCGTCGGGTTGGCATAACTCAACCATTTCACTCACCCAATTTTTTAGTTCGGTATGTTGCACATAGTCGGGAGCTTGATACATGTTACCTCCAAATTCAAGGGGATCAGCGTGGGTCTATTTGAGGGTATTGTAAAGGCTAAGCCCTCGGCAGGCAAAGGGGGGATAGGGGTGATTCTTTCGTCACTACACCGGTTTCAGGCCTGGATTAAACCATTTTAGGCGCGGCTAAGGGCCATATGACCTGTCATGTGACTAAACGCACTGACGGACATGACCCAGGCACGCCTATGCTGATGGCACAGTCGTTCTTCATTCATAGTACATCTTTACGAAAGTGAGGCTTATGTTTTTATGACAAGTCTCCCTATCAGTTTGTCGCCGGAAACCCCCACCCCTAACCCCGCCCCCAGGGGCGGGGAACTTTTCTGGGCGCGGTTTTTCGGGGCCTTCGCCCCGAAAAACCGCGCCGTTAGGTTCCCCCTTCCCGCCGGGAAGGGGGCAGGGGGATGGGTCTTCAGACTAAATTTACCAAAGAGTTCTGTAAAGCTGTGGTAGTAATGGCTTTAGCGGGTTGGTCTGCTGAATCATTTGCTACAAACGTCAAAGGAGCAAATATGAGTACCTTATCTTTACCTACGATTAAACCTGATGCGGTAGCCCGTTTGTGGGCGCGTCTTTATGGTGTCAACCGCTGGCTGGTGCTGAGCGCGGCCGCGTACACCATCCTCTTCATCGTCACCCTGGCCCTCTCCGTTGTGGATACCCGCCAGATCACCGGGGCACCCGTCTGGCTCAAACCGATGAAGTTTGCCATCTCTTCAATCTTGTATTGTGCCACCCTGGTCTGGATGTTGAGTTTTGTGGAGAAGAAACAGTTTTGGGTCAAACTGGTGGGAACCGGAACGGCCATCACCCTGCTGGTGGAAGTTGTATTGATTGTCATGCAAGCCGTACGAGGTGTGCGTAGCCATTTCAACTTCACGACCCCGTTTGATGCGACGGTGTTCTCGATTATGGGTACCTTCATTATGATTGCCTGGGTGTTGAACCTGATCGCGGCCGCGTTGCTGTTACGCCAAAAGTTCCAGGATTCAGCCTTTGCCTGGAGTTTGCGCTTAGGGTTGCTTATCACCGCCGTGGGGGCGGCCCTCGGTTTTAGCATGACCAGCCCCACATCTGACCAAATGGCGGTGATGCAGGCGGGTAACACGCCACAATTTATAGGCGCACATAGCGTGGGTGTGGCCGATGGTGGTGCTGGTTTACCGCTCACGGGTTGGAGCACCGAAGGGGGTGACTTACGCATCCCCCATTTTGTGGGTCTGCACGCCCTGCAATTTGTACCGGTTTTGGGGATGGTGATTAACCAGGCCTGGGGAAATCGGCTGGATGAAAAGCGGCGTACCCGCCTGGTGTGGGTAGGTGGGTTGGGTTATTTGGGGTTGGTGCTGTTACTGTTGGGGCAGGCGTTACGCGGCCAACCACTCATTGCCCCGGATGGATTAACCTTGCTGGTTCTAGCAGGGTTAGTGAGTGGGATGGTGGTCAGCGCGGCCGCGGTCATTTATCGCCAAAACGGGTAGAATCACGCCCAAATAGATTGGTTCAGTCTCCAAGACTGAACCAATCTCAGTGTCACAAGGAATCACACATGGATACAGTTTTTCTTCTCAGTAACGCCTACATCATACCTTTCTGGTTCATGATGATTGGTTTGCCCCGCTGGCACTGGACCAAACGAATCATTGGCTCGCCGCTGATTGTGGCCCCATTGGCGTTGTTGTATGCCGCCCTGATCGTGCCGCAACTTGGCTCCCTGTTGACTGACCTATTGAACCCTGGTCTGGCGAATATCGCGGCCGCGCTCGGTACACCTGAAGGAGCGCTGGTGGGCTGGGTTCACTTCCTCACGTTTGATCTTTTTGTAGGGCGTTGGGTGTATCTCGACAGTCAGGAGAAAAAACTATCACCCTGGCTCATGGCTCCTGTGTTGTTCCTGATTTTGATGATGGGGCCGCTGGGTTTCTTGGTTTACCTGATGATTCGTGCCGTAGGGCGAGTGGCTCCCTCATCTCAACCCCTGCCATGAAATACGTCACCCTCTTTAACCCATCAGGGAGTTCCAATCACAATTTCTGGTTGCTCAACCTGGCATCCTACCTCACGGTTTTAACCATCGTGGTCACGACCTGGGGGACTATCACCGCGTCCCCCCACGCCGGGCTAATTCTAGGTTTGCTCGTGGCTTTTGCCATTCTATTGGCTTTTTATCCCCATACCGAAAATCGCCTGCCCTGGCTTCATCTTTATCTGGCGGCTCAAACCAGTATCCTGGCACTCATTGTCCTTCTTGAGCCACAGATGGACATAGTCGCCATCCTGTTTTTTGTGTTAAGCGCCCAGACGATGCTGTTTTTGCCCCTGCATCTGGCCCTGGGCTGGATTGGCCTGTTTTTTGTAGTGACCTATACAGTGAAGGTTTGGGTATGTCACTGCCCGGCTTTGGATGTGTTGACCTATTTGGGGGGATATACCTTCTTCGGCGCTTTTGGGAGTGCGCTTCGTTCGGCCAATGAAGCCCGCAAAAAGAGCGATCAGCTGTTGGCCGAGTTGCAAGAGGCCCATCAGCAGTTACAGCATTTCACCAAACAGGCGCAACAGCTCGCGGCCGCGGAAGAGCGCAACCGCCTGGCCCGTGAGATGCATGACTCATTGGGCCACCGTCTGACCGTGGCGGTGGTGCAATTGGAAGGGGCGCAACGGCTCATTCCCACCAGCCCGGAGCGGGCCGCCCACATGATCGGCGCCATGCGGGAACAGTTGAAAGAAGCCCTGGCCGAACTGCGCCGCACGGTAGCCACCTTACGTACCCCGGTAGACGATGACACCATCCCGGCAAATCTTACCAATGCCCTTGTTCAGATGGTGAAGAACTTTAGTCTCGCTACGGGGCTGAGTGTTGATTTGCATGTGGATGGCAGTGAACCCATGTTAACAGCGGAACAGCGGCTGGCGCTCTACCGCACCGCTCAAGAAGGGCTGACCAATGTGCAACGGCACGCGGCCGCGCAAAAGGTCTGGATACGTTTTATCACCAGCGAAACCAGCCTGAGCCTGTCCGTGCGCGACGATGGACAGGGCCTACCCACCACCATCCCCGAAGGTCGTTTTGGTCTACAGGGCCTGCGCGAACGCGCCGAACAACTCGGCGGCTCCCTCACCTTGTCCACGCCCCACGAAGGCGGTACACTGGTTTCACTGGAGCTGCCCTTGCGGAAAGAAAGTGAACAGTAAACAGTCTTGACTATCCGTTCACTATTCACCATTCACCATTCAAAAATCATGCCTTCCTCTCTCCGCATCCTTCTCGCCGATGATCAACGCCTCATGCGTGAGGGTTTGCGCACCTTGCTGGAGCTAGAGCCAGACATGGCGGTGGTAGGTGAGGCGGAAAACGGCGCGGCCGCGGTCTCGGCCTATGCCACCCTCCAACCCGATGTCGTCCTCATGGATATTCGTATGCCGGTGATGGATGGGGTTGAGGCCACCCGCCAACTGTGCCAGCAATGGCCGGAGGCCCACATTCTCATTCTGACCACCTTTGATGATGATGCCTACCTGTTTGAAGGGTTACGCGCCGGGGCCTCTGGTTATCTGCTCAAGGATGTGTCCGGACAGGAGTTAGCCAATGCGGTGCGTACTGTGGCTGGGGGTGGCGTCCTCTTGGGGCCGTCGGTGGCCCGGCGGGTGTTGGGGGAACTGAGCCGGGCGGGCATTCAGCCGCGGCCGCGGCCCGACGACACCCCGGATACCCTGTCTGAACGGGAACGGGAGATTTTGCACCTCATGGCCCAGGGGTTTAGCAACCCGGAAATCGCCTTGCGCTTACACCTGGCCGAAGGTACGGTCAAAAACTACGTGACCAACATTTTGCAGAAAACCGGAACCCGTGATCGCACCCAGGCGGCCATATGGGCCAGGGAAAATGGGATAATCTGACTGGAGCCTGGCGTTTTTTGCTCCTACCTCTGGAGACTAAGAGATTGAACAAGCGAGAGATTTCCAGAGGTCGTCCTCATTCGTGCCAAAGTCGAGTAATCTAAAATGATGCTTGCTGAAGATTTATGTCTTACCTGCGGGGCCTGCTGTGCTAACTTCCGCGTCTCGTTTTATTGGGGTGAAACCGACGCCTCTTCGGGGGGGATGGTTCCCCTCGAACTGACAGAAAGATTGACCGATTTTCGGCAGGTCATGTTAGGAACAAACCAGCCCCCGCGTTTACGCCTTAAGGCCGGTCGTTCCCTGTACCATCTATACCCACCGGCCCACCCCTTGCCGTGACTTTCACGTTTCCTGGAGCAACGGCGAATCCAACGGAGATTGCGACAAAGCCCGCGCCGCCTGGGGATTACCTGCGATTACCCTGGACATGGTGCAAGCGCTCGCCCTCACTTAACGGTTTGAGAATTAGGCCCCCACTCATTTACCTGCTCATTCGTCCTCAAAACGGTATAATTCCCCTTCACCCAATTCTAATCAGTGACGAGGATTTTTATGAGCGATCGAGCAAACGACACTCCCAACGACTTTATCCGGGCCATTGTGAAAGAGGACATTAGCCAAAATAAGAATTATGGCCGCGTTCACACCCGGTTCCCCCCTGAACCCAATGGTTACCTGCACATCGGCCACGCCAAATCTATCAACCTGAACTATGGTCTGGCCCGTGACTTTGGCGGCAAATTTAACCTGCGTTTTGACGACACCAACCCCACCAAAGAAGAACAAGAGTATGTAGACTCCATCATGGCCGACATTCACTGGCTGGGAGCCGATTGGGAGGATCGCCTTTTCTTCGCCTCAGACTACTTTGACCGGCTGTACGAATGGGCCACCTTCCTCATTCGGGATGGCAAAGCCTATGTGGACGATCTCACGGCTGATGAAATACGGGAATACCGGGGAACCCTGACCGAACCGGGTAAAGATAGCCCGTATCGCAACCGTTCCGTTGAGGAGAACCTGGATCTGTTTGAGCGGATGAAAAAGGGTGAATTTCCTGATGGCACCCGGGTTCTGCGGGCCAAAATTGACATGGCCTCGCCCAACATTAACTTCCGTGACCCGGTGATGTACCGCATTTTGCACGCCACCCACCACCGCACCGGGGACAAATGGTGCATCTACCCCATGTACGACTGGGCGCACGGCCAATCCGACGCCATCGAAGGCATTACCCACTCCATCTGTACCCTGGAGTTTGAGAATAATCGTCCGCTATACAACTGGTATCTGGAAAATGTGGATGTGCCCCATTATCCGCGTCAGATCGAGTTTGCCCGGCTCAATCTGACCTATACCGTGTTGAGCAAACGGTATCTCCAGCGGTTGGTCAAAGAGGGATTTGTGTCTGGCTGGGATGATCCGCGAATGCCCACCATTTCTGGCCTGCGGCGGCGCGGCTACACCCCGGAAGCCATCCGCAATTTTTGCGAGGCAATTGGGGTGGCGAAGGCGAATAGCACCGTGGAACTGGGGATGTTGGAACATGCCATCCGCGATGATTTGAACAACAACGCCCCGCGAGCGATGGCCGTTTTGGACCCGGTTAAAGTGGTGATTGAGAATTACCCGGCTGGCGAGGGTGAAGTTTTTGATGTGGTGAACCATCCGCAGAAACCGGAAATGGGCACGCGCCCGGTTCCGTTTGGGCGGGAGATTTATATCGAGCGGGATGATTTCATGGAAGACCCGCCCGGGAAATATTTCCGCCTCGCGCCGGGGCGGGAAGTGCGGCTGAATCAGGCTTATTACATTACCTGTACCGGGGTGGTGAAGGATGACGCCGGACAGGTGGTGGAAATCCGTTGCACCTATGATCCGGCCACGCGAGGTGGCTCTTCGCCGGATGGGCGTAAGGTCAAGGGCACGATCCATTGGGTTCCGGCGGAGCAGTCGGTCGAGGCCGAAATTCGGCTGTATGAGACACTGTTCAACAAAATCAACCCGAATGAGGTGGCTGAGGGGCAGGATTTTACGGCCAATTTGAACCCGAACTCGTTGGCGGTGGTCCGCGGCCGCGTCGAGCCAGCCCTCGCCTCAGCCCCCGTAGGTTCCCGTTACCAGTTCATGCGCCAGGGCTACTTCTGCCTGGACCTTGACTCCACTCCTGGCAACCTGGTATTCAACCGCACCGTCGGCCTGCGTGATTCCTGGGGCAAAACAGCCGGGGAATAACCCTCGAACAACCCTCATCCCCGCCCCTTCTCCCGCATCGGGAGAAGGGAGACAAGAAAAAGAAAGAGCCAGTCGCTAGACTGGCTCTTTTGCTGAAAGCTGACCGGCTGACCGCTTCTTACGCCTGATACCGCTGGCGGATGTTGGGGAAGAGGTAGTCGTCGAAGGTGCGGTCGGCGTCGTATTCGGGTTGCCAGCCCCAGTCAGCGGCGCGGCCGCGTCGTGTATATCGGCCGGCCAACTGTCCACAATCGCCTGGCGCTTCAAATCGGTGCGGTAATCAATCTGAGCCTGGGGGAACGCATCCATGACCCGTTGACGGATGGCCTCAGCGGTGAGGCTGAAGCCGGTGACGTTGTAGACGGTGCGGGTGAGGGTCTGGCGCGGGGCCTGGGCCAGCTTGAGCAGGGCGGTAACGGCATCGGGCATGGCCATGAACGGGATGATGGCGTCGGGGCGGACGAAGCAGTGGTAGGGTTGGTTTTGCGCGGCCGCGTGAATCATCTCCGGCGCGTAATCACTGGTTCCACCCGTCGGCAGGGTAAAGGCGCTGATCAACCCCGGAAAACGCAGACTGCGAAAATCCAGCATCGCCGGTTTATCTACCGCCAGTTGGCGGTAATTTTGGCTGTAATAACTGCCCAACAACTCACAATACAGCTTGTTACAGCCGTACATGGTGGTGGGGCTGTTATATTCCCATTCGCGCACCTTGCGTTGCCCCTTCGTTTCCAGATCAGGCAGGCCATACACGGCAATGGAGCTAGGGAAGATGAACTGCACCGCCTGGCCGCGCCATTGGGATTGTTCGGCGGCCATTTTGAGCAGGCGGAGTGTGCCTTCCACGTTGACCTTGTGGGCCGATTCAGGCACAAATTCGGCACGGGTGGAGAGCAAGGCCGCCAGGTGGTAGATGGCATCAAATTCGTATTGGCTTACGAGCCGGCCTAACAAATAGTCGTCTAAAATGTCCCCTTCGATGTGGGTAGCGAGGGGTTTGGTTTCGGCCGGTAGGGCGTGTAAGTCGAGGGACAATATCTGGTGGCTGTTTTTTTCGGCTAAGGCTTTGATAAGGGCTTGACCGATTTCGCCTGAGGCTCCGGTGATGAGAATGGTTTTTTTGCGCACAAAATACCTCGTGGGAATTGGGGAGGGAATGTTGCGGGTAATTTTCTCTGCAAGGGGGGTTGGCGGCAAGTTTACGCGGCCGCGGGTACAATCTGGCCTGGGGATGGGAGGAACACAGAGGGCACAGAGGAGACACAGAGATTCACAGAGGTTTCAAGAATGAAGCCCCTCATCCTAATCCTCTCCCCAGGGAGAGGGGCTGGGGGTGAGGGTAAGCTGTTTCGGTATCGTCACAGCCAGGGAACCTGTACAGATACTCAAAATGATTCTTTTCTCTGTGAATCTCTGTCTCCCCCTCTGTGCTCTCTGTGTAACCGCTTCTTTTTCATTAGTTGTAGGATATTGAGAGGCTTTGGCAATGGATGAAACAAACACGGTAACGAACAAGGAAACCGAATTGGATTGGTTGGGGCTGATTTTGGCGGGGTTGCTCTTTCTTTGGTTGGTGGGGGTCGCGGCCGCGCCGCACTATTTCACCTGGTTTACCCTGGAAATCATGGTATCAACAGGGCTGGATACCCCGGGATGGGTGGGCGGTCGTGGGACTATTCCAGGCAATCTTGTTGTTTGTGCCGACGGCTGTCCTGGCCTATTTCTGGCGCGGCCGCGTTATGGGGGCCGTGTTTACCGTGTGGGCACTTGCGGCCGCGAGTTTTTTCCTGCTTCTGCCTGTCCGGTTGGCCGGGCCTACCGCCGCCCAGACAACCGCCCTGTTACAAATCGTGGGCAACTTGCTCTTTTTGGTTGGGCTGGTGGCCGTTATCTGGCGTCAGCAAAAAAGAAATGACCCGGATTGGAAGCTCCAGCTAAGACGGGGCCATGTTTTAGGGTCAGCCCTTTTATTGGCCCCGTTGCCTCTGGTGTGGTGGCTGGTTTATGGGGCACTGGGTTCACCCCTGGACACCGTCATGAATCTCATGGTGGGGCTGTTGATGGGCCTCAACGTCGGGCTGGCCCTTGATTTTTTCCTGGTGCGGCCGCTGCAACGAGCGTCTGTCAGCCCGGTGTGGAGCGGGGTGGGGGGTGGTCTGGTGGCCGGGGTGGTGTTGCTCTTGTTCGCCGGTGGGGTGGGGCACAACAGTCAGCAATTGTTGCTGATGCCCTTGTTAATGCCTCTGGGCTGGGCCATGATGGCCCTCACCCGCTGGCCCGGTGGCGGCCAGACGAGCAAAAATTGGTTGGCCATGGCTGTGCTGGCGGGATTGAACGCGGCCGCGCCCCTCATGCTCCTTGATCCCGATGAGCTAATCCTGGTCTTGAATCTGGGTTCGCGTGACATTTTGGCCTGGGCTTTGTACGCCTTGTTGGGCGGTATCGTGTTTGGTTTGCTGGTTAGTCTGGTGGCGTTAGCTGTCTGGTTGTGGCGGCATCGGGCCGGGCCATCGGAGAATCAGACCGGCTGGCGACCGGGGATTGTCGCGGCCGCGCTGGCCGTCTGGCTGGTAGCAGTGCTTTTGTATGCCCTGGTGGGCCAGCCCGGTTTCCATGGCGAACGGCTGTTTGTCATCCTCAACGATCAGGCGGATGTGTCCGCGGCCGCGAGCATGACCGACTACGACGCCCGCCGCCAGTTTGTCTATGACACCCTGGTTGACCGGGCTAACGTGACCCAGGCCGATATTCGGGCCACGTTGGACACGCTAGGGGTTGATTACACCCCCTACTATCTGGTCAACGCCATCGAAATTGAGGCCGGGCCGTTTCTGCGCCTTTGGCTGAACAGCCAGCCGGAAGTGGATCGCATTTTGGATAGCCCGGTGTTGCGCCCCTTGCCAGCTTTGGCAGAGGCGGCTACGGGTAGCGCGGCCGCGCCCACCAGCCCGGAATGGAATCTAACCAGTATTGGTGCGGTGCAGGTGTGGACAGAATTTGGGGCGCGTGGGGAAGGCATTGTCATTGGGCAGTCGGACTCCGGGGTGGATGGGGATCATCCTGAACTGGCGGGGCAGTATCGCGGCCGCGATGACGGCAACGACGGCAACTGGTTTGATCCCTGGAACCATTCCACCCAACCCACCGACATTGGCGGCCACGGAACCCACACGCTTGGCTCGATTGTCGGCCAGACGGTAGGCGTCGCACCGGGAGCCGAATGGATCGGCTGTGTCAACCTGGCGCGTAATCTGGCGAACCCCGCCCTTTACCTGGACTGTATGCAGTTCATGTTGGCCCCCTTCCCTTTGGATGGCGACCCGCTCACGCAAGGGGAACCGACTCGCTTCGGCCCATGTGCTCAATAATTCTTGGGGTTGCCCGGATGTGGAAGGTTGTGACCCGACGGTCTTTTTGCCGGCGGTAAAGGCTTTGCGAGCGGCGGGCATTTTTGTGGTGGGGTCGGCGGGCAATGATGGTTATGGCGGCTGTGAGACGGTGGCTGATCCGTTGGCGATTTATGATGAGGTGTTTTCGGTGGGGGCCAGTAATGAATTTGGGGGAGTGGCTGATTTTAGTAGCCGGGGACCGGTGGTGGTGGACGGTAGCGGCCGCGTTAAACCCGATATCATGGCCCCCGGTGAAGGCATCCTCTCCGCTTATCCCAACAACAGCTACGAGATTGCCAGCGGCACATCCATGGCCGGGCCGCACATTGTGGGGGTGGTGGCCCTGCTCTGGTCAGCCGACCCCAGCCTGATCGGCGATATTGAGCAGACGGAGCAACTTATCATCAGCACAGCCACCCCGTTTGCAATGACGGATGCTTGTGGCAACGGTTCAACCACGCCCAGTAACACCACAGGTTACGGTCTGGTTAACGCCTATGAGGCGGTGGTGGAGTTTAGCGGCCGCGCCCTGAATCTTTGATGCCGTTGGCAAAATAAGAAATACAGGCCGGGTTTTCTTTCCCCCCCCCTTTTACCAAAAATCTTCCCCCCCCGGGGGCGGAGGGGGGGGAGGGCAACCGGGGCTCTTTCCCGGTTATTGTCACAGTTGGGCGAATAGTTACGGGCTTCGGAGTGAAGAGTCCCAGAGTGTGGGTGGGGCAGCCGGTGCCCGGGGACGTTCATTCCGCTGCCTCCCCCCAGACCGCCCGGCCGACCCGCCCCCCGCGGGGGCGCGGGGTGGGAAGTTCCCTCCCGATTTGGCCACCTGCCCTGCCCAGAGGCGGGACTCACTACCGTTCGCCCGCCGGGAACAGAGGCCAGAGATCATGGAGATGGGGGACGGCGCACCAGCCGACAACCGAGGTCGTGTGACGAGATCAAGACGTGGACCACGGGGCCGCGCGGCGTTCTGACTGAGTCCACGACCCGCCGCGCACCACGCGCCGGGCTGTGCCCTCGTCCCAATCTTCGCGCCCGTCGGTGGCGTTGTAGGGATAAGTAAAGGTGGGGTTTTGTAGATTCTCACCCCAAATCGTTGTCGTCCATTCCCACACATTACCACTCAAATCGGCGATACCTTCAGGGGTGCGGCCGCGGGGGAATACACCGACCGGCGTGGTGCGCCGCAGATGGGTTTCAAAAGTGTTGCCGTTCGTGGGGTCAAATGTGGGGCCGTAAGGGTACGCCCCTGTTGGCCGCGTGCGCTTCCCATTCCACCTCTGTGGGTAAACTATACCGCTCCTGTTTGCGCCGACAGCCAGGCGCAATAAGCCCGTGCCTCAAACCAACTAGTCCCTACCACCGGCTGGGATTGGTGGTTGAACCGGCTGTCGTCCCAATATTCCGGTTGACGATAGATTTTGCCAGAGGGATACCATTTTTCGTATTGCTGATCCCGTTCTTCATCGGAAGCCTTGCGGAGCCACAACCAGAATTCAATCTGATCGGGCGAGGCATTGGCATTCTGAATTGATTGTTCGGAAAAGTCTTGCAGGTATTTTTGATAATCGCGGCCTTGTTGTAAGGCACTGGTGTTGCTGCCTTCACCGCGCAACCAGGCTCGTGCCGCTTCTGTTTCCCACCACTGTTCGTTTTCATAGCCGTTTGCCTGTATGAACAATCGGTACTCGGCATTGGTCATGGGGTAAACGGCCATGTCAAACGGGGCAATCGCCACTTCGTGGGCTGGTTTTTTCGTCGGCGTAACCGCTTTTGTCATCCAATGGGGTAACGCCCGGCGGGGATTGTCACCAGCGGCGGGAGCAGGTAGTCGCCATGTGGCCGTGTGGCGGCTAAACCGGGGATCGCCCAGGTCACCAACGCTTCGGCGGCACTAATCCGCGCCGCAAATCGGCTTCTGGGTTGTGATCCGCTCCAGGGCGTCCTGCAACTGCTTTTTCGTGGGCGGGGTGGTGTTCGGGCAGGTTGGCACAGCGGGCGGCCAGGGGCAGGTTCACCGGTATCAGGTTGCGGATAAACTGGGCCGGGTTGTCGGTCATAGCCACAGCCAGCAGGGTGCTTTCTTCCCAACCGGTCGTGGGTAGGGCCGGTAGCCCGGGTTTTCCCCGTTTTAACTGTTCCGCCACCGTTGGTTGGATGTCGCTCTCCTGCCAGGGGTTTTGACCCGCTCCGGTTCGGCTGTTGCGCCAACACCCGGCCCGCAAAATATTCCTGGAGCAGTTGGTGGAAGTAGGTAATCTCGCGCCGGGCCACATCTTTGTCCAGCATTCAGTTTGCACGCCGCCTGATCATTTCTTCGCTTGACCGTGATCCAGCAAGGAACGTACCGTTTTCTCCGGCAGGCGCACCTGGTTGGCTTCCGGCGTTTCCCGGCCCGCCTGCATCCGGTGGGCCAGTTGTTCCAGGTGGGGTAGAAGCAAGCCGTCAGTAGGCAAATCGGTGGCGGTAGCCCATTCGTTGTTGATGATCTGTTGCCGGTCGTCATCCGTCAGCAAGTGGCCGTACCGGAATAGGGGATGTTGTTGCACCACTTCCCGGTGCAGGGCACGGCGCAAAGCCGGTAAGCGGCGCGCCAAAGTGATTAGTGTTGGGTTGAGTTTGGGCGGCAGGTTGGGTTGGTCTACCAGCAGGCGCAGGAAGAACGGAGAGCCAAACAAGGGTAAGCTGTTTGTCGTCGTGGCGCAGGCTGTCCCAGACAGGTTGGCTCTTCTCCCAGGTAAAGGGCCAGGAAGGTCTCGATTTGGGCCGGGGTCAGGGTTCGACCTGGACGCGGCGCACGGGCACGGCTTCACCCGCCCCGCCCGGTACCCAGGTTGCGGCAACTAAAGAGACGGTGTTGCCGCAATGGGCATTGGGCAGAAAGGCTTGCCATTCACCAACCCGTTCCTGGTAATCACTTTTATCCCGGTGGGGGATTTCGTTCAGCCCATCCAAAAGCAAGATGAGTCGCCCCTGGCGGAAAATGGTATTGAAGTCAGCCACGCCAGAGTGGCGGTTTTGCCATTCGCGGGCCAGCCAGGCGAAGGGCGACGGGGGTGGGTCGCCGGGTTTGTCGCCCCGGTAAGCGTTGAGCGGGGCGAAGGCGAAGTGGGGTGGGGTGGGTGGCGCGGTCGGCGCAGACGAAGAGGGGGGGGGCCCCCCCCAACACGCCGCCAAAAAGCCCGGGTTTCCAGTTCGCGCCAGGCGTGATCCAGTTGCAGGCGGCGGAGCAGGGTGGTTTTGCCACTGCGCGTCTGGCCCCCGATCAATCAGGAGCGTCAGTTGCACAAAGCGGCTATCCAGCTGGTAACGGTCTGAGGAGAGAAGCTGGATGAGGCCCTGGAAATGGTGGTTAAGAGGATCGGGCGTAGTTGGGTCGCCGGGGTTGGGCCAGAGAATGTCAGGGCGTTGTTGGCGGATGGTGGCTTCGAGTTGGGGCAGTTGGCCGCGCCGGTGGCAATGTTCGACCAGTTCACGGGCCAGGCTGGACTTGCGGCTGGTATCCAGGTCATCGTAATCCACCCCCAGGGTAAAACAGAGGGTTTTGAGTTCATCAGGACTGAAATGAGTACGGAGCAGGGAGAAAAAAGTGGTTTGTTCGGTCATGATTTTAGAAAAGGTAGAACGATTATGGGGGCTGAGCTTGTCGCAGCCTGTTCAAGCCAGATATATCGACTTGTGGTCTTGGTTCGTAGTGACCGCTTTCAGCGGGTTGCACCGCCCGCTAAAGCGGTCACTACGAACAAAATCTTTCTTGAAAGCTATATTAATTCACTATTTCTTCCGCCGCTAGCTCTTGTTTTAATTCTAACTCCTGCTGTCGGTCTAGCTGTAGCCGCTCGCTCTCCGGCCAGGGGGGTAGGTTGAGCAGGCGGGCACGCAGGTAGCGACCCAGGATGCCGATGGTGGCGATAACGGGCAGGACGATCAACGCACCCAAGACCCCTTGCAGAATAATCGCCCCGATGATGGCGACGAAGGCCAGCCCGGTGTTCATGTGCATGAAGCGGCCCATAACCAGCGGCCGCAGCCACAACGATTTTAATTGCATCACGACGATGTAAATAATCATCACCAACAGGGCAAACCATAGGTTAGAGATGGGTAGCGTGCGTGACCCTTCGACCAGAGCCACCAGTGAAGCGACGATGGCGGCCACGATAGGGCCTAGTTCGGGGATCATGCTTAAGAGGCCGGTCATAATGCCAATCCCCAACGCCCCTGGTAAACCAATAATGGCCCCAATGATGACAAACAGAATGCCCATGATAAGCATCAACACCAGGGTGCCCCGAACATAAGCCCACCAGATAATGTCCATTTCGGTCAATAGGCGGTAATAATCGGGTCGCTCGTGTTCAGGTAGTAGATTCGCCAGCCAATCTCGTAAACCCGTCCAATCGAGCAAAAAGTAGTAACTGGTTACCAGAACTAGAATCAGGCCGATGAGACTGCTGGAAGTGGTCTCTAGCACCAGTACGGCATCTTCAGCGGCGGGGGTGAACGCTTCGCCAATGAGGCCCAGAATGTACACCCATATCTGATCCAGGTAGATGATGCGCCCCATGACCTCCAGGGGGTTGGCCAGATAACTTTCCACCTGGGTTTGCACCAGAGAAAGTTCGGCGGTGAGGGCGCGTAGTTCTCTGATGAAAAGGGGAGCCAGGGTGCTTGGTGTGGCGACAAGCAGAATTAAAAAGAAGAAATAGACGAGGTTGGCGGCGGTTTTGTGTCGCCATTTGAACCGCCGGATAAGGTGGTTGACGAGGGGGTTAAGGATGTAAGCGAGTAACCCGGCAATGATAAGGGGAGGGATAAGTGGTTGTATGGCATAGATGAAGGCGGCTGTCAGGGCCAACACCATACCAATAACCAGGGTACGAGTTAAGGGACTCCATTCACGCGACATGGACTCTAGTTTATCATTAATTTTCTCCAGGCTTAAATAGTTTATAGGGAGTCAGGACTTTTCCCAGGTTAACGAGTAAAACTTGGCATAACTCCTTGGCGGGTTCCGTCGGAAGATCCATCCCCCTAACCCCCTTCCCAGTTGTTAAATAATCGGTACGTCCCCCCCCCCCCAAGGAAGGGGGAAACCTGTTTGTGTCGTTTTTTGAGGGCGCACGCCCTCAAAAAACGACACGATATTAACGTTCCCCGCCCCTGGGGGCGGGGTTAGGGGTGGGGGTTTCCGGCGACAAACTGATACAGGCAGTTATCATAAAACATGTACTCACCTTTCATAAAGCTGTACGATAGCTGTTTAGATAATCATTTGGGGTCTTGGTTTGTCGTGACCGCTTTAGCGGGCTGGTGTTAGCCCGCTAAAGCGGTCACGACAAGCAGAATCTTTATAGATATCTGGACGGCCTTATTTACGGTGCGGGGGTTCCCTTGAAGAATAGAAGTATATTTCATACCCACGGTTGCGGCCGCAAACCAGCCATGATAAAACACCCATCCCATGATCACCTTTCACCACGTCAGTTATACCTACCCTAACCGCGACGAACCAGCCCTGCGCGATGTCTCCTTGAGCATCCAGCCGGGCGAATTTGTCCTGGTAGCGGGTGAGTCGGGGTCGGGCAAATCCACCCTGTTGCGCACCTTGAACGGGCTTGTGCCCCACTTTACCGGGGGCAAGATTAGCGGCAAACTGGTGGTAGACGGGCTGGAAACCATCCAGACCGGGCCACAACAGTTGAGCCGCCGGGTGGGGTTTGTCTGGCAGAACCCGGAAGCCCAGGCGGTGTTGGACCGGGTGGAGCCGGAGATTGCTTTTGGCCTGGAAAATGCGGCCCTGCCCCCGGCCGAAATGCGTGAACGAGTGGCGCAGGTAATGGCCTGGTTAGAATTGACCCCCTTGCGTGACCGCCTCATTACCACCCTTTCCGGGGGTGAACGACAGCGGGTGGCGATTGCGGCCGCGTTAGCTTTGCGGCCGCACATCCTCGTCCTTGACGAACCCACCAGCCAGCTTGACCCGGCCTCGGCCTGTGAAGTGCTGGACGCCCTGACCCGCTTGCATGAGCAGTTAGGGCTGACGGTGGTGCTGGCCGAACATCGGCTGGAGCGGGTGTTGGGGCAGGTGGATAGAATGGTGGTGCTGGAACGCGGCCGCGTGACCCATGACGGGCCACCGCGAGATATTCTTCCTCACCTGAGCCATGTACCGCCCGTGGTTGAACTAGGGCGCAAACTGGGTTGGGAGCCGTTGCCCCTGACGGTGATAGAAGCGAAGGCACACCTGACAGCCCTCTCACCCCAGCCCTCTCCCTGGAGGGGAGAGAGAGAGGGGGAGAGGGCACACCCCCTGCTGACCGTTTCTCATCTAAGCTACCAGTACAACGACAAACCGGCCGTACAAGAGGTGTCGCTTACGGTGGGGGCCGGGGAACTGGTCGCCATTATGGGGGCCAATGGTTCGGGCAAGACGACATTATTGAAAAGTATGGTGGGTTTGTTGCGGCCGCAAACCGGCGAGGTAACGCTGGCGGGTGTCTCGCTCAAGGGCAAACCGGTCGCCGAAATTTGTCGCCAGATGGCCTACCTGCCGCAAAATCCGGATGATCTGCTCTTTGCTGAGAGTGTGGCGGGGGAGTTGGCGCTGACCTTACAGAATCATGAGCAAACGGGACGCGGCCGCGGCCATTGAGCCGTTGTTGCGCCAATTGGGGTTAGCCGCTGTGGCCGGGCTGTACCCGCGTGATTTGTCGGTGGGGCAGAGGCAGCGGGTGGCCTTGGGGGCTGTGACGGTGACGCGGCCGCGGCTGCTCCTGCTCGACGAGCCTACCCGTGGACTTGATTACCAAAACAAACAGAATCTGATGGCGCTATGGTCTGACTGGTTGGCGCAGGGGATGGGCATTTTGTTGGTGACACATGACGTGGAATTGGTGGCGCAGGTAGCCCACCATGTTATTTTGTTGCAGCGCGGCCGCGTGCTGGCCCAAGGCCATCCAGCCGCCATTTTGCCCCACCATCCCACCTTCGCCCCGCAAATCGCCCAGTTGTTCCCCCAACGTGGCTGGCTCACTCCTGCGGATGTCCTCGCGGCCGCGCAATCGGCTGAATTGTGAGTTGCGTTTGGAAATCGCCCCGCGTCAATCTACAATCGTCAGCTACTATGCCTAGACTAACCAAGATTTACACCAAGAAAGGGGATGATGGCACCACCGCTTTAGGTAGTCGCCAGCGTGTGCCCAAAGATGCGTTACGTGTTGCCAGTTATGGCACCGTAGACGAACTGAATTCTGTCCTGGGTGTGGCCGTCGCCGTTGGCCTCTCGCCTCGGCTGGCCGAATGCCTGCCTGCCATTCAAAATGAGCTATTTCACCTGGGTTCTGACCTCTGCTTCCCGGAAGAGGACAAACAAACCTATCAGATTCCCCAAATTGAAGCCCGCCATGTGGAAGCGCTGGAAACCTTGATAGACGAATTGAGTGAGGTTGTTGGGCCGTTAGAGAACTTCATCTTGCCGGGTGGTTCCATGGGGTCGGCCCAGTTGCATGTGGCCCGCACCGTCTGCCGCCGGGCTGAGCGGGAAGTTATCAGCCTACGCCGTGAGGAACCGGTTGGCCCTTTTGTGGTACCCTACTTGAACCGTTTGTCGGATGCGCTATTTGTGATGGCTCGTTATGAAAACCATCAACGCCAAGTGCCCGAACCTTTGTGGGATAGCCGGTTGTAGCTGTAACGATCGATGTTCAGATATTTATGGGGGGCTTTGGTTCGTAGTGACCGCTTTAGCGGGCTGGCGCTAGCCCGCTAAAGCGGCACCAAACAAGCCCCTTTTCTTGAAAGCTTGGCGTTTTACAGAAGTCTGGCGTAGATTTAGTCGGAAGACCATCCCCCTAACCCCCTTCCCGGGGGAAGGGGCACAGGGGCGGTTTTTCGGGCATAGGCCCCGAAAACCATTCCCCGCCCCTGGGGCGGGGTTCCGGCCCAAACGAATGGTGAGACTTGTCATAAAACATACGTCCATCTTTCGTAAAACTGGACTACACCATTTAGTAAACCGTCGTAAAAAGGAAAAAACAATGTTAGAAAACTTAACGCTTGTCGCTGTGGTAATTATTGTCCTGTGGTTGGTGGTGTTGGTAAGTTATTTGCTAACCAGCCGACAACAGGTTGATTTGCACAAAGAAATCGAGGAACTGGAACAACAGATGGATAAGTTGGAGAAGAAGGGTTAGGGTGATTTATTGCCAAAGGAAGTGGGCCATGTGGCGATTATTAACCTGGATGGTGTTGGGGCTGACCGCGGCCGCGTTGGTGGCCTGTAATACCGAAAACATCGAACCGCTCCCCTGCAACGAAGGCGGGGTGCTATTTCGTGATGATTTCACTGAAGGGCGCAATTGTGGTTGGTTGACCTATGATCGGGCTGGGGGCAAGGTCGAAATTGCCAACGGTTTGCTCACTGTAACATCCAACCAACCTAACGAAATCCGCTGGACCAACCCCGATAAAGAGTTTGAAGATGCCATTATTCAGGTACAGACCCGCCAGGCGGGTGGCCCTGATGACAACGCCTTTGGCATCATCTGCCGCTACCAAAATGAGCAAAACTTCTACCTGTTTCTCATTAGCGGTGATGGTTATTATGTCATCGCCAAATACCAGACTGGTTCAGTCGTACAATACCTCTCCGGGGGCGGGCAGTTTCAGTATAGTGACGTGATTAATCAGGGCACGGCCTTGAACAGTATGGAAGCCAGTTGTGTGGGCAACCAACTTACGCTGAAAGTCAACGGCATAGCTTTAGCTACAGTGACCGACCCCACGTTTGTACGGGGGGATATTGGCCTGGGAGCCAGCCCCTTTGACCCCGGCACGACGGTGGTAGAGTTTGATGATCTGGTGGTGACAGCCCCATAAATTCTCATTGATTCAATCTGTTTGAACGTTTGCAAAATAACCCTATCGGTTCGGCTTCACAATCAAGGAGGTTGTTATGAGGCGCAAAGGATGGTTGGTACTTCTGTTGGTAGTTTTGTTGGCGGCAGTAGGGATGCAGGACGCGGCCGCGTGCGGGGGTCTCTTCTGCCAAAATATACCGGTAGACCAAAACGCCGAACGTATCATCTTTACCGATAACGGCGACGGCACCATTTCAGCTTACATTCAAATCCAATACACCGGTTCAGCCCCGGACTTCTCCTGGATTTTGCCTTTGCCTACCCCCATCACCGGAGAAGACCTGGAAGTGCCAGAAGATAGCATGGCTGCGTTTACAGAGTTAGAAACCCTCACCAATCCTGTTTTTATACCGCCAATTTTTCCCGATTGCGCTATGGTGGCTATGGATGATATGGCCGATTCGGCTGTGCCGTCATCAGCGGGTGGGGTGGATGTGTTTGCCAGTGGCGAAGTTGGCCCCTTTGGCTTTGATGTCATTGGTTCCGAAGACCCAGCAGCCCTCATTACCTGGCTGCGCACCAACAACTATACGGTTCAAGAGCAAATGGAACCATTGATCAATGTCTATGTGGAAGAAAAATTCGTCTTCCTGGCGATGAAACTGTTACCGGATAGTGCTGTCCAGGATATTCAACCCATCAAAGTCACCTATCCCAGCGAAAAACCGATGATCCCGTTGCGCCTGACAGCGGTGGCGGCGAACCCGGATATGGCTGTCCTGGTCTGGTTTTATGGTTCCAGCCAATATGTACCGGAAAATTACACCCACATGGAAGTCAAAGATGAGGATTTAACCTTCTTCACCTTTGGCGGTAACGATTACCGTGCTCTGATGGGCCGCACGGCCAACGAGCACAATGGTCAAGCGTTTGTGACGGAATATGCTGCGCCCACGGGTCAACTGGCCGTGACCCATCCGCTTCTGCTGGAATTCGGACAAAAACATGCCTACCTGACTCGTCTGAATACGGTCATCTCACCGGAAGAAATGACCGTTGATCCGGTGTTCAAGACGGATGCGGGCCGGGCTGATGTCTCCAATATCCATGATTTGAGCAGCATGGAAGGGTTATATGATTGCGAACGAGCGGAAAGTAGCAGTGGCCTTCTGCCTTTCCTGACCGGCTCAGGCAATGACCAGGGATCAGGGAGCGGATCAACCTCTGAAAGTGGTGCCGCCAACTATGCACTGCCCGCTATTGTTATTTTGTCTGTCTGCGTGTTAGGCCTTTTGGGGGGCGGACTGATTGTGTTTGCCCTGATGCGCCTGCGGCGGCAGTAAAAGGGGAATTATAGGGGATGAACTGAAGATAAAACTTGTTGACAGGGGTGGTTCAAATGAAGGAGATTGTTATGAGGCGTAAAGGGTGGTTGGTACTCCTATTGGTGTTCCTGTGGGCGGCAGTGGGGGTGAAGGACGCGGCCGCGTGCGGAGGTCTCTTCTGCCAAAATATACCGGTAGACCAAAACGCCGAACGTATCATCTTTACCGATAATGGTGATGGCACCATTTCAGCCTACATTCAAATCCAATATACTGGTTCGGCCCCGGATTTCTCCTGGGTTTTACCTTTGCCTACCCCCATCACCAGCGAAGACCTCGAAGTGCCAGAAGATAGCATGGCCGCGTTTACGGAATTGGAAACTCTGACCAACCCTGTTTTTATTCCACCGATCTTCCCTGATTGTGCCAGGGTCGCTATGGAAGGAGTTATACAGGTAACTCGTGTGGTTGAGGTAGTTGAAGTGCAGGTATTTGCCAGTGGCGAAGTAGGCCCCTTTAGCTTTGATGTCATTGGTTCCGAAGACCCGGCAGCCCTCATTACCTGGCTCCGCACCAATAATTACACCGTTCAAGAGCAGATGGAACCGTTGATCAACGTCTATGTGGAAGAGAAATTTGTCTTCCTGGCGATGAAACTGTTACCGGATAGTGCTGTCCAGGATATTCAGCCCATCAAAATCACCTATCCCAGCGAAAAACCGATGATCCCGTTGCGCCTGACAGCGGTGGCGGCAAATCCGGATATGGCCGTGCTGGTCTGGTTTTATGGTTCCGGCCAATATGTGCCCGAAAACTATGCCCATATGGAAATTAAAGATGAGGATTTAACCTTCTTCACCTTTGGTGCCAATGATTATCGCGCACTGATGGGGCGCACGGCCAACGAAGACAATGGGCAGGCGTTTGTTACCGAGTATGCCGCACCGACTAACCAACTGGCGATCACGCACCCTCTTTTGCAACAATTTAGACAGAAACACGCCTACTTGACCCGCCTGAACACAGTGATCTCACCCCAGGAAATGACTGTTGATCCTGTGTTCAATCTAGATGCAGGCCGCCCCGATGTCTCTAACGTTCATGATTTGAGTGATATGAAAGGGCTGTACGATTGTGAACGGGCGGAAGTTGGCACTGGCCTTCAGCCCGTCATCACCAGTTCAGACGGTGATCAGGGGTCAGTACGTAATCAGGAATTAGAGAGCAGTATAGAATCTGGGACTACGGCTTCCAATTACGCCATGCCAGTTTATGTTGTTTTATTGGTCGGTGTGTTAGCTTTCTTGGGCGGCGGATTGGTTGTGTTTGCCCTGATGCGTCTGCGGCGGCAGTGAAAGGGAATTATGAATTAGGAAGGATGAATTAGAAGTCGGGTTCCCTCTTTTCATAATTCATCCTTCCTAATTCATCCTTGTTCTTATGGTGTTGAGCGAGATTGTGGGCCAGAAAGTGTTGGATTTGCGGCCGCTACCGGGCGGTTGTGTCGGTGAGGTGTATCAGGCGGGGCTGGCCGATGGGCGAACGGTGGTGGTGAAGGTGGACTCGCGGCCGCAACCCCAACTTCACCTTGAAGGGTTCATGCTCACCTACCTGGCCCAACACAGCCAGCTACCCGTGCCCCAGGTGCTACACAGCACCCCAGAGTTGCTGGTCATGGCATTTGTGCCCGGTGATAGTCACTTTGATGTCGCCACTGAACGAGACGCGGCCGCGCACTTAGCCACCCTTCACCGCATCACCACTCCCCAGTTTGGTTTGTCACAAGATACCCTCATCGGTGGCCTGCCCCAACCAAACCCCTGGACAACCCGCTGGCTCGATTTCTTCCGCGATCAGCGCCTACTTTACATGGCCCGGTTCGCTCTGGATGCCCGACAGTTGCCCGGTTCGATGATGGCGCGGCTGGAGAAGTTGGCCGGACAGTTGCCCCGCTGGTTAGAAGAACCCACCCAACCAGCCCTGATCCATGGTGACGTGTGGACGACGAATGTGTTGGCGGAGCGCGGCCGCGTCACTGGTTTCATTGACCCCGCCATCTACTACGCCCACCCGGAAATCGAGCTAGCCTTTATCACCTTGTTTGGCACCTTCGGGCAGACGTTTTTTGCCGCTTATCAGGAGCAAAACCCCATCGCGCCCGGCTTCTGGAACGAACGGCGCGATTTATACAACCTCTATCCATTGCTTGTCCATGTGCGCCTCTTCGGCGGTGGTTACATCGCCTCGGTGGATCAAACCTTGCGCCGGTTTGGTTGTTGATATGACCAAACGGCTCAGCGACCAGTACCAACCCGGAGACCCGGTGGAAATTCAATTTGCGGGTGATGAACGGTGGTGGCGCGGCCGCGTCGTGCGCCACGCTCCCCCGGCTGTCTGGGTGCAAACCAGCAACGGCCAACTCTGGTTCGTCACCAACACCCGGCGGATAAGAAAGGTGAAAGAGATGGGTGGTGAGGACTGAGGGGTAGAGTGGCAAAGTGGCAGAGTGGCAAAGTGACAAAGTGGCAGAGTGGCAGAGTGGCAAAGTGGCAAAGTGATTGGAATGAAATTTGTATTATTTGTCAATTCGTGGCTTCTTTCAGTGGACTCAAGATTGAGTGCCCAAACTCGGAACTTTAAACTCGAAACTAAAAACCTGGAACTTGAAACTTGAAACCCCCTATCGCCCAACAATTCCTTGCCCTGAACCGGGCCTTTTATGAGCAGGTGGCTGATCCGTTTGCCCAAAGCCGGGCGCGGCCGCAACCTGGTTTTGCCCTTCTCCTGGAGCATCTGCCCCAACCTTGCCCCCATTTGCTGGAACTGGGCTGTGGCGAGGGGCGGTTTGGTCGCTTTTTGCTGGAACGAGGGGTAATTGAGCAGTACACCGGCATAGATTTCAGCGCGGCGTTGCTGGCGAAAGCGGCCGCGAATACGCCCGGCACGTTTTTAGAACGAGACATCAGCCAGCCCGGTTGCCTGGCTGGATTGGGACAGTTCCCGGCTATTGCCTGCCTGGCTGTTTTGCAGCATATCCCCGGGCGCGAGAATCGGGTTAAATTGTTGCGCGAGATGAGAAAACATGTGGGGGAACGCGGCCGCGTCCTCATCTCTACCTGGCAATTTTTAGACAGCGCACGGCAACAGCGCAAAGTTGTGGCTTGGTCGCGGGTGGGGTTGAGCCAGGATGAGGTGGAAATGCATGATTATTTGTTGACCTGGCAACGAGGGGGAACGGCTCTGCGCTATGTCTGCCAGATTGATCAGCCCGAACTCACGGCTTTGGCCCAGGCCGCCGGTTTGCTGGTTGAACATCATTTCACCAGTGATGGGCAAGAGGGGAACTTAAGCCTGTACGCTATTTTGACTGGGCAAAAGCCGCACACAAACGAAGACGCCCCCCGGGCCGCACAAGCCCGCCGCACACGACGGACCCCCCGCCCCGGCCCCCGTGGAGGACCGCGGCGGGGCGGGGGGAGCCCGCTCAAAGCCGTTACTACGAACCTGGGGAGTTAATCGCGGCGGATGACGGTAATGTGACCATCATTTTCGATGTACGCCTCAGCCACTTCCGACAGGTGTTCAATATCAAAGTTGCGTAATTGACTCCATAACTCGGCCTCGGTGATGAGTTCGCGGCGTAGATTGGCGTGGATAATTTTGCCGTTTTTGACCAGGAGTATGGGTGGGGGACTGTAGTATCGTTCAAACCAGGGGAATCGGTGAGCCAGCCAATCCAGGGTGTAACTCCAGAAAGCAATGGTGGCGACCAGGATGACACCATCGGTGACAGAGGTATGGTTACGGGCCATGGCGTTTTGGGCCGCGGCCGCGACCAGGGCAATCATCAACACCTCACCCAGGCTGATATTACCGCCCACCCGTTTGAGCGTCAGGCGGAGCAGAAAAAACAGCACCAGGTACATCACCGAACCACGAATAATCGTTTCTATCGCTGGTTCCGAGGGAGCGAAAATATCTTGCCAATTCATAGGTCACTCCTGCGAAAATAAGTTTCAAGTTTCAAGTTTCAGGTTGTGAGTTTCATGCCTCGTACTCGCTACTCGCTGTTTTCATCCATCTTGATCGCCCCGCGTCCTGGACTCGCTCTAAACTCTTTAGGTGTCGAGGATCTCGGGGTTTACCACGTTGATGGGATGGCCTTCCGCAAAGGCAAGCACCTGCTCAAATGCCTGGCTGAAATACAGTTCATAGCTGTCTTGTTCGACATAACCGAGGTGGGGTGTACAAAGGGCGTTGTCCAACTTGAGCAGAGGATGATTCGCGCCCAGGATCGGCTCTTCCTCGTATACATCCACTGCCGCCCAGCCGGGACGACCGGCCCGCAAGGCCATTTCCAGGGCGCCAGGAGCGATAAGTTCGGCGCGGCTGGTATTAACGAGGAGCGCGTCCGGTTTCATCAGGGCCAGGTCGCCAGAGGTGACGATGCCGCGTGTTTCGGGGATGAGCCGCAAATGGAGAGAAAGTATGTCGGTTTGGGCGAAAAATGTTTCTTTGTCGGGGGCAGGGGTGTAACCGTCAGCGCGGCCGCGGGCCAATGATCCTTCTCTTCCCCACACCAGCACCTTCATGCCAAAGGCCCGTCCATACCCGGCCACCAGCGACCCTATTTTGCCATAACCGAAGATACCCAGGGTGCGGCCGCGTAACACCCTACCCACCGTCGTCTGCCAGCCCCCGGCCCGCAGGTGGGCCACTTCCTGGGGGATGTGGCGCAGGGCGGCCATGATGAGCGCCCAGGTGAGTTCGGCGGGGGCGGTGGGGGAGCCGGTTCCGGCACAGATGAGGACATGGTGGCGGGTGGCTGCGGCCGCGTCAATATGCGTTATCCCCTTGCCCGTCTGGCTAATCAATTTCAGGTTGGGTAGACGAGCCAACAATGCTTCTGTAATGGGAGTGCGTTCCCGGATGAGCACCAGGGCCTCGGCCGGGTAAAGCCGTTCGACCAAAGCATCCATATCCTTGACGGTGTCATTGAACACCGTAACAGTATGCCCCGCCAGTTTGGCAAAACAGGCCAAGCCAGGCGTAGCATTCTGATAATCGTCGGGAATGATGATGTGCATAACGGGTAGGGGACAGATTGCGGGTTAGTCTTCTTTTGCTGTCAGATCAGATACCACCTGGGCTAAATCTATCGCCACCTGAGGCAGTTCTGCCGTTACAATTTGCCATACAATGTCCAGGTTAACGCCAAAGTAGTTGTGGATTAACCGATCCCTGGCCCCAGCCATATTTTTCCAGGGAATGTGGTCGTAAGTAAGTCGTGTTGGCTCCGCAATATGCTTGGTCGCTTCACCTAGAATTTCCAGATTGCGAATGACGGCATCCTGAGTTCGTTTGTCACTCAGAAATGTTTTGTACGTCATCCCGACTGTATAACCAGCGATGCGATGGAGTGCTTCTTGCATGTCGCTCAGGAAATCCTGTTCCGTCCGCTCAGACATAAATAATGCTCCGGGCAATACTCTCCGCCACACGACTAACACGAATTCCTTGTAAACCTGCCTGGGTCAGAATATCTACCTTACGCCCCAATAGTTTTTCCAAGTATTCGCTTAATTCAATGAATTTGAAGCCCGGGGGACGGTCAAATTCGACAAAGAGATCGACATCGCTGTTTTCGTTAGCCGCCTCTTTGGCAAATGAACCAAACAAGCCAATGCGGCTCACGCCAAATTCGGCGGCCAAATAGGGGTAACTTTGATGTAATTGGGCAATGAGTTTCTCTTGGGTAAGCATGGCTTCTCATTTTGAACAATTCAGCGGGTCATTATCAAACTGAGTGAAGTCTAGCAGTGAGAAAAGGGGGCGTCAATTGGTTTGGAGGGGGGGGAAAAAAGGGTGGGGGGATAACCAGGCCCCGCCGGGCCGCTCACCGGCCACCGCGGGGCCGTTTTGCGGGCCGCGGGCCCGCCCCCCCCGGGGCGCGCCGCGCCCCCTTCCTGGCAAATAAGCCAACAATTCCCTTGTCATCGGGCCCCCCCAACCAACCCCCGCGAAATAATGCCCCAGGCTATGATGGGTCAGAATGCGCCGGGCATGCAGATGCGGTTTGTGGTCGCCAGAATAAAGGCGAAACGACGCCATTAACGCCGGGATGCCCGCATAAGCCTGATTTTCAACCAACCCGACAGCGGCATACCGTTGCCGCTAAAGTGTTATCGCCTGCTCCAACCAATGTGCCGTCCAGGTTGAAAAGGATAGCGGTGAGGGGATGAATTATGATGTTCCCCGTTTTATCTCCTGGGCCAGTTTCAGCACATCATCATAATGGAGTTGATCGTGATAAATGCCCAGGCGTAGGGTCAAGATCAGGTTGAGCCAGCCAAAGTAGGGATCGTAGAGATGAACGTGTCCCAATTCGGCCTCGTCTTTATCGTCATAAAAATCATGGGCTTGTTGGTGCAAGGCGCGTAATTCGCTCGTGAGTTGGGTGAGGGGGACGGGGCGGCGCGGGTTGTGGCGGGGTGTCCACATGAATCCCACCCACATGGGGAATTTGCCATCACGGTATAGATCAGGGATTTCGGTTGGGTAAGGCAGGTGGCGACGTCTGCGGCCGCGCCAGCCCCACCAGCGCCAGGCCAACCGTACATAGGGCAAGGTGCTGGCGATAAGCAGATAATTGTGGTTCAAGATTTCGCCAATGCTCCACTCTTTGGGAGCCGGACGTTGCCAGATTTGTTCATCACTCAGCCCCACTAACGCGCTCAGGGCTGTTTCCCTCTGGTTATCCAGCAGATGTAAATACACCTCAATTACGTTTCTAGTCATTGTTCGTTATGAGTCGTTAGTACCTTCCGAGTCAATTTCTTGTACAGTAAGCAAGAAGATTAGCCACGAATTTCAGGAATTAACGCTGATTTTTAATCCCTTCGTGATAATTCGCTTAATCTGCGGACAAACCTCTTTGGTTCTGGCTGGTCCAGGTTAGGTTAGTTGAATAAAATCCGGTCATCGCCATCGCGTCGGGTGAGGCGTTTCCCATCCAGGTGCTCCAGCAGGGCAATAGCATATTTGCGGCTGGTGTTAAACAGGTCCCGCACCTGGGCGGCGTTGATTTTGCCGTGTTGCCGTAAGTAGTCAAGAATAACATGGATGAAGCGGTGATAATCCGCGGCCGCGTACACCACACTCTCATTCACCGGCTGCAACTCCCCAAATCCACCAGAGCAAAATAAACATCCTCACCAGCCAGATCCTGGCACTCCTTGACGCTGGGTGAGTTGATGCCACTTTGCTGGAACAGAGCCATGAGCCGGTCCACTTTGCCTTGTTGGGCGGGGCTAAACTGGATGGTGTGACCGGGCAGATGGAGCAGGGCATTGGCTTCAACCAGGAGACAGTTCGCGGCCGCGTCCCGTATCAGCGGATTAAACACGGTGGCACTCAGTTTCAAGCGGCTACGCACCTCTTCCCGCGAGATACCCAGGCGCAACGGATAATCGCGATGATATTGGCGCACCATCAACTCAATCTGCCCCAACCAACGGCGCATGGTAGCCTGACTCACCAGTTGTTCGTCCAGGCGGACTACGAGCTTTTCCTGTTCACACTCGGCCAGGGCCTCTTGCGCGGCCGCGGCATCCATGCCCGCCTGCTTGAGTAACTTAGCCGCCGGAATGGGTTCCAGGCGCATGAGCGTTTGCAGGAGTAACTCGGCGGGTGTGCCCTGGCTGAGTGTTTGCAGGCGGCTGATGACTTCGGGGCGGAAGCGGCGGTGCTGTTTGCCGGGGTGGGGGTCGAGGATGAGACCGCCGCCGATGGTGGCTCCCGGCGAAGGGCGGCGCAGGATAAAATGATCGCCGCGCACGATAGCCGCCGGTTGGCGCAGTACCAGTTGTAACCAGCCTTCTTCACCCGGTTTGATCTCGGCACTGCCCAGCACACGGGCACGGGCTAACACCTCTTTGGCCCCCACAAACAGCTTGACCTCGGCGTTGTGGCGTAGGGGCGCGGCCGCGTCCGGCAGGTGGCGGTAGCTGACATCACATAAAACGGTGCTTCTGACGACGTTTGCGGCCGCGACCACATCGCCGCGCCGGATGTCATCTTTGTCCATGCCGGTCAGGTTAATGGCCACCCGGCTACCGGGGCGGGCCGTTTCCAGCTTCGTTTTGTGGCTTTGCAGGCCACGAATGCGCCCTTTCAGGCCGGTAGGTTGCACTTCGATGGCCTCGCCTACCTGGAAAGAGCCACCAATGAGTGTGCCGGTGACGATGGTGCCAAAGCCGGATAGGGTAAAGACACGGTCAACAGACAGACGGGCGCGGCCGCGGTCTTCGCGTGGCTCTACCTGTTGCAACCGTTCGCTGAGAATCTTTTTCAGCTCCTTCAGCCCGCCCCCCGTCCGCGCCGAAACCGGCACGATGGGAGCATCGGCCAACACCGTGCCTTGCAGAGCTTCGGCCACATCCAGCGACACCAGATCGAGCCATTCCGGGTCATCAATCATGTCGGTTTTGGTCAGGGCCACCACCCCGCCACGAATGGCGAGCAGGTCAAGAATGGCCAGATGTTCCTTGGTTTGGGGCATCACCCCTTCATCGGCGGCCACCACAAACAGGGCCAGGTCAATGCCGCCCACCCCCGCCAGCATGTTCTCGATGAAATCCCGGTGGCCGGGCACATCTACCACGCCGACTTCATCAGGTAGGCCAGCCAGGCTGAGCCAGGCGAACCCCAGGTCAATGGTCATTTCGCGGGCTTTTTCTTCAGCCAGGCGGTCAGGGTCTATGCCGGTAAGGGCGCGTACAAGGGTGGATTTGCCGTGATCAACGTGTCCGGCGGTGCCAATGACGTACATAGGATGGTGCGTGGTGCGTGTTGCGTGAAGAAGGGTTAGTAAGAAAGAGGTTACACAGAGGGCACAGAGGTGAAGACACAGAGATTCACAGAGAAAAACAAATTGAGCCGTTGTGGCTGGTGTTGTTTTTCTAAAACGGGTAAAGGGGATAACATGATGTCCTTTCCTCGTAGCCGAATAATAAATGGATGTTTCAGTTGGGAGGAAGAAAATAATTAATCGGTGAATTTGTGAATGGTTGAATGATTAACGAGGGGAAGCGTCTACCGCTTCATTACCCATTCAACCGTTCAACAATTAATTATTCAACTCATTCAAACTACGCCTATGGCTCATTATAACACATCAGGTGATCGCTCATGGTTATTCGTAAAGTTTTAGACGGGGACGCGGCCGCGCTCCTCAGCATTCATCAGCAGGTCAATCCCCGCCAGACCCACTCCGCCCGTGAGCTACGGACGCTGTTAGACGCGGCCGCATTTGCCCAGGTAGCAGAGATCAGGGGGCAGGTGGTAGGGTACGCGGCCGCGTTGCCCGTGCCCGGCCTCACCCACATGGCCGACCTGACCGGAGCGGTGGCCCCGGCTTTCCAACGGCGCGGCATTGGCCGCGAGTTGCTGAAAGCGTTGGTGCCTGGCTTGCGGCCGCAAGGCATTCAGACCCTCACCTTCTCGCTGGCCGATGTGCAGACCCCGGCCGGGCTTTTCTTGTTAGCCAATGGGTTCGACCTGCACCATGAAGAGTGGGAACTCATTCGGGAAGGGGGGCCAGCGCTGGCTTTGCCGACCTTGCCCACCGGTTTTGCCATCCGCCAACTGACCCGCAACGCGGCCGCGACCACCTTCCGTCGCCTGTACGATGACAGCTTTGGCCCGCATCCCTGGTACCAACCCTACACCGATGACGAATTGTTCAATCTGTTTCCCCGGCAGGGGCTACCCCGGTTTTTGCTGAAGGGAGACGAGGCCGTTGGTTTTGTCTGGTATTGGCCGGATGCCAGAGATGAGGGGGTGATTGAGCCGTTGGGGGTTGCGGCCGCGCACCAGGGGCAAGGGCTGGGGCGACAACTGATGTTGACTGCACTCCATGAGTTACAGAGAAAATCGGTGCATCGGGTGAAGATAGGGGCCTGGCGTGAGAACGCGGCCGCGGGTCATCTGTATGAATCGCTGGGTTTTTATCACACCAAAACGATGGTCCATTTGCAGTTGACGATGGCGGA